>NZ_JBTIWT010000002.1:0-589746 GCF_054353775.1 Bacillus sp. 5w2 | reverse complement strand
AGAATCTTGGCTTTTTTTATTACTCTTTCGGGGCAATCATTTTTTTCGGATCGACAATTTCATCAAATTGTTCTTCTGTTAGTAATCCAGATTGCAACGCTGCCTCTTTTAAAGTTAACCCATCTTTATGAGCATGCTTCGCAATTTTCGCTGCATTTTCATATCCAATATGCGGGTTTAATGCTGTAACAAGCATTAATGATCGATTCACATTCTCTTTAATTACCTCTTCATCTGCTTCAATACCCACTGCACAATTATCATTAAATGAAACAATTGCATCTGCTAATAAGTGAGCGGATTGTAAGAAGTTATATGCAATAACAGGTTTAAATACGTTTAACTCAAAATTACCTTGGCTCGCAGCAAATCCAATTGTTGCGTCATTTCCCATCACTTGCGCTACAACCATTGTTAATGCTTCACTTTGCGTTGGATTTACTTTACCTGGCATAATAGAGCTTCCTGGCTCATTTGCCGGAATAATAATTTCTCCTAGACCACTACGTGGACCACTTGCCAGCCAGCGTACATCGTTAGCGATCTTCATTAAATCAGCAGCTAATGCTTTTAATGCACCATGCGTATATACAACTTCATCATGGCTCGTTAATGCATGGAACTTATTTGGTGCAGAAATAAATTGTTTACCTGTAAATTGGCTAATTTCCTCTGATACCATCTCACCAAATTTAGGATGAGCATTAATACCTGTCCCAACCGCAGTACCACCAATTGCTAACTCTTTCATATATGTATTGCTCTCTGCAATCATACGCTCTGTTTTTTCAAGCATACGGTGCCATCCGCTAATTTCTTGCCCTAATGTTAACGGCGTTGCATCTTGTAAGTGTGTTCGACCGATTTTTATAATATGTTCAAATGCAGTTACTTTTTCTGCTAACGTTTCTTTTAATTTCGTAATTGCTGGTAATACGTGATTTTCTACTGCGATTACACATGCTACATGAAGCGCTGTTGGAAATGTATCATTTGAACTTTGAGACATGTTCACATCATCGTTCGGATGAATATGTACGTCAGATCCCTTCTCTTTCAAAATTTGATTCCCTCGATTTGCAATTACTTCATTCACATTCATGTTTGACTGTGTACCACTACCCGTTTGCCATACAACAAGCGGAAAATGTTCATTCCATTTCCCTGCAATCACTTCGTCAGCTGCTTCCACAATTGCTTCTGCTTTTTCTTCTGATAGCTTTCCTAATTTTTGATTGCTAAGTGCGGCACTCTTCTTTAAAATTGCAAATGCTTTTACAATTTCAAGCGGCATTTGCTCAGTTCCAATCGGGAAGTTTTCTTTACTACGTTGTGTTTGTGCTGCCCATAATTTATCAGCTGGAACTTGTATTTCTCCTAATGTATCTCTTTCAATTCTGTACTCCATTTTTTCATCCCCTTGAAAATAAAATACCTACATTTCTCATTTTAACAGACTTTCATCCAAATGATAAGAATTCTCACTCGTATATATAAAAAAAATACCTTCTGCCATCGCAGAAGGTATTTTTTTATGATGCTTCCTTTCCTTTTTCAGCATCATCTACATACCAAATGAATTTGCCTGTATATCCGTAAATAACTGCCAAAATTAATGAAACAAAGCTTAACCACATAAACGGAACGTATGAGAATGTTGCTACACCTAAAATACCAGCCATAAAAATACCATTATCTGACCACGGAACCATACCAGAAGTTAACGTTCCACCTACCTCTGAGTTACGTGCTAATACACGGCGGTCTATTTTTAATTTATCATAGCTATCTTCCATAATTTTTGGTGTTAAAATCAGTGATACGTACATCGCACAACCAAATATATTAGCTAAGAATGCCACGATTAATGTAGACAATGTTACATTACCTGCAGAATTTAATTTCTTCTCAAATTTTGATACAATTACTTTTAAAACACCTAGTTTTTCAAGTAATCCACCAAATCCTAAACCGAAAATAATAACGGCTACTGAGCCAAGCATACCGTTAATTCCACCACGGTTTAATAACTTGTCAACAAACTCAACACCAGATTGAATTGAGAATCCGTTATACGCTGTTCCAATCGCCTCTCCAAAGTTCATTCCTTGGAAAAGAGTTGCCCAAATTGCACCAATTAAAGCTCCCATTGCAATTGTTGGCATAGACGGTTTCTTCATCGCTAATAAAGCAATAACAATGACCGCCGGAACAAGCATCCATATTTTAATATCAAATTCCTTTAATAAAGCTTCTTTTAAAAACTCTACTCGATTCAAGTCTACATTATCGCCGCCATACATCCAACCAGCTACAGTAAACATAATGCTAGTAATAATATAAGCCGGAACATCTAATACGAGCATAGCTCGAACGTGAGCAATAACATCTACTTTTGCCATAGAAGCTGCAAGAACTGTACTGTCAGAAAGTGGCGATAATTTGTCGCCGAAATAAGCTCCTGAAAGAACTGCACCAGCAACAAGCGGAAGTGGTAAGCCAAGTCCTTCACCAATCGCCATCATAGCAATACCTGCCGTTCCAACTGTTCCCCATGATGTTCCTGTCGCGATAGAAGTTATAGAACAAATAATTAATGTTGCTAATAGGAATATGCTAGGGTGAATAAACTCTAATCCATAATAGATTAATGTTGGTACTACGCCACCAGCAATCCACGTTCCAATTAAAGCACCTACTGCCACTAAAATCAGTATTGCTTCTAATCCGTTAGAAATCCCTTTCGTAATTGCATCTTGCAATTCTTGATAACGAAATCCTAATCTTAATCCAAGCGCAATTACTAAAAACCATGAAATAAATAGCGCTAATTGAATTGGGAGATCAAAAATCGTTTGGAAGGAAAAGACAACAGCAAGAAATAGTAATAAAAGAACTATGATTTCTAGCATCGATGGTAATCTTACACTTTTCATTTTTTTCTCTCCTTACAAGTCGATAACATGACGTATGTCGTCTTACATGTATGTAATATACAATTAGCGAAGACAAAACAAAATTTTCATATTATTTCGATTTATTTTTCCAGTATAATATATGGACACCTTTTCTATTGTAAAAGTAGATGCTACTTTTCGCAATGGAAAATATAAAAAATGTTACATTTTTTATATATAACAATCAAAGAGTAACTTTTTTAATATTTGCCACCATAAAACTTTTTACTATTATCCTCACCTTTTTAAGGAATATCATTATTCTCCACATAAAAAAGCACACATCATTCAAATGATGCATGCTCTACTTTTATTTATACATATCTTGTATTTCTTCTTTATTTTTAAGTATTTCCACAAACTTATCGCTACAACCTTTCGGAAATAACACTCCGAGCCCATATGAATGCTCAAACTGAAAATGAGGATACTTCGCTTTGACCTCATCCCAAAATTTATACACACCGAAGTTCCGATTTTTCACCTCAATATCGTGAAATAACACGATACCGTTATTCGCAAGTTTCGGTAACCATGTTTTATAGTCATGAGAAACTGCTTCATACGTATGATAGCCATCAATATGCAACAAATTTATTGTTCCATCTTGAAACTGATCCACAGCCTCGTCAAAAGTAGACCGAATTAAATTACCTATATGAGGGTAACTCATGTCCGTGTATTTACTCACTATTTGAAAAACACCTTCTCCATATGGACCTGTATGCTCATCTCCTGCCCAAGTATCTACAGCAAAACATTTTGTAGATAATCCTCCATCTTTTACCCCTTGGCAAAAACTGAAAAAAGAAGCTCCTAAATGGGTACCTAACTCAACTAATATTTCTGGCTTTTCAAATCTTACTAAATCATAAGCAAAGTTTAAATGTCCCACCCACGCAGAATTCATACGAATATATGGACTATATTGATCAAATTCAAATGTTGGTTTATGAGTAACCCAGCTCATCACATGTCTCCTTCTACACATATTTTTAACAAACCAAATTACTCTTATCTTTATTTTTTTATCCGCTTGATTATGATTTAATTTTATAATTTTATCTCGCTTTATTTAACCTATTTACTTGTATCGTAAACATAACTGGAACTACTCAACTTCCCACCTTATAACACAGAAATTTCAGTTTATTTTTTATTCATTTCGTGATATATTGCATACTGTATCCAAAACTTATTTTTAGAGAAGGAGAATTAAAACTATATGAATCCAAATCGTTTAAAAGGAATCATTATGGTTGTAATCGGTGCTTGTTTATGGGGCTTGTCCGGAACAGCAGCACAACAACTTTTTCAATATGAAAATGTTTCAACCGAATGGTTAGTTACAATCCGATTGCTTATATCGGGCGTTATCTTGCTCATTATTTCATCATTCGGAACGAACAAAAAAGAAATATTCGGTATATGGAAACAAAAATCTGATGCTACTAAAATGATATTGTTTGGCCTATTCGGTATGCTTGCTGTTCAGTACACGTATTTTGCTTCTATTAAAGAAGGAAATGCCGCCGTCGCAACATTATTACAATATTTAGCTCCTATATTTATTACTGTATACTTACTTTTCAAATGGAACGTTCGTCCATCAAAAATTGATTTCATTTCCATTACCCTTTCATTAGTAGGCACTTTTCTCTTACTAACAAACGGGTCCATTCATAACTTAGCTGTTTCTACACCAGCTATTATTTGGGGTATTTTATCTGGATTATCTCTTGCTTTTTATAGTTTATATTCAAAGGGATTACTAGAAAGATGGTCTTCCTCTGTTATCGTTGGATGGGGCATGATTATTGGGGGTATTGGTGTAACGCTTCTACACTTTATTTCTACGAAAGAATTCATTTTATTATCGACTATGAAGTATATAAAACTAAGTACCCTACCGCTCATCACATTTGTCGTCATTTTTGGGACACTTATTGCATTTTATTTATACTTAGACAGCATACGATACCTGACTCCGAAAGAAACGACATTATTCGGTTGTACAGAACCACTCGCAGCTATTATTTCTTCTGTACTTATATTACACGTACCATTTCAATCTTTTCAGTTATTAGGGGCTTTTTGTGTCATTGTAATGGTGCTCATCTTAAGCCAAAAACCGGATAAAGGGAAACCAGAATTAAAGCTTGTTCATGAGAAAAAAAAGAATATACAATGAAAGGATTGAATTCACTATGCCTGTCCCTCAAAATTATAAAAAACCAGGAAGAGTTTCGGCAAAATCACTCGTTTTAAATCAACTACAAGATTGGATTATTGAAGGTGTACTGCAGCCTGATGAAAAAATTAATGATGGGGAGTTAGCTGAAGCACTAGGAGTAAGCAGAACACCTGTAAGAGAAGCACTTCAAATATTAGAGCTTTCTGGATTAGTGGAAATGGTACCTGGACAAAAAACAAAAATTGCTCCTATTAAGTTAGACGACGTATCTATTATTTATGAAACAATGGCTGGCCTTCACTCTATTATAGGAAAGCAAGCACTTCAAAATATTACAGACTCTGATATGAAACTACTTTTTGAAATAAATGATGATTTCCAGCGCTCTATAGAGAAAAAAAACGCAAAACAAGCTTTAGAATTAGATATACAATTTCACAATACAATTTCTTCTATTGCTAAAAACCAATATATTGAACCCTTTCTAGAAAATATGCAACTTCATGTTTTACGCCTTGAATATTTGTTTTTCCAAAACTTTGTTCCAGCAAGTCAATCTATTGAAGAACATCACTCTATCATTCAAGCATTGCAGAAGCAGGACGAAAAACAATTGGAACAAATGATGTCTCAAAACTGGCTCCGTCCAATGAAAGAAATACAAAAAATAATTTCTACGAAATAATAAGAGAGCTGGTTACACAAAATCGTAACCAGCTCTCCTTTTACTAATCTATATAGTTATGCCTGAATATCTGCATAATTTTCCATATCTTCGTACTCTTCTTCCAATTCCTCTAAAGACAGCTCGTATAATTGTCGGTCACGAATTTTAAACACACCTGCCCCAATTAACTCATCAATTAAATGCCTCTTACGATTTTCAACAGCAAAACGGAGTTGACTACTCATCTTTTAAAAAACTCCTTTCTACAATCATTGAAAATGATAATCTTTATCAATTACCACTTTTGATTATAAAAGATGACTCTTTATAAGTAAAGTAATTTCATGAAATATTTACCTTACAAAGTATTTGTGGCCACATTATATATATGTATGCTCCGCGAAAAATGTTATGACACTTTTTCTTATCCTTTTTCTTTCATACTTTGCAAGTTGTCTCAATATGATGAAATTCACCATCTATTTCTACTTGAATGGTGACATGTTCTACATGAAACTTCTCCTTTAATACATCCGTAGCCTCTATTAATACATTTTGCGTTTCATTACCTTTAATAATTAAGTGGCAAGTTAATACTTGAAAATCCGATGTGACAGACCATATGTGCAAATCATGAACTTCTTTTACAACCGGAATATTTAATAATGTACTTTTTACCTCTTCAACATTTATGTGCTGTGGTGCACCTTCCATTAATATATGAACCGTATCACGTGTTACACGCCATCCACTAATAATGACTAAAATAGACACAAGAATACTAGCAATCGCATCTGCAGCAGTCCATCCGAAAAATTTAATAAGTAACGCAGCAATTATCGCTCCAACTGATCCTAATAGATCACCTAGTACGTGTAAGAAAGCACTTCTTAAATTCAAATTCCCCTTCACATCTCCGCCTCTCATTAATATCCAAGCTGATAAAATATTAATAAGTAGACCAAGTACAGCAATAATGAGCATCCCATTACTAGCAATCTCCACTGGTTCTTTAAAACGGCGAATTGCTTCAATAAAAATGTATACTGAAATGACAATAAGAACGACACCGTTACATAATGCCGCTAACATTTCGACTCGCTTATACCCGTATGTTTTCGCAGTTGTTGCTGTTTTTTCTCCAAGCTTAAACGCAAGTAAACTTAAAGCTAAAGATACCGCATCACTTAACATATGCCCCGCGTCAGATAGTAGTGCTAAGCTATTTGTTACAAATCCTCCAATTACTTCAGCAATCATAAAACTTGTCGTTAGTACGAAAGCAATTAGTAACGCCTTTTTATTGTTAGAATGACCGTGATCGTGTGAATGTCCCATACAGACGCTCCTTTAAGTGCAATATCTGTATGTTAGTATGAAACAAACTCCCCATCTTTATCCTAATTCCTCTGTATACACACTTCGCTGCTTTTCAAACAAGTCCTTTTTCTCAAATAAAAACAAGACTACTTCTTTTTTATTTTCATATTGTTTACTAAAGAAAGAATTTTTAAGGAGGTTACGAAATGAAACGTTTATTTCTCTGTATGGAGCGTGAACTTGTTGTAGTGAAAGAACAATATGGTAACTATGAAACAGCGTATCACTTACAAAATATGCAACCTACCTGTATCGCTGTTGATCCATTTCAAAAGAATCGTGTATATTGCGGAACATTTGGACGAGGTCTCTGGTTAAGTGACGATAGCGGAGATTCATGGAGACCAATTGGAGATTCTTATCGTTACTTTGATTTTCCAAAAGAAGATGGTATTTTACATTCTTCGATCACTTCCATTACGATAAGCCCTAATGAACAAGTTAACGGCTATGGCGTCGTTTATGTCGGCACAGAACCGAGCGCTTTATTCCGCTCAGAAAATGGTGGTGAAACGTGGACGGAACTGAAAAATATGAAATCATTATTATCTTCTTATACGTGGGCTTTCCCGCCTAGACCTTTTACTCATCACGTACGCTGGATTACAGTGGATCCACAGAATCCGAATACAATCCATGTTTCAATTGAAGCTGGTGCTGTTATTCAAAGTAACGATAAAGGGCATACATGGATTGATAAAAAATTCGGTGCTCCTATCGATGCTCATCAATTACTTATGCACCCTGAAGCCCCAAATCGCCTTTATGCATCATGTGGTGACGGATTTATGGGCGGACCTGATCGCGCATACCTTGAAAGTTATAACAGTGGAAACAGCTGGATCTCATGCAGTGAAGGACTTGAACATCATTATTTATACAGCTTGGCTATCGATCCGGCTGATTGCGATACAATTCTCGTTTCTGCCGCACCGAGTGCTGATCTCGCTCATCACCGTATACCTTATGAATCTTTTATTTATCGTAAAACGAAAGATACTCCGTTCCAGCAAGTACAGCAAGGACTACCATCAGCAATCGGTACAGTTATTTCGATGTTTGCGACAAACGAAGCAGAACCACATACATTTTACACTTTAAATAACAATGGCGTGTTTCAATCCACTACTAGCGGCGAATCGTGGGAACAACTAAACATTCCGTGGAAAGATGAGTATAAAACGCAGCATCCGCATGCATTGCTCGTAACTAATTCTTAACGAAAAAAGACTGCCTAATGGTTTTAGGCAGTCTCTCTTCTATTTCTTTAAATCAATGACAATATCATCTAACACTATATCTTTACTCTTCGCTTCTTTTTTCGGCACTTCAATTTTCTTCTCTTTTCCATTCACATACTCCACTCCACCATGATTTTCAGGTGTATGAACTCGTAAGTGTACGTGAGGTGTAACGATAAGCTTTGTTGCATTTTCGTTCAACTTTTGGAATGTAGCACTCCAACTACTTTTATGTGGCTCTGCTACTGTACTAGTTCCTCCATTTCCTTCACCTGCATATTTATTTCCTAAATCATCTTTTATTTCTAATTCCACATCAGCGCTATCCCATATACTTCGTAACGTCTTAGATTCTTCCTGATTGAAAAAAACGATAAATGACATCGGGGTTACTTCCATTTTGTCTATATTTACTTTTATTAATTCATTTTCAGAAACCCTATTAACCTTTACTTCCTTACTATCCATTGCTTTTAAACTAAGCGCGAAATTCCAGTTCCCCTTTATTGCATTACCTTCATAATCCAACTCAATTGCCTCTATATCCCACCAAACATTTGCAACATCTAACCTTTCACTACCATGACCACTCATCGTAGTCATACCTACATATTTTCCCTCTCCAACTTTTGTAACGTTCGAACTACCTCCTCCGCCATTAAAGCCCATAACTTGCGGACTTCCAAATGGGAACGGTTTCTCTCCTAAGTCTTTATCACTCTCGATAGAATATGTGAGTGTGATTGTTCTACCATCGAACACAGCATCATTAATTGTAACCTTAACCCCATTACTCTCTCTCGTCATATTCAATTCAGTCGAAAACTCCTTATAATTTTCATATAACCCTGTTCTACCATTATCTAAAAATCGGAATATATCACCTACAATTGGCAATCCCCCTGCATATGTAGGAAACCCAATACCAAGCGTTGCGACTGATAACCCTACTAAAATAGATGCAGCAGCAACACCTTTTTTCCAACTTTTCATCTTTTTCTTCGTACGTATCGATTGTTTTACATTGCGTTTTACTTTTTCTTTTTCAATTTCAGAAGCCTCAATTTCCTCAAGTTCTTTTTCATCTATATCAATATTATTTAATAGTTCATAAATGTCTTTCATATTGCACTACCTCCAAAACTAATATTCGTAGCATTTTGTTGTAGTTTCTTTTTTCCCCGGTACACACGATTATCTATCGCTGCCCTGGTTAATCCTAATTTCTCCCCGATTTCCTCTGTCTTCATACCAAGGAGATATTTCATAATGAACACTTTTTGATCTAACGGTTCTAATTGATTAATAAGCTTCAATAATTCTTCCCTATCTTCCATAACGATTAATTCGTCTTCCGCTGATTTTTCCGTACTGATATGAAACTCATCTGAAATAATTTCTACTTTTTTAGTCGCTTTCCGGTAATAATCAATCGCCTTAAATTTTGCGATCGCTGCAATCCATTTTTTAAAATCATTCGGCTCTCCATGAAACTTATTTGCGTTAATCCAAATGGAAAGAAATATATCGTTTACACATTCCTCTATGAGTCCATCATTTTGAACTGGAAGAAGAACTTTGTGCGTAATCCCCTTTATGAGTGGTAAGTATGTATCGATAACAAATTCTAGCGCATCTTCTTTTTGCCGCTGTAATCTTTTTATAAAATTTTTCTCATTCGATTTCATGTAGCGATTCCCCTTATATTTTTGTAAAAGCTTTTACACCCTATATAACGTCTTACAAAATATTTTCTCTCATCTTTTTTTATTTTTTGTATGTAATGGAATACTTTCCCTTAGCCATTGTCTCACATAACTACGCATTCAAAGAAAATTTTCTCAAGTCTACACTTTAATTCATGTAGTACACTATTTATATGGTCATCCTTTAACTAGGTGTACATTTTATTTCGTTAATCTACTTTTCAACATTTTAAATTAGGAGATGAGATGTGTATGTGTGGAATTACAGGTTGGGTAGATTGGAAGGAAAACCTTTCAAATCAACATGTTATTTTAAAAAAGATGGCAAATCGTATTCAGCATCGCGGGCCTGATGCTGAAGGGTTCTGGTTTTCACCTCGTGCGGCCTTTGCACACCGGCGTTTAATTGTTATTGATCCAGAAGGCGGGACGCAGCCGAAGACATTTCGTGCTGGTGATTATACGTATGCTCTTACTTATAATGGAGAAATTTATAATTTCCGTGAGCTTAGAGAACAGCTTCGAAAATGTGGTCATGCATTTGAAACGAATTCAGATACAGAAGTATTACTACATGCATATTTAGAATGGAGAGAAGACTGCGTACAACATTTAAATGGTATTTTTGCCTTTGCAATATGGGATGATCAAAAGCAACAATTATTTTTAGCACGTGATCATTTAGGCGTAAAGCCACTCTTTTATACAGAAAGAAATGACAGTATTATTTTCGGATCTGAAATAAAAGCATTATTAGCTCATCCATCTGTTCCTGCTGAAATTGATTCGGATGGCATAAACGAAATATTTGGATTAGGCTTATTTCGAACTCCAGGATGTGGCGTCTTTAAACATATTCAAGAAGTGCGTGCTGGACATTCTATAACGTTTACACGTGATAAAAAAGTAGTTAAGAAGTATTGGAATTTAGAAAGTAAGGTTCATACAGACTGTACTGAAGAAACATCATCACATATTTTATCTATTTTACAAGATACAGTAAAAAGACAATTAATTGCGGATGTTCCTCTCGTCTGTATGTTATCAGGAGGATTAGATTCTAGCGGGATTACTGCACTAGCAGGAAAAGAATTTGCTGCTGAAAATAAAACACTTCATACGTATTCCGTTGACTTTGTAAATAGCGCAAAAGATTTCGAGCTGACATTTGCTCGCACTGGTTTAGACGCTCCTTGGGTAAAACGTGTTTCTGAACATGTAGGGACATCTCATCATGACATTATTGTGAATGCTGAAGAATTAGCAAATCACTTATTCGTTCCCCTCCGTGCAAAAGATTTACCTAGTGCTGGCGAAATGGAAACTTCACTATATTTACTATTTTGCGAAATGAAAAAAGATGCGACTGTAGCTTTATCCGGAGAATCTGCTGATGAAGTATTCGGTGGGTATCCTTGGTTTCACCAAGAAGAATTACTATATGTCGATAAGTTTCCTTGGCTAACAAATTGGAAAAACACCTCCCCTCTTCTACTAAATGAAGTAAGTAATCAATGCAACTTAGAAGACTATATTGATACACGATTCCAAGAAGCGATACTTGAAGTCCCTACTCTTGAAGGTGAAAATAAAAAATCCGCAAAACAACGTCAAATGTTTTATTTATTTTTAACGAGATTTCTCCCATTCTTACTTGACCGTAAAGACCGTATGAGTATGGCTGTAGGATTTGAAGTTCGTGTACCGTTTTGCGATTATCGATTAGTTGAATATTTATGGAACGTTCCTTTCGATATAAAAAGCATTGATAATATTGAAAAAGGCATTTTACGTAGAGCACTGCAACCTGCTTTACCTGACGATGTACGTAATAGAAGAAAAAGTGCTTATCCAACTTCACAAGATCCACATTATTTACAAACAATCCGTCATTTATCACTCGACATGTGCAGTAATAAAAACAATCCTATTTTCTCACTTATTAATCATTCCACATTACTTGCCATTGCCGATCAAAGTAATAAAGACATTAACAATTTTGAAGCAAGAAGTGCTATGGAATATATGCTTCAAATAAATGAATGGTTAAAAACGTATCACATCCATATCGCTTAACAAAAAGGAGTTCAAGGGTAAAAACCTTGAACTCCTTTTATATTAATTAGCACATTGTTTATTATCAGTGTCAATGGACCATCCAATAATTGTGGCACAATCTCTACCTTTCCACTGTAGTACATTTGTTAATACTGGTTCAATCTGCAGGCTATTTCCGTCGTGCAATATTTCTACTAAAGATTGATCATCATCAAACCTTCGTTTATCACATTCTAAAATACCGTCCGTTGCCATTACAATGTGATTCATTCCTTTTTCTAATCCCCTTACACCTGACGTAAAACAAGGGGTATTTGCTGCGAAAATATTTTTCCTACCAATATATTCGTAATTCTTCCGTTTATTTAATCGCCCTTTACCATTCTTCGTTTTCTCAGAATGGAATAAATATGCGAAACAATCACCAACTGATAGCCAATATAAAAATTCGCCTTTTCGTAAACAAATTAAGCATGAAAGTTCCTCATCATCTTGATCACATTTTTCAATAAACAGCTCATCTGTAAATAACGCTAATAAGTACATATGCGTATGATGAAAAGCTAAATGTATCGGATAGGAAAATAACTCTTTTAGTTTCTCTTTTCTTTCTGAAATTGCTTCTATTATGTAATCTATATTTTTTGTTTTGTGGTGTGTATCAAAAATCATAACAAATTCAAATTGTAATTCAGGATCCCACCAAGCAAGCACCGCATCTCCGCGTTCATATGCATCACTCTCTTGATTTCCCCCATATACGCCGACTGAAAGAGGACCACATTTTTCAACATGTATTTCATCTACATACATCTGCTCATGACTCATCCATTTAAATGTATTCACAGCTATCATCCTCTCTCTTGCTAAATGTATACCTTTACACATAGATTACCTTATATTTCAATAAAAATAAACTTTTTCAACATTTTTTATCCAAATAAAAGGATTTTATCTCTATACTCACGAATATATCTTATTATACGATATAAAAATAGGGGGATTTATCATTATGAAAGACATCAATCAACATTGGGAAAGTATTTATTATCACTTACGATATGAATATGAAGACAACCTTTCCCACCAAGCCATTCGTATTTTACAAATCGCTTCTCGTGAGAAAGATATAACAATTGGAAAAGTCGCTACTGAGCTTAGTCTCTCTCATAACACAGCGTCTGAACACGTAAAACGCCTTATTCAAAAAGGGTTTATCATGAAAGAAAGAAACAAACAAGATGAAAGAGTTGTGAACCTTACTTTAACGAAAGAAGGCATTGAAGTATTAGAAAAACACACTTTACTCGATAAAGAAAAGATAAAAATATTAGAATCACAGTTATCAAAAGAAGAACAACAATTAATTGAAAAAGCCTTTTCGTTATTAGCGAAGGAGGCAAAATATGCATTTCCTCGTTAAAGTAATCGTTTCGGCACTTATTATTGGCGTTATTACTGAAGTCGCTAAACATTTTAGTACGATAGGCGGCTTTATTGCTGCCCTTCCTCTCGTTAGTTTACTGAGTCTATTTTGGATTTCTTTCGAAGGCGGGAACAAACAAGAATTGAGTCAATTTGCTATAGGCGTACTATATGGATTTCCTGCATCCGCACTACTATTATTTATCGTTTATATTGGTTTAAAAAACTCATTTTCACTTAGTACATCGGTCCTATTCGGTGTAGGTGTTTGGTGTATTGTTTTTGCTTGCCAAAAATTATTTCAAGCTTAGTTAGGAGGGTTTACTATTTATAAATTTGTAGAGGTATTGGAGCAAACTATAGAAGTATATATAAAAGGAAGTAGTAAACAAACGGTAGTTATTCAAACCGGAATGACTTGCTCATTTTATGATTGGCTTCCTATTATAGAAAAGCTTTCGCAGCACTTTACCGTCATTTCATACCATCGCCCAGGTTACGGAAAAAGTGAACTAGGAAATTATTCGCGTACTACAAGACAAGCGACAAACGAACTACATATGTTACTACAGAAATTAGCTATTCACGAACCTATCATTCTAATCGGCCATTCCTATGGAGGCTTATGTGCACAACATTTTGCGATGTTACATGAAGATAAGCTACAAGCACTTATTTTAGTTGATTCTACTTCTATGAACTTACACCGATTAGATGAACTTCATCTACCAATTTCTGATCAGACTGATTCTGATGATATGTGGCTTCAAAAATATAATACATACTCCAAAATGGATGTAGACATGCTTTATAATGAACTAAAACCTATGCTAGCCGATCAATCAAGACAGCAAATTGAATTTTCTACCTCTCCTTCATTATATAAAGCGACAGCTTCTGAACTATGTGAGTGGAAAAATTGTGCTCACTCAATAATAAAGCTATATAAAACATTAGAAACACCTTTAATCGTTATCGGTAGAGACCCTCAATATTCTATTACTCAGTTGACTGAGGGTGGCATGCCAAAAGAGGAAGCGATACAACTTGAAGCAATGTGGCAAGAACTGATTCATGAACAATTACAAATCTCAATAAATAACCAATATATACTTGCCGAACATGCTGGTCACGGAATCGAAAATGATCGACCAAATATTATTATTGAAGCAGTTCAATCTCTACGAATAAAAAAAGGAAGCAACTAAAGCTGCTTCCTTACTTATCTATTCATAATCTTCTTCATCATCGATTTCTTCATAATACGAATTCCCATTACTTACATATATAGGGCCATTCGCAACGTCAATACGTAATACCCATGCCCATGGCACAGCTAAACGTTTATGTATTGCTCGCCAAAAGCTCATTGATTTTCTTTCGTACTCCTGGAACTCCTGAAGTAACTCTTTGTAGGAGGAACCGTCTAACTGAATATTTGCTTCTAACAAACGAGAATGGGCATAGTACTGCAGCTCTAGTTCAGCAGCAATTTCCATTTCTTCTTCCGTTGCCATACCAATAATTGCTCCATCTGCTGGTGCAATTTCATATACGTTGTGAACTTCAATAAGCCCTTCTTTCTCTTTCTCAAACATGTAAACAGCCTCCTTTAACATATATTTTTTATGTTACAAAGTCATACTTCTACAATAACATCTCTCTTTCCTCTTTTTTTGATAAACTTTTACAAATTATTTACCCCGCATTAACGGGCAATAAGACCCCCACCTCAAAATTCAGCGAAAGCAAAGAAGTTAGATGGGGGATCAACTGCCCGTAAAAGCCCGATTGGTTCAACTAATAATCAGTGGGGGATGAACAAAACCCCCACTGATTAAAGTTTCACTTTATCTGATAATCTGTAGACTGTATTCTTTCAGCAGAAATAAAACAATTATTATCAAAAGTTAATTTATACACGTCAGGCATATGAAGGGTTTTCCAAAACTGAAAATCATATTTCGAATCAAAATAATTCATGAGTAATACCATAATATTCCCATGAGTACCTATTACAATATTCTTACCTTTATATTTTTTTAATATACTTTGCATACATATTACAGCGCGTCTTTGTGCTACATCATTGGATTCTCCGCCTTTGTGGGCAAAACTCCAATCTTTCCACACTTTCTCCATAGCATCATTAAAATCCTGTACCGGCTTTGTACTTACTAATCTTTCACGTAAATCTTCTTCTATTTGTATTGTTACATTATATGTATTTGCGATTCCTTGCACAGTTTGAATCGCCCTTTTATACGGACTTGAAATTACAGCATCAATATGTTTATCTTTTAACAAACGTGTTACATTCTCTGCATCACAATACCCTTTTTCAGATAAAGGACGCTCCCGTTCTTCTTTTGTATATGTAGAGTGGGCATGGCGAACGAAATATATTGTCGTCATTTATTCATCTCCCTTTTCCGTTTCTATCCAAATTCAATACATTACCATCAAATCCCTTTACCTTTATAATAAGTACTGTCAAATTTAAATGTTGATTTTCATATTAATAAAAGGGAAACACCTCATATGGTATTTCCCTCAATTAAAATAGACTACATTCAATTAAATACTTTATCAATTTTATTTCTATCGTATTCTAATATCCAATCATTATATGTATTATAAATATCCCTAATTGTATCAGGAGAGGTAGCTAATACATCACAACCTCTATCATCATAAACGTGAAATATAGTATTCTTGTTTATATTTATAAAATACACCCTATGAAAAATACTCGGTTTTATTCCCATATCTTGATTACAAATTGCTTTTAGCATAGAAATGTATTTCAAGTCAGAAACTTTACATTTCAAAGTATATCTATGTGTTTTATATACCCCGTCTTCATCGTCTTCTGGAAAAACATAAGGGATTGTATTTTTCTTTAACTTAAGCAAAGCCGACTTCTCTTTTACATACTTAGAAAAAATATTCAATTTGTGTTTGAAAGTTTCACCGTTTGCATAGTCATTTACATCCACTACAATATAAATATCATCTTTTGTTGCATGTAAAGACTGAAATAAAGCAATCGCTCTGTTATAAACGCCTTCTAAATATGAGCAATTTTCATAAATGTTATTGCAATCATAGTCCACACCTAATCTAAAACGAATACCAATAGCCCCATTATAAAATAGAGGTGGTCTAAGTTCTAAATTTGGAAACGTTTCAAGCATATACTCCTTCAACCTCATCTCAACACCTACCTTTAACAGCATCTTGTTTACATAATAAAATTATTTCGTTATAATTTATTTCTGAATTCCTCACTTGTTATAATATCTCGAATAAAATAATCTACATTATTTCTCAGTTTTTGATATGCAACTTGATCTTCTATATCGTTAAACATCATGACAACTTCTACCTTATTCCCTTTCTTATCTGTAGTATACAAGCTTTTTGTCAATACGAATGCGGTAGAACCACCTTTTTGACCAGCATATTCGAACTTACTATTTTTAACTGTTCCTTTGAAAATGTTCTCGATTTCTTCTTGCATTGATTTTGGAAAATACTTTCTACTATTTATCTTTTCCATTATACTCATATAATCTTTGGCGTTTGCACCCACTAATCGATCTGACCAAATCCGCTGAAATTCCATATCTACCTTTAATGGGATATCCCGTTTTTTCCATTCTTCTTCATCTTTCATCCATTCATGAATTTGTAACACATGCTGATTATACTCATCCTTTGACATGTTACGTATCATTTCTAACGATTGATTTTCTGGCTCATGAAGCTCTTTTTCTACATACCCTCTCATATATAGTGAAGCAGTATACGAAGAGAACTTGTCATGACTAGTAAGCTCTAACTCTTTTATACTTTCATTTACTCTTTCTATTCCAAGCTTATCTAACAAATATGTTGTATTTGCATTAGAACTATAATGAATCATCCCTTTAGCAACTTCTTCTAAAGCAATTTGCCCATTTCTCACTAATTCTCTCACTTTAGCATCTTCTAACCAGTCAGGATGTGCTCCACCATCAGTGTTTTTAACGTAATATTTTTCTAGCTCCTGCAATGAAATTTGTTCATCTCGGCTTATCTTTCCTTCTGACACTTGCTTAGCAAATTCAACTGCTATTACGATTTTCGCCGTACTCGCTAATGGTAATTTTTTATTTGCATTTATAGAAGTTAATACTTCCCCATTTCTTTTAATAAGTAATGAACATGTTTCATCGTCTTTATGTTCTTTTATGTACTTTAATACGTAATCAGGATCTTCTTTTGATAAATAGTACTTCATAATGACAAAGAAAGCTATAACGGCTACTATAATCACTCCTGCAACAATTCCTATAATCTTTAATATGTTCACAATATGCCCCCTCTATAAAGTGAAACTATAATCAGTGGGGGTTAGTTCATCCCCCACAGATTATTAGTTGAACCAATCGGACGTTTACGGGCAGTTGATCTCCCACCTAGCTTCTTTGCTCCAGTCGAATTTTGAGGTAGGAGTTTTATTGCCCGTTAATGTCGGATAAATTCCCTTCTATATAATAATTATAACGAATAAAAATACAAAATTATACAAAATAGAGTAACTCTTCCTAAAAAAAGAAAGAGTTACTCTATTTCACATGATGTTATATGTCCATTTAACGTAACAACTATATTTGAGTCGTCACTTTCTTTAACGCTTTTTAGTCGATTTGAGTTAGGAGGACCAATTACAACTGACTCCTTAATTGGCGAAAGGTCCTTCTCTAATTTTTCTGCACTTACACCGTATGCAGCTTGAAATACTTCTGGTGGTGTTAATCTAAGTATGTCTGATCCTTCTGCTGTTTCAAACTGATCGTTATTGAAGAACAAATGCAATTGTACTTCTTCTGTTACCGCTGTGATCCAATGCCACCATCCCATTGGAATAAATACAGTTTGCCCCGCTTTTACATGATAATTTTGCAATTGATTCGTTTCGGGATTTAATATGGATGTAACTGCTTCTCCTGATACAACAACATCCAACTCCCACGCATTCGGATGCCAATGCGGTTCTCGCATATGCCCTTTTGTCATAAACAAATCAACAAACGCCCCTCCTATCATCGCTGGTAACTGCGTTGACGTAACTTCATATGCAACGTTTTTCTCATCCCTTTTAAAAAAGATATTTTTTCTCGAATCAAAGAAAAGATTTGGAGTTCCTGAGCTTTTCTTTAAATTTTTATTATCTGGAACATAACCGGAACTACTCATTTTATCCCTCTTTTCCACTCCGAACGTTTCCACCTTCACACTGTATCGTATGGCAAAAACTTACGAATGTGCCTAATCATTCACATAACAAAAAAACACGCCTCATAATGAGAGCATGTTTTGTGATATTCTTCACATTGTTTCGTTAAAAAATAATCTTTTTACTTACCATGATGTAACATTAAATCACTTAGTTCTTCTTCAATGTGATTTAATTTCGCAACGCATTCTTTCCATTTATGAATATAACGTGAAACCCCAACGAAAAATAAAACGATAATTGTAGAAAGAATAATACCATACACGATTGCTACAGTACTCATAGTTACACTTCCTTATAATTAGTAATGTTGTTATTAGTTATGTTTTTATTATAAACCTTTTTCTTTTAAAATACTTCGATTTCAACTTTTTGTAACAAAATTGATTTTTCTCACAATAATTCATAACATTATAATGCTAGAAGAAGTCTTTTTCAGATTCCTTCTAGCATTCATATTCACAAAAAATTCACAGAACTAAAACTCTCATTCATAATCCTTTTACTTTACACCGACTGAAACTGTTTCTGGCAATGTGCTACCGCCATCAATGACAATATGTGTACCCGTTATGTAGCTTGATTCATCGGATGCTAAAAACCCTGCTAACTGACCTACTTCTTCTATTTTCCCTAAACGTCCTAAAGGAACACCTGAAGCGATTCCATCGATGACGTTACTCGGCTCATTTGGATCAGATTCATTTGCTATTTGCTCTGCCATTGGTGTCATAATGTAACCTGGGCAAATTGCATTTACAGTAATATGATGTTTTGCAACTTCACGTGCTAACGCTTTCGTAAATCCCCAAATTGCTGCCTTCGTCGTTGCATATGCAGTTTCACCTTCATCAGCAACCAATGTCCCTGTTACAGAAGACATATTCACAATCTTCCCGTAATTTTTCTCAATCATATATGGCAATACCGCTTTAGAAAAATTCCATACACCATTAATATTCACTTGAAATTGAAAATCACGCATTTCATCTGACATATCTAAAAAATTTGCAAGTCGAATAACACCGGCGTTATTTACTAATACATCAATCTTTCCGTACTTCTCATATGCATCTTTCGTTACTTCTTTTACAGCATTCATATCAGCTACATCGACTACATAACTCGCAGCATCTAACCCTTTACTTACAATATTTTTGGCAGTCTCATGAACTGTCTCTGAAATATCAACAAGTAATACTTTCGCCCCTAGCTCTGCAAATACATGAGCGATCCCAGCTCCGTTCCCCATCGCAGCTCCTGTAACAAAAGCGACCTTACCATCTAATTTCCCCATTTTATAACCCCCTTATAATATATAGAAAACCTTTACATTTTTATCATACCAAATATTCCCTCTTATTCTTTACACATCTCCATTTGTTAAAAAACGTTCAAAAACAGGGAAATTTTTCACAAATTATACAAAACTTCACCATATGTACTATTACCATATGAGTTATATTATTTAATAGAATAAAGGGGATGATATACTATGACGACTTGGTTTATTGTAATGTTAGTTGTATTTGGGGCATTTAAAATTATTGTTTCTAGCCTTCCTAACACTGTTATTGAATCCATTATTAGCAAGTACGAAACACATCCACAACTTGAAGAAGAGAATGTGACTGTTACAATCCATGGAAATAACGTAGAAGGTGAAAAGAAATCCAAAATTATTCATGATTTTAACGAAGGTTTATTTTTAGATCGCTATTATGCACCACCACACAATGAAGGTACTCCTTTAATTATCAATGCAAAACGTGGCAAAAAAGATTTTACATTTTATATTTATAGTCATGAAGAGCATGTTGATGTTCTAAAGCAACATAAAAAGAAAGTAGTTGCTTATAGTTTACGTTCTAAAAACCTTCAAAATAATGATATGTTCGTGTCAGCTGATTTAGCTTAATACCCTTATATTTAAAAAAGGAATCCATGGTATATGGATTCCTTTTACTATTCACTGAAAAATAAGCTCTGTCTTCAAACTATCTTTCGGTAACAGCCATCCTTTTTGTTCTAAACTCTTCATTAATAATTCTCTTTGTTCTTTTGCAATACTTTCCTCTTTTGTTTTAAACGACACTTCTATTACGAAATCATCTTCTATTTTCCCTGTATTACTTAGTGGCCAAACTTCAATATTCGTTTTAATATTTTCAAATTGAGCTGTATACCTTTTCATTAATACAGGACCATAAATACGAGAATTCTTGAGCATTGCTTCTCCCCAATTCGTATACAACCATTTGTTCATTTTCCCTGGTAACTTTTCTATTAACATGTTTTGAGCAGCTTGTTCGTTTGGTAAATCAAGTACTCCATATCCTTTAGCACTGTAACTTTTCTTATTTGAAATACTTAACGTTTTCTTCTCAAATCCCCAATCTACTTCCGCCTCATAATTATCGGTTTTACTATCAAACCCATCTTTTTTAGCTACTTCTAGTGCATCTTGAATTACACCATTTTGAATCGGATATCTTTTTTTATATGTTAGCTCAAAATCTTTACTAAATTCTTTCTTTCGAATCCTCGCAAACCAACCTTCATTACTTAAATTTTTATTTTCTGTATCTAAAAATTGCACTTGTATTCTTTCATAATTTGTACCAGCCTGGAAATATTCTAGTACTTCTTGCTTCATCTCTTTGTTATAACCTAATACTTGTTCTGGCTTTAATAATAACTTCACTTCAAAACTAGGTTTCATTGGACTAGCAGTAAACCCTTCCTTAACGTTATAAAGGAAACAACAAAAGAAAATGCTTACGAATACAAATACCTTTTTCATATACCTATCCCCTTTATATTTTAAATGACTTCTATACGTTCCATAGTAAGTGAATATATATTTTCATATCCTGCTATGCTAAGCTTTTTCTGTAATCGATCCGTATCCTCTTTCAAAGCGTGTACTAACACCGTATGTTCTGGTAATAATGTATTTAACATCTCTTTCACATCTCTTATACTTTGGTGAACTTTATATGGAACTCGCTTCACCCTACATTCTTTACCTACACGTTCTTTCAAAACTTTGTCTGCAAAACTCCCTTTAGCAATATGTCCAGTAAATATAATTGAATTTCGTTCTTCATACCGAACTTGTTCATAATATAACTGCACTCGTTTCGTTTGCATATTCGCATCACTCATTACAACTATTCCATAACTATGTTGTGTACTGATGTCATCATCCATAACTATTACGTTTCTTTTTAAACTTTCCATTAGCTCTTCAAGTTCTTCATTATTTTTGATCCAATCTTTATATACGATCATCTCTTCGAATCCAGCCAAAATTTCTTGATCTACTATAATGGGAAGTTCTTTATATTTTTTATATAAATACAATACGATATCTTGCGCCCTACCGAGCGGTGGCAATGGTAGTAATGCTATTCCTTTCTTTTGCGCAACTCGTTCAATTTCTGTACACAGTTCATTTACTCGTTCATGTTGCGAAACATCATCAGTATGATAAGCTGCATCTACAATTGCAACTTTTATATCGCCGCGCAATTTCTCAGGTAAATTAGCTCGGAGTATGTTAGACTCTGCTGAATAGTCGCCAGAATAAAATACATATGTATGACTCATATCCACTAAAAACCAAACAGCCCCTAATACATGTCCACTATACCCCCATTGAAACCGTAATGTAGGAGTAATCTGTACCCATTCATTCGGATTACTAATCTCATCAATATATACATAATTTAAATCTTTAACATTTTGGTCGTTATAAGGTACATTCCATCCTCGCGTCAAATTGTAGTTTCTCCATTTTTCATAATAAGTTGGAAGTTGCTCCTTCGTATAACGAGTCGTCCAAATTTTTTTCTTATATCCATACTTCGCTAATAAAGGTAAACCCATCGTATGATCTTCATGAATATGCGATAAAAATACTGCATCTAAAAACGGCACAACTTCCCTCTCTATTTTTGGATAACTATCCTCATATGATCGATTAATACCACAATCAAATACTATTTTCGTCTCTTTATTTTTCACAAAATAGCAGGAACGACCGTATTCTCCCGCTCCTCCCCATACTTCCATCCTCATCATGCTACCCCTTTTCGTTTTTGCTCCATATGTTGCAGAAGTAATAAGCACATTGTTGTAAGTCCAACAGAAACGACAGCCATCGCCATTCCTATAGATACTTCTCCTTGTTCAAATTGAGCAAAAATAAATGTTGCTGACGTTTCTACTGATGGAGGTAGTACGAGAAGCGATGCTACTAACTCTCGTATCGATATCGTAAATGTCATCGCCCATCCAGCAAGAATACCTGGGATAATAAGAGGTAATATTATTTTTCTTAAAATATAAATATAATTCCCAGAAAAAATACTTCCTGCCTGTACAAGAGAATCATCAATTTGTCCGAGCGATGCTTTTACATACTGCACCGTATAAGGTAAAAAAAGAACAACATACGTTACGATAACCATGACTGGTGTATTGTAAATAGACAGAGGCATATAGGGTGAATTCCAAAATAATATAAGACCTACAACCATCACAATTCCTGGTACCATATTTGGTAACATACCGCACATATCAAGCCATTTTTCAGAGGACTTTTTCCCCTTTCGAATCATAAGTGCCAAAAATACTCCAATCATTACAGCAATTATCGCCGTTATAAGTGAAAAAAGAAAACTGTTCCATAAAGCTTCTAATCCTGGAGATCCTATTGTAAATAATGCTTCATAATGGCTTGTTGTAAAGTTATTTAACTGCAAGCCGCCGCCCCTTAATTTCGATAATGAAGCAATAAGTATAGAAAAATACGGGATTCCAATTGCTACTATGAGTAAAGCAATTACATAAAACCATGCTACAATGCGCGTAAATATAGACAATGTATACCTTTTAGATTTCACACCTTTTCCACTAACCATTGCATATGAGTACTTTCGATTCAATACATTTTGCATATACCAAATGAGCATACACGCACTAAGTAATAAAGAAGATAATGCTGTTGCACTACTAAAATCAATCGGCCAACTCGAAATAAATTTATGAATCTCTGATGTTAACACGTGGAACCCTATTCTACGTCCGAATGTAGCCGGTGTTCCAAATTCAGCAATCGTCTTTACGAAAATGAGTAAAGCACCCATTACATAACTTGATACTAATAATGGCAATATTATTTTTCTTAAACGATAGAAAAAGCTTCCGCCATGAACTGCTGCCGCTTCTTCTTTACTACTTCCAATTTGAAGTAACGTATTTTTCAACATAAAGTAAAGGAATGGGAATAAATGCAGACTCATAATTAAAACCATACCACCTAAACTAAAAAACGAGGCTGAAATCGTCTTTAGCATCGGAAAAAACTGTTCGAAATAGCCGTTCGGTTGCATGAACAAAATCCATCCCATCGATCCAATATACGGCGGTGTCATAAATGGGATCATAAAAACAACATCTAGCTTACTATACTTTCCGACATCTGTTTTGCTCATAATGAACGCCAATGGAAATGCAAATATGGTTGCTCCTATTACTACAAGTACACCTAGAAGCATCGAATTTAGAAAAATCCCAGCTAATCCACCACTCTGCATGAGTTCAAAAGGCTTTAAAAAATTCCAACTGCTATTTTCATATACACTAGAAAATAAAATGAGAAAAAGCGGAATGACGATTAACATCGCCACAAGTAACAACGCTACCGTCATTCCAATTTGTCTTACTGAAACGAATCGATTTACCATGTAATCACCATCTTATTGGAATACTTTCTTAAATTGTTTTCCTATTTCATCTTGTTCTTTCTCCACTGTCTTCCAATCAATATTTAATACTGGAATCTCTTCTACATTCGGTCTATTTTCAGCTTTTATATCTGTTCTACCTGGTAATAAATACGCTTTAGAAATTTGTTTTTGCACATCATCTGATAATAAATAATCAATAAACTCTTTTGCACCTTCTACATTTTTACTATCCTTCATAATGCCTGCTGCACGTGGGCTAATAACTGTTCCGCTTTTTGGATATACGATATCAACTGGTTCACCCTTTGCTTTTGCACTATACGTCATATAATCAACACCCGCAATGACCATATCTTTTGCACCTGTTACTACTGGATCTAACGCTTCTTGATTTGCCCCTGCTACTGTAACTTCATTTTTCTTAAGCTGTTCAAATAAATTCCAACCATCTTTTCCATTCTTTTTCACATATCCTGTTACAAAGTCTAAAGCTGAACCTGAAAGTGATGGATCTGGAAGGTTCACTTTTCCTTTCCATTCCCCTTTTGTTATATCGCTCCAATCTTCAGGCGCTGTCTTCACATTTTTTGTGTTATACACAATTCCTAACGCTGAAGCACTATATCCGAAATAATGCCCTTTATCGTCCGACCATTCAGAACGAATCTTATCAGCTTGTTTCGCTTCTTTATAAGGTAACGTTTGTCCATCTTTCTTTAATCCTTCCATCGCTGGTAAAGATGCAAGTACGACTACGTCAACAACTGGATTTTTCTTTTCAGCTTCCATTCTCGCTAAAATCTTACCTGTTGTCCCTTGAAACATTTCTACTTTTATACCAGTTTTCTTTTCAAAGTCTTTTTGAATTTTTTCTGCTAATCCTTTTGGCCCTGCACTATATACAACAATTTTCTTTTCATTCGCATTTTTATTTTTGGCATCTGCACTACCTGTCTTTGAACTACACCCTGTTACTACAGCAGAAAATAGTAAAGTACATACAAATAAAGACTTAAGCGAACTGAATTTCTTCATACGATTCTCCCCCTATATGATGAATACATTTTTTCGGTACATATAACGATACTGGTTTCCCGATGCTTAGCTTACTATTGTGATAAGCTGTCCATACACCAAGTGTCCCCATGTCTACTTTCACTTCATAACGTTCTCCTACATATGTAACGTGCCGAATTTCACCTGTATACATTTCGCACACTTCATTTTTCGTCCAACTCACATGCTCTGGACGAACCATTTGTTTCCCCTCTACAAGCCAATTTGCCTTACCAACAAATTTTGCAACAAATTCATGAGATGGCTTCACATAAATATCTTCTGGTGTTCCTTTTTGTAATACTTCTCCTTGTTTCATGACAATAATTTGGTCTGACATTGACATAGCTTCTGTTTGATCGTGAGTGACATACAATGCCGTTAAACCGATGGAATGAACGATGTCCATAAGCTCTAATCGCATTTCTTCTCGCAAAATTGCATCGAGTGCACTCAGCGGTTCATCAAACAAAATAAAATGTGGTTTCGTTACAATCGCTCTAGCAAATGCGACACGTTGCTGCTGTCCACCAGAGAGTTCATGCGGATATCGTTTCTCCATCCCTTGCAAGCGAACTCGCATTATTGCATCTTCTACCTTTTCCCGCAATTGATTTGTTTGCTTTGTAGCCCTTAAACCAAATGCAACATTTTCAAATACTGTCATATGGGGCCATAAAGCAAAATCTTGAAATACCATCCCGATATTACGTTCATGAGGAGATGTTTTTATTTTTTTCGCACTAGAATACATACACTTATCTCCAAAATAGATTTCACCTTTATCCGGCTCCTCAAGCCCTGCAATCATTCTAAGTAAAGTCGTTTTTCCGCATCCCGAAGGCCCTAAAAGTGTGGTGAATTCCCCTTGTTTCATTACAATTTGTAACGGTTTTAACGCCTGCGTTTTTCCAAACTTCTTTTCTAGTCCATGAATTTTAATATCCATCGTTTCACCTCTCTCCCCTCATTCTTAACCTGCTTTCATTCTATATGGAAGATTTATACTGAATGTTAATGTACTGTAAAGATTAAATTAAAAAACTTCTAATAAACTATTTATTTCTATAGATTTTTTCTATAGTTAAAATAAAAAGGCGGGCAATCCATAATGAATCTCTTAAAATTAGAAATTGTAGTGCTTATTAAGAAATACAAAAAACTTACGATTGTTGCAGAAAAACTTGGCGTGAAACAACCTACTATTACATTCCATATAAAAAGCTTAGAGGAGGAACTCGGTGTGTCTTTATTTGAATTGCGTTCTGGAAGATATTTCTTAACAGAGGCTGGTGAGGCATTGCATCATTATGCTTGTAAAATAGATGCACTTATGAAAGAAGCTAGGCGGGTCACGCAAGAGTTTAAAGATTTTCATAAAGGTGCTATAACAATTGGCGCTAGTTATGTACCAGCGACTTATCTTTTACCAGAAGTTGTTCACCAATTTCAATGCGAATTTCCTAATATAAAAATAACACTCATGGTAAAACCAGCTCCTGAAATCCGAATCATGCTACAAAATCATGAAATTGATCTCGGAGTAATTTCTGCTGCACCATTTGATGAACCACTTTTAAAACAAACGAATGTAATGCCTGATACACTTGTTCTCGCTTTTTCCAAAGAACATCATTTTTCTAAAAAGACAAATGTATCATTACAAGATATCGAAAAAGAACGTATATTATCGCATCGTAATCCATCGACAACGAGAGATTTACTTACACAATGGTCGTTAACACATAACATTACGTTTCAATCTGAAATTGAATTAGATTCATTAGAAACGATGAAACAAATTTTAAAATATGGTAATGGGGTTGCTTTTATTTCTAAACTCGCTGTTGAACAAGAAGTACACCGAAATGAACTATGCTACATACCCATCCCTGGATTTGAATTTCAACGTAACATTTATACGATTCATCATGAGGACAGGTGGAATTCCAAAATTATTTCTTTTTTACTACATAGCATCACTTCTTATGCCGCAAACAATTAAAAGGCTGTCGTTATACACGACAGCCTTTTAAACTATAACTCTATTTATTTTTCTTCGCTTCAATTTTTGCTTGTGCCTCTTCAGCCTTATCTAATGCTTCTGAAACTTTCTTCTCTTTTTCTTTCACTTCATCTATACTATCGACAGCTTTAATCAGTTTATCGATTCCTTCTTCTTCTACTTTTCTCCGCTTTGCTACTCTTTCATTCACTTTCTCTTCCACATCTTTTGCTTTTTGAAGCATATCCTCTGCATTTGATGTTACAGCTTTTTCAAGTGTATCGTCTTTTTTCTTTTGTAGCACTTCATTTGCAATATCTTTCGTTTCTAAATACTTACCATCTTTTAATGCTGTCGCACCACGATCCAATAACTGAGCGACTTCTTTATATGCCTTCGCTTCATTTCCAGATTTCTCTTTTTCCGCTTTTTCAAACCACATAATTGCATCACTATATTTTTCATTTTTCAATGATTGCATACCTGTTTCAATATACGTGTCATAATTACTGCATCCAGCCATTACAACTAACAGAAAAAGCATAACAAAACTTAATTTTTTCATGATGTTTTCTCCTTTTCTTTGTCTGCTCACTATACTGTAACACACATGAAAAAGAGTTTCAAAAACTAAAATACTAATTTAGTCATTTTTATAATGATAAGTCAAATTTTTATTATTTTCTTATTTTTAAGCCGACACATCTACTTGTTTTTTCGCCATATGTTGCTTTACTCCCACTAATACAACTAACAATAAACCTCCGCCTAATGTCATCATAACAATGCTAGTTGGCAACATATCTAATAATAACCCATATACAATCATACCAAGCGGTGCGATTGCAGTAGCAATTGTTTCAAGTAGGCCGAATACACGCCCTAAGTAGCTCGGATCTGTCGTTTTTTGCATATGTACTTGCATCGGAATATTTACAATCATAATTGATATACCCGTTAACATCATAAAAGCAATATAATAAATAAAACTTGCCACTTTTGGAATAGTAACTAACAACGGGAAGACTGTACATAAACTCAAACCCGCAAACAAAAACAGTCCAGTATAAATAGAACGAAACGGATTATTCAATTCTTTACGTACTGATAAGGCAATCGCACCCATTAGCATCCCGACTGCTAACATTCCCTCTACAGTACCAAGTTGCTTTGAAGATAAATGCAATGTATGGACGATAATATATGGAAGTGCAACGGTTAGCCCACACGCAAAAAAGTTTACCCACAGTGCTATTTTCATTAAACCATATATTTCATGCTGCCGTTTTACATATGAAAAACCTTCTTTTATACTCGTCAAGAAATGCGCTTTACTCTCAGCCACTTCTTTTTTATATAAATCAAATACAATAAATAATTGCAAAATAACCGCTAAAAAGAACGTAATACTATTTAACAAAAAGAACGACTTAATTGAAAAGAAACCAAATACAACACCACCAATAATCGGGCCTAAAATATTTGATAAAGAAGCTGCCGTTTGATTTAAAGCACTCGCTTTTTGAATACGTTCCTCATTTACTAAACTCGGAATAGACGAAGTTAATGCAACAGAATAAAAACTTGCACAAATTGATAATAATGCTGCGGAAATATAAATAAAAAGAAGTGATGGTCCAAATATAGTAGCAAGAATAAACATAATAAGCATCGTTAAACTACTTAATAAATCAGTACCAATGACAAGCCACTTGCGATTCACACGGTCAGCTACAGCACCCGCAATCGGACCACAGATCATCCTTGGAAGTGATCCGCAAACAAGCGTAGTTGCAAAACCCATTCCTGAACCAGTTGTCTTTAAAACGTATAACCCCATGGCAAATGTATAAATTCCTGCCCCTAATAAAGACGTCATCTTTCCAATCATCATTAAAATAATATTTCTCGTTGCAACTTTCATTCTCGAATCATTTTCTCCTATACTTATATCTCCCATAATGACACTCTCCCCTTAAAAGTTAAATTGTGTTAAACTTATTATATAATCAACTTTCCAATTTTTACAACAAAAAGTTAAATTGTATTTAACTTTTAACGATAAAGGAGCAATAATATGGCAACTCTCGGTGAAAAAATTAAAGCGTTACGTAAAGAAAAAAAACTTACCCAAACAGAGCTGGCAGGATCGGAACTTACAAAAAGTATGCTTAGTCAAATTGAAAATGAAAAAGCTACACCTTCCATGAAAACATTACAATATATCGCTGAAAAACTAGAATGTGAAGCGAGTTTTTTATTAGAAGATGATGATGGAGAAATTGTAGAACTCATTACAAAAATGGAGAAACTCATAAAGGAAAACAAATGTGATGAAGTGTATGAGTCCCTACTACCTATCGTTCAAAAAGAGCTCCCTTCTACTTTAAATACGGCTCATATATACAAACAATTCGTAACTGCCGCGGTGATTATAAAAGATTACAACATTGAATCTTACGTAGGAAAAGCTGTTTCTATTTTTGAAAAATATAAGTTATACCGCGACAGTACGGAAACAAAATTAAAATTATCTTTTGCAATATTCACACGTAAAAAGTATGCAGAATGTTTACAACTTATATCTAATATTAGAAATGATTATAAAGAGAAGCATTTAGAAATGGATCTTATTATACATATTGATTTATGTTTATATGAAGCCATCATATTACTAGCATGTGGCGATTTTGAAAAATGTGAAGAAACGATATTAGAGACACTCGCATTTTCAAAAAAACATCAAGTGTATTATAAAACAGATGTATTTTACCGGATTTTATCTTATCAAAAAGCCATTACAGTTGATAAAGAACAATATTTATATTACATAAAAAAATCTGAGCAATTTGCCATTTTTACAGAAGACACTCTATCCATTGCGATGATCGATATTTTAAAAGCTTACTACTACAACACGATTACTAATGAATATACAATCGCATTAAAACATGTAGAACAATTTCGAGAAAAACTAAAAGATCAGCCAATTTTTCAAGACGACGGATTGTATTATCTTGAAAAAGGAAAAGCTTTATACGGATTAAAACGTTACGAAGAAGCTTTACAAGCATTGCAACGTGCTATTATACCAGATTATATGAACCATCCGCTTGATCAATCGTGGCTTACAACAGCAGGTGCATATCGTGCACTTTGTTACGTCAAACTGAATGATAAAAAAAGAGCCCTTGAAGAAGCAACAAAAGCAAATGAAATGATACAATCGTATCCGAATTCTATTTTTTCTGCATTTATTAAAGAAACATTACAAATAATACAAAAACTTTAAGAATGTCTCGAAATGGTATATTATTCCTCTTTTTTAGCAAAGATAATAATGATGGGAGGAATATAAATGAATATTCAACGTGCAAAAGAGCTTTCTGTGTCATCAGAACAAGCGAATGTCAGTTTTCAAGGCATGCCTGTTACCATTCAACACGTCGATGAAAACAACGAAACCGCCCGCATATATGAAGTAAAAAATCCAGGACGCGAATTAACTGTTCCAGTTAATAGCTTAGAGGAAATATAAAAAATGCCACTTCATTTTTGAAGTGGCATTTTTCTTCCTTTAGATTACTTATTATAAATTTCTTCTATCTTCTATTTTACAGGAGCTGAAAAAACAAGAATTTTCTACTTCTTTTCTTTTTATGACCTGCTAAAATACAAACTATGGATTAATTATTCACACTATACATTAAGGGGGAAACATAATGGCATCTAATTTAGAAAAAAACAAGTCTTATTATGCAGTTATATTCACTTCTAATTTATCGAATGATACAACAGATTATAGTACCGTTGCCGAAAAAATGGAGGAACTTGCAAAGCAGCAACCTGGATTTCTAGGTGTAGAAAGTGCGCGAGATCATTCAGGACTCGGAATTACAATTTCTTATTGGGAATCACTTGCGGCAATTGAAAATTGGAAACAGAACGCCTTACATAAAGAAGCGAAAAAAATAGGCCGTGAGCAATGGTACGAAAACTTCCACCTGCGCATCTGCCTTGTTGAGAAAGAATTTAAGTTTCATAGAGGCACATTGTAACTATGAAGAAAAAATTAGCTCTCGTTGCTGTTCATGAAATATATGGTGTGAACGACCATATGCATCACGTTACCCACCACTTCACTTCATCTCATATAGATGTATTCTGTCCTAACCTTCTACAATCGCAACACGCATTTCATTATAGTGATGAAGAAAAAGCATATCAACATTTTATAAATCATATTGGATTTGATGATGGAAAAGACCGAATTGAAGAATTCATCAATACCCTTTCAAGCAATTATACACATATTGGACTTATCGGCTTTAGTGTTGGCGCTACCATCTCATGGCTATGTAGTAACAATCCTAAAATAGATTTTATTATCGGCTGTTACGGTTCCCGCATACGTGACTATATTCATATGAAACCAACATGTACTACCTTACTTATCTTCCCTGAAAAAGAAGCTAGTTTTTCAGTATCCTCTTTAATTCAAACATTGCAGCAACAAAAGAATCCTTTATTAGAAATACAACAACTACACGGTGAACATGGATTTTTAAATCCGTACACTGAAAAATATAACGAGCACTCTACAAAGCAAGCATACAATTTAATAGATTCATTTCTTGCAAAAACAATCTTATAAAGGAGAATCAAATGACGCTTACATTACTCTTACTTATTTTCATACTCATTGCCTTTATGTCAGCGCTAACTATCATTTTTGTAACAGTAAAAAAAGGGGAGTTTTTCAAACGCCCCTACTTACAATCTATTATCGTTTGCATTTTATTTTTTACAAATTGGATCTTATATGTAACAACTTTTTATGGTTTACTTCCTGAGAAAGTTAGCGAATTCATATTCCTGCCCATTTGGTTTTTCCTTTGTATTTTAGGTTTTATCGTTTTCTGGCGCGAATGGAGAAACAATCGTGTGTTCTCCATATGTATCGGTTTTCTTTCCTTTATTAGTTTTCTCTTTGGTTTATTGTTGTTACTTCTTTCGGGGATGTAATTGTTGTAAAGAGGATAACATACCTCTTTACAACAACTTTTTTCGTTCCATGACGAAAGGAATCAGTAAATATAAAGCATACGCAATAACCATCCAAATGGTAAATGATATGATTTGCTGCGAGGATAATTGTGAGAATATATTAGAGGAATTATATAAGATGTAAGAATCTAAAATTAAACCGATGGCTGTACCACATATACCTAACTTAATAACTGCATATTTCGTAGTATCTAGTTTTTTGTATAACCACATTACAAAGTATAAAGCTATAGCTGTTCCTAATTCAAGAAACGTCATGTGTAGAAAAAAGCTATTTGAAGTGTATTCTAATAAAACGGAAGAACCGAAAATAATGAAGAATGTTGAGGCAAAAAGCCAAACGCCAATAGAAAATAAAATAGTGAGCCAAAGTGTATTATTCACTACCATCTCCTCCCTTTTGTAACACTGTAAACTTTTCCAAGAGCATATACAAATCACCATATACTTTATCTTTCGAAAAAGATGGATTGAATAATGCTTGCAATGCCAATCCGTCAATTAATGCATTACATAAAATGCTCCACGTTTCAGTTGAAATTTGAGATGTCATTGTATCTCCTACTTTTTTATTTAACACTCTTGTTAATTCTTGATTTTCATAATGTAACAGTTCACCAATTTTATCTTTCATTGCATCATTTTGTAATCCACTAGCTACTAATTGAAAAAATAAATGATGATACATTGAATCTTTCACACATCTACTTTCGGCAGACTGTAAAGCCTTTTCTAACTGTACATCCTTTCCTATTTGTTCCCACGACGCTTTACAAAACGATTCGGTCACTTCAAGTAATAATTGATCCTTCGTTTTAAAATGATAATATACGGTACCTTGTGTAACTTGAGCACTCTCTGCAACTGCTTTTAATGTCAACTTTTCCATCCCGTGCTGTGCAATCATTTCTTTTGCTGCTTCTAGTAACTTCTCTTTATTAACAACGTTCGGTTTTGCCACTTCTATGACCACCTTTTAAGTTAGTTGGATAACTAACTTAAATTATACAGAAAAATCAGATAAAAAGAAAGGAAGAAAAGCCAACATTCAACTTTTCTTCCTTCTATGTTTATCTTTAGATTTTACTGTCACTGATTCACAAGGTGTGTAATAAATTTGAGGTGTCGCCTTATCAACAAACATCATAAACGTAATGAAGCCGATAATAAAGAAAATAAATAACGTTAACAAAATTGCTCCTATCGTTAAAAGTATCATAACACCACCCCTATACCGTTCATGTTATTACACCTTTCGCTATTATATGAGCGTAATCCTTTTTAGAAAAAGAAACGTAACAAAATAATCACAATCACTCCTGTTAATACTGTACCTAATAAACTACGAGTATATATTGCAACAAGAAATGTTGGAATTGCTGCGATAAGGTAATCCCACTGCATCGTCTCATGCATAAATAATACTTGTGCTAAAAGTGCTGCTAATATCGCAATTGGTATGTAATTTAACCATTTTAAACCCCAGTCTGGAATTTGTAGTTTGCTAAATACGAGAAGAGGTAAAATACGTGGTATGAGTGTGACAGCTCCTGCCGCTAGTAAAAGTAATAATACATCTAATCTCATTTCCATTTTTCAATCACCACTCCAATCGTCGCAGCTAATAATGTAGCAAGAATAACAGCTATACTATCTGGCATAAATAGGTGTGCAACGTATGCGATCATAATCGCTACAATTGCAACAGTAAGATGAATTGCTAGTTTCGGTTTACTACTTATGAGCTGAAGGACAAATAATCCGATAAACATTGCTGGTAATGCATAATCCATCCCGTACGTATGCGGATCTGGTATCCACTCACCAAACAGCCCGCCAATAATGGTAGCAAGAATCCAATTTAAATATGCTGTTACATTTAAGCCCATCATCCACCTGTCGCCTACATATCCTTTTTGCGCTGCATGCTGTACTGCCACGCCGAACGTTTCATCTGTAATTTGAGAACCGATAAATACGTTTTTTAATAGTGGAAGTTTCGTAAAGTATGGTGCAAGGGCAGCACTCATTAGAAGGTGGCGTAAATTAACAAAAAAGACGGTGAAAATAATTGCTGAAGCAGGAGCACCAGCTGCATACATACCAGCTAATATAAATTGGGCAGAACCTGCATAAATTAAAGTGGACATAAATGCAATTTCAATGATGGAGAAACCTGCTGTTTTTGCAATTACACCAGCTGCTATACCTATACTCAAATATCCAAATACAGTTGGTAAACAATCTTTTACTCCTTGCTGAAATGTATCATCGCTCTGCAAAGCTACATGTGCCTGAGCTTTACTCATCCGTATCATCCTCCATTCCTTCTAAAGTTCGTTTTCCTGTTACGACATGAACTAAATCTATATTTTCACGCCATAACGTATCTAACTTATCAGCTCCAAATTCCTTCGTGATTTCTTCAACCATAATATCGTGTCGCACATACTCTGTAGCAACGAGAACTAAAGCTGGGTCATACGTTGTAACCGCCCATGAAGTACTATCATTTGAGAAGTTCGCAATTAATACTTCCTCCCCATCACGCGCAATAACAGTTAAATGACCGCCCATTCTCTTTTCAACAACGTGGGGCGTCATATAATTATGGTGAAACGTCGCACCTATTTTTGTATTTGGAGCGCCGAACAGGATTGAAAATATATGTACACCTTCTTCTTCCTTTTGATGAAGATATGGCTCAATTTCATGCACTTGATCTTCCCATACAGAAATCCATAACTCTTCCTTTGCCCTATTAATTATATTGCATATTTCCTTTAAAACACGATCATTTGAGCGAATATGCGAAATTACATCTATTTGTCGCTCTTGTTCTAAACAATTTAATTTCTCATCTAAAAACTCAAAGGACTTCTCAAAGTCTTTTCGCATTCGATCCATTAACTCCGTTGCTGGTACTGGTACATATTTCACCGGTTCTGACGGAACGATATGCACCGCTCCTTTATCCATCAATTTACCGAGTACTTCATAAATCATCGAACGAGGTACCCCTGTTTGTTTACTCACTTCATACCCAGTTACTGGAGAATGTTTTAGTAGTCCAATATACGCTTTACATTCATACTGGGAAAAACCTAACTTTTGTAATTCCTTTATAATTTCATCCATCGGTAATCCCTCACATTCTATATAACTCTCATCTCAAAACGATGTATGTATATTAGTAGTTATTAGTATACCTACTAATATAAAAAAACAGACCCGCAAAGTCAATTGATAATTCTGAAATTTATATCAAAAATAAAAAGCCTTCTTATGAAAGGCTTTTTATACATATCCTGTTATTTTAACTGCAAAGATTTTGATGTATTTCCCCTTAAATGTTCGCGCAAAGTAGAACCTGTATACTCTTCTCTAAATACACCAGCCTTCACAAATAAAGGAATGACTTCACTAAAAAATAGATTTAGTGACTTTGGAGGTCCTCCTGGAATGGCAATAAATCCATCTAACGCTCCGGCCTCAAATCTATCCATAATTTGCTTCGCAACGTCTTGCGGTGTACCAACTGCAACCCAATGAGCGGAGCCAACAACTTCTGGTCGTTCTAGTATTTGTTCAACAGTTGGTTCATTTTTCATAATGAAATTTCGTAATAATTCGGCATGTGTTTTACTGCGAACCGTTTGATCCCGACTTGGCAGCATCTCTTCTGTAACCTTACTTTCCAGCGGAATCCCTCTAGCGTCTAGTCCGAGAACCATTTCAAGTAACGCATATCGCTTCTCTTTTGTGAGATGTTGATGAGCTTGCCTATGCATTTCTAACGCTTCTTCATATGTATCACCGATAAAGAAATATAATCCAGGCAATACACGTATATCATCTTGCTTTCGGCCATGCTGTTCTGCTCTTTTTCTTAAATCTTGACGCAGTTCCATTCCTGACTCTACATCTGGCGTTGCAGCAAAAATTGCATCAGCAACAGAAGCAGCAAAATTCCGGCCTGACTCTGAAGCACCAGCTTGGAATAATGGCATTTCCCCTGAAATATGCTGCGGAATATTTAGTGGACCTTTCACCTCAAAGTATTCACCATTATGTTCAATAGGCTTTACCATCTCTCTAATAACATCAGGATTATCTACTTTCAATACTTCATTAGGGTGACTACCCCAAAGCTTTCTTACTAACGCTGTACATTCTGCCGCTTTGGCGTATCGTTCTTCTGATGATGGCATCCCTTCCTCACCAAAGTTTTCAGCACCGTCAATGGATGTGACAATATTCCACCCTACTCGGCCGTTACTAATCCAGTGTAAAGATTGTAATTGCCTCGCTAATATATATGGTGGATAAAACGAAGTTGAAGCAGTCGTAACAACTCCAATTTTTTCTGTTGCATAAGCAATAGCGGTAAACAGTAAAGTCGGATCTAAAATGACATTTCCCTTATTACGAGCAATTAAATCCGGGTGCGCCACTAAATAATCTGCTTTAAAAACAAAATCTAACTTCGCCTTTTCTGCCTGTTTCGCTAACTCTACTTGTTCATCAATTCCTGAATCAAATATACTATCTTCTTTCTTTCTAGAAATTAAACATAATCCAATACAAAGATGTTTGTTTGTAGACATATACACACCATCCCCTTGTTTTTAATTCACTTAGTTAAATAAATATTACTGTCATTATGAAATTCCATTCTTATAGAAGTAGATAAATTGATAATGATTATCAATTTCATTTTATGATGTAACTGTAATAAAAGCAATAATAAAAAAAGACCCCCACTAACGGGAGTCTCCTATCTCAATATTTCATTCGCTTCTTTTTCATAAATTTTATCAAACGAAGTCATAACGCGTTGTGACGCTGAAATCATTTTTTGATCCGTCATAAGATCAGCCATCTCTTTCGTCATATCTACATTTGAATTTTCTAGCATATGATTTTTTACTGTCCCTGTTCCGTTCGGTAAATCAGCAATGTTTCCTTCTGCTAGTATAAAGCTTTTGTTCTCTCTTTGTACGAGACGATTATTCGCTTCTGCACCTACTGTTTTTGTTTGCAGGCGGGCAATATTATTTTGTGTTACTGCATCATATAACGTACCGTCTGCTTGTACAGCTACTTTTGCTCCTTCTGGAATACGAATACGTTCATTATTCTCTCCCATTACGAAAGCACCTGAAGATGTTTGCAGGTAACGATCACTATTTAATGTAAAACTACCGTCTCTCGTTAAAAACGTTTCATTATTTTTAGATGTAACGAAAAACGAAGCTGTGCCAGCAGTTCCGTCATCTAAAAAGAAATCTGTAGCACTATTTGTCATTTGTATATTTCCTTGTACTAAGTTTACATGCGTCGCGGCTGGAACTACAGCGTAATCGACTGAGCCAATATTTGTTACAGCCCCATCTCCGCGGCGATATGTGTCTTGTACATCAAATACTTTAGAAGTCATATTTTCTGCTTTAAATCCTGTCGTTTGAGCATTTGCAACGTTATTCGAATGAACATTAATACGCTGCATGTAATTCATCATACCCATAGAACCTATATAAAGACCGTTCATACTCGTTTGAATAAGGCAGTTGCCTTATCCTTCACCTCTTTTCTATGATGTTTGCAACATTTGTTTCGCTAAATGTTCAGCTGTTGCGATATGTATATGTTGCTTCACGTCTTGTCCGTCTGTCATTAATACAATTGGAGCCGATGATACGGCTGGAATTTTCAACAATTCCCCACTACTTGCTGTTTCATCAAATTTCGTAAATACGATACCATCAATATGAATATCTTTAAAATTCGTAATGATTTCAATCATGTCTTTACTTTTCATCGAAGCTGATAACGTTAAACAAATATAATCTGGCTCTACTTGTCCCATCGTTTCAATCATTTCTTCCACTGTTTCTGACGCACGGTAATTTTTTCCGGCGGTATCAATTAAAATATAATCGACGCGCGCTTCTTCTTTAAAATACGTAAGCGCTCTTGTCATTGCAGCTTCATCACGTACAGCGATTACTTCAAATCCAATTGTCTTGACGTAATCTTGCAGTTGCTGTACTGTCCCAATACGCGAATGATCTGTCGTAATGAAACCAACTGTTTTTTTCTTACCGTGAAATTGCCATGCCATTTTCGCAAGTGTCGTCGTTTTCCCAACGCCTGTTGGACCGATTAATGCAATGGTTTGCACTTCTTTTTCAAAAACGTTTTCTGTGTTGAAATGAGATCTCATATCTTCCAATATATATTCGATTACTTCTTCTTCTGTAATCATCGTTGCATTCTCAAACTTCACTTTTAACTTTTCAGCATATGCATGAATGAAGTATTGTTCTACATCGTTTTGTTCTAGCATGCGAATTACTTTTTGAATAATAAACGGTACAGATTCTTGCTTTTCTATTTTTACAACTTCTTCTTTCTTGACGGGAACGACTTTTTTCACAGCTTTTGGCTTTTTCGTTACTTTCGTTACTTTCGTTACTTTCGTTTCTTCCGTCTGTTTTACAACGACGATACCTTTTTCAAACAGCTTTAATAGTTTCTCTTTCTTTCTTGCCCATTCTTCACTATTTCCTGTTTGCATCGCCGCGTATGACATAGAAGTCGTCACGTTTTCTAAATTATGCAGTACCGATTGAATTCCGTTCGCCTTCATAATTTGTTCTGAAGGATCATTGACAACATCCATTAATTGTTCATGAAATTGAGCTGTGCCTTCGTTCACTTCTTCCTGTTTATCCTCTGGAAAAGCAACTAACATTTCGTAATTCTTTTTCCAAAAAAACGGGATATTTCGTTTTACACTTTCATCGACAACGTAATAATAATCTGTACCATATTGGTCAAATAACTTTCGATACAATTCATTTTTCGAAGCTGCTTTTATTCGCATTAACGCTTCTTTCTTTTCTGTACTTTCCATTACTTCACCCCCTACTATTCAATATAGGCAATTTGATCTACAACAATCTCTGGTGCTAATTCGCTAATACAAAGTACTTGTGCTTCTACTTGATAACGCTCTAGAAGTCTTACAATCGCAAACCTGAAATCTTTTCTACGCGTTAATAATACTGGTTCTCTTCCCATTAACCGCGCTTGTTTAAATACGCGTTGTACTTGCTCAACAACACGTGTTTCTAGATCTAAATCCCAGTTTAATAAGTAACCTTGGTAAGAATTATTCACAACATCCGCATCTAACTCGATTGAATCTGAGAAGAGCGCCGCATAAATTTTACCGTCAGGATTTTTCGCATTTTCACAAATAACTTTTGAAATACATTCACGGACGAATGACGTTACACCGTCAACATGATTTTGATAAATTTCTTTTCCGTCAATAATACCTTCGATAATGGTTGGTAAATCGCGAATAGAAATACCTTCTTTTAGCAGTTGTTTAATAACATTTTGAACGAGTGATAAGTCAATTTCCTTCTTCTTAATCTCTTCTAATAAAACGCCGTTATCATTTTCAAGCGAGTTAATTAAGTCTTTTACATGCTGACGCTGAATTAACTCATGCAGATTACGTCTAACGACAACATCTAAATGCGTAATTAATATACTAAGTGGCTCTAATACTTGATAGCCTTTCATTTGCGCATCTTGTACCATATGCTCTAAAATCCAATATCCATCTTCACCGAAAATCGGATCTTTCGCTGGTTCTGCATCTAAATCGGCCATTACATTCGGTGTTTTCAGTGCTAATAAGTAACCTGATTTCAAAACACCTTCAGCTGCCTTCGCACCTTTAATTCGAATAATGTAACGTCCGCGTGGTCTAAAACTCGTATTATCTTTAAAGTTAATCCCAGGAACGTTAATACCAAGGTCGGTAATAATCGACTTCCTCATAAGAACAACTTTATCACGAGCTGTTTCCCCATTAATTTTTTGCTTTACAAGTGCTGCTAAATCTAAACCGAGTTCTACAATAATTGGATATTTATCTGTAAATACTCCAAATGAATCTTCCACTTGTTGCAGTTGCTCATCTTCGCCTTGAATCATTTCTATTTCTTTTTGAAGCTCGTCTTCTTTTTCTTTCTTTATTCGGTTTTTATTACGAATTCCTAATAAGATAATTGTTCCACCAACAAGTGCGAATGGTAGAAACGGTAGCGGAGTAAAAATACCCATTGCAATAAATAAACCACCAAGCGCATATACAACAACTTCATGCGCTAATAACTCTTTAAAGATTCCTTCCGTTACCGTATCAGGTGAACCATCAAATACACGCGTTACGATAATACCAGTTGAAATCGCAAGCATTAACGAACCGATTTGGTTTACGATTCCGTCACCGACAGTTAACTGTGTATAGTGAATAGCTGCTTCAGCAAAGCTCATGCCCTGCTGCATCATGCCGACAATTAAACCGAAAATGATGTTTACGAATAAAATGACAATCCCGAAAATAACGTCCCCTTTAATGAACTTCCCGGCACCATCCATCGCTCCGTAAAACTCTGTTTCCATATTTAATTTTTTTCGTTTTGCCTGTGCATCTTTTTCAGTAATAATACGCTGGTTTAAATCTGCATCGATCGACATTTGTTTCCCGGGTAAAGAATCAAGTGTAAAACGAGCTGCAACTTCAGCTGTACGAGATGCACCGTTTGCAACAATAAACTGGAATATGATTAATACTGTAAAAATAACGATACCAATTAATAAGTTCCCGCCAATTACAAACTGGCCGAACTCTTCAATAACATGCCCCGCATTTCCATCTGTCAAAATCGCTCGCGTCGTCGATACGTTAATCGATACGCGGAAAATCCCGATTAATAACAGCATCGTCGGAAATGACTTTAATTCATCCCACTCGTTAATACTTGTTGCTCGCATATAAATAAGCACTGACATACTTAGTAAAAAAACGATAACGATATCAAGTATAAATGGTGGAAGTGGAATTAAGAGCGCCACTACGAATGACGCTGCTAGAAAGATAGAAAAATAGGTTCTTGCAGAATCTATCTTAAACACAAGAGATCTCCTCCAACCGCGCTATTATACTTCAAGTTCATTCGTTTGAATTAAATAGCGCATAACTTCAATTACAGCTACATATAAATCTTCTGGAATCGTCTCATCTTCCTCGACTTGATAATATAATGAACGAGCAAGCGGACGATTTTCCACCATTGGTATTTCTTGTTCACGGGCAAGCGTTCGTATATATAATGCGAGCTCATCTTCCCCTTTTGCAACGACAATTGGTGCCGCATCAACCTGTTTATTGTACCGAAGTACGACCGAAATATGAGTCGGGTTGTTTACAATAAACGTTGCGCCATCCATCTTCTTCGCAATTGTCCCTTGCAAGATCGCATGCATAAAGTTTTTTCGTTTTCCCTTTACTTGCGGGTCCCCTTCATTATCTTTATGCTCTTGTTTTACTTCTTCTTTTTTCATCTTAATATCTTGTTCGTACTCCCATTTTTGATAAATGAAATCAATAATAGAAAGAACGATTAATATAATTAAAATAGCTAAAAAGATAAATTTAATTTGCCTAATAATTTCAGTAAGTGACGCAGTCCAGTTAAATCCAATCATACTCACGATTTTCTCTAGATTCTTTTTAAAGAGCACGTAAGCAACGTAACCGATTAATCCCATATAAAACAGTGATTTCAAAATATCTACTAAACTTTTACGACTAAACAATCTCGTAAAATAGTTTTTTGGGTTAATACGCGATGCTTTCGGTTTAATGACTTTAGAAGAAAATAAGAAACCGACTTGAATCATATAATTGAATAAATGAAAAGCGTATACGAGTATTAATATAGGCGCTGATACTTTTAATAATAAAATCCCCATCAAATAAAAATACTCGGTTGAATCTGTATTTTTTCCAATTTGATCAAACAGCACCGCTACAGAATTAGCAATCTCAAACCCTAACCAATCTCCGAAAAAGTAAACGACAACTGCTAATACAAGAATGGAAAATAAATTATTTAAATCTTTACTCCGGGCAATATTCCCTTCTTCACGCGATTTCTTACGCTTCTGCGGGGTGGCCTTTTCTGTTTTATTATCCTTTGCCATGCGCGTCCCCCTACTTCGTTAAGAAAAAATTAAATAGTTTCGTATATTCTTCAAGCAATACGTCTGTCATATTTTTAAACACATAACCGAGCATCGGTACACTCATCGCAATAAACAAAATACCACATGTAATTTTAATAACATACGCATTCATAAAAACGTTTAATTGCGGAGCGTTTTTTGCGATTAAAATTAAAACAAAGTTAATGATGAACAAACTTCCCATAAGCGGAAGAGCAATTTCAACCGCTGATGTGATCGCAAATAATAGCGTTGCGAGTAGACTATCTAAAAAACTAGTCGTCAGCAATTTTGAAATCGCCTCTGTATATTGAAACGACTTTAAAATCGTGGCAACGAAATAATTAATGCCGCCAAGTGAAATAAAAATAATGAGAAAAAATATATCAAAAATGGTTGAAAGTAAAGTAGACTGTGAACCTGCATTTACATCAAACAAACTTGCCTGTGATAAACCGATATCAAAGTCTAAAATATGTCCTGCCATTTTTGGAATGTTCCACAGCATTTCTACAATTTTTGAAAGTGATAATCCAATTACAATTTGCGTACCTGCATAAGCTGCTACGTCCCAAACTGTCTTGATATGAGAGACATCAACTTGATCGGCAACTGTGATTGAAAGAGCAAGTCCTACTGTAACCTTCGCCATCGCTGGAATGGATCGACCTGAGAAAAACGGTAAAAAATATAAAAATGAAGTAATGCGGCAAAACGCAAAAAACGTCGCCGCCCATAATTCCATATTCATTTCAGTTCACCTATCTTAGTACGAACGCAATAGCGATGGGATTTTATCAAATAAATCTAAAATAAGCGTCGTTAACTCTTGAAACATCCACGGACCTAAAATGATAATAACGAGTACAATACTCGCCATTTTCGGTAAAAACGTCAGCGTTTGCTCTTGAATTTGCATCATCGCCATAATGACAGCGATAATAATAACGACAATCATACTTACGCCGGCAACCGGCATTAAAATCATAACCCCTTTATAAAAAAAGGTTTGAAAAATATCTATAATTGGTGACGTATTCATTTATATGACTCCTATCACATAGCATCAAACGCTTCAGGCGACCGTTTTAAACATAATGTCGACGATTTTTGTATATCCGCCTAAATATACGAAAACGAGTATTTTAAATGGTAAACTTAAAATCATCGGCGGTACCATCATCATCCCGAGGTACATTAACAGTGTACTAATAATCAAATCTATAAATACAAACGCTAAATAAATGAACATCCCTGTTAAGAGTCCCTTTTGGATTTGCGTTAACGTAAAGGATGGTACGAGCGTAAATAAGGAAAGATCTTTCAAATCTTTCGGTAACTCTTCTCCACGCACTTTCAGCATCATTTTTAAATCATGCTTATACGTATGCTTTGACATATACTCTTTCATAATCGGAGCTGTCGTTTCCGCAGCTTGACTTACTGTTATTTTCTCTTTCGTCATCGGATCCCACACATCGCTCTTCAGTTGCCCAAGTACAGGCTGCATCGTAAAGAGGGATAAAAATAGTGCAAGTCCTACAAGCACTTGGTTCGGTGGTAAGTTCATTACCCCAAGTCCTTGACGTGTAATCCCAAGAACGATCATAAAATAAGTAAAATGTGTAAATAATAGAACGATAGATGAAGATAATGATAAAAGGGTAACGAGCGCAAATAATTGTACACTTGAATTACTCGTAAACTCTTTTCCATTTTCGAAATTAATAAAACCGTTCGGGGCCGCATACGCTGGATTTACAAAAACAATTGAAAAAACGATAGAAAATACGAAAATAACGGCTAATAACGATAACTGTTTCTTTATTCTCATGATGGATCCTCTACTTTTTTCGTTTCACTCTTCACCGCGTCTTCTAGTGCTTGTTGAAACTGATTTCCTGTTCCTGTTAATTGCACAGATTGTACACCGTTATTACTAATAACAGTGAACACTTGCTTGCCGTCCACTTCAAATAAAAAGGCGCTCGTTTGATGATTTAAATACACGCCGTCTTTCACTTGAATATGGCCATTTTCACCTTGTTTAAAAAACTGCTGCTTGCGCGTCTTTTTCGTCATATAATATGCACCGTAGCCGAGCGCACCAAACAGTAAAACGACTTGAAATAAGGTCGTCATATACGACATATGACTCCTCCTCTACTCTTTATCTTGCATTTGACTTTGCGCTTTCATAAGCGCAGCTTGCTTCTTATCGGCTTCAATTTCAGAAATGATAATACCGAACTTCTCGTCCATTACGATCGCTTCCCCAATACCGACTTTCATATTACTTAAATACACATCTACTTTATGTCCTAGGTTTTTCTCTACTTCCAGAACATCGCCTACTTTTAACTGTTTCACATCACCAAGCGTAATAGATGACTTCCCAAGCTTTACACCAAGTTCAATCGAAATGTCTGAAACAGTATCAATATGTGCTTTACCTGCTTCATTTCGCTTCCCTGCAAAATCTTCTAATCCCATTAATGCCACAGGAGATACTTCATGTTTCATATGGATCCTCCTACTCTACAAAACTTTTAAATAGGAGCGCCTTACGCGTTCCATCTTTTCCAATAAAGCAATTAAATTTATGCTTTCCATCTACATAACCAATTAATTCATCTGAAACTTTTATATGAAGCGGAATAATATCGCCCTCTTCAATTTGTTCAATGTCACCCATTGTCATCTTCTGCTCACCAATCGCAACGTGAACAGGTTTATACACTTGATTTACTTTCACTTCCACTTCAGACGTATACTTTTTACGCTTATCCGAAGAATGTTCGACAATATTTTCAGACGTTAACTTATCCATAATTTCTTCAACAGATAAGAACGGAATACCAATACGCACCGTCGTATTCCAAAAATCCGTTTTCATATTTACGTTTAGTAATGAAATAATATCACTCGCTGTCGTAATCTTTAATGCATTCGGATCAGTCTCTGTCGTTACAAATTTCGGTTCAATCGCAACAACACTTTCAAACGATTGCTCTAAATTTTTACATAGAAGCGCAAAAATATTATCAAGCGTTAAAAACTCGAATGCAGTTAACGGTCTACGCATTGTAAAATTACGCTTACTATCTCCGCCAAGCCAACACTCATGAATGTAAATAACAAATGCTAAATCAATCTCAATAACAATTTCTCCAAGCTCTGGAAGTCCGAGATCAATGACACAATATAAATAATAATCTTTGGGCATTTTCTCCACATACTCACTCGTAAATGGAACTTGCTCCACTGTCGAAGGCTCTAACTCAATCGGAATACGCATACGCGCTGACAACGTCTGTGACGTCTGTTTACCAAACGTAGACGCAATCGCTTGCAAACTACGTAAATGCTCCACACCGAACTTCTCCGGTCTATTAAAATCATACTCTTGAAATTTCTCTTGCTTTCCTGCTTCTTGTGCGAAAGCTGGCATTTCCTCGCCTTCATTAACCGCCTTCAGCAGGGCATCAATTTGCTCTTGGCTTAATTTTTCGCCACTCATGACAATCCCCTTCCCTACCTTTTCAATTCAACGATTTCAACGTACATCTTCCCGTTTTTCGTCAAAATCTTTCCGGTTCCAATCTCTTCATTCTCAAGCATAAGACGCACCGTATTTTTCGTTGAATTTTCAAGACGATACAATGTACCTTTCGTAATATGAAGCAAATCTTCAATTTTCTTTTTCGTATTTCCGATTTCAAAATAAATTGTTAACGGAATATCATCTTGTAATTTCAAATCTAGCCAACCCCCATATCATGTTCACGAAAATTTCATGTTCTCTCTATATATGAAATTTCTTATTTTGAAACGTCGATATTTAATATTTTTTTTATATATCCTTGCGTTTCTTTAAATGGTGGTACGCCTCCGTACTTTCTCACATTACCAGGGCCAGCATTATAAGAAGCAAGTGCCAATACTAAGTCGCCGTTATTTTTCTTTAAATAACCGCTTAACTCTTTCACACCGCCCTCAATACTTTCAGCTGGTGAAAATGGATTTTTTATACCCATCTCTTTCACATTCGCTGGCATAAGCTGCATAAGACCCATCGCACCTGCATGTGACACCGTTTTCGGATTAAAATCAGATTCTACTTCAATCATTTTTTGAATTAACGTTTTCGGAATTCCGTATGTACGACTTACATGATCAATAATATCCTCATACTTCCCTTCATTGGAAGAACGTATTTTTTGAATATTATACTTCTTCGTTAATCCCCACGTATCAGCAGCCTCATTTTTCGTTTCTGGGAAACGTCGTTCAAACTCTTTTTGTGCAACTTGCACTTCATCTACGTTCTTCGTTTCAGCTTTTTCTTCAGGCTTACTCGCTTCCTCTACTTTATTAATAGATTGTTCCGGTTTATGTACGACCGTTTCTATTTTCGTAGATTGTACCGGCTGACTCATATCCTCTACATTTGTCGGCTGCGCAGTACCCTTCGTCTCCTTCGCAGGTTCACTCTGCAACTTCTCTTGAAAACGACTACTAACGAATGCTTGTGGACTACTTAACTTTTGCTGAATTTGTCCTTTCTTATATGCAAGCACTTCTTTTACTATATTTCCAACTAACATAATATCACCTTCTCGGTAAACAAAGATAATCTAATATTAGAGTTTTTTTTTAAAGTTTGCAATAATCCTTTTAATAATATTGTAATAAAAAAATGAATATATTGTTAAACTGTTATTTTTTTATATTTATTAATTCGAATTTTTAGTTGACACCCGCTATGACAGGGATTACAATAAATCTCGAAATTGATTTTTTCGCATATTACCGTTTTTCAATTTGCAGAAAAGTCAATATAAAAAAATGGGGGTTCTTAACATGAGAATTAATACAAACATTAACAGCATGCGTACGCAAGAGTACATGCGCCAAAACCAAGCAAAAATGAGCAACGCTATGGACCGTTTATCAAGCGGTAAACGTATCAACAACGCTTCTGACGATGCAGCAGGTCTTGCAATCGCAACTCGTATGCGTGCACGTGAAAGTGGATTAGGAGTAGCAGCTAACAACACGCAAGACGGTATGTCATTAATCCGTACAGCTGACTCAGCAATGAACTCAGTATCTAACATCTTACTTCGTATGCGTGACCTTGCAAACCAATCTGCGAATGGTACGAATACAAATAATAACCAAGCAGCTCTTCAAAAAGAGTTTTCTCAACTACAAAAACAAATTGATTACATTTCAACTAACACAGAATTTAATGACCAAAAACTATTAGATGGTTCTAAATCTGAAATTAAAATCCAAACATTAGACTCTAATGATTCTGCTACACAAATCGGTATTAAACTATCGAATGTTTCTACTAATGCTCTTGACCTTAACTCATTTGCAATTGGTAGTGGTGATAAATTATCTGTAGCTGATGCTACTAATGCCAAGACAGTTCTTCAGGGTCTAAAAACTACTACTTCTACTGGTAAAGACTTACAAGATGAAGTTAATGCGGCTAGAGAACAATTTGACAAAGTCAAAGGATTTATGTCTGACGTAAATAAAACAGCAATAGAAAATGCATTCAAAGCATACGACAATGCAGATGATGCAACCAAATTAACGAAGGCAAATGCAATTGATTTTACTGATGCAATGGCTCCTGCTGGTGATGCTACTGCACCAACAGTAGATGCTTCTCAAGCCATTCAAAAAATTGATGCAGCTCTTAAAACAGTTGCCGACAACCGTGCAACTTTAGGTGCTACATTAAACCGTCTTGACTTCAATGTGAACAATCTTAAGAGCCAATCTTCTTCTATGGCTTCAGCTGCTTCTCAAATCGAAGACGCTGACATGGCGAAAGAAATGTCTGAAATGACTAAGTTCAAAATCTTGAACGAAGCTGGTATCAGCATGCTTTCTCAAGCAAACCAAACTCCACAAATGGTTTCTAAATTATTACAATAAGCCATTTGAGTTAGCTTCATGAATAAACCTCTCTGCTTGCAGAGAGGTTTATTTTTTCTATATAAATCAATTATTTTTAAAACCTTTCTTTTTTAGGTAGGATAGAGCATCCACGTTGCGTAGAAGCGGTCAATCCCTATCTCTTACCCCTTATGTAAAAACACAACTAGAAGATAAGCATAAGTCCCTTTTTCTTTTTATAACTGTTTATTGACTTTAAGATCCTATATGAATCTATAAGATAAGGAGTGTCTATTATGCGTATTGGTACGAATGTTTTGAATATGAATGCTAGGCGATCGCTATATGAGAATGAAAAACGTATGAATGTTGCGATGGAGCATTTGGCTACTGGTAAGAAGTTAAACCGTGCTTCTGATAATCCTGCTAATATTACGATTATGACTCGTATACATGCACGAGCGAGTGGTATGCGTGTGGCGATTCGTAATAATGAGGATGCGATATCGATGCTGCGTACAGCAGAAGCTGCTCTTCAAACTGTGACGAATATTTTACAACGCATGCGTGATTTAGCTGTTCAATCTGCTAATGGTACAAATTCAAATAAAAACCGTGATTCACTGAATAAAGAGTTTCAGTCTTTAATAGAGCAAACTGGCTATATTGGCGAGACGACTGAGTTTAATGATTTATCTGTATTCGACGGCCAAAACCGTCCTGTTACGTTAGATGATATTGGTCATACAGTAAACATGACGAAACATATTCCCCTTTCCCCTACACAACATGACATCAAGATTTCAACAGAACAAGAAGCAAGAGCTGCAATTCGTAAAATTGAAGAGGCTTTACAAAATGTATCACTTCATCGTGCTGATCTTGGGGCTATGATGAATCGTTTACAGTTTAATATTGAAAATTTAAATAGCCAAAGTATGGCCCTAACAGATGCTGCATCTCGAATTGAAGATGCGGATATGGCGCAGGAAATGAGCGATTTTTTAAAGTTTAAATTGTTAACTGAAGTTGCACTTAGTATGGTTTCACAAGCAAATCAAATACCGCAAATGGCTTCCAAGTTACTACAATCTTAAAAAATCATCCCCCTTCTTTGGAACGATTCCATACAAAACAAAAGGGAAATACATATAAACTATGTATCTCCCTTTTATTTTGTACCCAAATTTTATTACTGCGTTACAGTCATAACCTGTCCGCTACGATCAACCATAATTTTCATTTTACCGTCTTGTGCGTTATATAACCCTAATTTATGCAAATCTTGTTTACATTCTTTTACAAAGAAAGGCAATGTGCGAATTTGATCGATATCAGAGCTCGTAATGAAATGAATTAAATGATGCGTCATTTCTTTTATATCATGAACAAGCTCTTCCTTTTCTCGCTTTAACCTTTCATTTTCAGCTCGTAATACATGTAACTCGCCTTCAAGTCCACGAGCATTCTTTTCATCTTTTGAACGCTCTGCAGCCATGCTAGAAAGCTTATAGATTCCTTCCATGAACTGATGTAGTTCATACTCTTTTCTTTCACTACACTGGCTAATTGTTTCAAAATTATCAACAATACCAGATATAACTGTTACAAGATTTTTTTCGTTCTCTGTATTTGGAACTTCATTTCTTAATTCTTGTTTGTTTTCTTTTTTCATTTCAACAATGGGTTCTTTTACAGGCGTATATTTTCGCTTTCGTCCTGGTTTTTGTTTTTCAATATTTTCAAACGGTATTTCACATTTTTTTAATTTGTAATACGTATTTTGCAATTGGCTTGCTGTTTTTGGAAAAAGATTTAGCTCTTTTTTACTGACGTATTTTGAAATATTAATAATGTTTAAACCGTGACGTTGGGAAAATTGATACACTTCATACAGTAACTCTAGCTCAGACTTCAGCCATGTAATTGTTGATTTTTCATACGCTCGCATCCCACCATTTTTTTCTATATCTATTTGAAATAATACCATTCTATTATATAAATCAACTAATTCTTCATACTCTACTCGGAATTGTTTCTCTATTTTTTTTAATTCCTCTTCTAGTTGCACATCGTTCATTTTATTATTTGACATGTTTTGTAAAAGATTTAATACATTGATTGCTGTGTGGTGATACATAATCTGTGCCACGCCCCCTCATCCTTTCACAATTCTCATCTGACTCCCATGTCTTTTTAGAAAATAGAATTTTATCATATCCATATTATAACATTTCGAAATTATCTGTCAAATATTAAACATACAAAAATGTATAGAAAGTATAGAAATAGAAAAAGTATTTTTTTATTTTAATATGTATAATTACATATCAATTACTTTTAATTATATTATATGGTATTCCATATATATTTTCACCGAAAAAGGTTGCGTTACCACAAAATATTACTAACATAATCCAAAAATACGTTTTCTTATATTTTTAAATCAAAAATCTTCAAACGAAGATTACCCATACGTACAGCCACAAATACTCCAAAAACGTTTCATTTTTCTAGCTGTACAGCGTATAGAATACTAAAAAGGGAACTAACCAGCACTACCATGGTTAGTTCCCTTTTTCGACTAAAAGAATAGAGTTGTAAACCGAGTCTTCAAATCCTCTCTCAAAGATCCGCTTCTCCTACTTAACTAAAACCACTCCATATCTCTGGTCTTAATCGCATGGGGCTCTATTAGGCACTGACCTCGCTAGATTCTCTCTTCCAGCCAATAAAAGCTTTTAAAGCACTAACTTATCAACTAAACCAATTAACTCTTGAATATCCGGCTTACTTACTTGAGCATTTGCTCCTACAGCTTCGCCTTTATGGAATAATTCATTTGTAATTAATGAAGAGAAAATAATGACCGGTAAACGATTCATTACTTCACTATCCTTAACAACTTTCGTTAAATGATGTCCATCCATTTTCGGCATTTCAATATCAGTAATTAGCAGGTGAATATGTTCAAACATTTTTTCCCCTTGCTCTTTCGCTAATTTTTCAATTTGTGCTAATGCTTCTGCACCATTGCTGAAGAAATTCATTTTCGTATATCCAGCTGATGATAATGTTTCTTCTAATATTTGGCGAAGCATCGCTGAATCTTCTGCTATATAAATAACTTTTTCAGCTCGATCTGTTTTTTGCTCTAAACCCGAAAGTGATTTATTGTCATAACCAGTACCGCTAATTTCACATACAATTTTTTCATAATCTAATAGTAAAATAATTTGCCCATCTAGTTTTACAATACCAGATGTCGTTTCTTCTAGTCCCATAGACAATGAAGCTGGTTCATCAATTTGTTCCCAAGAAATACGTTGAATACGATGCACTTCATCAACGCGGAAAATCACTTTCATTTGATTTAATTCTGAAATAATAAATTTCGTTTGATCAAGTGGCTTTGTCGATTTTAAATTAAGAGCTGTCGCTAAGTTAATAACAGGTAAAATTTCACCACGTACTTGAACAACACCTTCAACTGCATGATGAGATTCTGGCACAGTTGTAACAGGGAATGGATTAATGATTTCACGTACTTTCATTACGTTAATACTAAATAGATTTTCACCAACAGTATATGTGACAATCTCTAATTCATTTGTTCCGCTTTCTAATAAAATACTTTGTGCTTGTGACATAAAAGTGTCGCTCCCCTTCCATTAATTCCTTATATCTAATTATTAAGCTTTATTAAAACAAAAAAGTCAACTACCTATATAAAAAATATAGATAGTCGAACGATTTATTTTAAAAGGCGCTTAATCTTGTATAAACGAAGCAAGTGCCTCTAATAACACTTCTTGTGCCCCCACAATTTCTGTCGGCATTGCTTCCCACTTTTTCGAAAGCTCCGTTTCTACTCTTATTCTCAGCTCCGAATCCATTTCTTCTAGCACATATTCTTTCGTCGCTATATCAACATCAAGTAGCGCAAGCGCATATAATTCTGGATCATTTATTTTTTCAAATAATTGTTTCAATATAGCTGGTGCTATATGTTTTAATTTTTCAATATGAATTTCTTTATCTGAAAATAGTAACTCATATTGAATAAATGTAACATTTTCTTTAATCACTTTAAAATAGCAATTATTTTTTTTATCATTTACAAAATAACCGTTCGGATCTGCAATAATACTCTCTACTTTACGAATTAAATCCGGCAAACTACTCGCCGCCATTACAGTCCGCTGCTCAACCTCACTTGGCGAAATGAATGTAACGCGATACTTATTCTGCGCCATCCTCCTCACCTCTCCTTTTATAAAAATCTATCGTCACAAATAAATATATTAATCCCATCTAATACTTTAAGACCACAGGTATTATTCATACTACACTTCATCTACATCTTCTTAAACTAACCTAGTAACTCTATCTCTGGTCTTAAACAACGGTCGAGCACCCACATAAGCACTAACCGCCACCACACACCGCCAGGTCCTCTCTCAAAACCTAAAAAAGGGCTTTTAAAAGCTTTTTAAGAGCTTTTCAATAACTCGATGTTATTGAACCAAAATGCAATCTGCTGATCCGTTATACCCGATAGCGTAATAAAAAACTCACGGCACTTCATCTCGTCCTTAAACAGTTGATATTTCCATTCTCCCTCGCTACCAACACTTACGAAATAAAACTCATGAATACGGCCAATGATTGATTGCTTTTCACCAAATGAATATGGAGGCACTTGCTTAATTTCAAATTGATCCGGTAAATACACATGCTCTTCTCGTTCCATTTTTAACACTTGCTCAGCAAGTTCACGTTTATTTTCGAAAAAAGGCAATTGTAAAATTCGCTCTTGTCTTATCATACGAATAAAAAACCCTTTCTACTGCATTACAATTTTTCTTTATTATATATTATCGAATTAAGTTTACAACTTCATTTAATACTTCATCTGACACTTTAATTACTTTCGCATTTCCTTGGAATCCGCGTTGATAAAGCATTAAGTCAACAAATTCTACAGATAAATCTACGTTTGAACTTTCCTTCGCCCCACCACGTACGTTACCAGCACCATTCTCACCTGCAACTCCAATTGCTGGAATACCTGACGATGGCGTTGCAATGTAATTACCATTTCCTGATTTCATTAAACCACCTGTGTTTGGGAATGTAGCCACTGCTAATTGTCCTACAACTTTCATGCTACCATCTGAATACCTCATCATAACGAAACCACCGTCAGAAATAGAATAATCATTTGCAATTGCTGCTGGGCGTCCCGCTACATTTGTTGCTGTAAGTGTTTTTCCTGTTGGATAGTTTGTTAAACCACCTAAATTCAACTCTAGGTCTTTATTAGCAAATGGAATCTTTATAGTCCCACCTTGTGTAACCTCTCCTGTTTGTGGATTACGTTGCACATCTTCGTCTAGTTTTTCTAATTTACCAGTTTTATCAAATTTAATGTTTTTCGTTAAAGGTGTACCGTCTTCCCCATTAACAGGCTTAAATTCTTTTTCATTTTGAGAATCATTTCTCATAGAGAATGTATATGTATATTCTCCTGGAACAGGTACATCAACTGTCTTTTCACCATCTCCATCACCTTTACCATCTCCAACAGGCTCTTTTCTTGTAACCTGTTTAATATCTAAACGTAATGTGATTGAATTTCCTTCATCATCATAAATTGTAAAATCTGTTGATAGATTTGATTGATTTCTAGATAAATTTCCACCTAGTGTTGCCTTATCAGTTACACTTCCTCCTATGGCCGAACCAACAGGAAGTTTTATCGCACTTGGTTGCGATGAAAAATCTATTTCTTGTGTACCTGGTTTTACACCATACCCTAATACATATTGTCCACCTGTAGCCGTTATAAAATTGTCAGCAGATGCACCGAAAGAACCTTTTCTAGTATACTCAATATTTCCCCCGTTACGGTCCCCAACTATAAATAAACCATTTCCTTCTATTGCTGTTTCCATCTTCTCACCGGTTAAAGTAATAGAACCATCACTAAAATCTGTAGCTGTACCGCTAAATTTCAAACCATTACCAACACTCTTTGGATTCGTACCAGCATAAGAACCATCACCGCGTGAACCAACCGTATTATTATATAGTAAATCATCAAAAATAGCTTTTTGCTTCTTATATCCTGCTGTTTGCGCATTCGCAATATTATTTGAAGTAACACTTAATGCATTTTGTGTTGCACTCATTCCTGTAATACTTGTATATAACGCTTTAATCATAACTTATGTACACTCCTTATTTATTTTCTTTAACTTCTTCAGTTTCTCCAGCCGTTTCTGTATTTTCTTTTTTCTCATCTTCTGGATTTGTTTCCGTTATCGGTTTATCTGAAACTCTTTCTACAAAGCGGGTTGAGACAACTTGGTTACCAACAATAAGTTGGACATCATTATTTTCAGCAAGTCGCACTGTTTCCACTTGACCAAATACTTTTTCTCCCTTGTCGTTAACACCTTTAACATACTTTCCTAAAAACTTCATCCCTCCATCAAGAGCTGTCGAGTACATCGTTGCTTGAAGCTTATCAACGGCTTTCGTCATATTCTGTACTTGTTCCATAAGAGACAGTTGAGCCGTTTGATTCATCATTTGGTTCGTATCCATCGCATTAAATGGATCCTGCTGTTGAAAACTAGCTAAAAAAAGCTTTAAAAAATCATCTTTATTCATAATACCAGGTGTGTTTTGAGTACCCGTTGATACCCCGTTCGCTTTTTGAACTGGCGATTGTACACCACCGTTAACAGCTGCGTTCTTTGTTTGCGCTCCTGCTTGTAACGGAATATGATTTGTACTCGTTGTATTTAATCCAACTGTTGGCACGCTTTATTCCTCCAATAATCCCACAAATTCTTTTGCATGTTGTTTCTCATGTTTCGTACTTGCTAATTTTTGTTTTTGCCTTTGCTCTTGTTCTCGCTGTTCTTTACGATTTTCATCTTTATCTGAATAACTAATTTGAATATTGATTTCTTTTTCTTTTAACTTCAGTCTCAATTCATCAAAAATGATCTCAACACGTTTTTTCGCATCATGTTTTTCCATTTCTACGTGAACATCAATTTGATCTCCATGTTTTTTCATAAACACAGTTAATGTACCAAGTTTTTCTGGATTGAGCTGGAATAAAACACGTTCTTGTTTTACTACAAATTTTTGCAATGCTTCTACTTGTGCTTCCATTTTCTTCCCTAAGTCAGGTAATGTCACTTTCTCAGTCGTTCCATTTTGTTTTACTATTGGGTCACTGCCCACTGTTTTTTGAAATAATTCAGCTCCATGCATTTCTGAGTCATTCGCTATAACTGTTTCTTCATTTTGAACTAATCCTTTTGCTTGAACTTTTTCAGAGCCTTTAGCCGAATCCTTTGGTGAATTTTTTTCTAAATCTAGAGCTCTCTTTACTATCTCCTCATCATTTTCATTTTTTAAAATTTCCGCGTTTTTCGGTTCTTCTTGTTTCTTTGCAATATTACAAGTTTCTGTTTCTACAACTTTCAAAGCTTGCATCGTTTGCTCCGCTATCGCCACCTTATCTAATACCATTTGCATTGTATCTTCTAAACATATAGCATTTTTGATATTCATATTTGAAAGAAGTTCTTGTAATTGTTGTAATTCATTGGCGGGTAATTCGTTAAGTTTTATATTTCCATATTCTTTATATAACTCTTGTATTTTTTGTATGTATTGATATAACAATTCTGGCTGCACACGTAATTGCTCAATTGCAACCATTTGCTCAGATACAGCTAACAATAACTGTTCGGTTTCTTCTTTTTCCTCTTTCGTTACAGTTGGCTTTTCTTTCGTTACAGTTTCTTTTGCGAGAATATATTCTTTCTTCTCTATTTCTGGTGCTTCTTCTCGTTTCGGTTTCTCCGTTTTCGGCTGTTTCTCATTTTCCATTCTCATCGCACGATCGAATGAATAATCATCACTTTTTGACTGTACTTCTAGCCCTTTTTCGTTTTGCGGAGGTAAACTTTGTTGCACCGGTAATACAGACTGTATCACTACATTCACCTCATCCATTCATACACATTTTCAAATCAAGAAGCATTTTTTCTTCCTGCTTTTCTCGTACTTTTGCAAGCTTTTTACAATCTTCTTGATACATCTCATCAATGACACGTTCTTTTTCTTTTACTTGTTCTAAAAAGCTTTCATTTTTTCGAATAAAATCGTCTGTTTTTTTAATTTTCCGATTCCATTCTTCTATTCTTTCAGGTGAAAACGTATGTGAGGAAAGCATACCAGCCATTATACGTTGCCCAGTTTGTACGACTTTGCTACGCGATTTCACAACATATAAATCATATTCTTTTTTTTGTTCTATTTTTCTTTTTTCAGCTGTTAATTCATACACTTCTTTCAAAATCTGTTCTTTCTCTTGATTTATTTGTAATTTTATCGTGTCGTACTGCTGCTTATCCACCTACTTTTATAGCCCCTTCCTATTATAACGTTCTCTTTTTCTATTATATAGTTTTTTTCCAAAAAAATCTGTGAAATATTAAAAAACAAAAAAATAAGACCTGCAGGGCGCGAGGTCTTATACTATATGATGCATTGCTTCTATAATATCAGCAAATTGGAAACTATCAGACCGACCTTGTTTTAAAAACGTATTTATACCTTCTACTTTATTTTTACATTCAAAAATATAAGCATTTTCTGCATTCTCTTGAATCGTTCCTAATTTAAAATACAATTCATTTTCTTTATAAATAGATAAAATTTTTCTCATTTCATTTGCAAGTTGCCAATGGTTTGGCGAAACGATTTCTTCCATAATCCTACTTACTGAATCTAATACTGAAATTGCAGGATAATGGCTAAGTGTTGCAAGCTCACGTTTTAACACAATATGCCCATCTAAAATACCACGTGCTAAATCTGGTACAGGTCCGTTTAAATCATCCCCATCGACGAGTACTGTATATATACCTGTTATGGATCCCTTTTGTGTTTTCCCAGAGCGCTCTAATAGCTTCTTCATATAACTTTCCATTAAGAGTGTTTTACCACCGATCGGCAACTCTTTAACCGCAATATCAACACTTCTACGCGCGTCAGCAAAACGAGTAACAGAGTCCATCATAAGTAGTACGTTATTACCTTGGTCTCGGAAGTATTCAGCAATAGATGTTGCAAGCTTAGCTGCACGAAGTTGCATTAGGTGACTTTCATCTGACGTCGCTACAACAACGACGCTTTTCTTCATACCTTCTTCACCCAATTCTTTTCGAATAAAGTCCTTTACTTCACGGCCACGTTCTCCTACTAAACTAATAACATTTATATCAGCTTTTGCATTTTTGGCAATCATTCCGAGTAAAGTAGATTTACCGACACCAGAACCAGCAAAAATACCAATCTTTTGACCGATGCCAATTGTTAGCATAGAATCAATGGATTTAATTCCCGTTTCAAATACATCAGTAATCTCTTCACGTTCAAATGCATGAATTGGTGGAGCATCTAGCTTTATTTTTTGTAATGGAATATTCTCTGCATCCTCATTTAGTACTTCGCCATTTGCACTTAACACTTTTCCGAGTAAATGATTGCCACGAGGTATAACAACATCTTCTGCAATTAGTGTAACTGAATCTCCATAACATACCTTTTCTGTTTGTTCAAATGGAAGTAGCATATTGTTCTCTTTTTCAATGGCAATCACTTCACATAAAACATTATGTTCTCCAACGAAACAAACATCTCCAATCTTAGCCTTTGGCCCTTTCGCTACGAAAAATTGCTCTTGCACACTATGAACTTTACCGACCTTCGTATAAAACGGTGTTTCAATAAACATATTCCATTTACTATGTTCGTTCATGAGCTTGTTATTCATACATTTTGCTCCTCAAATAACTTCTCTTCTTCCCATTTCTGACGAAGTTTCGCAAATATAGGTGCAAACTTAAATTCAAAGAACTCTTTCTCTTCTTCCAGAACAAATTCACCAAACTGTAAAGAAAAATCATATTTCCATTCTACTAATTGCAGTAACCAATACTCTTTCGTATTTTCCTTCTCTTCTTGAATGCGTTCAAATGTTTCTGGGTGTACTGTAATAATCAATTTTTCAAATGAAGTAGGCAACGTTTGAACGATACCAGTTAAAATGGGTAACACATCAAGCAATCGTGAATCTACTGCTTGATTCACGATTTTTTCTGCTAGTTGAAAAGATTGATCCCATAATAATTCTGTCCATTCGTATGCAGTTTCTTGTTGCTCTTTTTGAAACTGTATATGCGACAACTCTATCTGTTTCATCTGTTCCTGAACATGCATTTGAAATTGTTCTTTATCTTGTAATAACTGCTGACGTTCTCGTTCTAACTTTTGTTGTTCTTGCCTTAGTTGATTCAGTTCAGTATGTAATGATTGTTGCTGTGCAAGAAGCTCTTCATGGTCCACCTGTATTTCTTCTTCTACTTGAACTAGTATTGGTTTTGGAAATTGTAATTCATACGTTTCTCCAGAAAAAGAAACAGAATTCTTCGGAATTCTGTTTTTAAATAAGGACATCATCTTCACCTCTTTGAACGATAATTCTTCCTTCTTTCTCTAGCTTTTTCACCGTACCTGTAATCGTTTGCTGTGCCTTTTCAGCATCCGTCATCTTAAGCGGTCCTAAGCCATCTAATTCTTCGAGAATCATCTCTTTACGGTTTGAAGACATACATGTAAATAATTTCTCTTTAATCTCTTCTTTTGCAATTTTAAGTGCTTTCGCAATAACACCGTTATCTGTAATTTCTTCTAATACACGACGAAGTGCAAGATCTTCAAGTCCGAGTAAGTCTTCAAATACAAACATGTTTTCTTTAATTTTCTCAGATAGCTCATAATCCATTTCATCCAGCTTTTGAAAGACTGTTTTTTCAACACCTCGTGAAACATTATTTAAAATGTTTACTATTGTTTTCAAGCCATCTGTTTTATTAATTGCATTAAATGCCATATTATTTAATTTTGATTTTAATAAATCACCAATTTGATTTATTAATTCACCATCTACTTGTTCTAGCTTCGCAATACCCATTACCGTTTCTACTCGCTTATGATCTGGTAATCTCTCAATTAATTGAGAGGCAAGTTGCGGTTTAATATAAGAAGCGATAATCGCAATTGTTTGTGGCGATTCATCATTAAGTACTGTAAGAAGTGGCTCTAAATCTGTAAGTGAATTTAAGAATTCAAATGGATTATCTTTGTTATACCAAAGATCTTCCAATAATTTTTCTAGTTCGTCTTCTGGCATATTTTTAAATATGCGACGAATGTATTCTTTATCTGGAGTCACTAGGTTCAATTCTTTTACATTCAATTCATACAAGAACTCCCCTAGTACATTTTCTAGCGTTTCTGGTTTATATACTCGAAACTTTGCGATTTCACGAAGTAACACTTCTTTTTCCTCAGCTGTCATATATTCAATGACTTTTGCTGCCACCCCTTCTTCTAATGTACGAATAAGGATGGCAGCTTTTTCTTTGGAGGAGATTTCATCTAACATCGTTGTTCCTCCCTTACTGTCCATTTAACCATTTTTTAATTACTTTTGCAGTTCCTTCTACATGTTCTTTCGTAGCATCATGCACTTGTTCATCTAACGTTGGTTCTTTCGGTTCTTCTGGTTCTGGTTTTGGCTCTGGTACTATTTTTTCTTCAGGAATTTCCATGATACTTTCATTACTTGCAGCAATTTCCTCTTCTGCTAAGTATTCTTCATATTCCTCTTCTTCTTTCTTTCTCTTACGTCTTGCTAATAAGAACCATACTAGACCACCAATTGCTAATAAACCAGCTGGAATTCCACCGAATAACCACCAGTTTATACCACTTTCTTCTGGCTTCTTCTCTTTTTCAACTTTCGGCTGATCAAACTGAACAGTTACAACATTAACTTGACCGTTTGTAAAGTTCCCATTTGGATCAGCTTGAAGCCCAGCTGCTGTACCGATTGCTTCTTTGAAAGTAGTCATATCCATTTTTCGTTTTACTAACGTATCATTGTCTACCCATACTACAACATTTGTTTTTGTTAATTCTGGATGTTTCTTAATTGTTTCAACTGTTTTATCTATTTCATAGTTTTCAATTTTGTTACCATTTTTATTATCATAGACGATTTTACCATTTTGATTATTGTTCGTACCGTAATTTGGTACTTCACCGTTCGCTGTGATACCAGCACCTTGTTTTGTCTCTGCTCCTTCTTGCGCAGTAGAGCTTTCTTCTTGCTCTTGTTTACTACGAAGTACACCTTTATCACCATATTTTTCTGACTGGCGTGTAACTTCATCATAGTTTACAGATACTTTCGTATTCACTTTATATTCATTCGGTTTAAACATCGTCATTAATGTTGCGTCAATATCTTGCTTTAGCTTACTTTCAATTTGATGTTGCATCTCTACTTCTTTTTCATAAGAAGAGGAACTAGTAGAATGCGCTTCATCTGCTCCTTTTGAGATAATACCTTTTTTGCTATCAATCACACTTACTTCTTCTGCTTTTACACCTGGAACTGCAGCACTAATCATTTGCTGTATACCTGCAACCTGATCTGCCGTTAATAATTGGCCACGTTTTATACCAACAGTAATCGCCGCTGTTCCTTTTGCTTTTTCTTCATCAAAAATTGTTTCTTTTTCAGGCAAGGTAATTTGAACATTCGCCGTTTCAACTGTCGCAAAGTTCCTTACGATATCTTGCTCCAATTGCTTTTTCGTACCAACAATTTGCTTCATTTTTTTATCTTGCTCACTTGAACCGAGCGAGCTTTCTAATAAAATTTCCTCACCGCTTTTAGAATTAAACGGTAAGCCCATTCCATTCATTTCTTTTCGAACCCATGGAGCATCATTTTTTTGCACACGAATCGAACCATCGGCCGCTAATTGATAATCGACACCTAACTTCGATAATTCTGCTGTAATCTCTTGCTTATCTGTATCATTTAAATTTTGATATACAACAACATATTTATCTGGCAAGGTGAAGTATAAAAGTGCTCCTGTTACAATCGCTAAAAGCGCAGCACCGATTACTAACTTATGCCACGTTTTTAATGATTGGATAACATTTTTTATCTTTTCCATTTAAACACACCCGTCCACTTTCCTAAATTTGCATATTAATTAGTGACTTATAATTTTCGATAAGATTATCACGTACGAGAGCAGCCGTTTTCATTTGAGACTCAGCTTTCTTTTGCTGAATTAAAACGTCATGTGTTTCTCCTACACCTTTTGTTAGTAAATCGTATACCGCTGTTTGTGCATTGTTTTGTGTTTGATTCATATCTTCCAATAAATCAATAAACTTTTTCCCTTCAACTACAGATGTTTGCGCGTTTTTCGGTGCACCAATTGACTGAATTGCTCCAAATGGTTGCGTATTTAACATTGGTTGTATCTTCATATCCATATATTCCCCCTTTATCCTCGACCGATTTCTAAATCTTTATCAAGCATTTTTTTATTCGCATTTAATACACTTGTATTCGCTTCATACATTTTTTGAGCAACCATTACATTCGTCATTTCAGCAGTCACATCAACATTTGGATAACGTACATATCCTTCTTCATTTGCATGCGGATGCGTTGGGTCATACACTAAGTTTTCAGTTTTGTCTGCTTCAATACTTTTGATTTTCACTCCGTTAGTAGGAGCCCCGTCTAACATACTCGCAAAACTATTGTTTGATTCTAGCACTACGCTACGACGCTCATATAAATCTGCCCCCGGAGCAGCCGTTGTATTCGCATTTACAATATTGTTAGAAGTAACTTCCATCCATTTTCTCGCTGTCGTTAATCCTGAGCCACTTGCATTAATTGCCTGAAACATCGTTGTCTCTCCTTCTACTTTTAACGTCCACGTGCCGCTTGGTTAATTGCATATTGTGTATTAATCGCGTTAATTGAAATACCGTATAACTGATTTGCTTTCATTAAATCTAGCATTTCTGTCGTTACATCCACACTATTTCCATCTTTATTCGTTTGCATTGACTTCGTTTGAATCTTTGCATATGTATTTTTCGTAATCACTGTCGGTAAGTGCATTTCATTCGTTTGATATAACTCTGGATTGCTCCTTAAGTCTGCAACATTGTTCTTATATAATGCACTACTTTTATTCATCTGCTCAGCAAATGCTACATCTTGTGCTTTATAACCAGGTGTATTCGCATTTGCAATATTACTAGAAACCGTATTTCGTTTCGTCACTAAGTAATTCATATAATGACCTACATCACTCACTAAATCCGGCATATTCCACACCCTTTCTTTTCTAACTTAATGATCCACTGATGGAAGTTTCACTTCATTATTTATTTTCTTATATGTGTTTATTAAAATATTAACAATCATGTACCCTTACATATTTTATTCCATTTTTTCATTGTTGTCTTTAGAAAAATACAAAAATATAAAAAAGAATACAAAAAAACTGTATACACGCAATAATCTATGAAACATTTCAATATATGATCTACAAACTAAAGTCTATTTTCATATTATTTAGATTACTTTTTTTCATTACAGTCATAAAATGAAACCTCAATCAGCGGAAGTCTTTATTTAAACAAAGGAATGGATCCCCTTTAAAGAGGGGATTCCGTTTCTAAACTCTATCACTAAAATTTACCGTAAAATGAATTAGCTTTCATGCGCCCATCATTTGTCATAATCATTTCTTCCAAAATCTTTTGCTTATCTCGAATATGCTGTGCCGCCTTAATAATGAATGGGCTTACTTCTGCTGCAACTTGTGCGCGCGTTTCTTCATCCAATGTCATCATCCAACGATTTAACATCTCACTCTTCTCAGCAAACTCTCCATCTGACACTTGCAATTCACCGATTTCATTAAAACAGCCGACAAACGTCCGATAAATATCATTGTTCATTTTCAAGTGCTCCGCGGTAACCGTCTATTAAATCTTGTAACACTTTCACAATCGCATCCATATCTTTTGCTTCACGCGTTACTTTCATTGTTTGAATTTGAATGCTAATCCAATCGTATAAGCCATATAAACTATCATATAAATCTTTCGTAATTTCAGGATTTAATTGAAGCTTCAATTCTTCAAAAATACGTTCTAACTTTTCAAGAAGTGCATCTCCTTCTTGTAGTTTAAAAGTATGTAAAAGTTCTTCTAAATTACGAAACTCTACAATGCATCTTTCATAAATAAAGATTGTATTTTTAATCGGATTACTCGTCATAATATCATTTTGCATATAACGTTGCCATGCTTGCATACGATCACTTCCTTACCTTTCATTAATCATCACTTTTTTGTTTTGTCATTGCTTTAATTGTTTTTAGTTGGCTATCAAGCTCCGCTAATGTACTCTCTAGCTTTTGATACTTCTTCACAATTTCATCTTGTTTTTGCAAGTTTTGCGTCTCAATATCTTTAATCTTTTTATCTAAATCACTTACACGTGAATCAATGTTTTTTACTCGTTCTCCAACTACACCTTTATCACCAAATAACTTATCAAGTGGTTCTTCCATCATTTTTCCTAAACCGTTAGAACTAAAGAAAAATTGCTTCGCTGCATCCGGTTTTTCTTTTAACGCTTTCGTTAATGCTTCATCATTAACTTCCATCGTTCCATCTTGCTTTAATTGAATACCAAATGTGAATAAATAATTACCCTCTTGTGAAAATGTTACAACATTGTTCATCGCTTGACGCACACTTTGCATAACGGCTTGCCCTTGGAAAGCTCCACCTTTACCAGCAAAGATATCTACGGTAGAAACAGCTTTATTATAATCTGCAACCATCTTTTTAATAATATTTGATGCGTCTGTTACGTTTGAGTCACTTACTGTGAATTTTAGATCTATGCCTTTTGCTTTTACATCCTTTGCCTTTGGGTCTACATCTGTTGTTTCTTCTGGCTTTTCTTCTACCTTTTGCTCTGTTACTTTTAATAATTCAATTTTCACACCAGGCAGTGCTTCAATTGTATTGGTAGAACTTTTACCTTCGATACCATTAATAGTATATATAGCATTTTGTGCTTTATTGATTAGATTGATTGCTGTACCATCCAGCTTAGCTAAACCCATATCTTGAAACAACGTAGATGTGTTCCCCTCAAAGTTAATTTCTCCCTCTGTTCCTTCTTTTTTCGAGGACATAAAAATTTTAGTTCCAAGTGTATAAGCCGATACACCATAATCTCCGTCATTAATTTTGTTAATTAAATCTTTATATGTCATATCAGTTGTTACTTTTAGGTCTTTACCACCTAGTTTTAACGTTTCATTTCTTGGAAGCTTCTCGTTTATATCTTTAATATCATTAGAAGCTATTTGTTGACGCTGTGCAAGCTGTGTAATTGTCATATTAAAAGTTCCTGCAATCGCACCACCATCAGCTTTTACATTTATATAACCATCTTGCGTTGTCGTTACTTTTTTCTCGTTCCCTTTAAAAGCCGCTAAATTTTTAAAAGTTTGTGTGAAAGAGCTAAATTCTGATTTTAAACTTGTATATAATAGTTTATCTTGTGAAAGTTGATTCTTTTCATTTGTATACGGTGTTTTTCTCATATCTAACGCATTCATTTCTAATTCAACGAAGTTAGAAGTATCGATCATATTATTTCCGAGGTTCCAAATCTGTTGTCTACCACCAATACCTGTTAACGTTCCTGCCATGTTGTCTCACTCCTTATTTGTTTACATATAATCTAAAATGCTTGTTTTACTCATCGTACTAACTGCTTTAAGCGTTGCTTCGTATGTTGCGTTTATATAAGCTAAATCAGAAATGGCTACCGCTAAATCAACATCTTCAATTTCTTTACGGTTTTCTTGAAGTGCTAAGTTTTGCTCGCTTAAAATTGTTTTAAACGTCTCCATTGTGTTCATTGTCGAACCGACTTCAGTTGTACGATTAATGATGCCATCTAAGTTTTTCTTATTTTCTCCTAATAACGGTTGTAACGCTTTTTGATCACCTTTTTGCATCGCCTCACTCATCTGTTTTAACGTTTTTATAACAGGGGATAATAACGCTTCGCCGTTACGGAATGCTTTTAATTCATAACCGTCATTGAGTTGCCAGTTCACATCATTTTGTCCACCTCGATACGTACCATCTTCTGTAAATGGTGGCTTTTCTGCACTATCACCACCGAAAATATAACGACCTTGCTCTTTCGTATTCGCTAAATATACAACTTGTTTTAAAATTTGGTCAATCTCTGCACCGATAGCCTTCAATTCTTTTTCACCATTTGGCTCATTTAATGCCTGCACCGTTAATTGATCTGCTCTCGTTAAAGATTTAAAAATGCCTTGTAAAGTATTTTCAGTTTGTGTTAACACATTTTTCGAATCCGCTATATCTTTTTGCATTTGTTCAATATTCGCCAAAGAATGTTGAATCGCAAATGATTTACTTGCCGCAAGTGGATCTTCACTCATAAGAAGGTTTTTCTTCCCTGAAGTTACTTGATTTCGGTGGTATTGCTGTTGCACATTTAAATCCATTAACTGATTCTTTGCCCAACTTGCATTTTGAAATGTAGATACTCTCATTTCTATCTCCTCCTTATATATTTCCAGTCAATTACTATCACCTATCGAATAATTGAAAACAGGCTATCAAACACTTCATTCATCGTCGTCATAGCTTTAGAGTTTGCGACGAAGTATTTTTGAAAAGCCATTAAATTAACCATTTCCTCTTCCATATTCACACCTTCGATGCTCATCTTTTCTTGCTGAATTCCCTCTAATAAATCCCCATGAATTTTTTGATAAGCATTTACTGCACTTTTATCAGATGCAAGACCAACTACGAATTGGTCTAATGCTTGTTTATATGAAAGACCTACTTTATAATCTCCGTCTGTAATTGCTGCTAGTTTATTCGCTGTTTCAGCTGATATTTTCATTTTCGAAATATCTTTTGCAAATTCAGGGTTTAATTTCATATCTTTCGCTTGATCACCAACGAAGAACTCTTTCCCCATTACTGTGTTCACTTCATTCTTTACAGAACTCATTAATTCTTCAAGGTTTTTCTTATAACTAGCAATCTTTGCTTTCGTATCGATTGCTGATTGGATTGCTCCACTAGCTAAGGGAATTTCCGAACCATAAATCTCAACTGACATTGGTTCTTTTTCTTTATTTAATTGAAGTGGGTATGCATCTTGCCCATTTACCGTTAAAGCACCATTCATTCTAACACTCGCCATATTAGGATTCATAGATTCATAAGATACTTCTATATTTGCATACTTAGACATCTCTGTAATGATACGATCACGTTCATCTAAAAGTTGATTCGGTACTTGTGTACCTGCTTCTCCAATTTTTTTATTCGCCTCCGCTAAATTAGCAGCAAGACGATTAAATTCATTAACATGTGCTTCAATATCTTCTGTCGTCTGCAATTCCACTGAATCTAAATTTTTCGCAAGACGATTTACTTGACTTGTAAATTTTCCAGTTTCAGAAATTAATGTATCATAGTAGTTTGGTTGTTCTGGATTTTTTGCCACTTCACGAAAAGCATTAAAGAAGCCATCCATTAAACTAGATAATGAATTCTTTCCTGTCGTTCCAGCCATAGACTCTACACGTGATAAAGTCGAATTCATGTAGTTATAGTACGAGAGTTGAGATAATTGATCGTTAAACTGTTTCGTCTTTACTTCATCAGTAATACGGTCAACGCCTAGCGTTTGTACACCGTAACCTATTTTTTGTTCCGGTGAATAGCCATGACTTGCTCCAGCCGATCCGTAATTCGCCATTTGACGCACATAACCAGGCGTATGAATGTTAGATAAATTTTGTTTCGTCGTTTGTAATCCCATTTGTGCCGCTAACAAACCCGATAACGGCGTATTATAATCAGATAGTCTCATAATGTTTCACTTCCCCTTTACAATAGTTCGTTCATAAAGATTTGTGAATTATTGTTTCGCTCTAAATTATATTCAGAAACGGAATCCACAATACTTTCTGTAGTTTTTAATAGTACGTTTAAGTAATATTGATTTTTCAAAAGAATCATTTTTACATTCTCTTCTAATTCCGTTAGGTTTTTTTGTAATTTTTCCATTTTTTCAATTTCTTCATGAGAAAAATACGAAAATAACGCACTTACGCGAAATGATTCCACTCCCTGTTCTTTACAAAACTGAACAACCATTTCTTCAAATGAACTTGATAACTTTTTTAAACCATCAATGTACTGCAATTGCTCTACTTGCAATTTTTGAACTGCATTTACATTTTTATGTTTCAAATTCTCATATATTTGTTCTCCGAGCGTTTGAATGTTTTCATATGCTTTTTGAATAATAACGAGCTTTTCATATAATTGTATATACATATAGCTTCCTTCCCTTTTACAAGACTAAATTTACAATTAAACCGTGAATTTCTCCAATCTGATTTAACATTTCTAAATGTCCCGTTTTCGTATTAATTAAATTCATAACATCTTCTAACTCATTTAATCCCATTTCCGCCTGTTTCACAATCGTCATTTTCTGTGAATATCCGTAACGGGGATGACGAGACATGACATCTTTATATTGCAATACATTATCTACGTAAAAATTCAAAAATGATTTTACTGTATTTTTGTATTCCATTACATTATCAAGCGTTAATTCCATTTCAATTTTCTCTTTGATTTCTCCAATGTTATCGACAAATGCTTCCATTTGTTCTAACAATTTATCTTTTTTCGGATCTGCATGCAAATTATCCGAAAATGCAAGTCCTGTCCTGACATTTGCTTCTTTCGGCATTTGAGTAGCAGGCGGTATATGCGATAAAATTGGATTATGCGAGATCGAACGCAGCATATATATCACCTATTTATTTTTTTATTTCTTCCTAAACTTAATCGTAAAATCCAGTTATTTATAATTATACTCTGAACACTAATATTTTGCAGTTATTTTTTATAAAAGATATGTTACAATTTAGCATGAGGTGGCACAAATCTATGAATATTTTTCTTTGTGGTTCAAATCAATTAACAGCATTAGATCAGGAAGAAATAAAAAAATTTTTAACTGACTATGCTCACAAACATAAAATTTACATATTATGTTATAAATCTATCGAAAATGAGATTCTTCGTTTTTTCATCGAAAACGAAAGACTCGCTCAAAATTTATGCCTTTACACGCTACAGCCGTTACAAACATTAACAGATGAATTTCAAGAGGTCGTTGATTACTTAAAAAAACACGGAGCCGAGTATGTCGCTTTTGATCATCCTTCCGACTCCATTTACCGATCAGATTATATGTTTTTTGTAAAACAAATAATTGAAGATACCGATTTAGTTCTCTGTTTTTATAATGGGGACAAGCATACATCTGTCATTCCCGTTGATGTTGCAAAAGATGCAGGAATTGATGCTGTTATTTATGATTTACCTGGTTTACATGAAAAACAGATGAAAAAAAACTTTGAACAAAAAATCCGTATGATGTAAAGGGGGAGGCACAATATCGTTATTGTGCCTATTATAATATGATAATTGAACAAGATTATGATCATTTTATCGCGAGTTTTAAACAACAATTCAATATGGATATTGCTTCATATAAACAAGATAGAATGCGTCGTAGAATCGATGCTTTTATTTCGAGAAAGGGCTTTGAGAACTACACTAATTTTTTAAGCAAATTACGTACCGATCAAACTTTATTTTTAAGTTTTATCGACTATATTACAATTAACGTTTCAGAGTTTTTCAGAAATAAAGAACGTTGGCAAACGTTAGAAACGAAAGCACTACCAAAATTACTTGAACAAAATAACGGGAAATTAAAAGTATGGAGTGCCGCTTGCGCTGCTGGTGAAGAACCATATACACTCTCTTTAATTTTATCGAAGCATCTAGCTCCATTTCGCTTTGAAATACAAGCAACAGACCTTGATTTTCACATTTTAGAAACCGCAAAACGCGGTCAATATACAGAACGTTCTTTAAAAGAATTACCTATCGATTTGAAAGAGCGTCATTTCACAAAAGAGAATGATATATATTCATTACATCAAAATATTAAACAAAACGTGACGTTCAAGCAACACGACCTGTTAATGCAGTCGTTCGATACAAATTACGATTTAATCATTTGTCGCAACGTAATGATATACTTTACTGAAGAAGCGAGGGTAAAACTTTATGAAAAGTTTAGTCGTGCTTTACGAAAAGGCGGCGTACTATTTGTTGGTAGTACTGAACAAATTTTAACACCTGAACGTTATAATCTTCAGAGATTTGATACATTCTTCTACGAAAAAATATAAAAGAGGTCGTCACAATGTAAAGTGACGACCTTTTTATATAACTCGAATTAAAATAATAGCAACAATCCATACAAAGAGAAAAAGAAATGTCATAGACCATTTATGTTCTTGCATCGTTTGTTTCAGGGCCTGTGATAATTGTGTCATATTCATTTCTGCGAGCGCTCTCCATACACTTACATCACGCTCTTTAGCAGTGCGATCTGTAACGCTAATTAAAATAGTTTCGTTAGACAATTTCGTTATGTAAGCAGTAATAACCGTTACCATTAAATTCATATTTCCTTCTGAAGAATCACTTTCCACTCTAGAAATGAGTGCACTTACATCTAATAACGGAATATGTACCTTTCTACCAAATGATAGTTGTACTTCTGCGAAATCATACGTTCCATCTAACAAAGGAAGCTCTTTTATATGCGCCTGTTTAACAAGCCCTTGTAAACTTCTCATTACTTGTTCAAATACTTTTTCTGTTTGCTTTCCTTCTCCAGATAACGTATGTAACTTTTTAAAGAGTTGTAATACTGTATCCATCTCTTTAGAAAGCATTTCCTTCATAACCTTTCCATCACCTAAACTTGCAAGTAAAATCCCTATTTCATTATTTTTCGAAATAATCTTAGACTGTCCAGTAAACACTAGATTGCTATGCTTTCGTTCTTTCTGGATTTCATGTTCCGAAATAGCTGCAGGCTGTTTTAATGGTTGTAGCGTCTTATCTTCAATTGTCGTACGTTTAATTTCCATTTAAGCGCCTCCACTACTATGAAATACTTAGCCCCATTCTTTATTACTCTTTAAAACTAAAAATAGTACGAATAAACCTGACATGATAGCAAATACATTAGAAGCTTGTATTCCCTGTTCACTTTTTGCTTCTTTCTTCTCTTCTGGCTCTTCTTCTTTTTCTTTCTTTTTAGAAACAACTTGATTGTTATTTTTATTATTTTGAGCCTTCGCTTTATTTACTTCCTTGTTGTCTGTGAGAGGCTCTTTTATAACATAAGTAATTTTTTCTTTCTCTATCAATGGTTCTTTTATAAGATCATTTACTTTCTCTTCTTTTTTCAGAATTTGAACAACTGGCGGTTTTTCTTCCAAAAGCGGGATTTCTACTTTCGAGTCTTCCTGCTTCTCAGTTTCTTTCTTATCTTCTAATTTATCTTCATTCTCTCGTTCTTCTACCTTTTTATCATCTTCTGTTTTTTGCTCCAAAACAGAAACGATATACTCACTTTCCTCAATTAGTTTATTGCCGGCCGCATCCACTATCTCTACAAGTAATTCGTATAAGCCAATTGGCAACGCATCCGTTATTTCAAATACTTTTTGCCAATCCATATCACGCTTATTGTAATCTAATAAAAATGTAGTCTCTTTATTTTCTTTCCCCTTTAATGTCACGCGGACCTCTTTCACAACCGATTCTTTGTCTGCTGCCTTCACTCGCACACGTATAGAATCGCCTTGTTTCCGTTCAATTAAGTTCTCTGTTGCTTCATCAATAGTAACCTTCTGCAACCTCGGTAACTCTTTATCTATAGTTGGCGTTTCATTATTTATATGGATGAGCGGGACTTTCACTTCATTTTCAGTGAGTTCTTCTTTCTCATTTTCTTTATAGCTTTGAATGAGCTGCAGATTCCAATCACCTTGCAAATCAAAAGTTTCGACCTTGTAGTTAGCAATCCATCGCTTTGTTTCCTCTTCATACTTAAACGATAGCATTCTTTCTTGTTCATACTGATCGCCGTTTTTTGTCAAGCGCAAAATACCGTTTATACTTTGGACATTTTGCTCTTTCGGCTCTACAATAACCCGCACTTCTTCGCCAACTTTTAATTCCGGCTTATTTACTGTAATAACCCCTTGATCCGTCTCTATCTTTTTTTCGACCTCTTGTTCATTTGCTACTTCTTGTTGTTCCTCTTTATCCTGATTCACTTCCACTTGCTCTGGCCGCTCTTGCACTTCTTTGTTTTCTTCTTGCATATTCACTTCATTTATTTTTTGAGCTGGCTCAATTTGTTCTTCCGCCTGACTTTGCAGAGGGACGAACAGACACATATGTATGAATAACCAGCTCATTAGAAAAAACTTTACGTTTTTCATCTACTAACTCAAACTCCTATTTCAACGACTTATAGCGATTTCGTCACTTTTACTCCGAAAAATCCATCTACATTTACAAGTTCACCATACGCCACTAATACATCATTTACATAAATACGAATCGGTTCATCAATATCCTCATCTAGCACAACTGCTTCATTCTCTTGTAAACTTAAAATATCTTGAATGGTTTTCACTGTACTTCCAAATACAAATTTCACATTCATTTCTACATTTTGTAGAATGGATGTATCCATATACACTGGCTCAATTTGTTTTACTTCTTTAAATTCAATAGGTTGTACAACAGGTTCTACAATTTTTTCTTCTTCAATTTCTTCCGTAACAATCTCTTCTTCCTCTGCCACCATTGGATATAGAAGTCTTCTTACCATTTCTTTCGCTTCTGAAATCGGTAAAATTTGATACATTTTCGATTGAAGCAGGTCGCCAATTTCAAGATTGAACGTAATTTGAACGAGTTCGTCCACTTTCATTGACTCTCCCAAATATTCCATTTCTTCTTTTAAGGTTACAAATTTAACATTTGGCGGTGTCATGTCCATTTTTTCTTGAAACATTTCTGACATCGCCGTTGCAGCATGCCCCATCATTTGGTTCATGATTTCTTTAATACCGCTCAGTTCTAATTCACTAAGCTCTTTCTCTGGATCAACTTCCCCTGTTCCCATCATCATTAAATCTACCATTGTTAAAGCGACATCTTTTGTAAATACGAATACATTCTCATTCTTTAGTCCTTCAACAAAATCAACATTTAAAATAACAAACGGGACTGGTACTCCGTCATAATGACGAACATTGATTGATTCTACATTGGGCGTACTAATTGTAACTGGCTGATTTAAAAGTGTTGACAATACTGTAGAAGCGGAACCAATTGAAATATTTGCAATTTCACCAAGGACATCTTTCTCTTCTTGTGTTAAATGCTCTTTTTCAACTTGTTCTTCTACAATCTCCGTTTCCACTACTTCCGCTGGCTCGTCTTTTTCTTCTACTCCACCAGATAATTGCATTAATTTATTTACCATTCGTTTCGCATGTTCAACTGAAACAATTTGCACAAGTTTAGAGTTTACAAGATTATCTATCTTTAAATCAAACGATACTTTAACAATCGTTTGATTCCCATCAATCTCAGAAATTTTCTCCATTTCTTCTGATAACTTTACAACTTTAATTGTCGGCGGAGACATATCTACTGTATCTTGAAAGAATTCTGACATAGATGTAGCTGCGAACCCCATCATTTGATTCATCGCTTCTTGTACAGCACTTAGCTCTAATTCACCAAGTTCTTTTCCGTCTTCCACTTCACCTGTTCCCATCATCATTAAATCAGCAATGGATAATGCAACATCTTGCTTAAGGACAAGAAGGTTTTCCATATCTAATCCTTTTGTAAAATGAATGTTTAATACAACGTGTGGAACTTCGACGTCGCTTGAATCATATAAATCTACCAATTCTATGCGAGGAGCAGTAATGCTTACTTGCCTATTTAAGATTGTTGATAATACAGTCGAAGCTGAACCAAATGATATATTTGCAATTTCGCCAAGAATATCGCATTCTTGAGGCGTTAAATGCTCATTTTCTTTTTCTAGCACAATTGTGCTCGTATCCCCTTTTGTGTGTTGCTCAGGCATTTTCTCTGCCTCCTCATTTCTGTTTTTCTATCAAACGATATAAACTCTCATTTTATTTTAACAAACTTATTATATAAAACGTTAATATGTATTTATTCCCACTTTTAGATTCGTAACGATTAACCAAAAAGCTCCTAAATGTACTACCTTTTCCTTCTTCAGAATCAATAATTAAATGTCCACCTAAACTATGGATCGTATGTTTTACTACATCTAATCCAACGCCACGACCAGAAAGGTCGGATACAACTTCAGCTGTACTAAATCCTGGTTGGAAAATCAAATCAAATACTTCACGATCCGTTAATTTATTTGCCTCAGATTCTGTTACAACACCATTTTTAATCGCTTTTTCTAATACTTTCCCTTTATGAATTCCATTTCCATCATCCGTAATTTGAATAACGACATGATTTCCACTATGAAACGCTTCTAATTTAATCGTACCTGTCTCATTTTTCCCTGCATCACGACGTTGTTCAACAGTTTCAACACCGTGATCAATTGCATTACGAATTAAATGGACGAGTGGATCACCGATTTCATCAATAACAATTTTATCAACTTCGGTGTCTTCACCTGTAATTTGTAAATCGATTTTCTTCCCTAAATCTTTTGCTAACATACGTACCATACGCGGGAAACGATTGAAGACCGTTTCAATTGGTACCATACGCATGTTTAGTAGTACATTTTGAATATCTTTTGAAATATCGCCTAATCGATTTAAATGCTCAATTAACTCCTTATTTTGAATCCTTTGTGCCAATTCATCAATGCGCCCACGTTCAATTACACTTTCTTCAAACATATTCATTAATCTTTCGATTTTTTCTAATTGAACACGTATGGAACGATTTTCCACTTTACCACTTTTTGTCTTCCCATTACTTTTAGCTGGTGTAGCACTAGCAGGTTGCTTCGATATTTCTTTAGTTGATTCCACCTGCGTAGCCACTTGTATAACTTCTTGTGTAGCCAATTCTTCTGAAACTACTTCTTTTGATGTATGTCCTTGCTTCACTTCTACTTTCTCAATTTCAGAAACATGAAGCACTACTTGTTTTAATTCTTCTTCACTTTGATCAGTATCCATAAATACTGTGAACTCAAAACCGAAAGCATCTGCCTCAATTTCTTCAATACTTGGAACTGTTTTTTGTACATTCCCTACATTTTGCAGTGCCTCAATACACATGATTGCACGTACCGCTTTTAAAATAGCTTGTTGCTCGACAGTTATATGCACTTCATGTGAAACTGCATCATCATTATTTATAGGTTCTTGCTCAATATATCCAACAGGATTTTCTACATTGCCATTCAATAATGCTTCTAATTTCTGCTTAGTTGTAACTACATCAATATTGCCCATTCCGCCTTGTTGCACATCTGCAACCATCTTCTCTAGATTATCAATGCACTCAAAAATCACATCAATAATCTCCGCATTTACAACTATATTCCCATGACGAATTTCATCTAAAACGTTTTCCATTTTATGCGTTAAATCCGCCATTTCCGTAAATTCCATACTCGCTGACATACCTTTGAATGTATGGGCTGAGCGGAATATTTCTCCCACAACATCCATATCGGCAGGATTTTGTTCTAAAGTTAGCACATTTTCATTTAGTGATTGTAAATGTTCTTCTGATTCCTCAAAAAATATATTTAATAGATCTGTTTGCATTTTAATCCCCTACCTGTCTAACAAACATTTCATTTATGTATAACAATTTAGTGTTTTAAAACAAGAAAAAAGGGGGCCACACGCATATCCGCTATCAATGTTTAGATTCCTTGTGGCACCCCTTCTATATTAGCTGTTTGCTACTTTTGTTAAAGCTTCAATTACTCGATCCGCTTGGAATGGCTTTACAATAAAGTCTTTTGCTCCACCCTTAATTGCATCTAATACCATACCTTGTTGTCCCATTGCAGAACAAATAACAACTTTTGCACTTGAATCAATTTTAATAATTTCTTTTAATGCTTCAAGTCCGTCCATTTCTGGCATAGTAATATCTAATGTTACAATATCCGGTTGAAGTTCTTTAAACTTCTGAATTGCTTCTACTCCATTCTCTGCTTCACCAATAATTTCAAATTCAGAATTACTTTTTAATAAGTTTTTAATCATCGTTCGCATAAACATCGCATCATCTACAACTAAAATTTTATGTGCCATTCTTTTTAATTCTCTCCTTCTATGTATAAGTATATCTTAATATTTCATCTTATCATTCTCACTCATTATACAAAATAAAATGATAAAATTTAATATTTTTTAAAAAGAATTTTCGTATTTTTATTATTTTATTATTAAAATGATAATATACTATTCTTTTATGTAAATGACAACGCGACGGTTTTTCTCCCAATTTTGCGGTGAATCATTTGGTACAACTGGCTTTGTGTCTGCATATCCTACCGCAGCTAGCCTTTTATCATCCACATTATACACTTCGATTAAGTGGTGAATCATATTTGCTGCTCTTGCTGAAGACAGCTCCCAGTTAGAAGGGAATTTGTCATTATGAATAGGCCTACTATCTGTATGCCCTTCAACAACAATCGGATTTGGTACTGATTGGAAAAACCCAACTAATTGACTTATTATCTCTTTCGCTTCTGGTTTAACGTTCGCGTCACCCGTATCAAATATTAAATTATCTACTATAACGACGCTTACTCCCGTATCCTCTCGATATACATTCACTTGACTAATACCGTTATTATCTACATATGCTTTTAACTTTTTATATAATTCGTCCATTCTCTTTTTAGAGACCATTTTTTCATCATTTTTTTCATGTGAAATATCTGGTATTGTATTTTCCATTACTTTTGCATCTACTTGCTCCACGTCACTAAACTTTTCAAGCATCTGTGACAATTTTACTGCATCCTGCTTTGATGTAGCAACTAGTAATACAAAGAAAGTTAATAATAACATCGTTAAATCTGTAAAAGTCGTCATCCAACGAGGCGATCCCTTTTGCGGTCGTTGCATCATAACCATACCACTCCTTGAAATATTAGGCTGCTCGTTTTACTTTTTTTATCTTTGTTTCGTATACATATGTATCGAGTTTCAACTTTAATTTAGAAGGAATTTGACCGCGATATAATTCTGAAATTGCTTCAATAACAAACTTCTTCTCTGTATATAAATCTTCAATACCACGATACACTTTTTCAGCAAGAGGGATTGCAATCATATTTGCAAGTACTGACCCATACAATGTCGTTAACATCGCAACTGCCATCCCTGTACCAATTTGCGATGTGTCTTGCAAGTTTTGAAGCATAATGATAAGACCGATTAAAGTCCCTATCATGCCCCAAGCTGGAGCGAAATCGCCAATTTTATCTAGTAATGCTGCCCCTTTTCTTAACTCATACACTTCCGTTTCAACATCTTTCATTAACACTTCTTTTAATTCATCTTCATCGTAACCACTTAACATTAATCGAATTCCTTTTTGAATAAAAGGATTGTCTACTTGCTCTCCATCAACTTCTAAAGAAAGCAGGCCATGTTTTTTAGACTTTTTCGAAAAATCAACAAACAAATCCGTTAACTGTTCTAAATCTGCTTCTCTTCTATGTAAAACAGTAAAAATACTTTTCGTATATTTTTTTATTTCTCCAAATCGATATGCCACAACAATTGTCGCTGTGGTTCCCCCTATGACAATTAAAATAGATGAAACATCTAAAAAGTTTTTAAAAGCTTTTATTCCACCGCCACCAATCATAATTGCCGCTATCACTATAGCAAAACCTACTATAATGCCAACTGGGCTAGAAATGTCAAACTTCCTTTTTCTTCTTTGTGGTCTAGCTAATCCTTGATTTTCGTCTCCCATATTCCTGCCCTTCCCTTTTCATTTTTATAAAACATTTTTTTATTTTAATAATGCGTTTTCACATATAATATGTATTATACGCTTATCATCTATTTATCGCAATATACTCATAGAATTGACACATTTTATTTCCATATTAGAATTACAGTATAGAAATATGAGGAGGATCACGATGGAACATAACATTTTACAAGTCATTGCACTAGCAGAAAAACTAAAATATGAAATGCGGCATAGCTGGCTTTCTAACGGACGTCAAGAAAGCGTTGCTGAACATACGTGGCGCATGTCTCTAATGGCCATTTTAGTTGAGCCTTATTTGGATCAAAAAGTCAATGTTGAAAAATTACTTAAAATGGTTATTATTCACGACCTAGTCGAGGCAGAAGCTGGTGATATTCCTGCTTTTGATACAATGAATAGTCATGAATTACAATTACAAAAACAAATAAATGAGCAAGAAGCAATTTTAAATATTAAACGCACATTAAAAGGTTCTCTCGGTGAGGAATTATATGATTTATGGATGGAGTTTGAAGCGAAAGAAACGTACGAAGCAAAAGTTGCTAACGCACTTGATAAACTTGAGGTGAAAATTCAGCATAACGAAGCTGATATTGATACGTGGCTACCAATTGAGCATAAAATGACATTCCAAGTAGCAAAGCATACAAACTTTGATTCTTTCCTATCTAAATTACAAAAACTCATCGAGCAAGATGGAGAAAAGAAATTACTAGCTGCCGGCATTGACGTTGAAGCTTGCAAGCAATAATGAAATAAGACACTCAATATGAGTGTCTTATTTCATTATTGTTGATACAGCCTGCTTGTAAATAAGTTGTTGTTTTCCATCAACTAACATTAAAACGGTAAATTTGTCTATCGCAACAACTTCTCCTACTATTCTAACGCCACTCTTTAAAAAAACTGTAACAATACCTTTTTCTTCTTTTATTTGTTTATATAGCTCTTCTTGTAAATGTTCCAAATAATTTTCTCTCCTTTTCGCAAAATATCCTAATATAAAAAACTACAAATTATTTATGTAATTTATCTTTTACATTCATAAACTTATTAATAAGTATATCTAAATCTCGGCTAAATAACAAAACTTTATCATGTTCCAATCCATGTCTAGCAACAAGTTGGATTAGCTCTTTCTTTTTGTTTTCTATTTTATTGTGTAATTTTCCCATCTCCATCTCTTTACTAAAACTCCCTTTTCCCATAATATTACTTGTAAAATTATAGTACAAATCTTCTCATAAAAAAATATAAAAATGGCTTTTTTTACAATTTTTATATTTTTTTATGAACAAATCGCAAAATATATAACAATTTCTTCACATATCCCTAGCACAATATACAATCAAAATGACCATACAGGCGTTTGTCTAATTACAAAAGAGACTGGCTCCTTTTCCATACAAAAAACATACTGTATATAGTAGTCCATGAATTATATAGATTAACTTACTCAAAAGGAGGAAAACATATGAGCTATGGTGGAAGTTGCGCTGGTTTCGGCGGTGGATTTGCTTTGCTTATCGTACTATTCATCCTTCTAATCATCATCGGATGTAGCTGCTGGGGTGGCGGCGGATACGGATACTAATATATCCTATCCTTAACAAATGAACGAAAAACTATACGAAAACAGCTCATGTTTGAGCTGTTTTTTCATACTTTCGTATGAAGTGATATCCCTCTTTTTTGTGATTTCAACTAATAAAAAAACGTTTACTATGAAATAAGAAATATTTTACTAAGGAGGATTACAATGATTAAAGGTCTTTACGAAGCACATTTACCTGTCAGTAACTTAGAGATATCAATATCTTTTTATGAATCACTTGGACTGAAATTATATAAAAGAGGAGATGATATTGCTTTCTTTTGGATTAAAGAAAATGAAAGTTGGCTCGGCCTTTGGGAAGGCAAAGAATACAAAGTTAATTATCATCCCTCTTTACGACACATCGCCTTTCAAGTAAGCTTACATGATTTAGAAAATGCGATTCATTGGCTAAATCAAAAAGGCATTTCAGCACGAAAAGATTTCGGAATGGAACCAATTGAACCGATTGTTTTTCCAGAATTAGCACATGCCGCCGTATACTTTAACGATCCTGACGGAAATAGTTTAGAATTGATTGCACAATTACCTGTTGGACTTCCTACAGCGGAGAAAGTGTACTTAAGCGAGTGGAAAAAACAAGTTCAAGCATCATCATTACATAAAGATTAAATTTTATGTCAGTTTCTTATTCCACACTTCTAAAAACAAATAAAAACTTCAATAAACTATTTTACGGGCAAACGTTAAGTGTACTTGGAGATTGGTTTCATACTGTAGCTTTATTAACATTCGTCTATAGCATAACGGAATCTCCGTTTATGATTGCACTCACCTTTATAAGTAAAGGTTTACCACAGCTACTTCTTAGCCCTTTCATAGGCGGAGTTGTAGATCGTTTTTCTAAAAAGAAGATTCTGATTTTCACCGATATTTTACGAGGCATGATCGTCCTCACTTACTTATTTGCACTATATAAAATTGAGATTATTTTCATTTCCAATATATGTTTATCCGTACTTTCTTGTTTATTTGAACCAGCTAAACAAGCAACCTTAAAAAATATCGTACAACAAAATCATTTCGTAACCGCTAACTCTCTTTCTAGTACAATGAATGGTTTTATGTCTATTATGGGAGCTTCTTTAGGCGGGATCATTGCACAATCTTTACATATTGAGTTCGCTTTTTTAATCAACAGCCTGTCATACTTTATTTCAGCCTATTTTATTAATAATATGAGCGTCCCTTCTCATGATACTTGTAACAAGAAAAAAGCATTTTTTACTGATATAAAAGATGGTTATACATACATATTACAAACGAAAATCATTTTAACATTAATTCTTGTCGGCATTTCATGGGGCATTATCGGAGGTGCTTATCAGCTACTTCTAACGATCTATGCCGCAAAAACTTTCCACGCCAATATCGGAATTTTATATACGGTTCAAGGGGCTGGGCTTATGATGGGAAGCCTCCTCGTTAATCTTTATATGTCTCATAATAAAGAAAAAATGAAAAAAGCATTCGGTTGGGCCTATTTCCTACAAGGAATTTTCTTTCTCGGATTCATTTTGTCCGATCAACTTATTATCGGTATCATTACTCTATTCTGTATGCGCATAGCAGGAGGAATCATCGTTCCACTGGATACGACATTACTTCAAACCTACACGCACGAAAATATGATTGGTAAAGTTTTTTCATTTCATTACTCAATTTACGGTTCTCTTATACAGTTATCTACGTTCATTACAGGAGGGCTATTAGAAATCCTTTCTCCTCAAATTATTGGTAGTTTTCTAGCTATATGTTGTATTTTTGTTAGTTTTATATGGCTGTTTTTATTTTATCGCGGGGAATTTAATGAAGAATCTACCTCCACTTAATAGCATGTTTATGTACATGCTATTTTTATTTATGTCGAAATATAAAGAAAAAAGACGATTTATTTTCCTTACGTTCTAATTTTTTAGAATGTACAATAAATTTAGATTATAAGAAAGGGGATAGCATAATGTTTGACGATAGACTTACTATTTCAGCTGAGCAGCAGAAGCTTATTTCCAATGCAACTCGCATTCAAATTCTTCACCTTTTAAAAGACGAAGCACTCACTACAAAGCAAGTAGCTACTAAACTAAACAAATCTGCTGGTAGCGTACATTATCACGTTCAAATTTTATATGATGGAGGGTTACTTGAATTAGTAGACACGAAGGAAAAACGAGGAATTATTGAAAAATATTATAAAGCAAAAGCTGCTCATTTCTATATTGAAGAAAGCGGCACAGAAGGAACGAATACAGGTAGTCATATTGTTTCTCATTTATTTTTAACTCCGGAGGAATTACAACAGCTTACTTGGGAGATTACACAAGTTTTATTACGCTGGGAAAACAAAACCGCTCGTCAATCAAACTCTGAAGAGGAATACGCTATTTCCTGCAGGATTAAAAAACAATGAAAGAAAGGGCCATTTGTTCATGAAAAATAAATTATTATTATTGTCGGGAACAGGAATTTCTCGTTTAGGTGATTTTATGTATCTCATCGCTCTAAACTTAATGGTATTAAATAGCACAAACTCACCTGCTGCTGTAGCAGGACTATGGATTGTTGGCCCAATTGCCACCGTTGTTACAAAAATATGGTCTGGTAGTATAGTAGATCGATTAAACAAACGGTCCATTATGCTCATCACAGATATAATTCGAGCAGCTCTCATCGGCTGTATTCCACTATTTGATTCTATTTGGGCCATTTATATTTTTATCTTTTTGACTCGCATTGCTACATCATTTTTCGATCCAGCTTCATTTTCTTATAAAACAATGCTCATACGAGCTGAAGAACGCGCTCAATTCAACGCTTGGAATAACTTTTGTACAAGCGGGGCTTTTATTGTCGGTCCAGCTCTTGCTGGAATACTTCTCACCACGTACTCTACATCCTTTGTTATTTACTGCAACTCACTTTCATTTCTACTTTCTACTATTCTCATTTATTTCTTACCAAACATTACATTACAAACAAAGCAAAACGAAGAGGTTGCAAATACTTTCGTACAAACATTACGAAGTGATTTGAAACAAGTTTTTTCATTTGCTCGAACTGAAACTTACATTATTCTCATATTCGTTTTATTTCAAGCGACTATGCTTGTTTCTATGGCACTCGATTCACAAGAAGTTGTTTTCACAAATCAAGTACTGTTTTTATCCGATATAGAATACAGTATGCTTGTGAGTATAACTGGAGCTGCTTACGTTTCCGGTTCATTTCTTGTCTCTCTCTTTGCCAAACGATTACCAATTCAACATTGTATCGGGTTAGGGATGATTTTCACAGCAATAGGCTATGTAATTTTCGCCTTTTCAAATTCATTTATCGTCGCAGCGAGCGGTTTCATTTTACTTGGCATTTCTTCATCATTTGCTGGTACTGGCTTTATAACATTTTATCAAAATAACATCCCTGTACATATGATAGGACGTATCGATAGCGTGTTTGATTCCATAAAAAATTTCATTCAAATTTTTTTCGTTTTGGCAATTGGGGCATCCGCACAATTTCTTTCCGTTCAAATTACTGTAATAAGTAGCTCATTACTCATTCTTTTCCTTTCCTGTTTATTAGCAATCCGGGTAATGACGCCTTCACGAGAAAAATATTTTAAAGCTACAGGTTCATCACTAGAATATTAACTGCAAGATAAAAAGCGGCTATTTTGCCGCTTTTTTCCCGTATTAAAGAGCAGTAAGATCCCCGCGAAAGCAAAGAAGCTAGGCGAGGGCGGGCTGCCAGTAAAGGTCCGCTTGATGTGGTTTAATAATCAGTGGGGATGCCCTCCCACTGATTAAAGTTTCACCTTATGTTAAAATATGTATTAGATTTAATTATGTAGGAGGGCTTTTTTAAATACTATATTCATTTTCATATGTATTATATTAGTAGCTTCTATTTTACAAACAAGCACAGGTTTTGGCTTTTCTATTATGGCAACACCTTTCTTACTCATGGTATTTCTACCACAAGAAGCTATACAAATAAATATCATTTTATCGTTAATTATTTCTATATCACTCATTTGGAAAATAAGAATGGACATTGATTGTATTCTACTGAAAAGATTCATTTTCGGAAGTATACTTGGTGTTCCTTTTGGTATTTTCATTTTCATTTCCATTAACATCAACACTTTTAAATTAGCAATCAGTATCCTACTCTTACTATTAACGTTGATGTTAATATGCAACTTTAAGATTACATCAACAAAATCTAGAGATTTCTTAGTGGGCGGATTATCCGGTCTTTTAACGACAAGTATCGGTATGCCAGGACCACCCCTGTTACTTTACTTTACAGGAACTGATACGAAAAAAGAGAAGTTGAGAGCAACTACTTTAGCTTTTTATCTATTTATATATTTCATTAGTCTACTAACTCAAATACTCTTTACTGGCACAAACAAAACAATTTGGCAATCAAGTTTTTATGCTATTCCAATCGTATTTTTAGGTTTGTTTATAGGTCAAATTATTTTCAAATGGCTTAATCAACAGATTTTCAAAATATTCACATATATCCTTTTGAGTTGCACGGGTATGTATCTTCTTATTGAAAGTTTGTATTTATTATAAGTAAGTTTTTCAAAATACAAGATGCTTTAGATTTTGTAATAACATATAAATTCAAACGAATTTATTACTATATTTTTCAGTGCGGTGGAAGATTGCACATCAAAAATAAAAAACATATTTTAGAGATACAAAATCATAAATAAAATACCTAAGTTCAGAAAGTGGTATCCACATTCTGAACTTAGGTATTAACAATTTAATTATTCACTTATACTAACGTTTCATCACAAAGCTCTGTTACATTTTTAAAGTATTGCAAGTTCTCCTTCGCTTCAGTGTCATTAAATAAATTAAGCTGCTTCATTATTTCAGTAGCAAATTCAACGTACGCAGACCCTACAGCTGTTATTATTTTTCCATCAACAGTTACATCTTTATTTTGTTTATATTCCCATTCATGTAAATGCGCTAATTGTTTTTCATCTGATGTTAATGATGTTGAGAATTTCTTCTTATTAAGTACGCCTGCTGCATGTAGTAAAGATGTTCCTGCACAAATACCCGCTATCCATTTATTCTGCTTATGTAATTCGTTCACGATAGATAACAATTGTTCATTTTCTAAATGGTCAAAAATATGCCCTCCTGGCACAATAAACACTTCATAGTCTGCTACTTCAACCTGCTCGATAGAGACATGTGGTTGACACAAAAAACCACCTTCTCCTGTCACTGTTTTTCCGTCTACAGTTGCTGTTATTATTTCAAATTCCTTACTTATCAAAAATAAACTCGCTATATTCACTTCAAATTCTGCAAACCCATCAAATAAAAAGATTAAAGCTTTTTTCATATTATCCCCTCCCCCTATACTTATTCGAAGACAATCACTTTTCTCCTCCAAAAAAGGGCAAACCCGTATGCAGGTCTGCCTTTTTACTCATTTCTTATTAAATCCTTTTTCACTTAAAAACTCTTTCATATGCATTCTTTTTTCTTTAGACATAAACGAACTCATTGATTCCGTCCATGTTATGCTTTTCTTGTTTGCTGATCTTTCTTTGTAATACGAGTTCATCGTTTCATCGTATTCATTTAATAATTCATCATATTTCTTTTCATCATATCCATTTTCATGAAGGATTGCTGCTACTGGTAAACGTGGTTTCACTCCATGATCTTCATCTGGTACACCGACTGTCATTCCAAACACAGGATATACTTTATCCGGTAAATGAAGCAATTCACTCACTTCCCTCGGGTTATTACGAATGCCACCAATATAACAAATACCGTACCCTAACGATTCTGCTACTAACGCTAAGTTTTGCGCAAATAGTGAAGCGTCTACCGTTGCTACGATAAAGTCTTCTACTCCTTCATGCTTTATCTCTGTACCATGTTTTTCACATGCCATTTCAAGTCGTTTTAAATCTGCACAACAAACAAAGAATGCTGCGCAGTCTTTCACGTGACGATTTCCAGATAACTCTGCTAGTTCAGCCTTTAAGTCTGGATCTGTTACATATATAACAGAATAGGCTTGTACAAAATGCGAGGAAGCCGCATGCTGTGCAGCTTGCACCATTCTTTCTACTACATCTTTCGGAATGGATTGTTCTTTATATTTACGAACTGAAACGTGTTGCTTCATTTTATGTATGATCTCATTCATGAAAATCACTCCTTTTTCTCTTCATAATGAAAAATTAACATATCTTTTTCAATATTCACAACTTATAAGCACAAAAAGAGCAATTCTTTTTGAATTGCTCTTTTTTAAATCATTTATTAGTACGATAAATGAAATTATATTGACGATTCGACAAGGAATATCGACTTCACTGACAAATACCGACATATTTACAGCAAATTATTTCTGGTCTTATTACGCCGTTTTCAAAACTTTAATACCTTTTACGATATTCCAAATGAAGTAATAAATCCCTACAAGAATGAATACAGCATATGTGATCATCATGCCAATTCCAGCACCATCAGATTGATTGAAGCTTAAACCATATATGCCTGATAATGCTAATCCACCAAATAAGATTGCATATGGGAAAATATGTGACCAAAATGCTTTTTTCGCGTGGTATTTCACTTCATCCTCCGCAACGAAGTACACGATAATTGGTAGTAAAAATGGTGCAAAAAAGATACTAAAGTAACATAGTGAAGATAATATATTATTTCCTTTCATCCGATTCACCTCTAAATAATTTTTGTTATCTTCATTATGTCAGGAATCCATTCTAGAAACTATCGCTTTACCTTTCATGAACATGACATATTTGTAAGATTTCCCTCCAAAAAAATCCCGTCTGGACTTCCAAACGGGATTTTTTCTCTATATTCGATTCATAAACCAATATTGCGTAATGGCTAAATACTCTCGTATATTTGATGGAATGACAATTCGCGTCGGTGTTTTGGCCGGAAGACCTTCTAATTGTAAACCTTGTTTGGCTGCTATTTTTTTCGCTCTAAACATATGGAAATCGTTTGTTACGATCATTCCTTTTTTCATATTGTCCGGAATTAAAGGTTTTGAGAATTTAATATTTTCATCTGTACTCGTTGACTTATCTTCCATTACTATGCGATTTTCTGCAATTTTTAGTTTCATTAAACCATTTTTCATTGCTACTGCTTCTGAAATATCTTCTCCTTTTCCTTTCCCTCCAGACACAATAGCAATTGTTCTCTCATGTGATTTTAAATACTCAGCTGCTTTATCAATACGATATTGCAAGGAATACGATGGTTCCGTCCCATTTACTTTCGATCCTAATACAATTATATAATCAGCATCATAGGCCGCATTCATTTGCCCATGCTTATAAATGTTATATTGTAAAAATCCCACATAAACAGCGCAAACCATTATAAATCCTATAATATATTTAATTATTTTCTTCTTTCTCATATCCATATACTCCTATGTTTTTTGTTTCTTTCATCATAATATCCATTTATTTGTTTGTATACAGACAAATTCCAATTCACCCTAATTTATCCTCTAGAAAGTAATATTTATTTTCCTTTCGGGAACAGTAAGTACAACTTTGCACGAAGGAGTGTCTCTATTGCTTCTCTTTTTATGTAACGTATCGTTCTTTTTCATCTTATTTTTACTATCACTTAAGATGCTCGGTAAATCAGCTTTAGCACAACTAACTCCTCATGATTTTGGTGCTATTATCTTTTTATCCTATTTAGCTTTTCAAGCCATACCAGTCTCTGGTGCTTTACAAGCTTTTCTTGGTATGGTCGTTATTACATGTTTGCATTTAATCCTTACAAAATTAAGCCTATTCAACAAACTAAATCGTTTTATTCTCGGGCACCCTATCATTTTAATTAAACATGGTGACATTATTTTTGAGAACTTACAAAAAAGTAGATATCCCATCGCTGAATTACTTTCTAACCTTCGCGTCGCAGGATACCCAAGTGTTCATGAAATTGAATACGCTATTTTAGAAGCCAATGGAGCCATTAGTATTTTACCAAAACGTGAACTTGTACCATTAACCCCAAAAGATTTGAACATAGATGTTACGTATGCCGGATTACCAATTGCTCTTATCGTTGATTCACAAATTCAATACGATAACTTAAAGCTAATTCATAAGGACGAAAAGTGGTTATATAAAGAATTAAAAGAAAAAGGCATCACAAATATTAAAAACGTTGCCTTTGCGTCTGTTCAAGAAACAGATGGATCTTTTGCTATTAGTTTAAAAAAATAAAAAATCCCCTTACTTGCTCAAGGGGATTTCTTCATTATATTACTTCTTTCTCTCCTTCCATGTTTAATGGAACAGGATGTTTCATACGATTCATCGTAAATACGATAATCGCTGTCAACACTTCCGCTACTGGCATAACGAGCCAAATTCCGTTTATCCCAAATAACTTTGGCATAATCCATAACAATGGAATTATAAATAGTAACCCTCGGCTCATTATAATAAGCACTGATTTCTTCGTTTGTCGCACTGATTGGAAATACTCTCCATACACAATGTTATAGCCTAAAAATACGTATTGGATAAAGAACAAACTAATACCTGTTAATGTTAACTCCAATAATTCTGGAGATTGGACATCAAATAGACCAATAATATATTTCCCGAAGAATAATCCGACAATTATTGCAACGCCTCCGAGTACAACTGCAATTTTCACAGCAAACTGTAAACCTTCACGCAATCTTTCTGCTAAATTTGCACCGTAATGGAAACTAGCAATTGGTTGCAATGCAGCACCTACACCGAAGAATAATAGTAATGTCATCGCGTGAATACTATTTACCATCGCATAGGAAGCAACTCCTACTTCTCCTGCATATTGGACGAATGCGATATTAAAACCAATCGTTACGATTGCGACCGTACTTTCTGTTGTAAAGCTTGGGAAACCTATTATCATAATTTGTTTAATCGTCTCCCATTCAAAATGGAATTTCGTCCACTTTAAAATACTACTTTTTCTAAAGAAGTGAGTTAATAATACGAGGAAGCCAATTGCTGCTGAAAGAATCGTCGCTGAAGCAGCACCTGTTACGCCCCATCCAAAGATGAAAATAAAGATATAGTCAAACACTATATTTAATACAGCAGTTACAACTAGACCTGCCATTGCTAAATTAGGATTTCCATCATTTCGTATAAATGTACTTAAAATATTTTCTAAAACGTATATCATTCCAAATGTTAATAACACATGTAAATAGTCTAACGCATACGGTAAAATCACTTCATTTGCACCGAATAAGTATGCTAAATCTTCTATTCTCCATAAACAAATCGCTGCTAAAATACCTACGATAATGACTGCTACCGTCATAGATTGAGTAAAAATAGACCTTGCTCTTTCTAATTTATTTTCACCTAGTGCAATGGAATATAGCGTTGCCCCGCCCATTCCGATCCACAATGAAATCGAGAAGAAAATTGAAAACGCTGGAATAGCGACGTTTACTCCTGCTAAACCGTTCGCTCCAACTCCTCTACTAATCATAACCGCGTCAATCACAATATTAACTGACATTAATACCATTCCAAGAACGGCTGGTATTAAATAAGAAATAAATAAACTTTTAATTGGTTTTTCTCTTAATTTTTCTGTTACTTCCATACTAGTATGCTCCTTTTTTCAACGCTCTGTTCACAGTTTAAACCTTCAAGTAACTTGAAGGTCAAGAGAGAATTAAAAAATAGGTAACTGAATTATACTAATGAATGTGAATTTGTAATCATTTCAAAGGTTTTCACCTTATTTTTTCACTACAGGAATTTGAATTTCCGTTACTTGCTCCTCCGGATTTTCTGTTACAGACCAATCAATTAATGCAATCTCAATCGCATCTCCGTCTACTTCATATCCCTCTTGATCAATGTATTTCATTAACTTCTTATATGTTTCATCAGTTTCTTCATATGGTCCATGGTGATATACACAGGCAAATATACCTTCTTTAATTTCATCTGCACTATGTACTTGAAAAGGCATGTAATCCAAAAGAATAAAAACACTGCTATATGCTTGAAACTCATTTTGCATGAGTCCTTTTTTCGCAACAGTTACACCAATATCTCCAGAAAATAAACTATCATCCATTTGCCTCATATTTTTTTGCAACGAATGGATATAGTACTCAAACATATCATCCGTCGTATTCGGGGCAACCGCAATTGCTGTAATTTTTCGCTGCGGGATCTCTTTAATTACCATTTGTTCAGCTTTTGCTTTTGTTGCTTCCTTAATTAAATGAATTCTATGCTCCATTTTCGCCAAAGCATACTCAATTTCTCTTTGTTTTTTCAACATCATTTCTTGTTGTTTTTCTAGTAAATTGAGTGCGTATGCTGGATTTCTTTCATCAATATATTTCTTAATTTCCTTTAATGAAATATTTAATTGGCGTAAAAACTTAATCGTATCTAATAGTGAAAATTGATCGATTGTGTAATAGCGATAATTTGTTTGTGGGTCCACAATGGACGGATGAAAAATTCCCTTTTCATCATAATAACGTAAAGTAGATTCCGCTATATTATGCATTTTTGCCATTTCTCCAATTGTAAAACGTTTATCTAATAACATATTTCTTTCTCCAATTCATAAAAATGTAGCCCTATTTCTTCTTATTATATAGTGATTCCCTCCATATCTAAATCGAATCCTATCATGAAAATCTGCTATTTTTTCATTGATTTTTCATACATTTTATTATATATTAATTACAGGTTCAAATTACGAGTTCAAAAGAACTTGTAATCAGACCCTTTGTTTAATGGGTTTTACATATTTTCATTAGGCAAATTCCGAGAAATCGTATGATAAAAATAAAAATGATAAGGAGAGGATCCGATGGAATTCGAATTTTTCTTTCAAATTGCACTTATTTTATTAAGTACAAAGCTTGCTGGTGATCTTAGTGTTAGATTAGGTCAACCTTCTGTACTAGGTAAATTAATTGTCGGTATCGTTATCGGTCCAGCTGTATTAGGTTGGATTGAAAATTCAGAGCTTCTAACACAATTAAGTAATGTCGGTGTTATTCTTTTAATGTTTATGGCAGGACTTGAAACAGACTTAGAAGAATTAAACGCAAATCGTAATTCTTCTTTAGCAGTTGCACTTGGAGGTATCGTTCTTCCATTCGTAGGTGGTTACGTTTCTGGTCTTATTATGGGAATGGAACAAGGAAATGCTGTATTTTTAGGATTACTTCTATGTGCGACAAGTGTTAGTATTTCCGTACAAACACTTCGCGATTTAGGAAAGATGAAAACACGTGAAAGTACAACGATGCTTGGTGCTGCTGTATTTGATGACATTCTTGTTGTTATTTTATTAGCATTTGCAATGAGCTTCTTAGGTACAGACGATGTTAACTTAACAATGGTTATCTTGAAGAAAGTTGTATTCTTCGCTTCTATTATTTTAATCGGATGGAAAGGTGTTCCTGCGATTATGCGCTGGTTATCACCACTACGCGTATCTGAGTCTATCGTGAGCGCGGCTCTTATCATCTGTTTCTCATTCGCATATTTCGGCGAACTATTAGGAATTGCTGGTATTATCGGTGCTTTCGCAGCTGGTATCGCTATTTCTCAAACGAACTACAAACATGAAGTAGAAAAGAAAGTAGAACCAATTGCTTACGCTATGTTCGTTCCAGTGTTCTTCGTAAGTATCGGTATGAATATTACATTTGATGGTATTGGCAATCAAATTTGGTTCATCCTAGCTTTAACAGTCATCGCAGTATTAACGAAACTAATCGGTTGTGGATTCGGTGCACGAATGACTGGATTTGACGCTAAGTCTTCTGCAATTATCGGTGCTGGAATGGTTTCTCGTGGTGAAGTTGCACTTATCATCGCAGGAACAGGACTTTCTTCAGGTCTACTAGCACAAGATTACTTTACAGCTATCGTTATTGTCGTTATTTTAACTACAATGATTACACCACCAATGTTAAAATACACTTTTGGTGCAAAAGATAAAGCACTGAAAGCAAGTAAATAAGTTTCATATAATAAAAGGAGATTGCTACCTTATAAGATAGCAATCTCCTTTTTATTGTATCTTTAAACAATCCCGTTCTTTTTCAACCATTTTTCAAAAATAATTCGTGCTTCTTCATCATCAATATCATTACGAAATGAATACACCATAATACCATAATCATCTATATATTCACCTAGCTTCATTTCCTCCACTTTCTTATAAAAATTGCCTGCCTCATAGTGCGGAATATAAGCATCCCAAACTGGTTCATGTATTCTTTTGTATGCCGTCACCTCTAAATCATGTCCATCTTCATAATATCCGATGTGATAATGTTGACTAGGATCATATTTCTTCATATTAATTCCCCTCCCTTTGAAAATTTATCATATTTCACATAATAAACAAAAGCGAGCTGTATATTACAGCTCGCTTCATTCATTAAATACGTTCCATCGCCGTCTTCAACGTTCCAACAACGAAAGCAATTTCTTCACTTGAAATAACAAGTGGTGGTGCTAATGTTAAGACGTTATTATATCCTGCTGTTGTCATGCCGTTTCGTCCTATAATTAAACCTTTTTCTTTACAAGCATTTACAACACTTGCAATTTTATCGTTATCAATTGGCTCTTTCGTCTCTTTATCATTTACTAGTTCGATTCCAACTAGTAGACCTTTTCCTCTAATATTTCCAACTAACGGATGTTCCCCGATTTCTTCTTTTAATTGCTCTAATAAAAGCGAGCCCATTTGTGCAGATCGCTCAATTAAATTTTCATTTTCCATAATCTCTAAGTTTTTAAGCGCTAATGCACAAGCCGCAGGATTTCCACCAAATGTATTAATATGACGGAAGAATTCATATTCTCCCTTCCCTTTAAATGCTTCATATATTTCTTTTTTCACAGCTGTCGCTGATAACGGTAAATATGCACTCGTGATCCCTTTTGCCATCGTAATAATATCTGGCTTTACATCATAATTCATAAATCCAAACGCTTTTCCTGTACGTCCGAAACCGCAAATCACTTCATCACTAATGAGTAGTGCACCGTGTTTTTGACACGTTTCATGAACAGCTTTCATATAGTCTTGTGGCGGCATTAAAATGCCTCCGCCCGTAATAATTGGTTCCATAATAAAAGCTGCAATCGTTTCACTTAATTCCCATGTCATGACACGATCTACTTCTTTTACACATTCTACATCATAAATGTTCTCTGTTTCTATTTCAGGCATACGATAACAATCTGGCGGCGTTACATGTAAAAATCCTGAAGCAAATGGCTCATATTGATATCTACGTTGTGCTTGTCCCGTCGCTGCCATCGTTGCCATTGTATTTCCATGATACCCGCGGTAACGTGACATAAATTTATAACGATGTGGTTCACCTTTTTGAGCATAGTATTGCCTTGCTATTTTAAAAGCTGTTTCGTTCGCTTCCGAACCACTATTAGAGAAGAAAATAACATACTCTCCTCCAAGCCACTCATTTAATTTTTCTGCAAGCTTTATAGCCGGTTCATGCGATTGTGACATCGGAAAATATGATAATGTTTGTAATTGCTTATAAGCCGCCTCTGCGAGCTCTTTTCTTCCGTATCCACTATTCACACACCAAAGACCACTCATTCCATCTAAATATCTTTTTCCTTGTATATCTTCAACCCAGCACCCTTCTGCTTTTGCCCCTACCATTGTACTATTTGGACTAAAGGGACGCATTCCGTGCCACACATATTGCTCGTCTTTTGCTAATAATTCATCAGTCTGTTTCGTTTTCATCATTTCTTCCACCTTCCATAACAACTTATTTTTCACAAAAGCTGCGCTGGTGCCATGATGATTTAAATTTCTCCCTGCTTATTTTCATTCCACAAAATTAAGACAAATCCTACTTACAAAGCAGTATTATTTACAAGAAAATGACAAAAGAAAAAGGAGCTTTTCTTATCTATCGAAAAGCCCCTCTTTTTTAATGCGAAGACGCATCACTAATACCATGACCAGTATTAGATTTCACAAGAATTTCATCAAATTTCGCTGCATCTTCTTTCTTACTAGATAACACAGTTCCTAAATACGCTGCAAGAAATCCGAGCGGAATCGAAATAATTCCAGGTGTCGTATATGGGAATATCGCTTCCCCAACAAATATAGCTTTTCCAGCTACAGGGTTCCATACATTTGGGCTTAACGCTACAAGAACAATGGCTGATACAAGACCAACAATCATACCAGAGATGGCACCCGTTGTATTAAAGCGCTTCCAATATATTGTGAATAATATAACTGGCAAGTTTGCACTCGCTGCAACCGCAAATGCTAATGAAACTAAAAATGCTACATTCAATGTTTGAGCAAATAACGCTAATATAATAGATAATACCGCTACTCCAATAGACGCATAACGAGCCATGGACACTTGCTCTTTTTCCGTTGATTTCCCTTTACGAAGAATCTCATTATAAAAATCATGTGCGAATGCTGATGCTGCTGTTAATACAAGTCCTGCCACTACAGCTAAAATTGTTGCAAAGGCAATGGCTGATACGAAAGCAAATAAGAAATCTCCACCTAACGCTTTAGCTAATAAAGGTGCTGCCATATTACCAGCAGGGTTTGCTTTCATAATTGCCTCATTTCCTACAAACGCCGCTGCTCCAAATCCTAAGAAAATTGTCATAATATAAAATGCACCAATTAACCATGTAGCGTATACAACAGATTGACGTGCTGTTTTTGCATCACGTACTGTAAAAAAGCGAACAAGAATATGCGGTAATCCTGCAGTACCAAGGACTAGTCCTAAATTTAAAGATAGCGTATCAAGACCATCTTTATACTTTACTCCTGGATTTAAAAACGAATCTTTTAATGGTGTAGCTGTTTTCATTTGCGCAAACATTTCAGTCACACTGAAATTAAATTTAGAGAAAACGATAACAGAAATAATAAATGTACCAGCCATAAGTAGTACAGCCTTAACAATTTGTACCCAACTCGTCGCAGTCATTCCGCCAAAAATAACGTACACTGTCATTAATGTACCAACGATTAAAACTGATGTCGTATATTCGATTCCTAATAATAATTTAATAAGTGCACCAGCCCCAACTAATTGTGCAATCATATAAAAAATCGAAATCGTCATCGTATTAAGCGCTGCAACTCCGCGAACTTTTTTCGCATCAAAACGCGCCGCAATCATATCTGCTAACGTGTACTTCCCTAAATTTCTAAGCGGTTCTGCGACAAGGTATAGAACAACTAAATAAGCAACTAAAAAGCCGATACTATAAAAGAATCCATCAAACCCAGTTAACGCGATCGCCCCGGCTATACCAAGAAATGACGCAGCAGACATATAATCTCCCGCAATGGCCAGCCCATTTTGCCAACCAGTTAATCCCCCTCCAGCCGTATAAAATTCACTCGCATTTTTCGTTTTTTTCGATGCAAAATAGGTTATGACTAGCGTACCAAGGACAATAATTAAAAATAGTGCAAACGCAGTCGTATTCAAGTTCAGCCCCTCCCTTTTTGCATATCTTGTAGAATTTTTTGCGAGATTTCATCAAATGATTCCGCCTTTTTGCTATAAATCATACATAATGCCCATGTCATAATAAATTGTGCGAAAGCAAATACCCATGCCCATGTAACATCACCAAATGCTGGTGTATTGAGCACCTTTGAATACGATGTTAAAATAGGTAGTGCAATAAAAAAGCTTAAAAAGAAAATACTCATCGGAACGATAAACTTCTTTTTCGTATTTAATAGCAATTGAAATTCTTCTGACTGAACAACCTCTGTATAATTCACCTCATTTTGTAACTTACGTGCTGACGTATCATCTCGTTTCATTCTCCGATCCCCTCTCTTACTAGAAATACAATTCCCCCTTGCATACCTAAAGACTAAATTTTATAAATATTCAGAAACTTATTTTCATTTTAGACAATCCATACATTCCTGCAAAGATTTTTCGATAGACATTTTTCGGCATTTTTCCCTAAGTTTTTAATATACTTTTTCAAAATAAAGCAAAGCTACAATTACTTTTCTCTTCATTAAGACAGAAGTAGCGCTTATCGCACTACTTCTGTCTTTTTCTCTTTTTCTAAATTACGAGCTGTTTCGCTTAATTCAACGTCTTTTCCATCTTTAAGTGTTCCAAATAGGAAATCAAATACTGGATTTGAAACACCAAACCAAAACTTTTCATTTTTATAATGGTGTAATATGTGCTGTTTTTTTAACCATCTTCCAAACTTAGTGAAAGGACGAATTGGCTTATGCGCAATATAATGTTTCCATTCATAAACGAGAAGCATGATAATCATTCCGATTCCGAATGAAAGTGTAATAGTAACACTTTTTGTTATACCGTATGATATAAGTAAATATATAGTAAAGCTAGGTATACTAAACCATACAGGCAAAAATAAAAGTTTTAAATCATCTGGATATACATGATGATCATAATGTAATCTTCTTAACATTTTTAATAAAAATACGTTTTTAGGTGGCTTTAAATGAAATAAAAACCGATGTGTCATATATTCGTTAAGCGTATAAAAAACAATACCAAACAAACACGCTAACATACCGACCCATGTAAAAAATTGCATTTTTAAAATAATGATGAAAATAAATAGAATACTATACATAATAACGATATCATGTTGTAAAAAGAACTCTTTCCCCACTCTCTTCATCTTTCTTCCCCTTCTCCAAAAAAACAGCCGCAACATATCGTTACGACTATTTCTTTTATTTTCTATTCTTATTCTATTCCCTTTACAAATTTGCCTGTTGCTCTATTGTCGAGAAAAAATTATTCGATCCAAATATATTTTGCTTCGGAATAATATGTTCCACCGCAAACACTGTTACTTCTCCTCTTTGTACCTCTCCAATAATGAGCCCAAGTACTTCATGATTTACCGCAAACGTTGGTTGCTTTGTTTGTAGTAATCTTGCTGCATTATGAAATACCGCTTCATATAGTGGATTCCTATCAGTAATTTCTTTTCGGATTTTTGGTGCTAACGTAATAATAATTTCTTTTCCGTCAATAGTGGTTCGATACATAAAAATCTCCCCTTCAATCTTATGTGAACAACTGTAAAGCTTTGTATGCAAAATGGATAGAATATCCTACTAAAATAATACCTGCTCCGGCTGTTATATAGCCAAGTGCTTTTTGCTTTAATAAAGTTCTGCCAAAATGGACAGAAAAAGCAATATTTAAATTCCATAAAATAATACCAACGATAATACAAAGGCTGTACAAAAAGGCTTCTTGTTTCGTTACCTTGGTAAGCAATGAGCTAAGTGTACTTCCGTATATACCAAACCAAAAAACAAGATTTAATGGATTGGATATCGCAATTAAAAAACCTGCCATAAACGATTGTTTAAGGCCACCTACCTCTTCTTTTTTATATTCCATATTCGAGTGGAAGATTCCTTGTTTTACACTTTGAAATCCTAAATAAAATAACAAGAAAAACCCTGTACAATACATAAAAGCTTGTACATATGTATACATAAATACAGAAGATAAACCGAAATAGATGAGAAGCATAAACAAAATATCTGCAGTCATTCCACCAATTCCAACAACCCATGCATGCCAAAAACCTCGTTCAATTCCTCGTTTTAACATTTCAATATTAATCGGACCTACTGGTGCAGCTAATGAAATACCTAATACAATTTGTTGTATAATCGCTCCAAACATAGCTCTATCCTTTCTACTTCCTTTACTATTAAGTAATGATGTAATGTTTAAAAATAGACTAGCTTTCATCAAAATATTTACTACTAAAATACCCTTTTTTATCCAAAATATGCAAAAGAGCCATCCCGATGATGGCTCTTACTTTTCTATCCTATGAAGAAAAGGGCATTTTCCTTTTATCGGCTCTACATCGTCTCCTATGAAGTATTGTTTCCATTCACGATGATCCGGATCACCATAATGACTAATGTTAGGATGTTTCGGCAACTGATCCCACTTTTCAACTCGCTCCCGGACCGTTTGTCTTGAATATGCTCCTTTAGGGCGATCCCCTTCTAATCCATCAAAGATAGTCCGTGGCTGAAACCCAATAACGAGAGAATTCCCTAAATGCCTAGTTTTTCGTTGTTTATAAGCTGGCGCATTTCCAAATGCGAATATCGGTTCCCCACCAAATGAAAATTCCCATAAGTAATGGTCTGGGTCTTCAGGAATTTGCTTCGGCCATGTTTGATTATCGTTTTCATGTAAATATTGTAGTACTTTCCAAAAGTAATCACGATAATATTCAAGTGATTGTTCTTCACATTCCGGCTCTACAAAAAGAAAAAAGCCTCTTCTTACAATTGGCCGCTCTTTCATTAACTCTAAAAAAGATAACATTGTATGTGGCAAATGACTCCAATCATTATGAGAAAGAAATGAATAACGAAGTTCATTCTTTTTCAAAGCTGTTAAGCCGAAATAGCACGGGAAAGTTGGTTCTAACACGACACTCGAAAAATTTTGAAATTCTTTTGTAACCCAATTTGGTATGTCAGTTCTCGTTCTCATTCCTTCATTATCTAATAAATAAGACTCATTCATTCTTTCACCTCATTATGTATAGCATTCAATTAAGAATATTACATACTCGGCCTGTCCTATACCTATTTAAAAATTCGGCTGAAAAATTATTTAAAAATACAAAAAAATAAAATCGCTTACTTGACTAATTTCTACCAATTCGTGTATATTTAAATTAATCATTTAGCAGAATATTCAAGATTATAGCATTTTTAGTTTATCTTATCTTTCAAATGAATTTCACTAAATGAAAAAAGCAAATGTTTTTAGGAGGAATTGTAACATGCAAGGAAAAGTAAAATGGTTTAACAACGAAAAAGGTTTTGGATTTATCGAAATGGAAGGCGCTGACGATGTATTCGTACATTTCTCTGCTATTCAAGGTGACGGCTACAAAGCTTTAGAAGAAGGCCAAGAAGTATCTTTCGATATCACTGAAGGAAACCGCGGACCTCAAGCTGCTAACGTAGTAAAACTTTAATCCAACATATGACAGGAGGTTACCTTACTTGGTAACCTCCTTTGTTATTCCTTTGTATATTTCCGTTTTACAGAGCAAAAACTATGTGAAATGCGCAATATACAAAGGAGGAAGTAATAATGGGATCAGAAGTAAATGATTTTGAAGAAGTGAAATTCCGTGTAGAAACAGCACAAAAAATGGTAGGATCAGCGACAATTTCAATGGATCCAGATACATTAGAGCATGCTACTACTGCTGTAGAAGAAGCTCGCTCTCAGCTTGAAATTATGAAATCTGTTGCGACAGATTTAGACGAGCCCTTTCTAATGAATGAGGAAAAGAAATTAAGCAAGTGTGAGCATCAATTAAATGAAGCGAAGCATTAAAAAAACATCCAGAGAATGTTCTCTGGATGTTTTTTATGACAACTGTTCTCCATACTTTTTCAATGTTTCTCCAACTGTACATTGACGTATACAAAATGAATGGGCATAATATTTACTATTTGTCTTCCGATTATGTTCTCGCAAAAAACACCCTTCACAATATGTTTCTAATAAGTCATTTACCTCTGTAATGAGTTGCTTTTTATCCACCGTTGCACCTCTCTATTCGGTTATTTCTTTATGACTATCGATAACTGTTCCTTCTAATGCTTGCGTTGCTAATTGATGTGCTTCTTTATTTTGTTTTCTAGATATTGGCTCACATACAAGTTTTAATTTCATTTGCTTCGCTTTTTGCTCAATTTGGTCTAAATAATGATTTAAATGCTCATCATAGCAAGGCCATTCCCCAGCCAATTGTTGTAATACCACTTGAGAATCACCGCGAAGTGTAACTGCTTCATACTTAATGCCTAATTCCTCGAGTATATTCATACCGTATAATAATGACGCATATTCCGCTTCATTATTATCATATATACCTTCTATATATGCATTACGGCGAATTCGGTATTTTGTATTTCCTTTTTTATAGTATACACATATACCTACTCCAGCTTCTTTCGTCTGTACATCATAGCCGCCATCAAAATAAACGAGTATTTCTTGGGGTTCTTCCTCCACTTGTTTGCTCAGCTTCTTCATTTCCTTTAATGACCATTCTGCATCCATTTCATCGTAAAATAACAATTCTTTCACTCTTCCTGTTTTCTCGAAATCCTCCGCAAATTGCAATACATCTTCTATGTTTATATAATCTGTCGTTAATTCCGTCTGCAAACCGCTTTTTGTTTTATACAACCAATGAATTTTATATTTCATACTAGATTCCCCTTATATAAGACTTCTTATATGTAGCCAGCTAATGAAAGCCTCAATTTATTTTATTATATTGTATCAAGAGTCGAAGAATTATATTCAATATTATCACATGCAAAAAGAGCTATCCCTATAGGAATAGCTCTTTCATCTATTGCATAAATCTTTCAAATCGTACTCGCTTATTAATCCAGTACATTACAGGCATACCGATCGCCATGACAACAAATTCACCGACTGCACATGTTAACCAAGACAACATAAATGGTAAACCCAATGCAAGATGAAGTTCAATTGCAATCATAAACATTGTAATTGTAAAAATAACTGTATTAAAAATCATACGAGCCCAAATACCTTTAATAAATCGCATAGATATAATCGTTGCAACTAGCGCCAGAATAGATTGCCCTACTCCAAATACTAAATCGTAAGCGATCATAGGTGAGAAAAAGAGATTCGTTAAAAATACACCTAATACAATTCCGTAAATTGCTTTCTTATTAAATACAACAAGATGATTAAACATCTCTGAAATACGAAATTGTACATTCGTAAAGCCAAATGGCTGAATAAGCATAGAAACAGCAATATATAATGCCGCTAAAATACCATTACCGACTAATGTTCTAATATTCATGACAAAATCTCCTTAGTTTTTTTACGTGGGATGGTTTCGAACCACGTTATTCGTTTTTTAAGCAACAAGATTATATTCTACGCAATACACACTCTTTCGTCAATAGATTCCTATCATGAACTACCTTTTTTCTTTTAGACAACGTATAATAAAACATATGAAAGATTTAGGAGGTTTCACTTCATGACAGCAACAATTCAAAATGAAAAAGTGATCGTTTCCATTTCTGACAAAGGTGCAGAATTACAAAGCGTTCGCTTAAAAGAAGATAACACTGAATACTTATGGCAAGGCGATTCTACTTATTGGGGGCGCCGCGCACCAATTTTATTCCCAATTGTCGGCCGATTAGTAGATAATACATACTACGTAGATGGTAAACCATATTCTTTAACACAACACGGCTTTGCTCGTGATCTTACATTCTCTGTACAAGAACAAAGTGAAACGAAAATCACTTATATTGTAACTAGTAATGAAGAAACATTAAAAAAATACCCATACGAATTTGAATTACTCGTTTCTTATGAGCTAGACGGACAAATCGTCCATGTAACATATGAAGTACATAACCCTGCTTCAAAAGAGATGTTCTTCTCAATCGGAGCACATCCTGGTTTCAACTTCCCCTTATTAGAGGGCGAATCATTTACAGATTATCATTTAGCATTTAATGGTTCTGAACGCTTAGAAACAAGCGTATTAGAAGGACCTTATCTTTCAAGTAAAAAACAATTAATCGCTGAAAATACGAATGAATTACCACTTACATACGATTTATTTAAAAATGATGCGCTTATTTTTGAAAATATGAATACGGATGAAATCTCTATTCGTTCTCATAAACATGATAAATTTGTAAAAGTAGAATTTGACGGATTCCCATTTGTCGGCGTATGGACACCAGGTGAGAACGCACCTTTCTTATGTATTGAACCTTGGTACGGAATTGCTGATGAAATAAATCCAGCAAAAGATTTGAAGGAAAAAAAAGGAATTCAATCTTTACAAGCGAATGAAACATTTACATGTCGTTATAGTATTACAATCGGCTAAGTTACTCTATCCCCTACTTCAAAGAAACATATAAGTAGGGGATCATCTTATCATTTGGAGGTTTCACATTTTGATTGAAGTATATATTGATGGTGCATCAAAAGGAAATCCTGGTCCTTCTGGTGCAGGGGTGTTTATTAAAGGGGTGCAACCAGCTGTACAATTATCACTGCCCCTTGGGACAATGTCCAATCATGAAGCAGAGTACCACGCTTTACTTGCGGCATTAAAATATTGCACGGAGCATAATTATAACATTGTCTCATTTCGTACAGATTCGCAACTTGTTGAGCGAGCTGTTGAAAAAGAATACGCAAAAAATAAAATGTTTGCACCACTATTAGAGGAAGCACTGCAGTACATAAAAAGTTTCGATCTCTTTTTTATTAAGTGGATTCCAAGTAGTCAAAATAAAGTCGCTGATGAATTAGCTAGAAAAGCTATCTTACAAAATTAACGGGGGTATGGGTGTGAAAAAAGATTGGATTGCTCCTCTTGCTTTATTATTTGTCTCTTTTATTTGGGGAGCTACGTTTGTTGTCGTTCAAAATGCAATGTCTTTCGTTGGTCCATTTACTTTTAATGGTATTCGCTTTTTATTCGCCGGAATTATTTTATTATTCGTTCAACTGATTTTCTCAAAAAAAACTTCAAAACAAGATATAAAACAGAGTAGCCTCGCTGGATTAATCGTTGGATTCTTTTTATGTGTTGGCTATGTATTACAAACATTCGGCTTACTTTATACAACTTCTTCAAAAGCTGGGTTCTTAACAGGGCTTAGTATCGTTATGGTACCAATTTTGTCTTTTATCTTTTTAAAACAAAAAGCTACCCTTTTTATCGTAATTGGCATTGCGGTAGCAACAGCAGGATTATACTTATTAACGGCGGGTGATTCTTTTCAATTAAACATTGGAGATATACTCGTTCTCGGCTGTGCAGTAGCTTTTGCTGCCCATATTCTTGTTAACGGCTTCTTCTCTAAGAAAATATCACCTTTATTACTAAGCACATCACAAGTATTAGCTGTCGGTATGTTTTCTTCTATTTGCGCCTTTTTGTTTGAAGATTGGGAAAAATTATTTTCAGTAGCACTATGGACGAATTCTTCCTTTTTATTCGCCCTATTTCTAACTTCCTTATTCGCGACATCCATTGCTTTTTTCATTCAAACATCAGCACAAAAACATACGTCTCCAACGAGAGTAGCAATTATTTTCGCAATGGAGCCCGTATTTGCTGCATTAACAGGCGTTCTCGTTGCAAACGAACAACTTTCTATTTCTGCTATTATCGGATGCCTATGTATTTTCCTAGGCATGGTTTTTGTTGAATTACCTTCCAAAACAAAAAAAGAAGCGCAGGCTGCATGAAGTTACGCTTGTAACTTCCGCATAAAAGCCTTAGCGCTTTTTTTATCTGTAATTTCTTCTTCTTTCAACCGTTCTAATAACGCAACAAAATAACTTCCATCAAACTGTAATTGATGTTTAATTGTCGCTTCTATTGCTGCGTTCACAATTCCATCAGATGCACCAGTATATCCTTGTCCGAACATAATAAATCCTTGTGCTTCCTCTGATAATTTAAATCCTTTCGTATGTAAGAATGAAAGATAATCTTCTACTGTTTGCATGTTATTCCCACCTACTCAAAAATTCTCCATCTCCTATCATACATGTTTTTACACGCTATGAGAATGAAATTTCTTTGACAACTTTGTAAATCTATCGTCTACTGCATAGACAATAGAGGATTTCCTTGTAATATGAATGAATATGTATAGTGGAACTTATTTCATATTAAAGGGGAGACACGATGAAACAAGCACTATTAATTATCGATGCGCAGCAAGAATTACTGGATGGAAATGAACAAGAAAAAGAAGTTTTTCGTAAAACCGAGTTATTATCTACACTAAATACAGCCGTACAGAAAGCGATAGATGCAAATGCCCTTATTGTTTTCGTAAGAGATATCGATGTTGCTTCTGGTAGCGGAGAAGGATTTGAAGTACATAATGAAATTAAAGTACCTCAGTCTGCAATCCTTATTAATAAAGCAGCAACAAACTCATTCTATGGCACTTCTCTACTTGAACTTTTAAAAGAAGAAAAAATTAATCATATCGTTATCGGTGGATGTAAAACAGAACATTGTATTGACACTGCTGTTAGAACAGCAACTGTACAAGGCTTTGATGTCACATTAATTAAAAACGGTCATTCCACAACTGATTCTAACGTGTTATCTGCAGAGCAAATTATTAGTCATCACAATAAAATTTTACATGGGCATTATAACGTCGATCATTTTTCAGTTGTTAGGGATGTCGAAGAAGACCTTTTTCAACCTATTCATGATCAATATCGTGATTAAATTAACTGTAAAAAAGAATCCTTTTCACAAAAGGATTCTTTTTTATCCAAAAATTTGTGCTGCAATGCTATATAACTCATTATTCCTTTTTAATAATTGATTGCTATTTTTCATCATAATTGGTGGTGTATTAAGCTTTTTAAAACCAGCAACCTCTAATTCTTTCATAAAATTGTTCTTTCCTTTTGGTACATCAATTCTCAATTTACCATTATGATCTCTTGCTAAATGATGAACAATTCGCATTGCCATCGCATCATTTTTAGCAACGACTGGTCCTATTATTTTATTTTCTGGTGTTTGTACGCTTAAACCATATCCTAGTACATTTTGTTCCTTACCCTTCACAACGATACACTGTTCACTTTGTATAATTCTTTTCTTTAAAAACTCTTTTCTATTTGTTCCAAATGCATATTCATCTATTTTTATTATTTCTTCTAAATTCCCCTCTTCATAATCCATCATATATTCTTCATTTCCTGCATATTTATGATTCGCATTATATGAGTTACATATGTATTTAGAAACATCGCTCACTGCCCTGAACCCTAACTTTTCGTATAAAGGCTTTCCCTCATCCGTAGCAATAAGCATAATTGGAGTTTGAGCTGATACGGTCATAATGCATGAATTCGTTATTGCCTTTCCAATCCCACTTCCCTTATAATTCGGATGTACAATCACCATTCCGATAGACGCTAATTTCTCCCCATATAATATAATTGCCGCGCTAGCAATAAGCTCCTTCCTCTCATTCCACACACCGTATACAATACCTGAGTCAAAAATAGTCTCAATTTCTTTCCTGTTATAATCCCACCCAATATAAGAAGATAATGCTACAATATCGCCTATTTGTTCGTCCCTAAGACGCTCCACCTTAATTTCCAATTCAAGCATACTTCATCCCCTTATCTAGACATTTAAATCATTATTATCAAATCAACTTGTACATGTTTCACTTTATCTGTCACACACATATCCTATTTTGACCAAGACTATATTGTAAATGAGGTGACAACATGCCCATTACGAATCGATTTTCTACCACCACTAACGGCGCACTCGCAATTACAGGTAATACACTCGGGTTAAGTAAAATTAGTAATCAAAACCGTGCTGGTACAATCGGGGCAATTGGTGCATTCGTAACTACGAATACTGCTTTACAAGTACCTACTTTTCCTGCTGGTACAACACTAAACTATACACAAAATAGTTCTACCGCTATATTAAATATCCCTGCTGGTAGTACTATTCTTTACGCAGAACTTGTTTGGGGTGGAAACTATTTATCTCGTGATCAAAACATTACGAGTGTATTAGGGAATCCGGTTTCTTTTACAACACCTGTTTCAACATACTCGATTACCCCTTCAGCTGTTACAGCTTCTAATCAAACATTCGTTTCTGGATCTGTCACATTTGGATTCTATACACGATCCGCAGATGTAACATCACTCGTGCAAGCTGCTGGATCTGGATCCTATACAACTGGCTCTGTCCCTGGACTTGTTGATCCTCTAGATGCTTCTAACGGGGCTATCAATTCTTCTGGATGGACGCTCATTGTCGCTTATCAAAACGGTTCCTTACCCGCAAGAAATTTAACAATTTACGTAGCTGGTAACCGTGTTTCTGTAGAAACTGGTAGTGCAGATGTATCTGTCTCAGGATTTTTAACACCTGCCGGGGGACCTGTAAGCGGGAGATTGTTTATAAGTTCTACTGAAGGGGATGCTGATTTAACTGGAGATCAAGCATTATTCGGACCAAATTTCAGTTCATTAAATGCTTTATCTGGGCCAAATAATGCTGTAAATAATTTCTTCGGTTCTCAAGTTAATAATGCTGCTGGAAATTTAGATACAACTGGGACATTTGGAACAAGAAATCAAAGTGCTTCTACAAGCACAAATATATCCGCCGGCCGGCAAGGTTGGGACATTACTTCCATTGATATTTCTCCTTATTTAACAAACTCACAAGTTTCCGCCGCAATCCGTTTAACAACTAACGGAGATGCCTATATGTTAAATACAGTCGGTTTACAAATCAATATAAATTCACCAAATATACAAGCAACGAAAAACGTGAATAAAAGTGTCGCTGCCATTGGAGATGTTCTCACTTATACCGTTACTATCCCTAATACCGGGCTTCTGCCTGCTAATAACGTTACTTTTACAGACATACTCCCTAACGGCACTTCCTTCATACCTGGAAGCGTGACGATAGATAACGTACCACAAACAAATGCAAATCCTGCCGCTGGTATATCTCTCGGAACAATTAATAATAACTCTTCTCGTACAGTAACTTTCCAAGCAACTGTCGTTTCTCTTCCAAATCAAAACCCTATCTCTAACACCGCTAATATTACCTTTCAATATACACCAATTGCCGGAGGAACAACCTTTAACGGTCTCGCAACAAGCAACTCTGCAGGAACACAAATTAATCTTGCAGATATTAATGGCACAAAATCAGTTAACAAAATCTTTACCGATATTGGCGAAACGTTAACTTACAGTATTGCCTTAGCTAATATAGGAAATATCCCTGCAACTAACGTTATATATACAGATCCAATTCCAAGTGGGACTACTTTCATTCCAGGGAGTGTAACTGTTAACGGAGTTACTCAAGCTGGGGCAAATCCCGCAAATGGGATATCAATTGGATCTATTGCTGCTAATTCTACGACTACTGTTTCATTTCAAGTACTCGTTCCTTCTATCCCGCAAACAAACCCAATATTAAATAGCGGTACAACAACTTATCAATACATTCCTGTACCAAATCAACCAGCAGTAAGTGGGACTGATACGACGAATATTGTCTCTACTCAAGTGAATAATGCTACTGTAACTATGGCAAAAGCAGTAGATAAAAACTATGCAGATATTGGCGATACACTGACTTACACTGTTGCCTTTACAGCTACAGGTAATACGAATGCGAACAATGTTATTTTTACAGATGTCATTCCTAACGGAACCACTTTTGTCCTTAACAGTTTAACAATAGATGGCACGACACAAGTTGGAGCAAATCCTGCTAATAGTGTGAACATTGGATCTATCCCAACTGGTACAACAAAAAATATTTCATTTCAAGTAGTAGTAAACACAATACCTGCGTCAAATGTCGTATCTAATGGATCCAGCGCTTCTTATCAATATACTGTAAATCCTAGCCAATCACCCGTTACAAAAAACATCTCTTCTAATCTTGTTTCCACTCAAATTAACAACGCGAATGTAACAGTAACAAAATCAACAAACAAACAATTTGCCACAATTGGCGAAACGATAAGTTATACAATCCTTATTACAAACAGTGGAAATACAGCTGCAACTAACGTGCAACTAACAGATCCACTTCCAAATGGAACGATATTGACTCCTGGTACTGTAACACTAAACGGCGTTTTGCAAAATGTAGATTCTCTCATTGCCTTACCTATCGGCACAATTCCTGGCGGAGCTACTTTTACCCTTTCTTTCCAAGTAACAGTCATCAATATTACCGCCCAAAATCCTATCATTAATAATGCTTTCGCCTCTTATCAATATACTGTAAATCCAAGTCTGCCACCGACATTGAAAACAGCAAATTCTAATTCTGTAACATCAACAATTAGACTAGCAAATCTTCATACTAACAAGTCTGTAAATCAAACGTTTGCGGAAGTTGGAGATGTATTAACTTATACCTTTTCTCTTACAAACGATGGAAATGTTGCGGCGAACAATGTAGTACTATCCGATTCAATTGCAAATGGTACTGCCTTTGTACCAAACAGTGTTACGATTAACAGTGTTGCTCAACCAGGTGTTACACCAGCTAGCATCAATATTGGTAGCATCAATGCTAATACTACAATTACAGCTTCATTCCAAGTAGTAATAACTAGCATTCCAAACCCAAATCCTATTTCAAATAGCGCTTCCATCTCCTATAACTTTATCGTTGATCCAAACGCTTCACCTGTAAGTAAGAACACTACTTCAACCACTACATTTACTCAAGTAAACGATGCAAATGTCATTTCGGCAAAAACGGTGGATCGAGAGTTCGCTACCGTTGGAGATATATTAACTTATACCATTCTTTTAACGAATGCAGGAAGTGTTTCTGCTGATAGTCCCACTTTCGTAGATACAAATCCAGATGGCACTACCTTTATTCCAAACACTTTCCTTATTAACGGTTTACTTCAAAATAATGCAGATCCAAATATAGGTGTTCCGTTACCTGCCATTCCTGCTAACGGCTCACTTACCGTCTCTTATCAAGTAACTGTCACCTCTTTACCAGTACAAAATCCAACAATAAATTCATCTAGTACACAATATAGCTTTATTCTAAATCCAGGTGATCCACCAACTATAGAAACATCTTTAAGTAATACTGTAAGTACACAAATTAATTTAGCAAATGTAATTATTTTCAAAAATGTAGACTTAACTATCGCAGATGTTGGGCAACCAATCACATATACAATTGCCTTAGCCAATCCTGGGAATACTCCAGCAAATAATGTAGTTGTTACCGATATACTACCTCCTGGCACAACTCTTGTACCAAATAGTATTTTTATAGGTGGTGCTTTACAGCTAGGTGCGGATCCAAATGTTGGCCTTCAAGTTGGTACGATTCCAGCAGGCGGAATTACAACTATTGTTTTCCAAATTAGTACAAATAGTTTACCTTCACCAAATCCAGCGCAAAACAGTGCTACACTTCAATATAGCTTTATCGCCGATCCAAATTTACCTGCTATTGTTAAAAATGCTACTAGCAATATAGTAACAACACAAATTAACACCGCTAGTATTGTTGCTACGAAACTAACAAGTACAAATTTCGCTGATGTTGGCGATATCATAACCTATGCAACTATTTTAACGAATAACGGCAATATCCCTGCCTCTAATGTAACGTTTACAGATAGCATTCCAGCTGGTACCATCTTCCTTCCTAATACTGTAACGATTAACGGTGTCCCTATAGCTAATGCAAATCCTGCTAATGGCATTTTAATTGGTACGATAGGAGCAAATTCATCACGTACTGTTGCATTCCAGGTTTTTGTACCAAGTATCCCTGCTGTAAATCCGATTACAAATCAATCGGGCACAACATTCCAATACACGTACGATCCATCCAAACCTGCTGTAATGCAGATGGTTGCTTCTAACACTGTACAAACAACTATTAATAACGCTACGATTACCTCTACGAAATCTGCAGATAAACAGTTTGCTAACGTAAATGATACGATTACTTACACGACCACTTTAACGAATACTGGAAACACTCTGGCATCAAATGTGATTTTTACAGATGTAATTCCAAACGGAACATCATTTATTCCTAATAGTGTAACAGTAAACGGGAATACACTCCCTAATACAAATCCAGCAAGTGGAATTGCAATTGATCCAATAAGTCCTAATACAAGTACAACAATCTCATTTCAGATAAAAGTAAACTCCATACCTAGTCCGAATCCAATTCCGAACCAAAGTAATACTACGTACCAATACGTCGTAAATCCTAGCTTACCTCCAGTATCCGCCAATACGTTAAGTAACGTAATAACAACTCAAATTAATAATGCTACTATTGTCGCTACGAAGTCTGTAAATACACCGACAGCTGCAATTGGTGATATCGTGACCTATACGATTGCAGTAACAAATACAGGTAATATCCCTGCTAGTGCAACTGTTTTAACGGATGGGCTTGGCGCAGGGGCTTCCTTTATCCAAAACTCCGTAACGATCAATAATGTTCCACAACCAGGATTAGATCCATCACTTGGTGTTCACTTAGCAGATATTTCGCCAGGAGATACTGTATTCATTACTTTTCAAGCACAAATTTTAGCGATACCACCTAGTGGCACATTAACAAATAATGCTCTTGTAAATTATGAATATACCGTGAATCCAAACCAATCACCTGCTGTTGGTAGTACAATTACGAATACGACGGTTACTCCAATTATTGATGCTACTTTAGTTTTAAATAAAAATGCGAGTACAACTTTCGCTACGATTGGTGATACGATTACATTCACTTCATCTGTTACAAACACAGGAAATACTACTGCAAACAACATTGTTTTTACAGATGCAATTCCAAACGGTACTTCCTTTGTCCCAAATAGCTTTAAAATAAATGGTGTAACCGTCCCGAATGCAAATCCACAAAACGGTATCAATATTGGTAACTTGAATGCAAATGCATTGATCACACTCAGTTTTCAAGTAAACATTACAACGCTTCCAAACCCTAATCCAATTCCGAACAAATCATCGCTTCAATATAGCTTTATTGTTGATATAAATGAGCCGCCTGTTTCACGAACAGTTCAATCCAATAAAACTTTTACACAAGTAAATACTGCTTCCGTTATCGCAACAAAAACTGCAAACAGTGCATTTGCTACTGTTGGAGATACAATTACGTATACAACTACCCTCACGAATAGCGGAAATACTACCGCAAACACACCTGTTTTTATCGATATATTACCACCTGAATTTTCATTCGTTCCTGATAGCGTACAAATTAACTCCATCCCACAACTTGGATTTAGGCCAGATAGCGGGATTTCTTTAGACTCAATTCCAGTTGGAGGAACGACAACAATTAGCTTTCAAGCTATTGTCGGCTCAATTCCAGCTACAAATCCAACATTGAACCAATCTAGCACAACATACTCCATCATTGTCGACCCTACCCAGCCACCGGTGACAGAAACAGCTACAAGTAATCCAACTTTAGTTCAAATTAATGAAGCAATTATTCAAGCAACGAAAAGTGTGGACCGTATCTTTTCTGACGTCGCACCTGGAAATTCATTTTTAACGTATACTGTTTTATTAGAAAATATAGGGAACACAACTGCTACTAATATCATTTTTACAGATCCGATTCCAAATAATACAGTATTTATAGAGGATAGCGTTCGAGTAGGTGGGGCTTTATTACCTGGAGTAAATCCAGCGAACGGGATACCAATTGGAGATATTATTGCAGGAGATTTTATAAACGTTACCTTCCGTGTGCAAGTAGTTAGCATCCCAAATCCTATTTTTACAATCGGACCTGGAGGACCAAACTCACCAGTTGTAAACGGAGCTTCCATTGATTATCAATTTATGACAGGACCGAATTTACCACTCGTTTCAAGAAGTACGACATCCAATCCTGTTTCGACACAAATAAATTCTGGGGAAATTGTGGCAATCAAATCTGTAGATAAAACTTTCGCAACGATTGGCGATACAATTTCTTATACAATTACATTAAGTAACCCTGGAAATGTCACTTCACAAAATATAATTTTTACAGATATTTTACCTGAAGGAACAACATTTATTTCCGGAACTTTGACAAATGATTCTGGTACACAGCAAATTGGAAATCCAGCTAGCAGGATTCAGATTGGAAATATAAATCCAAGTGGAACGGCCGTTATAACTCTCAATGTACTTGTTACAAACATTCCAAGTATAAATCCAATTTCTAATTTTAGTTCTGTACAATTTGCACATGTGGTTGATCCTAGCCAACCTGCCGTATCACAAACGAATGTATCTAATGCTGTTTCGACAACAATTAATAGTGCAATATTAACAACCCAAAAAAGTGCTGATAAATCTATCATTTCCGTCGGTGATACAGTTACGTATACAACTACGATTACGAATACAGGAAATACACCAGCTACGAATATTACCTTCACGAGCGCAATTCCAGCTAGCACTACCTTTATACCAAACTCAGTCACAATAAATGGAGTTCAGCAATTTGGTGCGCAACCAGCACTTGGAGTAACTATACCAAACATCGCTCCTGGTGAAACCGTAACCGTTACTTTCCAAGTAAATGTTCTTTCTGTTCCCCCTTCAAGTTCAATTATGGGTAACGATACAATTTTATATTCTTACACTGTTGATCCAAACGGAACTCCTGTTACAGCTTCTACTTCAACGAATATCGTTACAAACCCGGTACTAGATGCTATGATAACGATGGTAAAATCGGTCGATCAAACACTTGTAACATTAGGTGATACCATTACCTACACGACGCTTTTGACAAATACCGGTAATACAAACGCTACGAATATTACTTTCACTGACCTTATACCAGATGGTACAACGTTTATTACTGATAGCGTTATAATAGATGGCATCACACAAATCGGACTCAACCCTAATACAGGTATAACAATTGGATCAATTGCTCCTAACAAATCAATATCTATAGCATTTCAAGTTACCGCTACTTCTACACCAGTCCAAAATCCTATTGCCAATTCCGCTACTGCTTCTTACACATTTATCGCTGATCCAAATGCACCGATTGTTTCAAGAAATGTTACTTCAAACACAACATTTACTACAATTAATACAGCTACCATTCTTTCATCTAAACAAGTTGATAAAGCATTTAGCCACATCGGAGATACTCTCACTTACACTGTCGCTTTAACAAACAATGGAAACTCATCTGCACAAAATGTTATTTTCACAGATACTATGCCGAACGGAACTACATTTATTGCAAACACATTCTCCATTAATGGAATTCCTCAAAGTGGTGCGAATCCAACAAACGGTGTAAATATTGGGCCTATAACAGCGGGGGCTACAGTAAATGTTTCCTTCCAAGTAAACGTGACCTCATTACCAGCCGAAAACCCAATTGTAAATTTCTCATCGACATCATATCAATTAGTCTCACCGCCTGATGCAGAAACTTCAATTAGCAATCCTGTTTCAACGCAAATTAAAGAAGCCATATTATCTATGACGAAGAATGAAAGTGCATCCTTTGCAGATATCGGGCAAACTGCTTTTTACACTACTTCTATTTCCAATATAGGAAATACGGATGCAGCTAATATAGTATTCACAGATGTATTACCAAGTGGACTCACATTTGTTCCTAACACACTAACTGTCGATGGCGTTTTACAACCGAATGCGAATCCAAATACAGGTGTATTACTTGCAACACTTCCACCAAATGAAATATACAGTATCGTCTTTCAAGTTACGGTTAACAGCATTCCACCTATTAATCCAGCACCGAATACAGCATCAACGACATATGAGTTTATTGTTGATCCTGTTAATCCTCCAGTATCGAGTTCAGCTACTTCCAACACTACGCTTCTTCAAATAAACAACGCAAATATTATAAGTACAAAAACAGCAGATCTTACTTTTGCTGATGTTGGTAATACAATAACATTTACACTTAACCTCCCTAATACCGGGAATGTGACCGCAACTGATGTTACCGTTATCGATATACTTGATAGCAATTTAACTTTTGTTCCAAACAGTTTCACAGTTAATGGGCAAACCATTCCAAACGCTGATTTATCTACTGGTGTAAATATAGGTTCCATTAATGGTGGTACTACGGCAATCGTCACATTCCAAGCAACTGTTACTACACTTCCAACACTGAATCCAATATCTAATTCTACTTCAACCACATATCATTACGTCGTTGATCCTAGCCAGCCACCTATTACAACTTCCAATCAATCTAATACAACGACCACACAAATTAATAGTGCTATCCTTACTGCACAAAAAAATTCAAATGTATCAACGGTAGATATCGGGCAGGATATCATCTACACCGTTACAATTACAAATAGCGGAAATGTTAGTGCAACGAATGTTATTTTTACCGACCTTATTCCAGACGGAACTTCCTTTGAACCGAATAGTTTTACACTTAACGGAATTAGCATCCCAAATGCAAATATAATTACAGGTGTTCCAATTGGTGATATCGCGCCAAACCAATCTGTCATCGTAGCATTTCATATTAATGCCAATGAAATTCCGCCTATAAATCCAATTTCCAACCAAGCTAGCGTTAGCTTCCAACATATCGTTAATCCAGCAAATCCTCCAGTTTCAAAAAATATTACTTCTAACAACGTCACAACAAAAATTGAAAGTGCTATTTTAAACACGATTAAAATCGGAGATAAAGCTTTTGCAACGATCGGTGATACAATTACGTATACAACTACGATTACGAACACAGGAAATATTCCAGCTAACAATGTTGTTTTCTCAGACCCTTTACCGACATGGACACAATTTGTTGCAGGATCAGTTGTTGTTGATGGCACTTCATTATCATCCGCTTCTATTATTGACGGTGTTGGTATAAATACAATCAATCCAAATCAAACTGTAACAATCATATTCCAAGTTCAAATTGTAAGCAATCCAACAACATTCACTCCTGAACTCCAAAACTTAGGATTTGTTAACTTCCAATATAACGTAGGCAATGCATTACAGGCTCAACCTGGCAATGTGGAAACGAACGTCTTCGTTACTTCTATTAACTCAGCAATACTTTCAGCTGTAAAAACTGCTAATACAGCTTTTGCAAATATCGGTGACACGATCACTTATACCATTTTAATTCAAAATAGTGGAAATACAAACGCTACGAATGTAAACTTCTCAGACCTGATTCCAGCAGGAACGACCTTTGTTGAAAATAGTTTTGTTGTAAATGGAAGTACCATTCCAGGTGCAAATCCAAATAACGGAGTTAATATCGGAACCGTTAGCGCGGGTAGTTCCTTAACTGTTACTTTCCAAGTCGTAGTTACATCTACTCCACCTTCAAATCCAATTACAAACGTTGCATCTATTCAATACACATTTATTGTTGATCCGACTGCTCCTCCTGTTACAGGCACAATAAATTCTAATAGCGCTTCAACACAAATTAATAACGCTACTGTTACAACTGTTTTAGAAGCAAATCGAACAATCGTATCTATCGGAGATGTAATTACGTATACAGCAACATTAACGAATACTGGAAACTTCCCTGCAAACTCTGTATTACTCATTAACGGAGTTCCTGAAGGAGCATTATTTGTTCCAAATAGTGTCACGCTTAATGGGGTTTCACTGCCAGATGCAAGTCCAACTCTCGGTATTCCAGTTGGTATTATCGCACCAGGTGATTCTGCTACTATTACGTTCCAATTTCTTGCAAACTCTATTCCACCCCAAGGAGCAATTATAAATCAAGCACTTACAAGTTACACGTATATTGTTGATCCGAGTCAACCTCCAGTTACAGCAACATCTTCATCTAATACGGTTACTACAGCTGTCGTTGATGCATCATTATCTGTAATTAAAAATACAGATTCTCTCGTACAATCTACTGACGGTACAATCACTTACACTGTAGTCGTTCAAAATAACGGGAATACTACGGCAAATACAGTTACTTTAACAGATTTAGTACCAGAAGGAACGGCATTCATTCCGAATAGCGTGACCATTAATACTATTTCAGTTCCAGGTGCTGATCCAAACGTAGGGATACCATTAAACTCTATCGCACCGTTAGAAATTGTCACCGTCACATTCCAAGTTACCGTTCAATCCATTCCAAGCGTGAATCCAATTTCTAATATAGCCCGTATTGACTATACTTTTATCGCCGATCCAACTGCTCCTATCATCTCTCGAACAATTACGTCTAACCCAGCTTTCACACAAATTTCGGATGCGAATATTCTTTCTTTAAAAGCAGTCAATGCACAACAAGCAACAACTGGCGACATTTTAACCTACACAATAACACTAGAAAATACCGGAAATATTCCAGCTACAAATCTCATATTTTCAGATACTATTCCAGAAGGGACTACATTCGTAGAAAATAGTTTTACACTTAACGGAACAGCTATACTTGGTGCCAATCCAAATGTAGGTGTTACTTTGCCTAACCTAGCAGCAAACGCTACTCACCTGATTTCGTTCCAAATTCTTATTAACGCTCCATTCTCGCAAGAATCGATTACAAATCAATCTAATACAACTTATACAATTCAGCCAGATCCAGGGCAACCTCCTATTAATGAAACATCTACAAGTAATATCGTCATTACAAATTTCGTGCAAGCACAATTAATAATTACAAAAACATCCAATCCAATAACTGTGGATATTGGTGGAACTATACTTTATATTTCGGAAGCGAGAAATATAGGCAATGTTGACGCAATAAATATTATTTTCACAGATTCTATTCCAGCTGGGACTACATTCGTTCCCGATAGTGTCACAATTAACGGTGTACTTCAGCCTGGTGTAAATCCTGAAAATGGAATACCAATTGGAACGATTCCACCAAACAGTTCAAAAACAATACTATTTCAAGTACAAACAAATAATCCACCTACTGAAACCGAAATTGTAAATCAATCATCTGTAAATTATCAATATGTAAGTATTCCTACAGCTCCACCAGTGAATCGCTCTGCAAATTCTAATATCGTTACAACATCACTACAAAATGCAAATATTATTTCTGTTAAACAGGCCGATGTTACTTTCGTATCAATCGGGCAAAATATTACGTACACAAATACACTGCAAAATGTAGGAACCGTGCCAGCTAACAATACCGTGTTCATTGACAACATTCCAGAAGGTACTATATTCATTGAAGATAGCTTATCAATAAATAATGTGATTCAGCCTGGTGTGAATCCTGAAAATGGAGTAACTCTCGGCACGATACAACCAGATGAAACAGTCACTATTTCATTCCAAGTACAACTTACAAATATACCAGAGGGCAATACAGTCATTAACATTTCAGGCACTTCATATGAATACCAAATTGACCCTAGTTCTCCTATTATTCAGCGTAGATCGTTATCAAATGCAGTAAACACTGAAGTGCGGACGGCGAATGTTCGTGCAATTAAATCCGCTAACAGATCTATTACACGTATCGGTCAAATCATCACATATACAGTCGCCGTTACAAACGCTGGTACAGTACCTATTACAAATACTCTCCTAATTGACGCAATTGCTGCTGGCACCACATTCATTTCAAATAGCATCCTTGTAGATGGCATACCAAGACCTAATGAAAATCCAATTACCGGTATCAATCTTGGTATTATCCTTCCAAATAATACGATTATTGTTACGTTCCAAGTAAATGTAGTCTCTATACCACCACAAAATAACATTAATAATATCGCCGTCATTCACTATGAGTATCGACCAGACTCAAGCGCACCACCAATTTCAGAAACGACCTCTTCCAATAGTACAAATATACAATTTATTGATGCTATTCTTATTGCTACAAAATCCGCTAATACTGTATTAGCTAATATTGATGAAACCATTGTATATACAGTATTCATTCAAAATAATGGATCGACTACAACTAACTCTATCTTTTTTACAGATACTATAGCGGATGGAACAGTATTTATTCCAGGAAGTGTAATAGTTAATAATACTGTACTTCCTGCAGCAGATCCGAATATCGGCTTTTCCATTCCTAATGTCGCAGCAGGTCAAATGGCTACAATAACATTCCAAGTTTCCGTTACAAATTTACCTGCTGTAAATCCAACACCTAATACTGCAAACATCGTCTACGACTTTATTTTCAATCCTGACTTTGCACCAATTCAAAAATCCACTACTTCCAATACTACTTTCGTTCAAATTAATGATGCTGATGTCGTTTCACTTAAAACTGTTGATTTGACCTCTGTAACGATTGGTGACATTTTAACTTATACAACAACTTTAACGAATACAGGGAATACGAATGCCACTGCTGTTATATTTACAGACAATATTCCTGATGGAACAACCTTTATAGACGGTAGCGTTTTAGTAAATAACATTCCACAGCTTAACGCCAATCCAAGTACCGGTATACTTGTAGGAACGATTGCTCCTAACATTTCTATCCCAGTCAGATTTTCTGTTACCGTCGTAGCTCTTCCAGCTAGCGGCCATGTTCAAAATCAATCAACTTCTCGTTATACGATAAACGGGGAAGAAGAAATATCGACTAGTAACATTACCTTCACTGAAGTTATTTCTGCTAATGTAATTGCGACAAAAACAACACCTATCCAATATGCTGACCTACAAACTATCATCCCTTATACAATTTCCATCATAAATAACGGAAATATACAAGTGGAAAACATTATCGTTACAGATATCATCCCAGCAAATACGAGCTTTATAGAGAATAGCGTTATTGTGAATGGCAACGCTCGTCCAAATGACAACCCACTTAATGGTATACAAATTGATAACATTCCGCCTAATACGACAGCCACTATTCTATTCCAAGTACGGGTTACTTCCATTCCACAAACAAATCCAATCTCTAACACGAGTACAATTCAATATGAATACACAGTACCAGATCAACCACCTATTACCGAAACTATTATTTCATCAGCTGCTGTAACAGAAATTCATCATGCGAATTTGAATAGTAATAAAGCTGTTGACCTTGCATTTGCAACGGTCGGTGATACGTTAACGTATACGATTACACTCAATCAAACTGGTAATGTTGCAGCAAATAATGTAATCATTCAAGATATTATTCCTCAAGGTACTACGTTTATAGAAAATAGCGTCATTGTAAACGGAGAAACTCTTCCGGGAGTGAATCCAGTAAGTGGCATACCAATTGGCACTATAATAGTAGGTGGAAATGCTATCACTTCCTTCCAAGTAACTGTAACTTCTATTCCAACACCAAATGAACTCAACAACGAAGCAATTACTACTTTTAACTATATAGTCAACCCAAATAACTTACCTGTTACAAATACGACTACAACAAATACTGTCACAACAACTGTCCAAAATGATAATGTCGTTGCCACCAAGTCTGTTAATACCACGAATGCATTACCTAGTCAAACTTTAACGTATACAATTACAATTACGAATAGCGGTAATGTAACGATTGAAGATCTTCTTGCCATAGACACTGTACCAGTAGATACAACCTTCGTTACGGGCAGCGTTACGATTAACGGAATTAATCAGCCTAACGCAAATCCTGAAAATGGTATTACGTTAGGAAACCTTGCTCCTAATGAATCTGATATTATTACTTTCCAAGTAACAATATCTCCTTCAACTCTTCAATCTGCAATCAATAACGATGCTTCTGTTTCCTACACTGTTACCATTGATCCGAATGAACCGCCTATTACAATTACAAAGCAAACAAATACCGTTACAACAACAGTAGTTGATCCGATGGTTCGCATTGAAAAGACAGCTGATAAATCTATCGTAACAACAGGAGAGACCATAACTTTCACATTGGAAGTAATAAATCATTCACCAATTCCTACAATCAGTACTTCTGTCCTAGATATCATTCCAGCTGGTACAACATTTATAGAAAACAGCGTAACAATTAACGGTACTCCTGTTCCAAATGTTCGTCCAGACACTGGTATGAATATCGGCGCTTTACCTGCAGATGGAGTAGCAACGATAACATTTGAAGTTCTAGTCACTTCTATTCCTTCAAACAATACAATTGTCAATTCCGCAACAGTTACAGCAGCTTTCCAATTGACACCACAAGAACCGATTATTACTTTCATTGTTAATTCAAACATTGTACGCATACCAGTTCAATTTATAACTGCAACAGTAGTAAAAAACGCTTCCGTCAGCTCAGCTTATTTAAACCAATATTTTGATTATACGGTGCGTATTACGAATACTTCTGATATTTCACTTTCAAACGTTTCTTTACAAGATACCATTCCAGCAGGTTTACAATTTATGAACGGTACTGTCTTTATTAACGGTGAACGTTCTCCACTAGCGAATCCAAATATCGGTTTCCTAGTCGCTACTACTTTGGAACCAAACGAAACAATCAGCGTGTTATTCACAGTGCAAGTGATAAGTCCACCTGTTAATAATGAATTTAAAAATACGGCCAATATTTCGTTACAACTTCAAGTCTCGCCTACCGATCCACCAATTACAGTAACCGTTACAAGCAACGAAAACATTGTCGCCTTTATTTCAGACAATCCAGATGAAACACTTCCAAATTTAAATTGCTTCTTTGACGGGGAACGTTTTATACGCGTTACTCCTCGAAATATACGAAATTACTTTTGGGCTTGGATTTGGTGGAGGTAATAAAAAAGAAAAAGCTTGTAGTTTGGATAGTATCCAAACTACAAGCTTTTTTCATAAGCAAAATTATCAATTGCTAGCAGCACTGTATGCTACATGTCGTTTCTCAATTCTCTCTTCAATTTCTTTCATATTTTCTTTATTATTTAATAGTGATTGTTTATTTTCAATTAATAATTGTTTAAAAGATTTTCTCACTTTTTTTCTCATTTTCATTGTCCTCCTTGGGGGATGGTTTATATAAAAGATAAGGAATTATCTGTGTGCCCTTATAATAATTGATTGTTGTGAATTCCATTTGAACTTCATATGAAAATTCTGTTTATTTTCTGACAACTTTGTGAACACACAAAAAGAGATTCTCCTAAAACCATTTTGAAATTGCTTCATTTAATTATACAAATTACCATTTCCATCATCTTATATCGATTTATCTTGTCGAAATATTTAAAGTTTCATTACACATATTCCCACTTACTAAGAAACTGTTTTCCAAAACAAAAAGAAGGTGTCACCAAGTCAAAGTTCGACTTATGCAACATCCCTCTTACAAAACTATTTATAGCATATTGATTAATATTTCAGGTCTTCCCCAATTCATTTCTTCACAAACGAATCTAAGTTTTTCTTCATCCATTGTGTGCAATCCTTCTTCTAGTGAGCATGAAATTGGAACTTCACAGTGAATTTGTGCCAATTGTAATGAAATATCTAAGTTCTCTAAATCACTTTCAATCTTTGTACGCTGCGCTTTCGTTAATGATGATACATTTTCTAGTACAGCTGATACTGTTCCATGCTCTTGAATAAGCTTATACGCTGTCTTTTCACCAATACCTTTTACCCCTGGATAGTTATCACTCGTATCTCCCATGAACGCTTTCGCATGCACGATTTGCCACGGCTCTACGCCTTTTTCTTCCATAATTTTTTCTGGTGTGTAATATTCGTAATTTCCAATTCCTTTGCGCAAGAGCATAACTGTAACGTTCTTATCAACAAGCTGAAGTAAATCCGTGTCACCTGTTAAAATATAAACTTCCGCTTCATTGCAGTATTGTTTTGCAAGCGTACCGATACAATCATCCGCTTCATACCCTTTCATACCGATAACTGGAATGGACAATTTCGCAGTCATTTCTTGTACTAAATCAAATTGCGGAATTAATTCTTCAGGCGGCGCTGCACGATTCGCTTTATAATTTGAGAACGATTCTGTTCTAAATGTCGTACTTCCCATATCCCAGCATGTTACGATGTGTGTTGGTTCAATTGCTTGCATAGCTGTTAATAAATGTTTCATATAACCATGAATCCCGTTTGTAGGGGTACCATCTTGTCGTTTCATAAATTGTCCGTAGACACTTGTTGCGTAAAAAGCACGAAATAATAGTGCCATACCATCAACTAATAATACTTTTTTCATAATTCCTCTCCTACCCAAAAAATAATAACCCCACGTCATCACGTAAGGTTATATAAATAGATTACCATTCTACGTTTTTTCAACTTTGTCTATTATACATTGTTTTTGTATATTTAGCATCATTTACACATTAGGACGTTCTACTACAACAAGTATGAAGAATTCCTGAATACGTATTTTTCCCAGTCGAAACAACTACAGCCTTTGCATTTCCGCCAACAATATACGTCCCTTTGAAACATACATTTTCAAGTTCAAGTGGATTATAGTCTTTCATTCGTTTTAAAGGAATAAATCGTTTACGCTCAAGGTGATAGCAACTTTCAAATTTCTCAATACTTACATCTTTTCCTGTTAGCACAGATTCATTTACTAATAAATCATTCGCGTAAATGATACGTACATCTGCTGGTACTGTATCGCCTTCTGAAAGAAAAATCATATCACCAGGAACAAGTTCTTGTACTGGTAAATTCATCATTTTTAATTCACCGTTTAAACCTGTTACACTTGAACACGCTACTCGAGACACAGTAATTTTCTCACATTGTAATCTATCACGCACATGTTGTTTTGAAAAACCTGGGATCATTCCACTTAGCTTCATCATTACTTCTGCAATACGCGCTCTTTTTGAAGTTAATTCATTTCGGCCGTATACTTGAATGCGTTTTTGTGCCTCTTTCATAGATAATCCGTCTCTTGTTGTTTTAAAATACGCAAATACAGATTTTACATCTCTCGTTGCGATTTCAATTAATAAATCTTTATTTTTTTGAAGCATTGTTTGTTCTTTCATTGATTTTTTACTTAATTTATATGACGTGTTACCCACAGTTTTGTTTGCATATAACATAATATCGTCTCCTCCTGTACAACATAGGAAGAAACGCTTTGTTTCTCAATTTTTCCACTTTACCGCGAAAGTGTCTAGCGCTTAAACGTGCATATAAACGCTACATTACGATAAATATAGAGGGAGGAACAAGTCGTTTCCTGCCTACATCATATATTTTTGATTTGAAGTATATGGGTAACGGAACCGAGTCAGAATTTGACATGCTCCTCACCTCCTCGTTTAATTTTATAGTTTATACTATGAAACTACTCATAGCTTGGTAACAAAAAGACCCTTACTCCGAAAAGAGTAAAGGTCATGACATACACAAATAAACGATTCCTAATACAATTAGAAATCTACGGACCTCTCCCTCGCCGAGTTTTAGCACTGTATAGCATAGGTTCATTACCAGCTACGTTAAGAAAAACCTTAATTCGATCATTCCTGTTGACCCATTGGCGTCTCTCGACATTTTTGGGCAGTAGCATTTCTCTATACAGGAGCCTCACCTAACAGAGACTTATTTTTATTATATAGAAAATGTTACTCTTATTTAAAATAGATGTCAACAGTAGCCTACAATTTTTTCGAAAGGTATGGCAAACTAACGTATATAAAATAAAAAACCTCACGTTGTAACGTAAAGTTTTTAATAAGTTATACAACCAGCAATTACAATCCCAATGGAAAGCGATAAAAACATAAGAAAAAGACCGACTGCTTGATTATCTTCTTCAAGACTTTTGTTTATATTAAAGCGTGGTGTAAGCCACTCAGCTAAATAATAAACGATAATTTGAGCCAAAATACCAACTGCTCCCCACGAAACCATATCAAGAAGTGAAATAGAATTAGCTGCTGTCGAATATAAAACAATAGCTAACCCAAGTAATCGCCCTCCAAGTACATAGCTTACCGCCTTATTTCCTTGGGCCATTAGCTTAAATTCTTTTACTTTCGTTGTTACTTCCATTAGGAAAAGACCAATGCATAAAAGTCCCAATGTTACTGCTAAATATAATAAAAAATTAATCATATACTTTCCTCCTTTTTTATACCTACCGGTAAATAGTAAGATTCATTCCCCGTAATTTTTTCCCCTGCGCGAATACCGATACTGCTCGCTTTTCCGGCAATTAAAAACGAACCAAACACATACGACAGTTTCTCCATCCCTTTCTCTGTTTCCAAGGATACGACTGGAAGTTCTGTATACTTTTGAAATATCGGCAGTGACGCTTTATACGTTTGGTGTGCATTTTGAAGCATAATATGTCTGTCCTTATCGCGAATAGTAATTGTGTCCCCTTCTCTACCAAATGAAGGTTTTTGAACGAAAGAACCTTTTCCTAAAAATAAATCTGGTTCTAGATATGTAGGTAACATATATTCTTTAATCCACTGTTGTTCCTCATTTGTATAAAAGGCCTCTTCTTCTGCTAACCCCCAAATAAGACACTGGATTGATTTTGGCTGAAGTAAAAATGCTGACAATGGATTTATTATAAAAAGCTTTCCAGCTTTTACAAGTTGCAACAGTTCCACACCTACCAAGTCTCCTGTTTCAGGATCTTGATCCTCAATTAAATCTTCTATCGGATATGTTTGGCGATATAAAACATCAATCTGTACTCCATCCCTATCCACTAAAGCATCTTTTGTAATTCTAAGTTCTGACATTGGCACTACTTTATTTTCAACATGACATAACTGACTCAAATACATGGTCGTATTCCAATCCTCAATATGTTCATGATGTGCTGTAAAAACAACATTTGGGTTGTCTATTCCCTTGGTCGCTTCCATTATGGCTTTTGTAATACCAGAAGATAGTAATCGCTCTTGATCCGAGTTTGGATCATCATAGCCTAGTTTCTCGCAAACTTTTCCATTCATTTGAAAACATTCCATAATAAAAGTTGGTGTATCACTATTAAACTCGAGCATTTTAATTTGGTTATCACCTGTTAAAACGAAATCAAACCGCGAAATAACAGATTCAGGATATAACCCTTTCATTCTAATGAACGATAAGCTCGCAGGAGGAAACCCAAGTTCAAGAAGCTGTTCGTTACTTAAATTACGCAAAAGTCTAGCAGTCTTGAAAAATATTTTCCCCATTCGTTCAGTTGCTAATTGTAATTGTTTCATAGTCTGATTTGTTATAGAGAAAATATGAAACAAACTATACTCAGATTCATATAGATCCGACCAAAAATTCGGATATTTCGAATAAAACTCTTTTCGATCCCTTATGTACTGCGACATATTTTAGCCCCCAAATCCTCCCTTTGAACCGCTTCCAATTCCACCTTTAAATTCCGCAGACGATTGATACGATTTAAACGCCGATGAATTTTTAAAAGTGGATTTATTTTGATAGTATCGCCCACCATAAAAGTAATGCCCACGATAACCTGAACTACTATCATCACACTGCCATACCCCAAGTTCATCATCCCAATCCCAATCTGAACAACTATTATCATTCGGTTTTGGGGGAAGATCTTGTGCGCAGCCAAATAAGGTGCCGGTCATTAAAGACGTTACGACACCGCCTACTAGCCATTTCGTTTTTGTCACCTTCGCACTCCCCTTTTTAAATTCTATTCCTATTATATAAGATGGCATGATAAAGTAGAAGAAAAAGGAAGAAGAGGGATAAAATGCGCTTAGAATATCGACTTAATGATAAAACAAAAGGGTATCCTGCTTTATGGAACTACGCAAATATTTCTAATTCTGAAATCATCGCACGCATGACTTGTGAATATTTTATAAAAGATAAAAATACATATGTTGTTACTGCAACTTCAGTAGATCCAGACGGAACAGTAGTTATATATATTCAACAAGAAACTTTTTCTAACGATCCTTCAGATCCTACTTACTTCCACATCGGTTTTGAAATTAGAGAGCTAAAGGATACGAGTTCAAACTTGATTGAAAGTAAAGATGTATGGAACTATGAAGAAATTTTACCATCTCTTCATTCCGATATCATATTTATTCAGCGCGACGGCATGCATATGGAGTTCACTTTAGATTCAAGAGAGATTGATGAAGACAGAAAGTGCTATATTTATTATGGAAACTTCACAGTTGAATCAAGATAACATGGATAAATGTACGCAACAAAAAAACCTTACGTATAAAACGTAAGGTTTTTATTTAGCCCCACATATGCCGTTCTCTCTAGATGTCCATAAACCTGCTCTCACAGGTGGATGTTCTCACAAATGTTTGTAACTTCCTTCTTAAAAAGATGGCATGTTAGCTACATTTAAATATTGAACTTCCATATTAAACTTATTGGTTTAAGACATGCATAAGCTACGTACACCGTAGGAATTTTATATAATGTTAGTTGAAATAAGACCCCCGCACGTGCCGCTCCTCGTAAATGTCCAAAAACCCGCTACTCGCAGGTGGATGCCCTCACAGTTACCGTACATCTTCCTCCACAAGGAAGGCTTGATGATGGTCGCTAAATATTGAGCTTCCGTATAACTAACATCGGTTTTAGACATAAATAAGTTACGTACACCGCAGGATGTATTATTTACTTGTCGTTATATTATCACATTGTTTCCAATGTGTAAAATACAAAGTTTTTCGAGCAATTTCTTGCTTGTGACCTTATTTTAATACAAATTATTTTTGCATGCAAGTGATTAATCTTCTTCTTTAGCAATTTGATTTTCTGGATAAGAAATCCAATCACTCCAGCTACCTGCATACAATTTAACATTTTGGAATCCAGCTAATTTCAATGCAAGGATATTTGGACATGCTGTAACACCAGAACCACAATATACAATTGTTTCCTTATCTTTCGAAAGGTTTTGGAATCGTTCTTGTTGCTGTGCTTCATTCTTAAATTGTCCTGATTGCAGCATTCCATCCTTCCAAAAATAGTTTACTGCTGTTGGAATATGTCCTGCTTTTGGATCAACTAGTTCCTCTACACCAGCATAACGTTTTGCCTCTCTAGAATCAATTAACGTAACATCTGCACCTGCATGAATATTCTCTCTGACCGTTTCCATCGTTACAAGCATACGATCTTGTATATTGGCTTTGAATGTTTTTCGTATAGCAACAGGCATTTCCGTTGTTACCGGTAGTCCATTCTCTTTCCATGCTGGAAATCCGCCATCTAATATATATACTTTCTCATGTCCTACATAGTTTAGTAACCACCAGAAACGGGAAGCATTTGCACTCGCTTGACTGTCATATGCAACTACTGTCGTATGTTCATCAATACCAGCTCGCGAAAGCTTGTCTGCAAACTCCTCGATATTTGGCAACGGATGACGACCACCATGTTCTGTTACAGGACTTGATAAATCTACATTCAAATCAAAATATAACGCATGAAGAATATGTTCTTCCTCATACTTTTCTCTACCCCAATTAGGATTCGCTAAATCAAAACGACAATCGATTATACGGACGTTCTCATCTTCTATATGCTCACGTAACCATTCGACTGTAACTATCATCTTTAACGACCTTCTTTCTCTTGCAAACGACTTACATACTCCATAACCATTTCTTCTGTAACATATTTACGCTGTAGTGTAACACCATTTTTTGCAAGAGCATTAATTTGCTTTGTTACACCATTAATGACATCAACCGAAAATTCTTTCCCATTTGACGCAAGAGATACGGCTGCTTCAATAGCTGCTTCACGCTGCGCATCTAATTGTAAACATGCTTTTACACTTTCATTTTGTTTACGAGAATGTGCTGTAATTGCTTTATGTACTTCCATCTTCTCTTCCCCCTAAATAAGTTATACGTTCTGAGTCAATTCCATTGCAAGCCGAATCATATCACGGCATACAATCCCATTTTCAATAATCTCTTCTTCATAATGCTTCGAAAAGTAATCAAAATCAATAGAAAAAATACGAAATCCACATTTTTGGTATAAAGCAAGTTGTGAAACACTAGAATTGCCTGTACCAACTTCAAGTTTTGACATACCATATCCTTTAGCAATTTCTATGGCATGACTTACTAGCTTCTTCCCAATCCCTTTTCCTTGCAAATGCTCTACAACCGCAATATTCATAATTTCCATCGTCTTCGGCCTTGTTTCCAAAAGAACATATGCACCGATAACACTCTCCTCTTGCTTAGCTACATATGTTAACCCTCTTTGTACATATGCATCAATTTGCTGCTCACTTGGATCAGCAAGCAGCAATAAAGATTTCGGTATAGCTTCTTTCGAAATAGGTTCTATTACAACAGACATAAAAAATTCCCCCTTCTCTATTGTTCTAAACCCTCCTTGTCTACCATAAATAATAAAAAGGAGGGATTCACCATGGACAACAATGAGAAAAAGTGCAACGTCATCTCTATTGATGGAAAGAAGAAAAAAAGCGACACGTATTCCTATCCAAAATTAGTAGTAGAAAACAAAACATATGAATTTTCTTCATTCGTCTTATGCGGTGAAACACCAGACGGCAGACGACTTGTTCTTACTCATATGATTTCTACTGATGAATTTGCAGGGTTTGTAAAATCTTTAGATACAGTACTGCAAAAGAAAATCGAACGAATCTTTTTCTCATAATGATTATATAACATAAATTTCTCTTTCAATCTCTACTAACTGCTTTTGCAATTGTTCTTTACTTTGTTCATATAGTGATACATCGATTGTTTCAGCCAATGCAAATAATATACTTTCATAATAGTTCATCACATCTTGCTGCATCACTTTTTGGAATAAGTTCCATTTCATATCCCACTCTTGCTTATAATGATGAACAAATAAATCTTTTTCATCAGCTACATAATTTGATACAAGCGGTTCTAATACCGCTTTAGCATCTTCTTGCATGAAAGCTTTATCATTTTTTTCAAAAAAGCTTTTTTCATTTTTAAAATGTGCTAGTGCTTTTTTAAAATCTTTTACTTCAACTGACGGGAACGGTTCTTTATGTGTAATATCTTTATATTCATAATCCACTGTTCCACTCATAGAAATTGATTTATTCTCTGCTTTACAGTTCAATACAATTTCATTCTTTGCACGCTTCATCGCTTCATCTATCCATTTTTCAAGACGTAATGATGTCGCACGCATTTCTTGTAATAAATCATGCTGAATAAATGCTACTAATTCCATAACGCATTGTTGCAACTGCACTTTCACATTTCCATCCGTTCGAAGTGACGCTGGATTAATAAATTCAGTAAACACATCGTTATAGCGTAGGAATAGACGCTGGTGCACGTAATAAAGCAATTCTTTCACTTCATTTTGCATTGCCTGCTCTTCGGCAAGCACACTATATGATGAAATAATATGAAGTAGCTGATCACGCTCTGCTTCATATTTTTTTGTTTGCTTCTCTTTCTCTTCATTCCCCTGCTTTGCACCATTTATCATATTTACTAAAAGCTGATCTGCTCCTTGTAATGCACCATATAAAGCATGCACAGATACAAGCATCAAATCTCTCATCATAAAGGATGTAAATGATTCCTCAAACTTAGCAATCCCAGAGTTTTGTAAAATACCATATTTCTCTTTTTCAATATTCTTTCCTTGTTTCTCTTCAAGCGCACATAAACTTGAAATTGCAAATAAACGCGGATTTCTAATACCGTATTGCAGTAGCTGGTCTGCGATATAACCTTTTACCATTTCAAGTTCTTCTTCAGACTCTGCTAAATCGGCTGCATTAATTAAGAAGAACATTTTATCAAGAGCAAAGGTATCCTTTACACGACCAAGCTGAATTAAAAATTCACGGTCAGCACGAGAGAACACATGATTATAATACGTTACAAATAAAATAGCATCTGCGTTTTTAATATACTGGAATGCAACGTCCGTATGGCGGGCGTTAATAGAATCCGCTCCAGGTGTGTCTACAAGCGCTACTCCTTGCCTTGTTAAAGCACAATCATAATAAAGCTCCATGTACTCAACAAAACACGATTTTTCTTCATTCGCTACATAATCAGAAAACTCTTCTAATGTAACTTGTACTTGCTCCCCTAAATGAGCAGAAACCATATCATACCCTTTTTGTACCGCTCGTAAAAAGCTAAATGTTGTTTTTTGCTTCCCAGTTGGTGAAGGATATTTCATAACTTTATCAATTTGTGCTAACGCCTCATCTAACGTAGTAACCTCATAATGAAACAGCTTATAAACAGCTTTCATATCTTCTAATAGAGCTTGCTTTGATTTGAATTGAACCATTACTGTTCCGTGTGGTTTTTCCTCTGTAACCGGCAAAATTTGATTAATCGTTGCCGTTGTCGGATTTGGTGATACAGGAAGTACCTTCTCACCAAGCAATGCATTGGCAAATGATGATTTCCCAGCACTAAAAGCTCCGAATAACGCTACTGTAAATTGTTTCGTTTCCACACGACGCCTTTTTTCTATTACCTCTTGCTGTACATGTTTCAGCGCTGGCAATGGCTCTAATATCGTTTCAGCTTTCTTCACTTTCTCTAATATACGCTGAATATTTAAAGCTGCCGTTCCTTTTATCTCTTCTTCATGAGCCGCTACGTTATCATTTACAATTTCCTGCTCTTGTAGTGTGAATTTCTCACTAACAATTTGTTTTTTACTTTGCAATATCTCCTCTATTTGCAATCCTTCTGGTGTAGCAATACGCTCATGCCAAACATTTTGCAAATAACTTTCATATGTCTCCAAATTGTTACTGTATTGCAATTTCGTTTCTTTTGCCGTTTGCAACATCGTATATTTTTCTATCTCTTCTTCAATACGGGCAACTTCTTCCTTCACCTTTTGCTTTAAAACGACTGCACTTTTATCAAAAATTTGCTGTGCTTTTGCAAAATAACGTTTCTTCAGTTCATTCGCTACATCCGCTGTATAAAGAAGTAAGTAATCACCTGTGAAACCTGCACCTTGTTTAATGACTTCGGCTAACATGTCTGGTCCAAAAGCAATTTCTAATGCATATATGTCTTTCCCAATTTCCTCTGTAAACAATCCTTCTTCTTTTAAGAAGGCAACAATAAATTCTTTCACATGAAAATCAAGTTGTGTTTCAACAGTCTTTTGCAAGGCAGAATAAAAAGCATCTAAACGTCTCTGTTTTTCTTGCTCCGTCTTTCCTTTCGCAAATAGCAAACCGACCTTAAACTTAGTTAATTTCGTTTCTAAATACGCATTTGCCAATTCTCTCATTTCAAATGGCATTAAATACGCGTTATCTAATATAGCTTGTAAGCCCTTTATAAATTCGTTTCTCACATGAGATTCTTTACTAGTCTCGCGATGTTTCGTTTCCGTTAGCTCTTCTTTCTTTTCAACTATCTCTGAAATGGAAAGCGGTGATGCTAACTCTTCCTCATATTTCAAAAGAGCTTTTTCATTTTCAGAAAGAATAAACGAGAAATGTTCCCCCATTAAATATTCTGTTTCTCGCTCCATTCCATCTCTTACATACTGCTCTTTTTCTTTCATAATAGAAGTAATTAATGTTTCTAAGCTTCCAATTTCATTATGTGTATGGTTCATCATTCGTAATGAAGTATAATACACTCCATCTACTTCAATATCCCAGTTAGAGAACGATTGTTTTACACTATCTTTATAATCCTCAAACGATAATTCATTTTCTTTATGTTTATCTATTTGATTTACAACGAGATAAACCGTTTTATTACGTTGTTTCAATTCTTTAACAAATTGTAAATTCACTTCCGATTGGACGTGATTATAATCCATCATATAAAAAATTACGTCTGCTAGATGCAGCGTTGATTCTGTCGCTAGTTGATGGGCATCATCTGTTGAATCAATCCCTGGTGTATCAACTAACATAACACCCTCAGGAATTGGCGCATCATTCCGATAAATGTGAACACCAATTACCTCATCACCGTCTTTACAAATTTGTTTTAATTCTTCAGCTGAATATGCACCGTCATACTCGTACTGTTCTCCAGATTTAACCGTTACAACAACACGATCCATCCCTTTTTCAATTTTGACAACGTTAGCGCTTGTCGGAATTGGACTTGTTGGTAATAACTGTGCTTTATATAGATGATTCATCATCGTTGACTTCCCTGCAGAGAAGTGACCGCAGAACGCTATCATAAGCTGCTCTTGCTTATATTTTTGAATCACCTCAAACAACTTTAAACTATTCTCTGCATCGCCGTGTTTTTGCCACTCTTCATAAAAACAAACAAGTTTTTTCATACCGTTTGTCTGTACTATGTTTGTCATCCCCTTGTTCCCCTTTATCCAAGATGTATATACTATACCCGCTATTTGCGAGCTCGTAATCAGTGAGAGTTACCCCTACCCATTGATTACAGTTTCACTTTACTATCATACTAAATTTTCAGCATATTCTCATTAAAAATAAAAAATCCCTTTCATTCTTTTTACAAATGAAAGGGATTTTATGTCATATCACTCATTTTGCTGTTCCTACTCCATTTAAAACATACTTTGCAATAACTGCATATACAGCAACTGTACCTGCTACTAATGCATATACCATACTCATGCACCAACCTTTTTTTGATAATGATTATCACTTTTGAATACATTTTATCATTAAAGAGAATCATTATCAACACTTTTCATAAAGAAAGCCCCTTATAAGAAGGAGCTTTACTGCCTGTTTTGAAGAAGGTTAAAACTTGTTGTGCACTCTTATTATATCTCATACTACGCAACTTAATAGTTAAAAAAAATGGAAATCTACCCTATACCCTCCATCTTACATTTTGTATAATAAAAGGGAATTACTTAACAAGGAGGAAAATAATGACACAAAATATTACGCAAGGCGAGAGGATACACTCCATCGATATTATTAGAGGAATAGCTGTACTGGGTATTTTTCTTGTAAACTGGCCTGTTATCGCTGGGATTGACTCACGTGATCTTTCAGGAATTTATGAGGGGCTAGATAGCTATATCCGTCTGTTTTACGATATGTTTATTCAAACAAAGTTTTATACTATCTTTTCATTTTTATTTGGCCTAGGCTTTTACATTTTTATGACTCGCGCTGAAGCGAAAACAGATCGACCAAAAACTTTATTTGTTCGTCGCTTACTTATTTTATTATTATTTGGTTTCTTACATTACGTTCTTTTATGGGACGGAGACATTTTACATACGTATGCAATCGCTGGATTTTTCTTATTTTTATTTTATAAGAGAGAGCCTCGTACCATTTTAATATGGGCAATCGTTTTATTAAGTATTTTTCAGTTTCTTATGCTAATTGCTAGTATTGGGATTGCCTTCATACCAAAGGAGGAACTTGGGTTATCCTTACCAATCATGCCACTTGAAGACTGGGTGTCACAAATACAAAATCGTTTCCATGCATTTTATGCTGATGGAATTGAACTAAACGTATTCATGCTCCCAGAAACAGTTGGGCTATTTTTACTTGGTTTATATGCCGGCAAAAAGGATATTTTCCGCCGTACGAAAGAATTAGATCCAAAGCTTAAAAAATGGCAAATTATTATGTTCATTTTAACATTGCCAATGTGGTTCTTCATGGTCCGTTATTTCTTATCAAAACCATCTTATGAACCAATTTATATGCAGGCCTTTACAATGTTTAGCGGAAAGACATTATTCATTTTCTACATTTTCACGCTCATGCGCTTATTACAAAAAGAAAGATGGCAAACATTATTACGACCATTCCAATACGTTGGACGAATGGCGTTAACAAACTACATTTCACATACAATCGTTACGTTACTTGTATTCGGACTATTGTTCAAAAATGATTATCTTGCTCCATTATGGGTAGGACCACTATTCTGCATCGGTTTCTACACATTACAAATCTTTATTAGCCGCTGGTGGCTATCACGTTATCAATACGGACCACTTGAGTACATTTGGCGTCTTGGTACGTACGGGAAAATGATGCCACTTAAAAAGAAAAGCAAGGTCTCATAACGAGACCTTGCTTTTTTACGCTTCCCTTACTGCACTTTGCATAGACACTGGCTCTTCTTTTACTTTCGCTTTACGCTGCGGCACCATATTAAATACAATATTTAAAAGTACTGCTGACGCACTTCCAAGTACAATTCCGTTATCTGTTAAAATACGAATGTTTTCAGGAAGTTGTGAGAATAATGTAGGAACAACTGTAACCCCAAGCCCAATTCCTACAGAACATGCAACGATTAATAAGTTTTCTTGTTTACCAAAATCAACGCTACTTAACATTTTAATACCATATGCCATTACCATACCGAACATCGCTAACATTGCACCGCCAAGTACTGATTTCGGAATGATTGTTGTAATCGCTGCGATTTTTGGAATGAACCCAAGAACGATTAACATACCACCACAAGTATAAATAATAACGCGATTTCTTACTCCAGTTAATTGAACAAGTCCTACGTTCTGAGAGTATGTTGTATATGGGAACGCGTTAAAAATACCACCTAACACCATCGCTAATCCTTCTGCGCGATAGCCTTTTGTTAATTCTTTTTCACCAATCTTTTTATTGCAAATATCAGATAATGCAAAGTAAACACCTGTTGCTTCCACAATCCCTACGCAAGCAACTAAAATCATCGTAATAATTGGCGTCAATTCAAATGTTGGTGTACCGAAGTAAAATGGCTGAATACCATGGAACCAATCAGCCTCTCCAACCGCTTGCAAGCTTACTTTCCCCATAAATGCTGCAACGATTGTACCAAATAAAAGACCTAATAAAATAGAGATTGAACGGATAAATCCGTCAAAGAAACGATACATAATGATAATAAATAGTAACACACCAAATGCTAATGCTAAATTTTCAAGACTACCGAAATCCTTGCTTCCTACTCCTCCAGCCATATCATTAATTGCTGCTGGAACAAGTGTAACTCCAATTACGGTAACGACAGATCCTGTTACAACTGGTGGAAACAGTTTTACAAGCTTTCCAAATAATTTCGCAAAAATAACAACGAATAACCCGGCAGCAATAATTGCTCCATAAATAGAAGACACGCCGTATTGTTTTCCGATTGCAATCATCGGCCCAACCGCTGTAAATGTACAACCAAGTACAACTGGAAGTCCAATACCGAAAAAGCGATTTGATAATGCTTGTAAAATTGTCGCAACGCCGCACATTAATAAATCAATTGAGACTAAGTATGTTAACTCTTTTTGATTTAAACCAAGTCCGCCGCCGACAATAAGCGGAACGATAATTGCGCCAGCATACATAGCAAGCATATGCTGCATACCAAGCGATGCGATTTTAAATGGATGTTGCTTCATCGTTTATTTCACCTCCGCAGTTTCTTGCTGTACAAATGTAACTGTGCCGTTATCAAGTGATGCAATTTCTGCTAGTGACTCAACACGAACTCCTTGTTCACGAAGCTTCTTTCCTCCATCTTGAAATGCTTTTTCAATAACAATACCAATTCCTGCAATACTCGCTCCAGCTTGCTCTACTAAACTCATTAAACCTAAAGCAGCCTGACCGTTTGCTAAAAAGTCATCAATAATTAAAACACGGTCATTTTCATCGATATGATTTCGAGATAATGAAATTTCATTCGTTTCTTGTTTCGTAAATGAATATACGTTTGCAACGTACATATTATCTTGTAACGTTAACGATTTACGTTTTCTTGCAAAGATTACTTTTACACCAAGCTCTAATGCAGCCATAACTGCCGGTGCAATGCCTGAAGATTCAATCGTTACGATTTTTGTAATGTTCTCTTCTTTAAAACGTTTAGCAAATTCTTTTCCGATCTCTTGCATAAGTACTGGGTCAATTTGATGATTCAAAAATGCATCTACCTTTAATACGTCACCAGATAAAACCTTTCCTTCGTTCAAAATCTTTTCTTGTAATACTTTCATGTTTGTTCCCCCTCTTATGCAATAAAAAACTCCAAAAGCCGCCACCACTCGTTACAAGTGAGAGACGCGCTTTTGGAGTTTCGCAAAAAAGAATGCTAAACAAGCAAATATATTCGTCCTCACTCATAGTCAAAGTATTTACGGTACTTCGGTAGAAACTTGCAGGCCATATCCCCGCGATTATATGAGTGTAGCTAACTATTTATTTTATAGAAGGATTATAACGCACTTTTTATACTTTGAAAAGCATTTATCAAAAAAACACGTACAAAATTTTAAAAACCACTGTTTTCGTTCGAGTTTTGTAAACTCTTACATAACATTTCAAAGCGTCGTTAAAATAATCGGCCCCTCTTTTGTAATCGCAATTGTATGCTCATATTGAGCTGATAATTTCCCGTCCATCGTTCTCGCAGTCCATCCATTTAAATCTACTTTAGAATATCGCATACCTACATTTACAATTGGCTCAATCGTAATTACCATTCCTTCCTGTAATTCTGGACCTTGTCCTTGTTTGCCAAAATGAAAAATCGCTGGTTCTTCATGAATCTCTTTCCCAATCCCGTGCCCCGTAAAGTCTCTTGCGACAGAAAAACCTTCATTTGCTACATAACTTTCAATTGCATAGCCAATGTCTCCTACATGATTACCGATTATCGCCTGATCAATTCCTTTATATAAAGCATTCTCAGCTGCTAACAATAACCTTTTCGCTTCATCAGAAACACTTCCAACTATATACGTCCATGCAGAATCTGAGAGACCACCTTTTAAGTTTACTACCATGTCGATTTTCACAATATCTCCTTCCTGTAAAGGTGCATCACTAGGGAAACCGTGACACATTTCACCGTTTACAGATGCGCAGATTGCGTATGGATATCCGTTATAACCTTTCTGTTCAGATCTTGCACCATGCTTTTCTAAATATGCTTCAACAAACGTATCAATTTCTTTTGTCGTAATACCTGGCTTTATCATTTTCGCAATTTCTCTATGACATGAAGCAAGTAATTTTCCAGATTCGTGCATCAAATCTATTTCATTTTTCGTTTTAATTGTAATCATTCTACCTCTCCTTGCTAAACCTGCTATTTGCTACTAAAGTTCAATCATACACATCCTCTGTCAAAATTTCAAAACTCCCAATTACAACAAGTACAAAAATATGTATCCTATATTTCTAAATCAAAATAAAAAAAAAAACAGAAGCTCCCCTCTGTTTCTTAATCATTTTTACATATATAATTCATTTTCAAAAACTCAAAACAACTACCATTTGTTTTCTGTATATATGTTCCAATTGCTTCAAATCCTGCTCTTTTATACACTTTAATTGCTCTTTTATTAAATGTCGCTACTGATAGTGTTATATCATTGCACCCGTATTTTTCTTTACTAAAAGCTAGTCCGGCGTTTACGAACTGTAAACCAAATCCATTTCCGGTTATATCAGGTCTCATTCCAAGACCTATATCAACCGTTCCATTATTTATTTTACAAACAGTAAAGAACCCAATAAGAGTGCCATTTTCCTTCACAGAAAATGCATGATCTCCTCTACTCTCATCATGTAAAAACTCAGCTAAATCTTCTTCATCTGCCCCTATATCGTAAAAGGAATATCTCCCTTCATAATGCCAGTTATATGCAATTTCTTCTGCTTCTTCTTGCCTCATTACTGTATATGTATAATCCATTCTCCCATCCCCTTTAAAAAAGAGCTGCAATTAAGCAGCTCTTTTTTATAACTCATAGATTTCTTTATACTTCGCTTCTAAATAATCTGCTAAGTAGTTTGCGTTTAATCCTTCGCCTGTCACATCTTCTAAAATTTCCAGTGGCTTTTTCGTTTTACCGTATTGGTGAATATTTTCTGTTAACCATTCGCGAATTGGCGTTACGTTTCCTTCTTCTAATAATGCATCAAAGTTTGGAATGTCATTTAACATTCTTTGCTTAAATTGCGCTGCATACATGTAACCAAGCGCATAAGATGGGAAGTATCCAAATGAACCACCAGCCCAATGGACATCTTGCAATACACCTTGTGCATCGTTTTCCGGACGAATTCCTAAATATGCTTTCATCTTATCATTCCAAGCCGTTGGTAAATCCTTCACTTGTAATGTACCATCAAATAATTCTTTCTCAAGTTCATAACGAACCATGACGTGAAGCGGATATGTAAGCTCATCTGCTTCTATACGAATAAACGATGGCTTCGATTCGTTAATCGCATCATAAAACTCATCTACTGATATATCATTGAATTGACCATCGCTATACTCTTTTAATAAATCATAATTTTTCTTCCAGAATGATTTATTACGACCGATAAAGTTCTCAAAGAATAGTGATTGTGACTCATGAATACCCATAGATGTTCCACTACATAGCGGTGTACCTTCAAATTTTTCTGCAATATTTTGTTCGTATACTGCATGACCACATTCATGAATTGTTCCAAACACAGCCATGCGGAAATCTTTTTCATCATAGCGTGTCGTAATACGAACATCCCCTCTATTTAATGTAATCTCGAATGGATGTACCGTTTCATCAAGACGACCTGCTTCAAAGTCATAATTCAATTGCTTTAATAGCTCTAATGTAAAGTTTTTTTGTTTTTCTTTTGAAAAATGTTCTGATAAAGCACTTGTCTTTAATCTCTTTTGTGACTCCGATATTTCTTTTACGAGCGGAACGATACGTTCACGAAGTTGACCAAATACGTGATCTAACACTTCTACTGTAATACCTGGCTCATACATATCTAATAATGTATTATATTTATATGTTTCGTAACCCCAATATGTAATAAATTTCTTTTTGAATTCAACAATTTTTTCTAAGTATGGACGGAACATTTCGAAATCAGATTTTTCGCGAGCTTCTTCCCACACACTTTCTGCTTTCGCTTCTAATTTCACATATGCCTCGTATTCCGCTTGTGGAATTTTCTTATTTCTATCATATTCTTTACGACACTCTTCAACCATTTTCTTCGTCGTTTCAGATAGTTTATCTTCACTTATTAAAGCTTCAAGCTCTGTTAAATAGTTCCCCATCTCATCTGAAGTCGACATGGCAAACACTTCTGATGAAAGCATACCAATTACTTCCGAACGCTGGTCTACACCCTTTTTAGGCGCACCTGTTCTCAAGTCCCAAAACATTAAGCTTAATGCTTCTCCGTAATTCTGTATTTTCTTCACATATGTTAAAAATTGTTTTTCTACTTCATATGTAGCTACTGTCATCGTATAAAAACCTCCCTTTTCTACCTCAAACTTAATTCGACATGGAAATCTAAATTCCTTTTATAATAGAAAAAAAGCTTGGCAAGCGCCAAGCTTTCTCCTTATAATTCTTTACCTTCTACTGGTAGTACGTTTTTCACCGCTTCTACCACTTTCTTATCTTCTGTATCAGATAAGAAGATCGATATAGCACCTTTATCGTCGCTCGTACGAATTAAACGGCCAATCCCTTGACGAAGACGTAAAATCATATATGGTACATCTACATCCCAGAATGGGTCATTTACATGTTTACGCTTTGCTTCAAACACAGGATCGTTTGGAGGGAATGGTAATGACCAAATAATAACATGTGATAATGATGAACCAGGAATATCTAAACCTTCCCATAAATGTACGGCACAAAGCACAGTCTCTTCTTCATTTTGGAAACGAGAAACGAGCTGACTAATTTCTTGATCCCCTTCATATAAGAACGGAACTGACATTTGCTCTTTACTTACATATTCTTTAAACGCTGCAAGCTCTTGCGTTGTACGGAATAATACAAGCGTACGTCCATTTGTTTTCTGTATATTTTCAAGTGTATATTGACACTTTCTTTCCCATTCATTTTCTTTCGTATGTGATAGTAAGTTTACTGCCATTTGCTCTTCATAATCAAACGGTGAGGCAACTGAGAATGATAAGTAATCTTTTACCCCTAGGCTATTTGCTGTAAATGCGAATGAATCGTTATTAGATAGCGTAGCAGAAGAGAAAATATACGGGATTTTCTTCGAGAATACTTTCTCTTGTAACACTTCTTCAACTGCACGTGGCATGATCACTAACGTGAAGGCTCCATCACCTTCTTCACCCCACGTAATTACATTTTTCTCGTGCATGAACAGACGAAGTGAATGTTCTAACACATCTAAATGTTCATCAACGATATTTAAGTCATACGTGTTTACTGTATGCATTTCACTTTCAAATACTAATGCATCACCGACTTCACCAATTTTCGCATAAAGTCGCTTCGCTTCAGCTGTTACTTTTTCTGTCACAGTAATTTCTAAACGATCAGAACCGGCGATTTCCTTTTTATGTTCTTGTAAAACATCAAAGAATCGCTCTGTTTGCCAAATTGTTTCTTCTACTAAATGTGCGAACTCTTCACGAATATCGTTTTGCAACAATCTTGTTAACAGTTGCTCCATCATCGTTTGCTTTAAACGATACGTTAAAGCTTTTTGAGCTGCGTATTCTACAAGATGACCTTCATCGAATACAACGCAGCTACTTTCTGGTAATAACGGAATTTGTCCTTCACGCTTACGAGCATCGTACGTCCAAATATGATCCATATAGAAATCTTGAGAACAAATAATTAAATCTGCTGCTTTACGATAATGCTCGCGAGAAAGCGTTTGACCACAACGATGACGAGAATCACAAGTGAAGCAATCTTGGAAGTAATCCCAATTTACTTTTGACCATTCCTCATCATTTAAAAGCGGAAATTCTTTTCTGTCACCGTAGTGAGTAAAGTTTTGCATCGTACCATGATCAAATACAAACTGCGGTAATTCATAATATACATCCTCAATTACTTCTGGAGCTCGTCCACTCATAACATCTTCAAGCTTACGTAAACATAAATAATTATCCATTGATTTCGCAAGTCTTACATCGACTGCTAAACCTAATGCTTCAGATAATTTAGCAATGTCCCCTTCTTCTTTCACAAGCTGCTCAATTAACGTTTCATCAGCACAAGCGATAATAGCTGGTTTTCCAGTATAACGTGCATAGCAAATTGCATATAGAAGATATACAATTGTTTTCCCTGTTCCTACACCCGCTTCTGCGAACATTACTTTCTTTTCTTGGAAAGCACGCTCTAATTGAAACGCCATAAAAATTTGTTCATCACGCTCTTCAAAGCCTTTTTCCGGAAGGATGTCGTAAAATACATCTCCAATCCATTCATTCAACTTATCATAAAAATTATCTTGTTTTCCTACTTCAAATGGTAATCTCTTCTCAGTAAACATCCTTAGCCTCCAACCAAAAAGTTTTTCTATAAAAAGATATAGTAACTGCTACTCATATGTGTGCAGCCACTTTCCCCTGTTGCCATACATAGAAATACACGAAAAAAAATTTTCCTTTCGAAAAAGGAAAATTTTCTTCTATATTAATGACTTTAAATACCGTTTATCAATCGCTGTTTCATGTGAAAGAGCTGACAAATATTCTTCTTGTGCTTTTTGTATTTCATCTACAATCACACCTTGACTATCCACTTCTTTCCCGAGCTCATCATACGTACGGTGAATAGCTTTTTGAATCATTGATAATTGGAAACTATCCATATCAGTTCCTCCTTTACGCATTACATAATAGCCAGTATATGCGCGCTGGAGGAGTTTTATACTATGAATTACGCGGTGGACGTTTTCCGAAGTATTGGTAGTAATCTGTACGGATAAATCCGTTAAACAGTTTACGTTTCTTTGATGCATCTTTTCCGTAGCACTTCTCAAATGCTTCGTAACTTGTTAATACATACGCTGACCATGTGTCTAATGGACGGAATACTTGTCCCATTTCTTTGTACAATTGTTCAACAAGCGCTTTTTCACTTAAACGTTCTCCGTATGGAGGATTCGTTACAACATAGCCATAATCCTCTTTTGTCGTGAAATCTTTTACTTGCATTTGTTTAAATGTAATTAAATCACCTAAACCTACTTCTTCTGCATTATCTTGAGCAACTCGAATCATACGATGATCAATATCTGATCCGATGATTTGCAGTGGTTGATTATAGTTCGCTAAATCTTCAGCTTCTTGACGAGCTTCACGCCAGTTTTGTTTACCGATCCAGCCCCACTCATCTGATGCGAAGCCACGGTTAAATCCTGGTGCGATATTTTGTCCTATTAATGCTGCTTCAATCGGAATTGTACCTGATCCACAGAAAGGATCCACGAAAGGACGATCTGGCTTCCAGTTTGTTAATTTAATTAAAGACGCAGCTAATGTTTCTTTTAAAGGAGCTTCCCCTTGATCCATGCGGTATCCACGTTTATGAAGCCCAACACCACTCGCATCAATTGTTAATGTTGCAATATCCTTGAGCATTGCAATCTCAATACGGAATAACGGACCATCTTCTTCAAACCAAGTTGTACGTTTATATGTTGTTTTTAATTTTTCAACGACAGCTTTTTTCACGATACGTTGGCAATCCGAAACACTGAACAACTCAGATTTTAATGATTTACCGATTACAGGGAACTCTCCATTCTCTGGAATATAGTCTCCCCAGTTTAATGCTTTCGTTTTCTCAAACAGCTCATCAAATGTTGTCGCTTTGAATTCGCCAACTTTAATTTTCACACGGTCCGCAGTACGTAACCATAAGTTCGTGCGACAAATCGCCTTTTCATCTGCTTCAAATGTTACTTTGCTGTTTTCCACTTGGCATTCATAACCAAGATCACGAACTTCTCGAGCAACTAATGCTTCAATACCCATGGCCGCTGTTGCGATTAAAGTAACTTTTCCCATTTGCATTCACCTCTTATGTATAGTCAAACAATAATTAACAGCAATTTGTCCTATTAATTATTACATTTTACGAAGAATTTTCTCATTAACCATTTTAACTCATAATTTATAACTTCATACAAATAAAAAGCCCTCCTCTAACAAAGGAGAGCTGAGTTATTTCATAGTTGGTTCATAACGTTCTGTAAGCCATGTTCTGTTCCTTTGTACTGCAAACGGCCCACGCCTCGTACTCCGGTGGCAATCATCTATCTACAGGTTATACAACCTGTCCTTTCCCATCGTTCATTTCCTTGGAAAAGATTCCCCTACCATTATTTGGGTTTCTCGCTCGTGGGGTTTACCTCGTTCCACTCCTATCATTTCTTCAAGGACTTCGTCACTGTGGCACTTTAAAGGTAGTTAAACCATATCCGAAAGGACTTAGGTTTTTTCCCTGCCGTTAAACCAGCCTTACAGCCAGAATACCCTAGCTTATGAATTGGCTAGGCACGAACACTACAGCCATCTCAGGCCGTGCGAGCATGGACTTTCCTCTACAACGTTGGCGTTGCAGCGATTACCCAAACGTTATGACATCCATTAGTATAGTGGAAACAAAAAGATTTTGCAATGTTTTTTTCTATGTAAAATGCTTTAACCTTTTTACCACCAGAAATTATTCGTATAACTTACTTCCAAATACAGCTTTTTCTAAATTAGATAGACGTTTTAAAATGTCCGTATTCGTGTTGTTATATACAGGTTGTGCAACTGGTGTTTGTACCGGTTGTTGCGGAACTTGTGTTGCCGCTACTTTCTGTTCTTCTAATTCACGTTTCAAACGAACATTTTGTTGTTTTAATTGATCAAATTCCTTATGAAAGGCTTCATAATCTTTAATAATCATATCAAGAAACTTATCTACTTCTTCTTGTTGATAACCTCTCATACCTGTTTTAAATTCTTTTTCTAAAATATCTTTCGCTGTTAATTTAATTTTATCCGAAATCATTTTCTTCACCTCAAATTTTTGCCAAAGCTTTCATTAACTAAATTTTTTCAGAAACAATGCTTTTTGTCAATCAAATATACGAGTACTATATTACATATTACTCTGCATTATTCCACTGTTCCTCTTCCATTATATCTTGTAAATCAGAAAAAAGAATGAAATAACTGTGATAATTTTCTATTTCTCCTTTTTTCTTAGCTACTTCTACAATATATTTAGGGCTTCCAGGCTTTTCTTCATCATATACAGCTAAAAGTGCATCGCTTTTTTCAATAAAAAATTGATTCTTTAATTTAAATTGCTCTGGACTTTCATACTTCCGTTTCGTAATACTATCAATGTGATCTGCTTGCGAAAGAATAAATTCGTAATATTCACGGTTATCTTCCTTCCAATTTTCTTCTTGTTCTAAAAAAGGAGTAAATACCGCTAATTTTAAATCTGGATATTCTACTTGAATCTCAAAAACAACTTCAGCAGCCCATAATTCGACTCCTAACTGGCCGCTTATAATCACCCACTCCAAACCATCTTCTACAAAAGCAGTTAATTTACGACGCAGCGCCTTTTTTATACATTCTACTCCTGGATGATCATTTTTAAATATGCCAAGTTCAAATGGCTTATATCCTGTTACAGCAACAACTTTCATATCTACACCTCAACTACAAAAAAAGAACTAGCATTTCGCTAGTTCTAACATATCATTTACTTTTTAAATATTCCACCAACGTTTGGTCCAATATTCGGACCTACTGGTGATACATTGTTTGGTAAAAATGGTGATACATTTGGTCCTGGTCCAAATGGTGACACGTTTGGTCCTGGTCCAAATGGAGATACTTGATGTCCAAAATGTCCATGATGTCCATGATGTCCATGACCACATGGTCCACATCCGCCGCCAAATCCTGGGTCAACTGGATCTACAACATTTACATTTGAGTTTGTTTGTGGGAAGAAGTTTTGGTTTTTAATTTGTTGATGATGTACATGTGTTGTATGTGTTGGGAAAATGTGTGGCACCACCGTTGTTGAAAAAGAATGTGTTACACACTGTTTCGTCGGATGAATGACAGGAGCAGTTGTACAGATAGGTCCTACAGGCTTATGCCCTCCAAAACAAGGATGACAATGATGCATAGTTTTTTCTCTCCTCTCTCGTTAAAAAAATCTGACTACACTTTACAATATGAGAAAAGAGGGAAAGCCGTTTGTTATATATACCCATTTATTAAAAGGAAATTTGTCTAGCCTTCTGCTTTATACGTAATGCTTTTTATAGACAACCCCCTATGATTACTTACCAAAAAAACCTCCAACTTGCTTTACAATACCTGTCACTTGGTTCATCGCATTCATCATTTGTCCAGCTGTATTCATCATTTTATTTACATCATAGTTACCATCTGAGTTTTTAAATTGGGAAACAAAACTAGAAAATTGACTCGGTTGCTGTTGTTGTTTTTGTTTATTCTGCGTCGGGTACGGTTGTTTTGGTGGATAAAACATCGCTTGTTGATTTCCATAGGGAGATGGTGGTGGCATATAGTATTGTGAATTCATATAGGGTTGCTGTTGTTGATCCATATAGGGCTGCTGTTGTTGATTCATATAAGGTTGTTGCTGTTGTTGTTGATTCATAAACGACACTTCAAATGGCTGGTAATAATTTTGATTTCCATAATGAGGCTCGAAAGGATACATATTATACCGTAAATATGTATCCGTATTATACTGGTACATATTTTGCTGTGTATATGGATTAGTTTGCTGATATACGTTTGATTGTTGAAACATGCATTCTCTCCTCCTTCACATAAGTTTCTACATATATAATATGTACCAGTAAAATAATATGTGTGACGGAGTATCTGTCTATTTTTGTCGGAAGTTTAAATTTTTAAAAAATTAAAAAAGAAAACCCTTCCATGCTATGATAATGAAGAAGAAGATTCTCATGGGGAGGAATCAACATGGTATTAGGGGATTTAAAACAAGCGTTTTCTCAAAAAAAGGGGTATTACACAGAAAATGTAAATGAATTGTTAGACTTTGCGAGACATTGGTATCTCGAAGGAAAAATAGGCATTTCAGATTACCGAATATTAATAAAAGAATTAGAAATAAACGGTGCAACAAAACCTTCAACAATGACAGAAGCATAAAAAAAAACAAGAGGGTTTCCCCTCTTGTTACTTACATTGCTCAATTATATTTTGCAAAGTATACGAAATGGCTTGGTGTGTTTCAAAGAATCGCTTACCTTTGCCTTTATTTACAAAACATTGCAATACATTTGTTTGTAAATTATCGTACACTTGATCAATTTGCTGTACATGTATATACTTCGGGTTTTCTTCCTTAATCCATTTATAAGCTAATTCTTTCCACACTTTTAATTCCTCATCTACCATATCTACAAATGGTTTCATATCCTTATAAAAATCGTATTCAATCATTTCTCTTTTTTTCACATTTGCTTCATTATTATACTGCATAAGTTTTTCCGAAGATTGTATTAATGCTTCATACTTCATTTTATTCCCACCTTATTATGCACTCACTACGACGTTTTGAAATGCCTTCACCCAATTCCCTTTTTCTTCGTGATGCACTAATTTATTTTCCATATGCTCAATATGCATTTCTGTTATTTCTATCTTATTACATATTTTTTCACTCTTATCCTTCAATGCATGATTCATTCTAATCCCTATATTCATTTCCAGCAAATCGAGAGAACTTAACATTTGATCCATTGTTTTCATTACATCTTCCTTCTGAACCATCGCCATATACAAAACGCCTCCTTCTTTGCTTTTCCTTTGTCATGTAATTTCGCCGAATGATTTCTCACTCCTGCCCACATGACAAAACTAGTTGTTATTCGTCAAAGAAATCATTTTGTATGTGATTTATAGAAATGGTAACAATACAAAAAGGAGGTGTATGAAAATGGCAAAGAATAAAAACGAAAAAAAGAAAAAACAAAACAAACAAAATAAACCCGAGACTGGCAATCCAAAGTTAGATGGTCCAAACTTCCCTGCTACATAAAGTGAAACTTTAATCAGTGGGGTTTTGTTCATCCACCACTGATTATTAGCCTTCACCAATCGGGCTTTTACGGGCAGCCCGACCCCCGTCTCAAAATTCTTTACTTTCGCTGAATTTTGAGACGGGGTCTTCTGCCCGTTAATGCGGGATAAAATGCAATTTTAGTACTTTTACAAAATGCTCATTTCTGAAGCATCCTTAATCTCTTATATTCATTAAGTTTTGAGATTGAATTTTTCGCACACATGGCAGAATTACTTCACATTAAGAAGTCCCGTCTTCATTTATGAAGACGGGACTTCTTTTTTATTATATCACGAACTCATCTATCCTTTTAACAAAACGATTTACGATAGAAGCAGCGTAGATTTGCTCCCTCTTTCTTTTATACCATTCTGTTATATCAACTTCACCCTTATACTTTTTCAGTAAAAACAGCTCATTTATTTCCGTATCCCTACAAAACCAATCTCTCATACTTATTTCCTTATGTGCAACAACAGGATAAACCTCTCTAAGGGCTGGCGTACAAGATTTTCTAGCTTCTCTTACATAATGTTCATAATCTTCCCTTGATCCTGTGTGTATAGTTTGCAATGCAAACCTATGGAATAAACTTTTATAATTTGGATGAAACAGTAACTCCGCTAATTTCTTCCCTAACTCTATACGCTTTTGTAACGTTTCAAATTGATAAACGGAAAAACCATACATATTCCCTTCAACGGTTGGAAAAATAACGGCACTAATATGAAGCATTTCTTGTAATTTAAAAAGTGCCGTTTGGAATACATGTTTTTTAAAATATGTATTCTCAATAATTGGTTTTTGAATTTTATTTTGCTCATTTATAATAAGCGCTGTCATGAGCCTATTTATATCTTTTTTCTCCCAAAAATATATCCATTCTTTTTCCATAAAAATTGATACGTTGAAATATTGTAACAAATAGAATAGTGGTATCTGCCTCCTCTTACTTTCTTCGTATAACAACAGCTGAGGAAATGCATCTAAAAAAATAATCCAATTAGCTTCTTCATACGTCAAAAATAAATGTTGTTTTACTGTTTGAGGTAAAACAGTAGCATAATACCTCCCCTTTAAATCAGTCATATTCCATCCCGCATTTCTCGAAACCATACTCGCTAAAAAAGCCCACCTAATTTCACTATTTCTTACATAATATTCTTGATAAGACTGTGTACGAGAAACGTTGTCCATATTAGCTATTTCCATTTCCCTCTTAATGTTGGAAACGATTGTTTTTTCTTCTTCTGTACAAATCATATTTTTACGATTTTGTGTAATTTTTTCATAATCATTCCATGTAAACATGAATAAGTCATCATACCTTTCTTCAAAAAGGTCACATCTTTTTTCATTTTTTGTTATAATCACCTTTGTAAGTAATTCTTAGCAAGTTGGGAGTGGACACACTATGACCATTCGTTACCCAAATGGAAAACGGTACAATCAAGCTTCACAACCTCAAAAAACACCAATTAAAAAGCATACTTATAGTAATAGAGGTATGTCCCTTGAAGAGGAATTGAATGAAACAAATGAATATTACTTAACCCATAATATTGCATGTGTACATAAAAAACCTACACCTCTTCAAATTGTAAAAGTAGATTACCCCGCTCGAAGTGCTGCAGTGGTAAAAGAAGCGTATTTTAAACAACCTTCTACAACAGATTACAACGGTGTATATAAAGGGAAATACATCGATTTTGAAGCAAAAGAAACAAAAAATAAAACCAGCTTTCCACTTCAAAACTTCCACCTTCATCAAATTGAACATATGAAGCAAGTAATCGCTCATAATGGAATTGCATTTGTTATTATTAAATTTACACTTTTTGATGAACTTTATTTATTAGATGCAAAACATATTATTGCATTTTGGAATCGACAAAATACTGGTGGACGGAAATCGATTACGAAAGAAGAAATAGAAGAGCATGGATCTTTATTATCATGCGGTTATCACCCTCGGATTGATTATATCCGTGTACTAGACACGGTTTATTTTTCGTGATAGAGTCATCACTAAGGCTCTTTTTTCGACTTTTGGGGAGAGAATGAAAGGTAGGAGAAAGTATAATGTCAGATAATTATCGTTCTCGTACAGAACGAAATCATGTAAAAAATCAAAAGCAAAAGCAAGAAACAAATAAAGAAAAAAAACCAAAGAAAAAAGGCTCCTTTTTTAAAAAATTCCTTATAGGTTGTCTACTTCTTGGTATCGTTGGTCTTGTAGCTGGCGTTTCCGCTTTCTTTGTTATGGTGAAGGATGCTCCAAAATTAGACAAATCAAAACTTGTCAATCCTTTATCAACAAAGTTTCTTGATAAGAATGGGAACTTTTTCTATGAATACGGTGCTGAAAAACGAACCCACGTCACTTATGATCAAATTCCAAAAGTAGTTGAAAATGCATTCCTTGCAACTGAGGATTCACGTTTCTATGATCATAATGGAATTGATTTTAAACGAACTACAAAAGCAGTTATGGAAAATGTCACTGGAGGATTCGGATCTCAAGGTGGTAGTACGATTACACAACAAGTAGTCAAAAACTATTTTCTAACGATGGACAAAACTGCTAAGAGAAAAGTACAAGAATGGTACTTATCTTACAAATTAGAGCAACAATACTCTAAACATGAGATTTTAGAAATGTACTTAAATAAGATTAATTTAGGTAACCGTTCATACGGTATTGCGACAGCAGCGCAAAAATATTATGGTAAAGATTTAAAAGACTTGCAATTACATGAAGCTGCTATGCTCGCTGGTTTACCCCAAGGTCCAAACATTTATGATCCAACAAAAAAGGAAAATGTTGAACGAGCAACAAATCGTCGTAATGTCGTATTATCATTAATGAATCGACATGGTTATATAACAAAAGAAGAAATGAATAACGCCGTTAAGATCCCAGTAACAGAGGGTCTTCAACCGTCTTCAGAAATAACTGAAATGAAGTATCAAGCATTTTTAGATGCTGTTGTAAAGGAAGTTGAAAAGGAATATCCGGATATAAATATCGGTTCAGACGGTTTAACAATTCAGACAACACTTGATCAAGATGCTCAAGATTACGCTGATAAAATTATGGATGGGAACCTTATTAAGTATCCGAATGATCAATTCCAAGGATCATTCGTATTTATGGATACACAGTCTGGAGAAGTTAGAGCAATTGGAGCTGGGCGTAAAGAAAGTAAGTCTACTTTCAAAGGTCATAATATGGCCATTGATTTAAAACGCCAAGTTGGTTCAACAATGAAACCAATTTTCGACTACGGTCCAGCAATTGAGAATTTACAATGGTCTACATACCATCAATTAAATGACTCAGAGTATACGTATTCCAATGGTAAAAAAATACGAAATGCAACAAATAGTTACAAGGGTGACGTTTCACTACGTGAAGCTTTGAAAAAATCATTAAACATCCCGGCTTTAAAGACAGCCCAAGCGGTTGGCCTTCCTAAGTCACAAGCGTTTGCTGAAGGCTTAGGCATGACATTTAAAGACGGAAAAACATATGAATCAACAGCAATTGGTAGTAACGATAGTTCTCCATTACAAGTAGCTGGGGCGTATGCCGCATTTGGTAATGACGGTGTGTATAACAAGCCTCACTTCGTAAAAGAAGTCATCTTCCCAGACGGGAAAAAGAAAAACTTTAAACCGAAAGAACAACGTGCAATGCACGACTATACAGCTTACATGGTGACTGACGTTCTTCGTGACGTAGTAAGACCTGGTTCTGGTGGTACAGGTCCTACAGCATACGTTTCAGGTATAGACGTAGCTGGTAAAACAGGAACACAAAACTTTGATGAAGACGTTATAAAAAAATATGGTATTCCAGCTGATGCAAACAGAGATAGTTGGTTCGCTGGCTATTCACCGCAATATACAATGGCTGTTTGGACGGGTTACGAAAAGGATAGTCCAGAAAATTACATTGGTGATCGCTCTACTAGAATTGCGCAACAAATGTTCCAAGTAATGATGAGCAAATTCGCTACAGATAAATCACGTTTTGAACGTCCTTCTTCTGTACAAGAATTAAATGGTGAATTGTACGTAAAAGGTGCTAAGAAAGATGCAGTGAAACAAATTAAAGTAGATGCACCTAGTGGTCTTAATGTTACTTTCGATGGGGCTAGCACAGTTACACTAAACTGGTCTGGACCAGCAGAAGTTGATGCGTATGCAGCAAGCTATAAAGCGACTGACGGTTCGAGTGGTAGCTTATCAATAAGTGGTACGACAGCTACTCTTGGTGGTATTAAACCAGGCGTTACTTACAGCTTCTCTGTAGTAGCGAAAAAAGGTACAGGAACGAGCCCTGCAGTTGGTGCATCCTTCACTGCGCCTGGTGGAACTCCAGACGCGAAAAAAGCTGAGGATGAGGCTAAGAAGAAGGCTGACGAAGAAGCTAAGAAAAAAGCTGATGAGGAAGCACAGAAAAAGGCTAATGAAGATAAACTAAAACAAGAAGAATCTAAGAAAAAAGCTGATGAAGAGCAGCGTAAACAACAAGAGCAACAAGAACAACAGCGTAAACAGCAAGAACAACAGCATAAACAGCAAGAAGAAGCTCAAAAGAAAGCTGAAGAAGAAGCTAGAAAAAAAGCTGAAGAAGAAGCTAAGAAAAAGGCTGAAGAAGAAGCCAAGAAAAAGGCTGAAGAAGAACACAAACAACAAGAACAACAACAGGATACTGGAGGAGATACTACTCCTCACGCAGACGGAAATGTTATTGCAACAGAGTCTTAATACACAAAAAGAAGTCCTTTCTCTTAACGAGAAAAGGACTTCTTTTTTGTTATCATTTTCTTTACATATAGCTTTTCTATTTCAATATACAACTGCGCTAACTGAATATATGAATGATAATTATTCGGTTTCTTTATAATGAATGAATATCGCTCCATAAAATTAACTGGTTGTACTTCCAATTTATTCGTATAACCTTCCATTTCATTCAAACAATGAACAGGTTGCTCATTTAGCCAATATACAATCGATAACAAATGTGCTGCAAAAAGAATCATTGGACCCTCAGCTTCTTGCTTCTTTCTGTTTCGAAATAGTGTTGCAATGTCTTCATGCTTACTTTTCCATACATTCAACAGTACAGGAATACTATTTTCAATTTCATTCCACGGCTCATATTGTCCTTCAATATCAAATATAAAGTAAGTATTTTGTATTATTTCTTCAAAAGACTGTTCTGTATGATACTCGATCGAATCTACACTTTCTTCAAAAAATGGTAAGCACCGAAATTCTTTCGGTATTTCTATCACTCGCTCCATCCTTTATTTCCCCTTCATTCGCTTCTTTCCTTCACGACATACTTCTAGTAAGCGGCACTCTTCGCATTGTGGTCGCTGTGCTTTACAGTGATAACGTCCAAAGAAAATCATACGGTGATGTGTAACGCCCCATTCATCCATCGGAATTTTCTTCATTAAAGTCTTTTCCACTTCTAACACCGAATCTTTCCATCTACAAATCGCTAGCCGTTTACTCACTCTCTCTACATGCGTATCAACAGCAATTGCCGGAATGCCAAATGCTACCGAAACAACTACATTTGCTGTTTTTCTCCCTACTCCTGGTAATTTCGTCAGCTCGTCACGGTCTTCTGGAACTTTTCCGTTATAATCATCCAGCAACATCCGGCACAACTTTTGAATATTTTTTGCTTTATTTCTATACAATCCAATAGAACGTATATCTTGTTGTAACTCTTCTAAAGAAACACTTAAATAATCTTCTGGTGTTTTATATTTTTGAAATAAATTTTTCGTCACTTTATTTACAAGCGCATCTGTACATTGTGCAGATAATGCTACCGCGATTACTAGTTCAAACGGATTATCATGAATTAATTCACAATGTGCTTCTGGATACATATCCGCCATTGTGTCTAAACAATAGCGAATTTGCGTTTTATTTAACATATACTTCCTCCTACATTACTGCTCCAACCAATTATAAAAAGGCACTTTCCCAGTAAATTTCGTCTCTTGTTTTGTCGTTTGCTGCGTTCGTTGTTGATTTTCTCTAAATTTCCGTCCTTGGTTTTGGGCTTGATCTACTGTTTTAATACCATTCTTTTTCCACTCAAATAAAATACGATCAATATATCGGAAATTAAGCTTACCACTCATTACAGCTTCCCTGAGGGCCGCTTGAATTAAATTCGGATGATGTTGATCTTGATCTTCCCACATTCCCAACGTTTCACATTCAAATGGAGAAAGTGGTCTTCCAAATTCTTTTTCAAATACTGTATATAAATTTACTTGCAGTTGTTTTATTTCTTTTTGTTCGTCCTCTATTGATTCATTCATAAAGAAATGCAATATTTTTTCCCATAGCGGTTGTAAAGAATAACTTTCACACATCATCGCTTCTGATTTTTGTCCACCTTCTAGTGATAAAAAACCTTTTTGAATCAATGTCTGAATTACTTCCATACATTTCATTTCCGTAATGGTCATCCGTTCTGAAATCTCTGACGGAGTCGGAAACGAATTGCCCGATTCTAAAAATGTGTGTACATGAAGTACAACCATAAATTCCGTTTCATTTAACCCTAATTTTTTATAATGCATCATAAGTAATTTTGGAATTGCAATGCTTCCCTGCTCAAACCACTGTAACATCATTTTCTTTTTCATCACCAAACACCTCGCTCTCTAGTATAACACACCTTTCACTATTTCTTTTTGCCACAATTCGTCAAAAAAACCTTCCTATTATGTAGGAAGGTTTTTGGTATTGTGTTAATAAAATATACAGTTAAGCTTGCACTTTACTGTTCATAAACGTATGAATGCGTTCTAATGCTTTCTCCACTTGTTCAAGAGATGTCGCATATGATAAACGAACGTTATTTGGAGCACCAAATCCTGTACCTGGTACAAGAGCCACTTTTTCCTCTTCTAATAGAGCTTTTGCCCAATCATCAACAGTTTCGTATCCTGATAAAGCTACAGCTTCTTTTACATTAGGGAATAAGTAAAATGCACCTTGTGGTTTAATGCAAGTAAAGCCAGGGATTTGAATTAATTTATCATAAATAATGTTTAATCTCTCTTCAAATGCTTGACGCATTGTTTCTACAGGTTCTTGTGTGCCTGCATATGCCGCGATTGCACCGTATTGAGCGATTGAAGTAGGGTTTGACGTACTATGACTCGCTAAGTTCGTCATCGCTTTAATAAGCTGCTTATTTCCTGCTGCATATCCAATACGCCATCCTGTCATAGAATGAGATTTAGATACACCATTAATAATAAGTGTTTGTTCTTTTAATGCATTAGAAAGCTGGGCAATTGAAGTATATTCTGCTCCACCATAAATTAATTTTTCATAAATTTCATCTGAAACGATTAAAATATCATGTTCTAAACATACTTCTCCAAGCTGTTGTAATTCCTCTTTGCTGTAAATCATTCCTGTTGGATTGCTCGGTGAATTAATAATAACTGCTTTCGTTTTCTCTGTAATTGCCTCACGCAGCTGCTTCGCTGTAATTTTGTACTCATTGTCTTCCAGGCCTTCTACATAAACTGGCTTACCTCCAGCGAGTTTTACTTGTTCAGGATAACTTACCCAGTAAGGAGTTGGGATGATAACTTCATCTCCTTCATCAAGTAATACTTGGAATAATGTATATAATGCATGCTTTGCGCCGTTACATACAATAATTTCAGACGGATCATACGCAATTCCTTGATCACGAGTAAACTTCTTCACAATTTCTTGTTTTAGCGCTTGTAAACCACCTGTTGGTGTATACTTCGTATGTCCTTCTAACATCGCTTTATGTGCAGCATCCATAATATGTTCTGGTGTATTAAAGTCAGGCTCTCCTGCCCCTAATCCAATTACATCATGACCTTCTGCTTTTAATGCTTGTGCCTTTGCTGTAATTTCTAAAGTTGAAGACGGTGTTAAAGCAGCTACTCGCTTTGCTAATTTCATTTGTAGTTCCCCCTACATCTATTTTTCAATGCTGTAGTGACCAGCATAAACCCCATTTTGAAATTCTAGATAGTAATACGTATAACGATCTTCCTGATCAATATATGTAATTTCCCACAACGGAATATCGTTTTGAGCACCTAATTTTACTTTTATAATTTCTTTTGGCTTTGGCTTCGGCTCATCGCCTTTTCCTGTAGCTTGTTCAGCCAACTTTTGCAAAGCCTCTTTTTCAGGAATACCCTCACTCTTTTTCTTCACAAGGACATTCCCTTTTTTATCAGGTACCCAAACAATAATTTGTTCTCCTTTTTCGTCTACACCTTGTACGACTGTATATGAAGAATTCCCATTATAATAATCAACAGATTTTACTTTTGTAAGCTTTGCTTTTTCCTTTGCAATTTCTACAGATTTTTCCTCTTTAGGAACTTTCTTTTCCATTGCTTTATTATAAACATACGCCCCATATATTCCGCTAGCAACGATTACGATAACGATTGCAAAGATCCACTTTTTCATTGTATCACTACGTTCTGTAAATCGTAAATACAGCTGTTTCTTTATCTTTTTCGTCTAATGCTAATCCGAACATGAGGTCCTGCTCTTTTAACGTACGATTCAAACTATCAACGATTTTATACAAGTCAGACGAATATTTAATACGCGTCGTTGATAGGACTTCGATTTTCTTATCCATGAAAAAACTCCTCCGTTACACAAAAATTTCTAATTATAGAAGAACGCAATGCGGTTACAATAAGAGTACATTCTTTACAACCCCTGCTTCATCACCCATCTATTATAGCAGGACATGTACAGCAAAAAAAGGTTTCAAGTCGAAAACCACTACATTTTGTATACAAGAAGTAAGAAAAATAAAATTCCTCCTACCCACATTTTTTACGCCTGAAGTTTAAATGTACTTCAGGCGTATTTTTCTTCCAAATTTATTCATTTGATTGTTCCTTTAATTGTTCTAACAATTCTTCTAACGGCCCTTCATAGAGCGGGACAGTTGGGATTGATTGTAAAAAATGTTTTCCATAAGAAGAGCTTGTCAAACGACGATCTAATACAAATACCGTTCCAGTATCTGTACTTGTTCTAATCAGACGACCAAATCCTTGTTTGAAACGCAAGATTGCTTGCGGGAGTGCTAACTTAGCGAATACGTCCTCTCCTTGATTTTTTAACCACTCTCCTTTTGCTTCCATCATCGGTTGATGAGGAGGCGTAAAGGGAAGCCGGACAATAACAAGGCAACTAAGGGCATCTCCAGGTATATCTATCCCTTCCCAAAAACTACTTGTTCCTAACAAAATTGATTTGTCGAACTCTTGAAATTTACGAATGAGACGACTTCGGCTCTTATTATTCACACTTTGCGTCAATAATAAATACCCTTCTAATTCCTCATCATTTTTCAAATTCGTATACGCTTCTTTCAACATTTCATACGAAGTGAATAAAACAAGCATTCTACCTTTTGTAGCTTTCGCTATTTTTGCAATATGTCCCGACACTGATTCAATATATTCTTCATTACTTGCTTGCTTAATAAAAGGCACATCCGTTGAAACCATTAATTTCATCTGTTCTTCAAAACGGAAAGGTGAAGGAACCTGTAATGTATTAGGAGCAAAATCATGTAAACCTAGCTCTTCTTTTATATAATCAAATGAATCGTTTACTGTTAACGTTGCTGATGTAAAAATAACACTCTTTTTCTGTGTTAAAAATTCATCAGCAAATCTTTCACCAATATGAACAGGCTGCGCATATAAAACTGTTGAATGAATTGTTCCCTTCGTTTCAGTCTCCATCCATGTCACGTATGAATTTTTTTCTAAAATGAGTAATTGTAAAGATTGTTCCATCTTTCTCAATAACTCAATTAAATGCATAAATTCACCTGTAACAACATGCATCTCCCATTCTAACTTACTTTGCAATATATCAACTTGCTTCTCAAGTGTAGTCAACAATTTCCTTACATCGTATACAAAACGATTTGTTAACTCGGTAATGCTATCCCATAACTTACCTTTCTCTACTTCCGTGTTATATCGATAAATGACTGGCATATTGCTTATCCCTTGTTCCTGCTTTGTTTGCTTAAAGATAAAAGCACGTAACATTTGGAATAGCTCATCCGCATCAAATTTCAATTCCTTCAAACTATGACTCACCATACGGAAAGTCGAACGAGAGGCTTGTTCTGATTTTTTCATCATTTTATATACTTTAGAAAGTACATCATCTGTTTCTAGCGTACCAAGACGAGATAAAACTAGCTGGAAATACATACAGGAGAACTGTTCACCTAATGTTCTACTCGCCGCTTCCTCGATATGATGAGCTTCATCAAAAATAATATGTTCACATGAAGCAAATAGTGGTTCTTCACTTGAAAAATCTTGAAATAATAACGCATGATTTGTAATAACGATATCTGCAAATAATGCTTTATTCTTTGCTCGTTGATAAAAACAACGACTATACCAGTTGCTTTGCATCCCGCCTGGACTATGTACATCACTACAAATACGGTTCCAAAGTAACTTTCCGCCCTCAGGAATATTTAATTCATCCCGATCGCCAGTTTCCGTTTGCAATAACCACACTAAAATTTTGGCCTTTGTGAGCGCCATATCATAATTTTTCTCTTCCTCTTGCAAAGCATATTCAAATTTATGTAGACAAAGATAATGCTTTCTTCCTTTCAACAGAGCTACTTCAAATGAAAATGGCATTATTTTCTGTAATAATGGAATTTCTTTTTCTAATATTTGTTGTTGTAGTTGTACAGTTTGGGTACTTATGATGACAGGTTCTTCTTTTTTCGTTGCAAAATAAATACTTGGAAGCAAATACGCAAGAGTCTTTCCTGTTCCTGTTCCTGCTTCTATTAGTGAAAACCTAGAATCTCTTAGTGCTGTATATATTTCCTTCATCATAATCTGTTGGCTTTCTCTTTTTTCAAACTGTGGCATATTCAATTCAAGTTTATCGATTGTCTTATGCAAGAAAGCATCAAATTTAGATGAACATGTTTCACTGAGATTTAAAGAATAATTCCGTTTTCGAAGCGCAATATTTCGATACACTTCATACCCCTCTGCCTCTTTTTTACCATGCATCATTTTCTTTAAAATATTTTCAGCAAGTACATCCGCTATATCACTTTGAAAAACATCGCTCAATTCATAAAGCGATTGCAAGGTGACAAGTGGTAACTTTTCAATTTCATTTAAAAATTGTAAAAACAATTCCGCTGTTGCAAGAGCATCACTATCGGCACGATGTGGTTGATCGTGCTCTAGTTCATGTTGTTTAGCTAAATCACGTAATTTATAACTATCAGCCGTCGGCAAAAGAATTTGCGCCAACTCAACTGTATCAACTTTTGGGCAATGTACTTCTGTATATCCAGCCTGCCTTAATTCTTCCGTTAAAAAATTCCAATCAAAGTGAACATTATGTGCAACGAAAGCTGCACCTTGTAATAGCTCAACAACCATCGGGGCTACATCTTGAAATAACGGGGCTTGCTTAACCATACTCTCATCAATCCCTGTTAGCTCTGTAATAAATGGCGGAATCTCTCTCTTCGGATTAATAAAAGATGAAAAAATCTCTAATATCTCTCCATCTTCCACTACAACAGCTGCAATTTGGGTAATTTTATCCTTCCCATCCTTCCAGGAGTTCCCTGTCGTCTCTAAATCCACAACGACATAACGCTTACTCATATATGTAACACCTCAATTTCTTACCTATCAAACACATAATTATATAATGTTACTATACCACGTTTTATCTCATCTTAATGAAAAGATGCACAAAAAAGCTATCTCCGTAATAGAGATAGCCTTCTTACTTATAATATCGTACCCGCTTTTTCAGCACCTAACATTTCAATAATTTGATTATCATCGTCTAATACTGCAATTTTCGGCTCTTGTTTATGAATATTTTCTTCTGCCACTAAACCGTAGCAAATAATAATAACTTTATCCCCTGGCTGTACAAGCCTTGCAGCTGCACCATTTAAACAAACAACACCGCTACCGCGTTCTCCTTTAATAACATATGTCTCTAAGCGAGCACCATTATTGTTATTTACAATTTGTACTTTTTCATTTTCTACAATATTTACTGCATCCATTAAATCTTCATCAATTGTAATACTACCTACATAATTTAAATTTGCTTCTGTTACTGTAGCGCGATGTAACTTCGCTCTCATCATTGTGCGAAACATAGATGCTCCCCCTTATTTAACCGTTAATGTTATATTGTCAATTAATCGTACATTCTCAAATTTAACTGCAATTGCTAAAATGATTCGTCCTTCAATTTTATCTATTACTTGTAGTGAAGGATAGGCATATAAATCAGCATAATCTACAGTGCCTTTCGTATACGTCTCAATATACTCTTTCACAAGAGTTGTAATAATTTCTGAATTACGTTCGCCTGCCTCAATTCTTTCTTTCGCTACACATAGACTGCGGTATAAATGAGGAGCCTCTTCACGCTCTTCTTGTGATAAATACACGTTACGAGAACTTTTCGCTAATCCATCTTCTTCCCTTACAATATCCACTGGTACGATCGTAACCGGAATATTAAAATCAGCGACAAATCCTTCAATGACAGCAACTTGCTGTGCATCTTTCATACCGAAATACGCACGCGTTGGTAATGTAATATTAAACAGTTTCATTAGTACAGTCGCAACACCAGCGAAATGACCAGGTCTTTGTTTGCCACATAATACATCAGTACGCTTCACAACTGCTACTGTTGTCGTTTGTTCTGCTGGATACATTTCTTCTACGCTCGGATAAAATAAATAATCTACACCGTTTTCTTTTGCTACATTTTCATCTCTATCAATATCACGAGGGTATCGATCTAAATCTTCATTCGGCCCAAACTGTAGCGGATTGACAAACACGCTTAAAACGACAATTTCATTTTCTGCTCTTGCCTTACGTAATAGAGTCGCATGACCTTCATGTAAATAACCCATCGTTGGAACAAAACCAATACTTTTTCCACTTGTACGAAGTTCGTTTGTAATGTGCTGCATCTCTTGCACTGTAGTTACGATTTTCATTATTGTTTTCCTCCGTATAACGCTAAGCATTCTTCCTCTTTCATTGTGAATGAATGTTTTTCTTCTGGAAATTGTCCTGTCTTTACTTCAGTAACGTATTGTGAAATCCCTCGCACAATCTCCTCTTGAACAGACGTATATTGCTTCACAAATTTCGGAACACGATTTACGCCGTATGAGATAAGATCATGATAAACAAGTACTTGCCCATCTACCTTTCGCCCTGCTCCAATTCCAATCGTCGGAATTGTTAGTTGCTTCGAAATTAATTCTGCTAACTGCATTGGCACACATTCTAACACAAGCGCTATCGCACCAGCTTCCTCACATCTCTTCGCATCTTCTATTAATTTCTTTGCACTTTCAGCATCTTTTCCTTGTACTTTATACCCACCTAGTACTCCTACAGATTGAGGAGTTAAGCCTAAATGTGCCACGACAGGAATTCCCGCATTCGTCAAGTAATGAATAGTTGATACCACTTCCCCTGCACCTTCTACCTTCAGTGCATGAGCACCACTCTCTTGAACAATACGGCGTGCATTCACCATCGTATCTTGCAACGACACATGATACGACATAAATGGCATATCAGTTACAATAAACGTCTCTTTCGCTCCTCGGCGTACAGCTTTCGTATGATGAATCATATCCTCTACTGTTACAGGTACTGTTGAATCGTAGCCGAGCACAACCATCCCAAGGGAATCTCCAACTAGAATCATATCAACTTCAGCTTCTTCTGCTAACTTAGCAGATGGATAATCATACGCCGTTAGCATTGTAATCGGCTCACCTTGCTCTTTCATCTTCAAAAAATCTGTTTTTGTTTTCAAAAACTACTCCTCCTTTATGCAGGAGAGAGGCGATGGCCGAAATCATATAAAAAAACCCCTCTGGCCATAAAAGGGCAGAAGGGTTGTGTGTTAGTCGGCATTATTCATCCCTCTGTCCCAGTCCGTTATTGGATCAAGGCAGAATCCAAGTTATTAGTTTTCGTATTCTTCGAATCATGGTGCAGTTCGCTCTGATACTGCCCACATTCGAACTAATTATAGCAAACTCCGAAAAGGAATTACTACATTTTTTTGAAAAAATAATTTTTATTCTCATTACGGTATGTGAAATTTTTTTATAACTGACGCAATCATAGAAAGATAAACAGCTTTGTTTACATGCATAGTATAACTCTTAAAATATTGATGCAAGTTAATTGAGGAAAAGTACTTACAAAAGGAGAATGGCGAATGTCTATGAACAAATGGTTATCTCGGTTCATCAGTTTGCTTGTGATGATTGTATGGTGTATGACTTTAGGATCCTTCAATGTCTTTGCCTCAGTTAACGTCGGCACACAACCTATCGATTCAACAAAAGTAATTGAGGTCGAACTGAATGATGATTACTTTAACCCCAATATCATCACGATTCCGATTGAAGAATCAACAACATTACTATTAAAAAATAAAGGTAAAAACGAGCACACCTTTACAGTAAAAAAACTCGGCATTGACGTCATAGTTGAGCCAGAAAAAGAAAAAAGTATTACCGTGAAACCTAAAAGTACTGGTACATATGAATTAATATGCCGGTACCATCTCCTTAAAGGAATGGATGGCAAAGTAATCGTCAAATAACAAGTAAGAACAACCGGACGATACGTAAAATGAAAATTAGTTATTAAAAAATTTATTATCGTATTGCAAGATTAGCTCAAAATATGGAAATAAAAAAGAAGTTCCAAAAGAGGAACTTCTTTTACTTAATTTCGATATCCGCAGAATGAATATGATGTACTTTTCCCTCATGGTCCTCTAGAAGTAATACACCTTCTTCTGTAATCCCTTTTGCTAGCCCTGTAATCGACTGTCTCATCGTTCGGGCTGTAATTTCTTTCCCGATGCTCACAGCGTAACTTTCCCAAAGAATTTTAATAACAGAGAAACCATTTTGTAAATACTCTTCATATAATTTTTCTAGTTGTAAAAAGATTTGTTGCATAAGCTCTGCACGAACAATTGGCTTACCGGATTCAATTGCTAAAGAAGTAGCAATATGCTGAATTTCCTCATCAAAATGTTCTTGCTTTTGATTCGCATTAATACCAATCCCCATAATAACAGCATTAATTTTATCGGGATCCGCCTGCATTTCTGTTAATATACCTACAGCCTTTTTACCTTGAATTAAAATATCATTCGGCCATTTTATTCCTACGTTTACACCCGTACACTTTTCAATTGCTTGTGCAACGCTCACAGCCGCTAATAAAGTAAGTTGTGGTGCATGATGAACAGGGATTGATGGACGTAAAATAATACTCATCCAAATTCCTGTTCCTTTTGGTGAATACCATTTCCTGCTTAAACGACCTCTGCCCGACGTTTGTTCTTCTGCCACAACAATCGTTCCTTCTTCTGCGCCTTCATAAGCAAGTTTTGCTGCAATATGCTGCGTGGATTCAACAGTTTCTTCAAAATATACCGTTCTACCAATATGTTTCGTTTGTAACCCTAACTGAATTTCATTAGCAGTTACTTTGTCTGGCTTACCCGCAATGCGATAACCTAATCGACGCACAGCTTCAAGTTCATATCCCTCATTCCGAAGGTCCTCCATATGTTTCCACACAGCGGTTCTTGAACAACCAAGTTTATCACTAATCGTTTGGCCAGATACAAACGCGCCATCCGCTTCCGAAAAAACTTGCAATAACTGCTTTCTTATAGTAGATTGCATTCTTGCAGCCACTCCCTTATACACTCTTTCTCATTACCTACGTTTCCTTGTACGATTGCTTCCTCAATTTTTTGAATCATTTCAGCGACCCACGGACCGGGCTTTTTATTTGCCCAGTTTAATAAATCATTCCCAGTCACATTCATTTCTTGGCGACTCTTGATTGGCAATACTTCAAACAACGTTTGTACTCGTTTAACAGCTGTATGATCATAGCTTTCAATCATCGCTTCATATACTCTTTCGGCCATTTCAGCGATATGAAGTCCCGTTTTATAAAGAAGGACTGTATCCCAATCCTTCTCCTTTCTCGTACGAATTGTTAATAAAACTGCGACGATATCTTTTATTTTTTTATTCGAAAACTTCCATTGACGCAAAAAGACAGATGGATGCTCTTCTCCGATACAATATAAGAAAAATGCCCATGCCTCAATGTCCGTTTCAAAAGAATCCCAGTTATACTGCGTAGCTTTTAATAATCTCTCTTCTGACATTTGTAAATATGGCAGATGAGAAAATAGCTTCGTTTCTACTAATTCTTGCAAGCCCTTCACGCAATATGTACCAGTTAACAGTTTCTCAAATTCCACTGTAATTCGCTCAATTGCAATATGTTCCAGTAAATGTCCATATGTTTCAATTGCTTGTTTCGTTTTCATTTCTAAAGAAAAACCTAACGTACTTACGAAACGAATACCACGCATCATTCGCAGGGCGTCTTCTTGAAAACGATCCGCAGCATTGCCAACTGTCACAATTTCTCTCTTTTGAATCGCTTCCTGTCCAGCAAATAAATCAACCATTTCGCCTTCTTCTGTCATCGCAATTGCATTCATTGTGAAATCACGACGTTTTAAATCCTCTTCTAATGAACGAACAAATTGAACACTACTAGGTCTTCGAAAATCTTCATATTCGCTCTCTGTTCGAAAAGTGGTTACCTCATAAGGTTCACCATTTTCTACCACAATTACAGTTCCATGCTCAAGACCAACAGGAACATGTCTTGGAAATATAGCCATCACTTCTTCTGGTAAAGCAGATGTCGCAATATCAATATCTCCAATCGGCCTATCGATAATAAGATCTCGTACGCTTCCACCGACAAAGTAGGCCTCATGTCCTTGTTGCTTTAAAGTCTCAATAATAGAGCTAGCTTTTTTAAATCTTTTCATTTTTGTCATCCCTTAGTACATCATAGTAAATCGTTTCATATTGTGAGACGATTTTTTCAGAGCGGAACTGCTCGTAAACACTTGCTCTTGCTCGCTCTCCCATATTACGGTGAAGTTCTTCATCCTTTAATAGCTGAATGGCTTGATTTGCCACTCCTGTTGGATTGCCAACTTCACATAAATATCCTGTTTCGCCATGTTGAATGACTTCTGGAATACCTCCAACCCTTGTTCCGATACAAGGTACACCACACGCCATCGCTTCTAATAAAACAAGACCAAAACTCTCCTTCTCTGAAAGAAGCAACATTAAATCACTCATCGCAAGTAGCTCTGCAACATTATCTTGCTTCCCTAAGAATAAGACGCGATCTTCAATATGTAGATTTTTCACTATCTGTAAAATCGTGCAAAATTCTGGTCCATCTCCAACAAGAAGCAACTTCGCATCTACTTCTGTAACAATTTTAGCAAATGCCTGAACAACATCTTGCACACGTTTCACTTTACGGAAGTTTGAAATGTGAATTAGTATCTTTTCACTCTCACTTATACCGTATTCTTTCTTTAATTGAGACATATCACGCTTGAAATATACACGTTCGTCTATAAAGTTATATACCGTTTGAATGTTTTTATTTGGTTTTACAAGCTCATGCGTTTCGTTAATTAATGAATGCGAGACAGCCGTCACAACATCAGATTGCTCAATACCAAAACGAATTAAATTATTTAGCGAAGGGTCGGAACCTAACACAGTAATATCTGTTCCATGCAAGGTTGTAACAATTTTAATACGCTCTCCAATCATTTGTTTTGCTAAATAAGCACAAATTGCATGTGGTATTGCGTAATGCACATGTAAAATATCTAGGTTTTCTCTTTGTGCAACCTCTGCCATTTTACTCGCTAACGCTAAATCGTATGGTGGATATTGAAATACAGAGTATTGATTTACCGTCACTTCATGAAAATAAATGTTTGGATACACTTTATTTAACCGGAATGGTAAACCCGATGTAATAAAATGAATTTCATGCCCGCGTTCCGCTAATTGCTTTCCTAATTCTGTTCCAACAACCCCAGAACCACCTACAGAAGGATAACATGTAATACCTATTTTTAATTTCATTTACATCCCCCTATTAAATCAGCATGTAATAAAACCGGTTTCTTACTCATAAATCCCTCGGCATATAAGACTCCAACTTCTTTTCCAAACATTTTCTCTCGAGCGACCACAGTTTCAACATAACCTTCTGTTAACGGCGTTTTCACACCATCACTACCTGTTGAAAACTGACTTTCATATGCTTCTAATGCTTCCACTTTTATAGAAAGGTACTCACTTATATCTATACAAAAATTCGGTTTATGAAAACCATTAATCATATAATAATAAAAAGACTCCACACGATGTGGTGGAAGCTCTGGCATATATTTACGAATTCCCGCTGAAAAAATAGCTTCTTCCACAAGTTTTGCACAATTCGCATGATCTGGATGACGATCTTCATAATACGGCGCAAAAACTAGTTTTGGTTTATATGTACGAATCACCTTTACAATTTCACGTATATACTCTTCTTTCATATACAAACCACGGTCTGGCATCGCTAAATTCAGTCTCGTTTTTACTCCCATTATACGAGCTGCCGCCTTTGCTTCTTCTTTTCTCAATTCTATTGTTCCATTAGAAGAAAGATCAGCTTCTGTTAAATCACAAATACCTACTTCATACCCTTGCTTCGTATATTTAGCAATGGTACCAGCCATGCCGATTTCAACATCATCGGCATGAGCACCAAACGCTAATATATGTAATCCACTCATAATTGTTCCCCTCATTTTCTTAACTTGCGGTAATCTAAATCTCCTCGCTCTAATGCGTGCATTAACATTTCAGCACTTGCCATATTCGTTGCAAGTGGAATCGCATATACATCACATAGACGAAGCAATGCATTTACATCTGGTTCATGCGGCTGAGCCGTTAGTGGATCTCGGAAAAAAATCACCATATCCATATCATTTTTCGCAATCATGGCACCAATTTCTTGATCACCACCAAGAGGACCCGATTGATATCTTGTTACAACTAAACCAGTTGCCTCCATAATACGAAGTCCTGTCGTCCCTGTTGCAAACAATTCATGCTTCTCAAAAATTGGTTTATATGCATACGCAAACGAAACCATGTCATTTTTCTTTTTGTCATGTGCGATTAAGGCAATTTTCATCCGTTGTCTCCCCTTTAGTCGATAATGTTTTCTAATCCGTACACAAGATGATCTAAATTCATTACTGTATCAATTGATAGTTTTACACCTGACATAAAGGATGCACGATTGAATGAATCATGGCGAACCGTTAACATTTGTCCATCTCCACCAAACATTACTTCTTGGTGTGCAATAAGTCCTGGTAAACGTACACTATGAATGTGAATGCCGTCTACATTTGCACCACGAGCACCTTCTAATTGCTCTACTTCATTTGGGTGACCTTGCTGCTTTGATTCACGGTTTTGACGAATTAATTCTACTGTTTTTACAGCTGTACCAGATGGTGCATCTAATTTTTGATCATGATGCAATTCAATTACTTCAACATCTTGGAAGTACTTCGCTGCTATTTGTGAGAATTTCATCATAAGAACTGCACCAATTGCAAAGTTCGGAGCGATAATTGTTCCTACTGCTTTTTCCTTCGCATTCTCTGTTAATTGCTTTAGTTCTTCTTCTGTAAATCCAGTTGTACCAATAACAGAACGAAGTCCACGCTCAACTGCTAGTGTAACGTGTTGTTTTCCAACTTCTGGCGTTGTTAAATCTAACAACACATCTGCTTCTACTTCCTCTAAACAAGTATGTAAATCTGCGTAAATTGGCGCTTGTAACGCTGGCATGCCCGGTAAATCAGAGATTTTCTCTCCACCATGCTTATAATCCACTGCTGCTACTAAATTAAAATGTTCCGTTCTTTCCATAAGAAGGACTGCTTCATGTCCCATACGTCCTCTTGGTCCAGCGATAATTACTTTAATTTCTTTCATTATTCTTTCTCTCCCTCATCAATACGTGTCCAGCGATCTTTATCGCGAGTATTAAATTTATTCATTACAATGTTATGTGCTGTTTCTAAATCAATATTTAAACTATTTGCCATACAAATCATAACAAATAATACATCTCCAAGCTCTTCTTCAATACTACGTTCTGTTTCAGTTGTTTTCTTCGGTTTCTCACCATAATAATGATTAACCTCTCTTGCAAGCTCCCCCATTTCTTCCGTTAAACGAGCCATCATTGCAAGTGGACTGAAATAACCTTCTTTAAACTGACCAATATATGCATCTACTTCTTTCTGCATATCCTTCATCGTTTTTGTTTCCATACAATTCACCTCTAATCCTTCCTCTTTCATGTTAGCCAATTCATCGCGATTTGACAAATATTATTCCCCGCAAAACACCTATTTGCGACCCTTTTTTGGATAGACTATAATAAAGTGAAACTTCTTTTGCATGCTTTTCGCAAAAGATTAGTTGAACCAATCGGGTTCCTACGGCTGGTTTGTCCTTCTTCAGAGCTTTATCCCCTACCAGCCGTTGGAACGGGGTAAAGTGAAACTTCTTTTGCATGCTTTTCGCAAAAGATTAGTTGAACCAATCGGGTTCCTACGGCTGGTTTGTCCTTCTTCAGAGCTTTATTCCCTACCAGCCGTTGGAACGGGGTAAAGTGAAACTTCTTTTGCGGTTTTTGCAAAAGATTAGTTGAACCAATCTGGTTCCTACGGCTGGTTTGCCCTTCTTCAGAGCTTTATCTCCTACCAGCCGTTGGAACGGGGTAAAGTGAAACTTCTTTTGCGGTTTTTGCAAAAGATTAGTTGAACCAATCGGATTTTTGTAGCCTTCACTATTTTCACTAGCAACTAGAAATTACTTATCATTATGTTTTACCGTTTCAGCGGAGCAATGCAATCTACATAATTAGGGGGATTTCTATATGACATCAAATTTGAGAATTCGAAATATCATTTTCATTTTAATCGGTTCCGCTATTTTTTCTTTCGGTATTGTGAATATCAATATTGAAAATCACCTTGCAGAAGGTGGATTTACCGGTATTACACTATTATTGTATTTTCTATTTAAGTTTGATCCTTCTTACTCAAACTTACTTTTAAATATCCCTATATTTTTTATTGGTTGGAAGTTACTTGGAAGAACGACATTTTTATATACACTAATCGGCACCTTTAGCGTATCTTTATTTCTATGGATTTTTCAGCGTTACGAAGTTCTCAACTTACATTTAAACTTACAAAATGATATGACACTCGCGGCTTTATTCGCTGGGGCATTTATTGGTATCGGTCTTGGGATCATATTTAAATATGGCGGGACTACTGGCGGTGTAGATATTATCGCGAGACTCGCTCATAAATATGTTGGCTGGAGTATGGGAAAAACGATGTTTATGTTTGATGCTATCGTCATTATCGTCTCTATTCTTACCTATTTATCATACCGCGAGGGCATGTATACGCTAGTTGCTGTTTTTATCGGGGCGAAAGTCATTGATTTTATGCAAGAAGGAGCCTATGCGGCGAAAGGAGCAACTATTATCTCAGATAAAAACGATGAAATTGCTGCCAAAATTTTATCTGATATGGAGCGCGGAGCAACCTTTTTAAAAGCTGTTGGATCATATACAAAAGTGGAACGGAACGTATTATATTGCGTTGTTGCTAAAAATGAAATCGTGAAATTAAAAAATATTATTACTTCTGTAGATCCTCATGCCTTTGTTGCTGTAAGTGACGTACATGATGTAGTTGGTGAAGGTTTTACATTGGATGAGAATAAAAATCCGTTACATACATAAATGCAACTAGAAAAGCTCTTTAGCTTTTCTAGTTTTTTATTACATATTTTTTAAGTTTCTCTAAATCCTCATAAATAAGCTCCAATAAACTCCGATTATAAAAAATGGAAGCAGGATGAAAAGTCGGGAAAATATGATATTCTTTCTCTGACCATGTAAACGCTGCACTTTGCATATCCTTTAATTTTTGAATGGGCTGTTTTAATAATTGTCCGTGCACATCTGTTATTTTTGTATTTTTTCCTGTCAAACGTTGAAGGCCGATATTTCCAAGTGTGACGATAAGCTTCGGGTTTATTTTCTCTAATTCATAATCTAACAAAGGGGCATGGGCAAGTATTTCTCCTTGATTTGGCGTTCTATTATACTTTTTCTGTATGATTTCACCATTTCGTTCTTTTTTCCCTCGCCACTTATAAGGTCTGCTCCGAACAGCGCTCGTAATATATACTTCTTCCCTTGTAACGTGAATCCGTTCTAAAAAACCCATTAATTGTTTTCCCGCTCTCCCGCTAAACGGAATCCCATTATGAATTTCTGTTTCACCAGGCGCTTCTCCTAGCAACATAAATTTTGGATTTTCAGGACCTTGTCCACTTAAAAATCCTTCTAGCTGATAAGAAGCACTTTGTTCTTTCACTTGTTTTACTAAATGGCTCGGATATTTCATTTCCCCCACCACCTTTCCACATTACTTCTATTATTTCTATTTGTAATACATTATATAATTCAATCACAAAACAAAAAAGACTATCAAAATTGATAGTCTTTAGTCGTCGCTACGCTGCATACCAGTATACATTAATACGAGACGTAATAATTCAAATACTGCTACAGCTGCAGCCGCTACATATGTTAATGCTGCCGCATTTAATACTTTACGAGCTTGCCCATATTCATCTGTTGATACGATACCTAACGCTTCAATTTGCTGCATTGCACGCTTTGATGCATCAAACTCAACTGGTAATGTAACAAGTTGGAACACAACACCTGCTGCCATTAAGATGATACCTAATAACAATAAGTTAGACATAGATGCAAAGGCACCAATCATAATAAATATCCAAGAAATATTCGATCCAAAGTTTGCAACTGGCACTAATGAATGACGAATACGCATAAAGTTATAATCTTTTGCATCTTGAATTGCGTGTCCTACTTCATGTGCCGCTACTGCTGTTCCAGCAACTGAATGACCGTAATAGTTATCTGTTGATAATCGAACTGTTTTGGCAGTTGGATCATAATGGTCTGATAAATGACCTGGTGTTTCTTCAACAGCGACATTGTATAATCCATTTTCATCCAAAATTTTTCGAGCCACTTCTGCTCCTGTCATACCTGATGTTGAATAAACTTGTGAATACTTGCTATAGGCACTACGTACTTTTGACTGTGCATACAACGGTATGATCAAAATGATCGCGAAGTAAATTAAATAAAACATCATGAATCTCTGAACCTCCATTGAAGTTTTAATTATAGTACTTCTCATTCTATTTTCTTCTGCCACCATTGTCAATGAATAAACCTTACAATCCGTATCTTTATTTATTACATTATCTATTCTTAGAGTGTACATTACTTTTTCTTTTTTCTCTCTCGCCTTTATACTTTCTCCATCCAACATAAGTTAATGTGAATAAAATAAGACCTCCAGTAATTGTCATAAACCAAATAAGAGAGGGTGCAATTTCATCTTTTTTTACTGTGTGAAATATTTTTTGCAAATCCCCTTTAATGATTCCTAATTGCATTTGCCCACCTTTCGTTTTTAACATAACGTTACGAAATTCATCCAAATAGGATAGATGGACATTTACACGCTGCACTTCGTTTTCTGGCAAGGCGATCATTAAGCTTGGATAAATAATATTAAATTCATGTAAAAATGTGTTTAACGTTTGTTGAAACTGTCCCGTATCTTCTTTTTCCATCGCTTTTTCCATTTGAGAAAAGGCATCCATTACTTTTCTTTCTCTTTCCATCCAAAGTGGTTGATACTTTGATACTTGTGCATCAACCGCGAACTGTAGGGCTAACACATTATCAATTTTAACTTGTTTACTTACATCTTCTTCCACGAGTGATTGTTTCGCCTTGTCATAAGCTAAAGAAATAACTCTAACTTGATCTGACGTTACTTCTTGCTTCTTTTCATTCCCCTTTATTACAAACTGTTCCGAGAAATGTTGTAAGACTTGTACTGCTTTTTCATCTTCATTACGCTTCACTAATTGTAATGAGTCGTCTAACAACCCTGTTAGTTCACTCCACTCTTCAGCATATATACGTAACGGAAACATTATAATTAGAAATGCTATCAATCCAATTAATGTTCTCTTCATCACGGTCCCCCCTATAACTACTAGTACAAAATATGTTAATTTGGACAAGAATAGAACAGAACTGAACCGAAAAATATATTATCGTTTTACAAATAAAAAAATTCTCTTTAAGCAGAGAATTTTTCCTTTGAAATCCTTTTCTTTTTTACGAAATATCTATACAAGCTATAACAAAGTATGCTACCACCTAAAATAAACAATAAAATAACACACGCAGCATGCATAAAGAATTCTTCTGGTAGCATTAATATAATCGGATCCGTTTCAATATCAAACATCCAATAATCATTACTGAACAAAAGCTTATGGAATAATACAAAACTCTTTTCAAAATTAATAGCAATCGGTAACATGAGCGCTATCGGAAAAATAATTGTTAAAATCGATCCGTGTAGTAAAAACTTTTCATTTTTCTTTTTTAATAAATAAATGCCGCCTACCATTGCAATCATAATTGTCGCATACATCACATATTGAATCTTTACTAAAATATTTTTAACATCTACAAAATGAATACGGCCATTTGTAGACATATCTAATGTTGGCAACTGTAATGCTCCATCATAAAACGGCGATAAATATGTGATAAGCACATCATAGTTTCTTTTAATATCATCCTTTGTCATATCCGCTAAATCTGGAATATTTAAAAAATCAATTTCAAAATAATATAGCCATTTTCCGTATACAACCGCAGTTGTTGCGAGTGCAAATATAGAAAATGCTATGCTGTATGAAACAGCTATCGTAATCAATCGATCCCATATTTTTGTACCACTCTTATTTTTCTTCATTTTCTCCCCCTACATGTCTTAACTATCATAAAGAAAACTGTTTTCGGTTCTCACGCAAGCAAGAATAATATGTAATACATAGTGTAGCGATGCTTAGCCAGAACGTAAAATAACCAATTTCTTCTACAAACAAATGCATAATTCCATATCTCGGCATTTGCCAAAATAAATAATCAATTGCATCATTATGTAATGTCCATATAGCTGCTACCGCAAAATGCCATTTTTTTATACGGTAAAACGGTGCATATAACAATCCTTGTACTGCCATCGCAAAATGCGAAAGCATTAACATATACCCCATAACACCAATAGGACCTTTTACATAGATCATAATTGCATTTACAACAACAGCCCATATCCCATATTTTATTAAAGTAACAATCGCTAACGCCTCTATTAATCCCCAATTTCTCTTTATTAAAAAAGCAATTAAAACAAAGACAAAAAAGAGACTCGCCATCGGGCTATCGGGTACAAACGGCCAAAATATAGGGGAAGTTTCTTTTAATTGATTTCCATACCATATAAATCCGTATATTGTACCTAATATGTTAACAACTAATAAAAATAATAATACGGAGCGTTGTCTTAACATTGCATACAAGTAAACCAAGCTGTATGTCCAACACCTTTCAAACAAAGTCATTCTTTCCTCAAACTCTACTCTATTATATAGTAAATTTTCTTTCATCAAAATAAAAAGCTGACTACAAATTTTGTAGTCAGCTTTTTATTATTTTTTATTATACTTTGCAACGAATTCCGAAAGCTTCTTCAGTTCCTCATCTGTACCTTTAAATACACCTTTAGGCATCGAACCTTTTCCTTCTTTCGCAATTTTAGCAATTTCTTCTGGCTTTAAAGTTAAGTTTTGCAGTGCTGGTGCTGCTGCCCCGCCCTGTAAATTGTCACCGTGACATGTTAAACAAGTATTTTTTTGCATTAATTTATAACCGTCATCATTTTTATCAACTGGTGCTGTTTTTACAATTGCTCCTTGTTTTTTTGCAGCTTCCCAGTCGTGGTGTGCTACAGATTCCCAAGTTAAAAAGATAATCGATGCAATTGCTAAAAGCATAAATCCCGTTGCTACAGGACGCTTCAATGGGCGTCTTTCTGGACCTCGATCAAGAAATGGAGCTAACAGTAATGCGCCAAACGCAATCCCTGGCATAATAAACGCTCCAATTACAGTAAATGAGCCAGAAGCATAAGAATACTTTAATAACTGATACAAGAATAAGAAATACCAATCTGGAAGTGGTATATATCCAGCATCAGTTGGATCCGCCATTCTCTCAAGTGGTGACGGATGCGCCACTGTTAAACATAGATAACCGATTAAAAAAACTGCACCAACCATCCATTCTTTTAACAAGAAATTCGGCCAAAATGCTTCTGTTTTCCCTGGGTATTCAGAATAGTCTTTTGGAATATTTGGTTTCCGAGCTACTGGTACCCGAGAATCTCCTACAAACTTCATCCCTTTGCCGCGATGCATAATCTCCCTCCTTTAGTTCTTTCCCCTTTAATTTAGCAATCTCTTATAGCGGACCGGAAATACCTTGTTTGCGAATCATGATGAAGTGGAAGGCCATTAAACCTAGAAGTGCTGCTGGTAAGAAGAAGACGTGAATAGCAAAGAAGCGAGTTAATGTTTGAGCGCCAACAATTTCGGAATGACCAGCGAGTAATGTTTTAATATAAGGACCAATGAGCGGCGTTTGCTCTGCAATTTGAATCCCTACTTTCGTAGCAAATAACGCTTTCATATCCCACGGTAATAAATATCCGGTAAAACCAAGACCTAACATAACAAAGAAAATAAGAACACCAACAATCCAGTTTAACTCACGAGGCTTTTTATATGCACCTTGGAAGAAAACTCTGAGTGTATGTAAAAACATCATTACAATGACGAGACTAGCACCCCAGTGGTGCATACCACGAACAATTTGTCCGTACGCAACCTCATTTTGTAAATAATAAACCGATTCCCAAGCATTTTTAATATCAGGCACATAATACATCGTCAAAAACATTCCAGATAAAATTTGAATGACAGTAACGAAAAAGGTAAGTCCTCCAAAGCAATAAACGAATGCAGAGAAGTGATGTGCCGGGTTTACATGTTCAGGTACTTCATGATCAGCGATATCACGCCATATTGGTGTAATATCTAACCTTTCATCTACCCAATCATAAATTTTATTTAGCATCTACTTCGCACCCCCTCTTGGCTTCGCTTTTCCTAAATACAGCGTTCCATCTTTCACTTTAGATTCGTATACATCCAGTGGAGCAAGGGGCGGCGTGCCTTTAATGTTCATCCCGTCCTTTGTATAACGGCCCCCGTGACATGGACAAAAGAATTGATTCGGATGTGCTTTGTCCGAATTCCAGTTCACTGTACATCCTAAATGTTTACATACTGGAGAGAACGCAACAATGTCTCCGCTTTCATCTTTATGAACCCAAGCTGATTTTGGCTCTTCGGACTTGTACCAACCATCAACCTGCTTCACCTTAAAGTCGAAACGTTTCGGCTCTGTTGTAATATCCTTTACTTGTGCAACAGCAACCATATCCGTTCCCGCTTCTTTTCTTAACACCGGATCAAGCGCAAATCGCGTCATCGGCATTAAAATACCCGCTGCCATAAAGCCTCCTACCCCTGTAAGGGTGTAATTTAAAAACTGTCTTCTTGACACACGATGTTCTTTCTCGCTCACGAAAATTTCCCCCCTCTATCAGAAATTGTCCCCTCGTGATAAATTATATAAAAAATAAAAACTAGGACACTATCATGATATAATACGCTCATGCACAGGTCAATATCATACTACTCATAATAATAAGAACTTTCTGTTTATTATTACTTTCCCCATTTTTCTTCTAACATCACCATTATATTTTTTATATGTGCATGAATAACTTCTCTTTTCGCTTGATCACTAAATTGTTCTAACGCTAATGAAGGAAACCAAAATAAATCTCCCTGTAATTCTTGCATATCTTCTTTCCACGAAAAATCACTTGTAACATAAGCAATATGCTTAAAACCTTGCTTTTGTAAATGATTTGTCCATTCTTGCAAACGACCTTTTTCATTTTTTTGACTTTCTACTAAATACGTAAATGCAGGTAGTAAAAGCACTCTTCCTTTATATTCTCTTTCTAGTTCCATACTCAACAATTCGATAAATTCACCTTGTTCTACTACCATTTTCATTTCTTTCGCTGCCGAAATTGATAAAAGTGGTATAACACCTGTATCTACATACTCTCTTGCTTGCTCAAACTGTTCTACATCTTTTACAACCCATTTCAAATTTCTTCCCTCCCTCCCCTATAAATAACAGAACTTTCACTTTATATATATTAAACCATACTAAAAGAGGTAAAAAAAGAAAAACTACCTATATTAAGGTAGTTTTTCTTAAAAAGTCTGAAATTTGTAAAACTTTATGAATCCAAATGAATTCTATAACATCTTTAACTCCGCTGTTAACCTATGAAACGCTTCCTTATCTTGCTTATCCAGCGCTTCATCAATTTGTTTCAAGAGACGTTCTCTTCTAAAAGAAAATACACTTTCTTCTAAAAATCTTTCTGCAAGTAAACGATCTTTTTCATTTACTTCAATATGCTTTGGTAAATACGGGTTTTCTTCTAATACAGCTACATAATTTGCATTTTGAAACGATGATTTAAAATTGAGTTGAATATAAATATCCTCATCTCGATTTAAACGAATATCATGAAACGATTTTTCAGCATCTGTTGTCATAACATTTTGTTTAAAAAAGTGAAATGGTGTGTCTTTCACACAATTCGCGGACATCACTAAACCACGCGGACAATACTTTGCATGCTCTACGAAGTGGACTTTATGCATCAATTGGTCGTGACTCATTAAATAATTCAAAATCCATACACATTCACGCTGTTTCAGTTGGTAATTATTCAAAAACCATTTTACAAAATCCTTCTTCTCGTTTACAGAAACAGGGGTATTCATAGCAATTAAGTCCCTCCTCTGTCTTTCTCTTTTCTTTTTAGATTCAAGAAGCGGCATTCAGTTTCCTTCCAACTTATGAAAAATCCTCTAAATTATATAACAATTCTTCAATATGAATTTGTGTCGGGTCTAGTTGTATTAACTGAGTAAATACTTCTTTCGCCTCTTTTCGCATTCCTTCTTCCAATAAGAAATAACCGTACTCTTCCAAGAAGTCTGGATGATTCTTAAAAGAAGTATATGCACTTTCATAGTGTTTTAATGCATCCGAATACATTTCTAATTGTTTTTTTGCAAACGCAAGATCCCAAAGTAATTGTGTATCTGGTTCTCCGCTATCAATCGCACGCTCTACAACTGCAATTAGCTCTTCATACTTTTCTTGTTCTTTTAAGATATACGCATATTTTAATGTTGCACCTAAATGTCCTGGATCTAACTCAAGCGCTTTTTGAAGCACTTCTTCTGCTTCCGCTATTTTTCCTAATTTCGCCGCAATGTTCGCTAATTCTACATAAAATGGTACAGAAAGCTCATCTACTTTAATTCCTTCATGAAGTGTTTCATAGCTTTCTTGAAGCATTCCTTCTTTTTCATAACTTTTCGCTAAATACATATACAACGATGCATACTCAGGATCTAATTCTTTTAGTTCTTGCCAAGCACCAATTGCTCTTTGGTATTCTTCACCTTGGTATAATGTGAAGGCATATCCAAATAATGAGTGGATATCTTTTTGTTCCTCTAAACCTGCTTCGTAGTAAGAAATCGCTTCTTCCCAATTTCCAATCGCACTTAACGTTTCTGCGAGGCGAAGTGCAATGACAACACCTCCCATTACTTTATGTTCCGCTAATAGCGACTCATAATGAGTGATTGCCTTTTGTTCTTCACCTTTACTACTATATAACTCTGCTAATCCAAACGTAATAACAGGTTCTTCAGGCATCATTTCTTTCGCCTTTAATAGTTTTTGTTCTGCTACATCATCAAAACCTTGCATTTGGAATAAATCCGCAACAAGTAATAACGATTGAACATATAAATCATCATTTTCTGGAATGTCATGAAGCACTTCAATCGCTTCATCTTCTTTGTCTAGATCAATATATAATTCTGCTAAAAATACAGTGAATTCACTTTCTTCCGGGTACAATAAACGCAAGTCTTCTGTAATAGCTAACGCTTCATCCGTAAATCCCAGTGTATGATAGTAACGAGCAATATCATATTTCTCTTCATCATTCGCAATTTTTAATTGTTCTTTTAATAATTGTAATCCTTTTTCCGCTTCACCATTTTCAATATATGAAACAGCCTGTTCAAACTTTTGCATAAACGTCTCCTTTAATTCTAAAAAATATTCTTTTCTGTTCATTTCCCCCGCTATTTACGGGCAGTAAGACCCCCACCTCAAAATTCAGCGAAGACAAAGAAGTTTGAGGGGGGCGAGCTGCCCGTTAAATCCCGATTGGTGCGGGCTAATAATCAGTGGGGATAAACATCCCCCCACTGATTAAAGTTTCACTTTATCATAAGCAACTAGATGTAAGAACGCAACCTTTTGAATGAGCATAATTCTTCTTGTACTTTCACTGATAACGATTCGAATATGACACCGATACCGCATTACTACTTTCTATTGTACCGTTTTCTTTCATTACCGTGCAAATAACTTCCCTTATTAATTATTGACCCGCACGGATTGAGCTTTACAGGCCTTCTTCACCAATCTTTATTTACATAAAAAAGACTCCTATAATAGGAGCCTTCACACACTCTTAAGAATATGTTTCTTCTTTCTTTACTTGCTCTTTTACAAGCTCTTTCAATAATTCTATAATTTCATCATTTTCTTCTTTCAAACCAACAGTAATACGAATACCATCATGTATACCAAATGCAGCACCAGAACGAACAATATATCCTTTCTTCATTAATCGTTCGAAAGCCTCATTACCAGTAATGCCCAGTTTTAAGAAAATGAAATTTGTTTGAGACGGATAATAGAATACGTTATATTCCTTACAAAATGCGTAATATTGATGTAACCCTTCTTCATTCTTTTTCACACATTCTTGTAAAAATGCTTGATCTTCTAATGCAGCAAGTGCTACAGATTGGGCTACAGTCGATGTATTGAATGGTAACCTTGCTACTTCTAGCTGACCGATTAACTTCGCATTACCAACCGCATATCCGATTCGGAAAGCAGCCAAACCATATGCTTTTGAAAACGTGCGTAAAACCATAAGATTTTCATACTTTTCAAGAAGTGGTAATGTTTGCGGATAGTCTTCTGTCCCCGCATATTCATAATATGCTTCGTCCATAATAACGAGCGCTGACTTAGGAACTGATTCTAAAAATGAAAGTAATCTTTGTTTCTCTACATATGTACCTGTCGGATTATTCGGGTTACAAATCCATACAATCTTCGTTTTGTCATCCACTTGCTGTAACATCGCATCTAAATCGTGAATGCCATCTTTAAGTGGTACTTCACGAACTTCTGCTCCTTCAATAACAGCATGGTGATGATATTGAGAAAACGTTGGATTCGCCATTACAACATTTGTTCCTTCGTGTAGTAATGCACGACTAATCATTTGGATGACTTCATCTAATCCACTACCAAATAACAGTTGTTCCTCTTTAACCCCTAAATATTTTGCTACTTTTGTCCGAAGTTCAAAGGCATATCCATCTGGATAAAGAGCGTATTGACTCGCTAAAGAAGTTAATGCTTCTGTTACACGGGTAGAACAACCGAATGGATTTTCGTTCGATGCTAATTTCACAATTTTTGATAATCCATATTCCCTTTTTACTTCTTCAATATTTTTCCCAGGTACATATGCTCTCAAAGTTAACAATTGCTCTTTCACTCTCATTTTTCTTCCCCCAGTCATTTTATTCAACTCGATTACAATACGGTAATCGGTTATCATAACCGTCACTATTACGAGAATACCGCTAAACAAGCACTTCGCACTTCTTAAACCATATCCTTTTGAAATGCCTCTAACGCAATATGAACAGTCTCATCTGGAATAGATACGACATTCACTACCCCATATTCCTGCATTAGCACCATATGAATTGTCCCAGCATTCGCTTTCTTATCTTGTTTCATCAATTGAACAAGACGCTCTACATTCAAATCACTTGGCATTTTTGGATAGCCGTACTTTAAGAACCACTGCTTCATCTCTTCATAAGAAAGATCAACCTTGTACACTTGCTCACTTAAGAATATAGCAAATAACATTCCAACCGCTACTCCGTCACCGTGAGTAATATTTCCATACCCTAGTTCTTTTTCAAGAGCATGGCCTAACGTATGTCCAAAGTTCAAATGGGCACGTACACCTTTTTCTGTTTCATCTTGCGATACAATATTTGCCTTTACAGGAATCGCCTTCGTTAATATATGAATTAACTTCTCATCACGAAGATCCGTTAATGTTTGCACTTCTTCTTTTAACCAATGATACAGCTCTACATCACCAATAAGAGCATGTTTTATCACTTCTGCATAACCTGAACGCCACTCTTTTTCAGGAAGAGACTGTAAAAATGGCGTATGATATACAACTGCTTCTGGTTGATGGAATGCACCTATCATATTTTTACCTAACGGATGATTGATCGCTACTTTCCCGCCTACTGCGCTATCATGAGCTAATAAAGTCGTCGGAACTTGAACAAAGCGAATTCCACGCATAAACGACGCAGCAACAAAACCAGCTAAATCCCCAATCATCCCGCCTCCAAGTGCAATAATTAAAGAATTTCTATCTAATTTATTTTCAAGAGCTGACGTATGAGCCGCATAGAAATTTTCAAAAGACTTCTCTTTTTCGCCACTCGGTACAACGAATGAAAATACTTTTTGCTCTATTTGCAATGCATCTACAACTGTCTGTAAATGTAAAGATGCAACAGCCTCATCTGAAATGATCATGATGTTTGATACAAATGGCCGCATGTTTTGAACGATTGTTGTCAAATGTGACAACGATTCTTTTCCTACATGTACATCATATTCTTTTGATTTTGTTTGAATATGTATGTTTCCCATTAAAATCCCCTCGCATATTCATTATGTTTCTCAATATTTTCACGAATAAGGTCCATACGATCTAATCCGAATTGTTCTATTAAAGCTGTCGCTAATTCCCAAGCCACAACCGCTTCTGCAACGACACTAGCTGCTGGCACTGCACAACTATCTGAACGTTCAATGCTCGCTGTAAAAGGCTCTTTCGTATCAATATCTACACTTTGAAGAGGTTTATATAGTGTAGGTATCGGTTTCATCACACCGCGCACAACAATTGGCATGCCAGTCGTCATACCGCCTTCTAATCCACCTGCATTATTTGTTCTTCGTGTATATCCATGCTCCTCATTCCACAGAATTTCATCATGAACTTCACTTCCCGGTCTATGTGCTGCTTCAAAACCAATTCCAATCTCGACACCTTTAAAGGCATTAATGCTCATAATTGCGGATGCTAATTTTGCATCCAGTTTTCGATCATAATGCACATAGCTACCGACCCCAATTGGCATTCCTTCCACAATCACTTCAACGATTCCACCGATTGAATCACCATTTGCTTTCGCATCATCAATTGCTTTCATCATTTGGCTACCAGCTTCTTCATCTAAGCAACGTACAGGTGATGCTTCTGTAATACTTTTTAATTCTTCAATTGAACGATACGTAATTTCCTTAGCCTCAACACCGCCAATTTCAATTACATGGCCCGCCACTGTAATACCAAGTTCTGCTAACACTTTTTTAGCGACCGCACCAGCAGCAACACGTACTGTCGTTTCGCGTGCTGAAGAACGTTCCAGTACATTTCTCATATCTCTATGTCCATATTTAATCGCACCATTTAAATCAGCATGTCCAGGTCTTGGTTTTGTTACTTTCCTTTTCATTTCTTTTTCTTCTTGTTCCGTCAAAGGCTCTGCGCCCATAATTTTTGTCCAATGTGCAAAATCACGATTTTCAACAACAAGTGCAATTGGAGAACCTAATGTCTCTCCATGTCTAACACCACTTGCAATTTGCACTTGATCTGTTTCAATTTGCATGCGCCTACCACGCCCATACCCCTTTTGCCTTCTAGCTAACTCTTCATTTATATCATCCGCTACTAAAGGCAGTCCTGCCGGAACACCTTCTATAATCGTTGTAAGTTGTGGACCATGAGATTCACCCGCTGTAATATATCGCATACGTCATTCCTCTTTTCGTATATGTATTTATCCCGCTATATTAAGCAATGATATTATCTTTCATTACTCTAAAAGTATAAAAGAAATTAAATAATACATCAGCCATTCGCTTATTCTCCGATAGGCCTTTTACTTTACATATCAATATATCATAACAGCTCTAACTTCGTAACTAATTGCAATAAAAAAAGTGCAAGAAGAATACCCCTATTCTCCTTGCACTTTCTACTATTATCACAGTTATTAAAGCGTTTACAAATTATTTCAAAATAATTAGTAAATCCATTCATTCATTAATTTTGAGTAGTCAACTAATTCTTCTTCCTTAAAGAAAATAGCAATCTCGCGCTCTGCACTTTCTAACGAATCAGAACCATGGATAATGTTTTTCGCAACAGTTACACCGAAATCTCCACGAATTGTTCCAGGAGCTGCTTCATGTGGTCTTGTTTTACCCATCATGTTACGAGCTGTATCTACTACACCTTCACCTTGCCATACCATTGCAAATACAGGGCCAGATGTAATAAAGTCTACTAATTCACCAAAGAAAGGTTTCTCTGTGTGCTCAGCATAGTGTTGTCCAGCAATTTCCGGAGTGACTTGCATTAATTTTGCACCAACTAATTGAAAGCCCTTTTTCTCAAAACGAGCTACGATTTCCCCAATGAATGCACGTTGTACACCGTCTGGTTTTACCATTAGAAATGTTTTTTCCATAAAAAATCTCTCCACTTCTGAATTATGTATGTAATTGTATATCCCCACACACATATTAACACCCTTATCACAATTGTGCAATAGTTTTGAAATAGAGAGATTATTTTATTTTTTAGAAAAAACACTAAAATTTTCGTTTCCCAATATACTTTGCTACATTTTGTAATGCATACTTTGCTTGTCCACGTGGGAGTGGTTTTATGATTTCTAATGCTTTATGTAAATAACGTTCACTAAACGCAAATGCCTTATCAATAGCTGCACTATTTTTCACAGCCTCAATAATTTCTTTCATTTCATCCGCTGTTGTATTTTCGTGTACAGATGTGATTTTCTTACGAAGCACTGGATCTTCCATAGCGTATAAGGCAGGAAGCGTAATATTCCCTTGTAGTAAATCTCCGCCAGCAGGTTTTCCAAGTTTCTCTTCCGTTGAAACAAAATCTAAAATATCATCAATAATTTGATACGACATCCCTACGAAATAGCCATACCAAAATAGTCGATTCACCGTATCACGATTAGCCCCAGCAGCAATCGCCCCTAGTTGGCAACTTGCAGCAATTAATAATGCTGTTTTTCGCTTTATTCTTCTTAAATATGTTCGTAAATTTTGGTCATAATTGTATTTATCTTTAATTTGTTCAATTTCACCTTTACAGACTTCTAAAATGGTATGCGATAGCGCCTGATGCGCCTCTGGAATTTCGATATTCGTTATACATTCAAGAGACTTCGCGAATAGATAGTCCCCTGTATACATCGCAATACGGTCCCCCCATTTCGCATTCACAGTCGCACTACCACGTCGTAAAAAAGCAGCATCAATAACATCATCGTGAACAAGAGAAGCCATATGAATAAGTTCTAACGCAACAGCTACATGCTTAATTGCATCTAACTTATAATCTCCAAATTTCCCCGCAAGCAACACAAATACAGGACGAATTCGCTTCCCACCTGCTTCAATAAGTTGTAATGCCGCCTCTTCTACCAATGGTTGTTCAGAAGCAACTGTCTTTTTTAATTCTTTTTCTATCACATTAATATCCGATCGTAAAAAAGAGTACATAAGTTGTAACTTCATATTGTTCACCTTAACCTAAAACTTCTTTTTTCTATTTTGATTCTGGTTTCATACCTAAATGCATCGCTGCTACCCCAAAAGTAAACGGCTTCACTTGTATACGTTCAAGTCCAGCTTTTTCAAACATATTAGCCAATTCTTTCATACCTGGGAATGTACTAGCAGATTCTTGCAGCCATGAATATTCTTTATAACTTTTCGCAAATAACTTTCCAAATAACGGCATGATATATTTAAAGTATAAAATATACCCTTGTCGAAAACCAATCATTGTTGGTTGAGATGTTTCTAAACAAATTACTTTTCCACCTGGTTTTACTACGCGCGTCATTTCTTTTAATACGTGCAGATAATCCGGTACGTTACGTAAACCAAATCCAATCGTTACATAATCAAATGTGTTATCTTCAAATGGAAGTTCCATTGCATTCCCGTGTAGAAGTTCTACTTGTTTTAATTGTAACGCCTCTACCTTTTGCTTACCGACAGATAACATATTTTCACTGAAGTCTAAACCAACAACCTTGCCCTGTTCACCTACCGCTCCAGCTAGCGCAATGGTCCAGTCCGCTGTCCCGCAGCATACATCAAGAGCCTTGTTACCTGGTTTTACATCCATAATGCGCATCGTCTCTTTACGCCACGCTTTATGTCTTTGAAAACTAATTACAGAATTCATCACATCGTATTTATCAGAGATTTTCTCAAATACATCATGTACTCTTTCTTCTTTTGATTGTTGCATGCTCGTACCTTCTTCCAATGTAAAATTGCTTATGTCTTCGATTTATCTCTTAACACAGAGTTTATGTCGCTTATGTCTGTGTGGTTTTCTAAAAATTGATTTTCTTTCTTTCTCAATTCCATCATCCATCCATTAATAACTGGTTCTGCATCCGCTTTATCCCTCAAAATCGATTGAACTGCTTGAAAAACAGGTGAATGTTGTTTATTAGCATACAGTTCACATTCTTTTTGGAGACGATTTTCCCCTAATACATACGTTATAAATGGCTTCCAATGCGATAAATGAAAATGATCACATGTTTTTTGCAAGAGTGCAGACTCAATCGTTACTACACTTTCCATTATGTCATCCATCGTTTTATGCGCTTTTTGATATAACATTATTTTGTGTTCATTAATTTCTTTAATTCCTTCAGCAAGCGCACGAATTAAAACAATATCACGATTCATAGACAATAAGTAATAATATAACCCGCTATAGTAATCGCCTGCAAGTACTGTTAACTGGCGACGTTTATGCGATTCATTTGCTTCTGCCCCTGCTTTATTTGATACTCTTTCATGTGTATCAAGTGCAATTTGCACAAGCATAATCGTTACTACATAATGCTCAATTTGTTCTATATGTAAATTTGCACCTTTTAAAGCACCATATAACAATGCTATTTTTTCTTCATCAATAAATGGTTCTTCAATATAGTTTATAAAATAAGGATGGCGTAATTTCTCCATCAATTTCTCTCTTATACCCGCATACCCTCCGTAGATGTCACACACAAAAATCACCCTTGTTTTCTAATTCATAAAACTTATTATAACACATACATACTATTTTCTATAACCAAAACTTGGCTACTCTTTCCAAACTTCCATCGAACTAAATAACATCTTCCATTCTTTTTAGTAGTCTTTCTATTCTCACTCTGCCTTCCTAAAACTATATCATTTATTTACATAAAAAAAAAAGAAAAGCAGTTTCCCACTTTTCTTTACTTCGTTTTAATAAAAGATAAAATTTCACTACGTGCTGCAGCATCATTTTCTAGCACACCACGCACTGCTGTTGTTACTGTTTTCGCACCTGGCTTTTTCACACCGCGCATCGTCATACACATATGTTCTGCTTCTACTACTACCATTACACCATGCGGCTCTAGTACTTCCATAATAGAGTTCGCTACTGTTGATGTAATACGTTCTTGCAGTTGTGGACGACGTGCAATTGTATCTACAGTACGAGCTAATTTACTTAACCCTGTCACTTTTCCGCCTTGCGGAATATATGCAACGTGAGCAACTCCATAGAATGGAACTAAATGATGCTCACACATCGAATAAAACGGTATATCTTTTACTAGTACAAGCTCCTCGTGATCTTCTCCGAACACTTTATGCAAATGTTCTTTCGGATCTTCATGCATACCCGAGAACACTTCTGCGTACATTTTTGCAACACGCTTTGGTGTATCAAGTACTCCCTCACGATTTGGGTCATCTCCGATTGCCTCTAAAATAAGGCGTACTGCATGTTCAATTTGTTCTAAATTAACTTTTGCCATCCGCTAGCCCTCCCGAAAACCTAAAAGTGATACGAACACATTCTAGCATATTTATGTTTTTAAAAGCAAAAAGAAGAGTTCCCCAAAAGGAAACTCTTCTTCCCTGTTAATATGTAAGGATTATTTAACCGCATCTTTTAACGCTTTACCAGGTTTGAATGCAGGTACTTTACTTGCAGCGATTTCAATCTCCTCACCTGTTTGTGGGTTACGACCTTTACGAGCCGCACGCTCACGAACTTCGAAGTTACCGAATCCGATCAGTTGTACTTTATCACCTTGTTTTAAAGCTTCTAAGATAGAATCAAAAACAGCGTCTACTGCTTTTGTTGCGTCCTTTTTAGAAAGGGAACTTGCTTCTGCAACAGCATTGATTAAATCTGTCTTGTTCATGCCATTCACCTCCTCCCAAAGATAAGACTGTATAATGATCATAAAATGAGTCTTACTTTCATTTGTAGGCAATTTTTGCAAATTCTATACTACAAAGATGTAGATAAATCATTATCAACGCCTATATTATACGATTCTCCTTTATAATTCAATATTTTTAAGGAAATTGTTACTCTTAAAATGTGAAAATCTGATGAAACTTGACAATTTACAACAATATATTAGATAATGACTGTTTATTTTTCTATTTCATAAGCAAAAATCAAAAAAATCCCTCTACGATGAGAGGGATTTTTTTCTTATAATATAATCGCAATTAATCCGCCAGATCCTTCATTAATAATTCTTTCTAGTGTTTCTTTTAATTTATATCTCGCATTTTCTGGCATTAAAGATAGTTTCGCTTGAATGCCTTCTCGCACAATAGAGCTAAGCGAACGTCCGAATATATCAGAATTCCAAATTGATAATGGGTCATCTTCAAAATCTTGCATTAAATAACGAACTAGTTCTTCACTTTGCTTTTCAGTACCAATGATTGGCTCAAACGTTGACTCCACATCTACTTTAATCATATGAATAGATGGAGCTACAGCTTTTAATTTCACACCAAACCTTGAACCGTGACGAATAATTTCTGGCTCATCTAAGCTCATGTCAGCTAATGCAGGCGCCGCTACACCATATCCTGTTTGCTTTACCATACGTAGGGCATCCGCCACTTGATCATATTCTATTTTCGCATGAGATAAATCGAGCATAAGCTTCAATAAATGATCTTTCCCTCGAATTTCTACTCCTACTACTTCTTTTAAAATCTGATCGTACAATTCATCTGGTGCATATAAATCAATCTCTGCTACGCCTTGCCCCATGTCAATGCCAGCTAGGCTCGCTCGATCAATAAATTCATACTGACTAAACTGCCAAACGACGCGGTCCACATCACGAAGACGTTTTATATCCTTCACAGTCTCTTGAACAGCTTCTTGATAACTTCGGCGTAACCAATGCCCTTCATTTAACACCATTACCCAGCTCGGAAGGTTAACATTCACTTCTAAAACCGGGAACTCAAATAACGCCTCTCGCAGCACATTGTACACATCTGTTTCCCTTAAACTTTCTACACTCATCGCAATGACTGGGATATCATATTCTTCAGATAAACTTTGGCGCAATTGCTCTGTATCTGGATGATACGGCTGTACAGTGTTGATGATCATAATGAAAGGTTTTCCGACTTCTTTTAACTCATTTACTACGCGTTCTTCTGCCTCTATATAATCTCTTCTTGGAATTTCACCAATCGTTCCATCTGTTGTAATGACAACACCAATTGTTGAATGTTCTTGAATTACTTTACGTGTTCCGATTTCTGCAGCTTCATGGAATGGAATAGGCTCTTCATACCAAGGAGTATTAATCATGCGCGGGCCATTCTCATCTTCATAACCTTTTGCTCCTGGAACCGTATATCCGACGCAATCTACCAATCGAATATTCACTTCAAGGCCTTCATCTACTTCGATAGAAACCGCTTGGTTTGGAACAAACTTCGGTTCCGTCGTCATGATTGTACGACCAGCAGCACTTTGAGGCAGTTCATCCTGCGCCCTTTGACGGTCAGACTCATTCTCAATATTAGGAATAACTACAAGTTCCATAAATTTTTTAATGAATGTTGATTTCCCTGTTCGAACAGCTCCTACAACTCCAAAATAAATATCACCGCCTGTGCGTTCCGCAATATCTTTAAAAATATCTACCTTTTCCAAGTGATTCCCTCCCTCAATATTTTTGGGAATAATTCCACATTTATAGTCAACTAATACCTTCTCTAACGTTGCCTATAATATCTGATATAATATAATGGTATTCTAGAAGTTCGGACAATATATCATATAATTTTGTCCAATTTCATATGACTATTAAAAAATATCTTTTGTTTGCATCGTAAGTTGTGTAACATAAAAAACCTTTCTTCTAGAACTTATTCACTAAAAGAAAGGTTCATGACTTATGATTTTAAAAAAATTGGTTCTCCATTCTTTACCGTATACGGTAAAGAATACGCAGGTACAAATGGAGAGTCTTTCGAAAGTATATTCCGAATATCTTCCCCCTCCTTAAATTGCCCTTCATTTTTTTTCAACGCTTCATATAAGTCGATTCTATAATCAACATAAATTTCTCCCTTTTCATTGATTACAAAAGGAAGTCCTTTACCAGAATACGGACTTGTCACTTGTGGTACCTCTTTATATCCTAGTTTTTTGAAATCTAATTCATACACACCATCTGAAATTACCTTTTTAAAAGGCGGATATTGATGTTCATCCCGATACATCCTAAGCTTTAATGATAATTCCTGAATTTGTTCAGCCATCCTAACATCAATTAACTTTACTGTCGGGTTTGTTTCAACGTCTATTAATACGTATTGATATACCCCTCCACTTTCATACGCATTCCCTGGCGCTTCTTGTATGTAACGCGGAGCAATCTTTTGAAAATCAATTGGATACTTTTGATAAATAGGTGTACTCATATCCCGCGTCTTAATTGGCAATATCCCATCATTTTGCTCCTTAAATGTCACAACAGCTTTTTGAACAACCTGCAGCTGATCTTCATAAGGAACCGCATTTTGCTTCATATTTTCTTTCGGGTACAGACATCCTGTTAAAAAGCTCATACAACAAAATATTAAAATAATATGTACTTTTTTCACTAGCAATCACCTTTTTCATACTAATATAACTTGCTCCGTATGTTACATTTTCGAGTCCATTCCCTTTACTGCTGTACAGGTCCACTAAATACAACAAGAAAAATAACAATTCCTGACACAATCATAAGGGTGTAGGCTACTAATGCTGTAATCCCTTTCAAAAATTTATTCTTTATTTTATATCTGCTTAGTAAAATAAAACTTACTGCAAAAAACATAAATCCAATTGCACCTAAAGCAAACCACATTTTTATAAGCCCTTCCGACATATACACACCCCTTTTTATTAATCTATTTTTATACTATTTTAACAAATTAAAATCTTTAAACAAATAAAAAAGAACATTTTACTACGAATTTGCGAATATGTAACTTTAATCAACAGGATTTCCACATTTTCCATTAATGTATATAAAAATAAAAACCGAAGCGAGTGTATCCCTCGCTTCGGTTGACCAAATATGCCCAAAACAGCTCTATTCCCATACTTTCATGGCTATCATATGCAATCTACAAACTCTTTGTTTCTCATATTTTATTTTTTAAACATTTTGCTTAACGAGCCAAAATCTGCTGGCATATTATTGTTAATAATCGCTTTTACAATTTGATCCTCTTGTTCTTTCGGCACTTCACGTCCTGCCATAAGAGCCACTTGATGAATCAATTGACGAAGTACAGTTTCATCACGTAAATTCGCATTTTGTACAGATGATGCTAATTTAAAAATATCTTCTTTATTCACTTTCGCTTCTTTTTCAATGTTATTAAAAATGTTATTATCCATTCTTTTCACCCTCTCCTCAAGTTACTCTTCATCCTATGCAAAAAATAAAAAAATGGTGAAAAGACCCAAAAAAATAAAAAGCGACAGAAGTACAAATGTACTTCTGTCGCTTTTCTTTAAAGCAAGTCAGGTATAGCTTCCACTTCATGTTTTCGAACACGTCCCATTAATGAGCCTACCGCATCTTTTACGTTATTCCCATTGAACAGTACGTCATATAAAGCAGCTGTAATCGGCATTTCAACTTCCATTTTCTCTGCTAATTCATGAGCAGCTTTCGTTGTTCTTACACCTTCTACAACCATACCCATACTTTCTAACACTTCTTCTAAAGAGTGTCCTTTTCCAAGCATATTTCCAGCGCGCCAATTGCGGCTATGAACACTTGTACAAGTTACAATTAAGTCTCCCATACCAGTTAAACCAGCAAACGTTAACGGATTTCCGCCCATTTTTCTTCCTAAACGAGCAATCTCCGTTAAGCCACGTGTCATTAATGCCGCTTTCGCATTATCACCTAATCCAAGTCCATCAGTTATTCCAGCAGCTAATGCGATAATATTTTTTAACGCACCGCCAAGCTCAACCCCAACGATATCTGGATTTGTGTATACACGGAAGTAGCTATTCATAAACAAGTCTTGTACGTCCTCAGCCGCTTCCATACGCTTCGCTGCAGACGTAACAGTTGTCGCTTGACGTAAACCAACTTCTTCAGCATGACTCGGTCCAGACAGTACAACAACATCTTTAATCAAGCTCTCTGGAATTTCTTCCTCAATCACTTCCGAAATACGTTTTGACGTACCAGGTTCAATTCCTTTACTTGCATGAATCCAAGTAGTTGGACCCGCTATATATTTCTTCATATCTTGCAATACTTCTCTATACGCTTTCGTTGGTACTACAAGAAGTACTACATTTACATCTACTAATGCTTCTTCTAAAGAAGAGTAGGCTACGATTGTGCTTGGCAATGTAATTCCTGGAAGGTATCGACTATTCTCATGTTTTGTATTAATCTCATCCATAAGTTCAGAACGATTTCCCCAAATACGTACATCATGTCCATTGTCAGCTAATACCATCGCTAACGCTGTTCCCCAGCTACCTGCTCCAACTACTGTGATTTTTGTCATAAAATCACATCCTCTCCATTAGTCTCTTGCTCTAGCGATAATGTGAATCGGCGTCCCTACAAAGCCAAATGATTCACGTAAACGATTCTTTAAGAAGCGCTCATATGAGAAGTGCAATAATTCTGGATCGTTTACAAACACAACAAATGTTGGTGGTTTTACTGCAACTTGTGTTGCATAGAAAATCTTCAGGCGGCTACCGTTATGCGTTGGCGTTGGATTCATCGCTACCGCATCCATAATTACATCATTTAATACATTCGTTTGAATACGGATACTATGGCTTTCATTTACTTCATCGATAACCGGTATTAACGTTTGTGTACGTTTTCTCGTTTTCGCAGATAAGAACACAATCGGTGCATACTCTAAAAATTGGAAGTGAGCACGGATATTTTCTTCAAATGCTTTCATTGTTTTCTCATCTTTTTTCACTGCGTCCCATTTGTTTACAACGATAACAACAGCTCGCCCTGAATCATGAGCATATCCAGCGATTTTTTTATCTTGTTCAATAATTCCTTCTTCACCGTCTAAAACGACTAAAACAACGTCAGAACGTTCAATAGCTCTTAGTGCACGAAGTACACTATACTTTTCTGTACTTTCATACACTTTCCCTTTTTTACGCATACCAGCTGTATCGATAATTACATAATCTTTTCCGTCTTTGCTATATGGTGTATCGACAGCATCACGAGTTGTTCCTGCTACATTACTAACAATTACACGCTCTTGCCCAAGAAGAGCATTTACAAGTGATGATTTCCCTACATTTGGACGTCCAATTAAAGAGAAACGAATTGTATCTTCATCATATCCGTCTTCTTCAATCTTTGGAAAATGCTGTGCAGCTTCGTCTAATAAATCACCTAATCCTAATCCGTGTGTACCTGAAATTGGGAATGGCTCGCCAAATCCTAATGCATAGAAGTCATAAATGTCACTGCGCATCTCTGGATTGTCTACTTTATTTACTGCAAGTACAACTGGTTTATTTGAACGATATAAAATTTTTGCAACTTCTTCATCCGCTGCTGTTACACCGTCACGACCATTTGTCATAAAAATGATAACATCTGCTTCATCAATCGCTACTTCAGCTTGTTGACGAATTTGTGTCAAAAATGGCTCGTCTCCAATATCAATTCCACCTGTATCAATAATGTTAAATTCATGATTTAACCAATCTCCAGCGCTATAAATACGATCGCGCGTTACACCTGGAATATCTTCTACGATTGAAACTCTCTCTCCAACAATTCTATTGAAAATAGTAGATTTCCCTACGTTCGGGCGGCCTACTATTGCTATTACTGGTTTCGGCATATACTTTCATCCTTTCAACTTACATCTGTTTATTATGTAAAAAACCCTTCTTTGTGCAAGAAGGGATTTGCATTCCAGAATATTTCTCAACGTATCAAAACACCTCACATTATAACACACGTTGCTAATGTTTCACAATAATATATACATTCTCTTGTAAGCGATGCGCAATACCATCTAAAATTGCCTCTAAATTATTTGCAACAAATTCTAATTCCTCTGTCGATTCACAAGTAAACAAAGGGGCACCCCCAGCAAATTTCTCCGGGGTCGTTGTAATAACTGCAAGAATGACACTTTCTAACATCATCTCTTATCTCCCCTTCCTTTCGGGGCTTCCGATGACATATGAACAGCACTTTCTAACGTCGGCACATTCCCTATGACACCTATCGCTTTCTCTGCATCTTGATCTTGTGGCAAGACAAAAATCCCAACCCTACCATCTTCTAAATCACGCTTTGCTAACGGTACAAGCGCCGGCGTACCAGAATCTCTATAAATCCCTAAAGCAACAGACACATCATGTAAAATAGCTTGCCTTTGTCCTAAGTTTGAGATTGTCACCATCGCATCAATTGATTTCGGCCTTAAAATAAAGCCCATCCCATATTTCATAATTTCCTCTTGTCTTGCTGGCAATCCAATATTCATAATATAAATATTATCAATGTACAGCCCCGCTCCCTCAAAACGAAGTGGAACATGCTCAATATCAACAAGATCATGTAACCTCTTACCAGACATTAATTTTTTCGCGATAAAAAATGAGATTATAGCCATAATTACTCCAGCAATCCATGAACGGAACCCTATATACGCAAACGTCGTTGCAAACGACGTTAACATCGACAAATAGTTACGACTTTCAAAAACTAATGCAATTCCTTCAATGTATGTATTTCCACGCGGTACGAGCTCATATCCATCTAATTGTTGAAGTGTATTTCTTTCCATATTTCGCACATCACGAAACTGTGTTGCTGCTAACGTAAGAAACGTAATGGCAGAAAAATCTTTTTTCAAAATAGACGGAATCGCAATCGCTCCTAAAGCCGCTGCAATTAATCCCATCGCAATGTGAATAATTTTCCCGTGGAGCCTCGTTGGATATTGCCGCGTATCTGTCCGGAGCATTAGCACTCTCGTTACTGTCCCCGCTATTACGCCGCATAAAATGGCCGGTGTATATTCAGTCATGTATTACCCTCGCCTTTCTTTTACGTGTTTTCCTCTTGAACTGTTCCATGTATATTGATGCTTTTGCAATCCAAAACAAAATTGCCATGAACAATGTAGAAACGGCGACGATATCAAAAAAAGATAAACTACCGTAATCGTAAGGAAAATGTAGCTTCCGAAAAATAAGTGTCACAAACAACTCTCCCTGTAACATTCCTATATAAAGAGAACATAATCGTAATATGCGATCCTCATGTAATAACACCGATGCATACACAAGAGCACTACTTAACAAAAACAACCTGTCCACCACAATCCAAATTGGATCATATACTTCTAACAAATGAAAACTTGTATATAACATTGCAATAATAAGTGCCGAGAGTAAGCTGTATAATTTTTTCCAAATAGAATATAGTGCGATTCCTATAAAAGCAACAACAGAAAGTAAAAGTGCATTTACTGATACCGTGAATGAAGCAACCGTTACATGTAACGGAGAGCAAATAATAAAAATCAATATACAAGCGCTTATCTTCCACCGGATAGAATCCTTTTTCATAAAAAAAGTTACGACAATCCACCCTATCCAAGCTACAAAATAAAAAGTACTCCCTTCCATCATTTCACCTCCTATGTTTTCCATTATGGGAACTTTTTATGAAAGTTAATCCTCTTTCTTCGCGCATAGTTTTTTCATATAACAGCAACACTTTTAATAAGGAGGTGCTATTCATTATGGGTAAAGATCGTCAAGAACGAAAACTAAGAGAATCACGCCGCGTTGAATCTGACCGTGATCAATCACTACAATATCCGGGTGCTACTGGGCTTGATACACCAGAGCAAGCTCGCAAGCAGAATCAGCACTAATGAATACAAAAGACGGTTTCGATATTGTACGAAACCGTCTTTTACATAATTATTTTAATGATTTTTATTTATATCAAAATAATATTTTATATACGAATCTTCCGTTGATTAATTTTTCCCTCCACTTATTTTCCTTGGCAAAATTAACCCCTATCCAATAATCCAGTAGCACATTATCTACATTTTCCAGTCGCAACTTTTACAAGGTAATATTTATACATCGCAATAATTTAATTTCATTTTTATTTTGATAGAATATTAATTTCATCCCTCACTTTATAGTACTAAAAAAGAACAGCAAATAAAAAAACCAACCAAACGGTTGATTTTTTATCTTCTACTATAATGAACCGTATCAATCCCACGCTGCATTAACCAATGATACGTTTCGCCCTTTACAACAAGAGGTACAGATTGTAACTCTTCTATCGTCTTCGCCCCAAGAGCGGTCATAATAAATTTCAAATCTTTATGTAACAGATCAATTTCATCCACTAACTTCTCGATACCATCTTGCATTAAAATGCGTAAAAAATATCCAGCAAAAGCAGTTGTATTCGCCCCTAATGCGATTGCCTTCGCTACGTCAAGCGCTGTTTGTATGCCCCCAGATGCAATAAAAGAGAGGTTATTATTTGTAGAGGTTGCTTCAATAATCGAGGTAGCTGTTTGTATGCCCCAGTTATTAAAATAAGAAAGCATTCGTTGTCTTCTTTCATTTTCAACTGCAGCAAAATTCGTACCACCTTGTCCACCAATATCAATTGCCGTTACACCTATACTCACTAACCGCTGTACAGTTTCCTTGCTCATCCCAAATCCAACTTCTTTTACAATGACAGGAACTTTACTATTTAAAACAATTTTCTCAATACGCTGAAGTACACCAGTAAAGTCACGGTCTCCTTCTGGCATCGTTAACTCTTGTATGACATTCAAATGAATTTGTAGCGCATTTGCTTCAATCATATCAACCGCACGCTCTGCCTGTTCGATAGTTGCCTCACTACCTAAATTAGCAAAGAAAATACCATTTGGGTTTACCTTTCTGATAATCTTATAAGAAGCAGCCTCACTTTCATCTTTTAACGCCGCCATTTGCGAACCTACAGCCATAGCAAGATTATGATGTTTCGCTACATATGCTAATTGCTCATTAATATGTAACGTTTTCTCTCCTCCACCACCAGTCATCGCATTGATAAAAATCGGCGAACTTAGTGAAAGTTCGCCGATTTTTGTTTCACATGTTATTGTGTCATAACTTGAATTTGGCAATCCTTGATGCACAAAATCAATATCATGAAAGCCATGCGTACGAGACTGACCTGTAGAAAGAGCGTATTCAATATGATCTAATTTACGTTTTGCCCTTGCCACTTGTACCCCTCTTTATTTCTTTAATTTTTTCAGTTGTTCACCAATAATATCACTTAATTGGAAAGTAGCAGAATCAGCATTTGGTTCATACTGACTGTAATCTTCAATTACATTATTTTCCTCAAGCGCTTCTTTTATACTTAAAGAAATACGTTTCTCTGCTACATGGACTTCCAGCACTTTCACTTTTACTTCTTGTCCCATTTCCAATACTTCATTTGGATTTTTCACATGACGATTTGCAATTTGAGATACATGCACAAGACCTTCAACGCCAGGTAAAATTTCAACGAATGCACCGAATGTAACAAGACGTTTTACTACTCCCTCACGAATATCTCCAGCTTTTACTTCGCCAGCAACATTTTCCCAAGGGCCCGGTTGAGCTGCTTTAATTGATAAAGAAATACGCTGTGTATCAGCATCAACAGATAATACCTTTACCTTTACCTTTTGACCTTGCTCTAATACTTCAGAAGGTTGTTCTACACGTTCGTGTGAAATTTGTGAAATATGAACTAAACCGTCCACACCACCAACGTTAACGAAAGCACCAAAGTTCGTTAATCGTTGTACTGTTCCTTCAACAACGTCGCCTTCTTTTAATGAAGAAATTGCTTCTTTCTTCTTAGAATCTAGTTCTAATTCTACTACTGCTTTATGCGAAAGAATTACACGATTTTTTTCGCGGTCTAATTCAACAATTTTCACGGCTAATGTTTTGCCTTTATAGTCAGTAAAATCTTCTACATAATGTACTTCCACAAGTGAAGCCGGGATAAAACCACGAACACCAAGGTCCACAACTAATCCACCATTCACGATATCTTTTACAGTAACATCAAATACATGACCAGAAGTAAATTTCTCTTGTAATTCTACCCATGCTTTTTCTGCATCAACAGCACGCTTAGATAAGACAAGATCATCTTCTTCTAATTTAATAATTTTTAATTCTAGTATTTGATCTAATTCTACAACATCGCTTGCTTTTTCAATATGAACGTTAGCTAATTCACTAATTGGAATTACGCCATCTGTTTTGTATCCAACATTTACAAGCACTTGTTTCTCTTCAACTTTCGTTACAGAACCTGTAACAACGTCACCAACTTGTAATTCTTTTGAATCCATAACTTCTTCATTCATTTTCTCTACCATGGAAATACCTCCCTACAGAATTGACAAAGCATTTTTTATGTATATACGAAATGAAAACAAATGTTTTCATTTGCATGTTTAAGAATTTATCATCACATACTCAGTTTTCATACATTTCACTAGAAAATATATTAAACCTATATAAATAGTATACAGCAAAATCATCTTGAAGAAAGTATGTTTTGAAATATAATAGCGAATATATTCTGAAAGTTTTATCCTTCTTTTACTAACTTCTTACAAATCCGATCATTTGTCAAGGAAAGAGACTCACAATTCACGTATCCTTTACATTTATATATAAACAAAAAAAAGAAAGAGGTTATCCCCTTTCTTTATTTCGCAAAAACTCCTGAAACAATACTCATAATTTTTTGGACAACTTCTTCAATTGATAAAGAAGTTGTATCTAATTCCAATGCATCATCAGCTTTTTTCAGAGGAGAAACTTCGCGTTCTGAATCTAATTTATCACGCTGAGCAATTTCTTCTTTTAACTGCTCTAAATTAGAATCGAAACCTTTATTTGTATTTTCTAAATGTCTTCTTTCTGCTCTTTCTTCAACAGAAGCAAGCATAAAGATCTTCACTTCAGCATCTGGTAACACATGTGTACCAATATCACGGCCATCCATTACAACGCCGCCTTTTTCCGCTAACTCTTGTTGACGACGTACCATTTCTTCACGAACAAGGCGATGTTTCGCCACAATAGATACTCGATTCGTCACCTCAGGTGTACGAATTACTTCAGAAACATCTTGTCCATTTAAAAATACAAGTTGTGTATTTTCTCCTTGTTGAAACTCAATATTCACATTCTTTACAACTTCCATTAACTTCTCTTCATTTTCAATGTCCACTTTTTGCTCAAGGGCTGCATATGTAATCGCACGATACATTGCGCCTGTATCAATATAAACGTAAGAAAGTTTCTTTGCCACAACTTTTGCAACCGTACTTTTTCCAGCAGCTGCTGGACCATCTATAGCAATTGAAATTCGTTTATCCATTGTAACACCTCATTTTTTCACTTATAAAACAAAACGAAAAGCAGGTATTCTCCTGCTTCTTCTCATTTGCTTCACGTCATTAAATCCTCAATTATTGTAGCATAATCCTTACTAGAAGAAAATGAAAACTACCTATTCACCTGTAAGATTTCTGTTTTGTTTTTTACCATGACACCTTCATAATAAACAATTTTAGATAAATATTTCACTGATGACTTATGTATAAATAACAATTGCACAACACAAAGACAAATGAATTGTATTATTAATATACGAATAAAAATTCTCTCCATCTTTTTCAACGTAAATGCTCCCTCCTATACTATATTTACACATTTCGTTTCATGATTTTATACATCGTACATATAGCAGTTAATTTTATTGTCATTTTCGAGGCATACTTTTATACATTTCCATTGTCGAATTTACTCAAAACATGTTATGTTCTAAATGTATTTTTTTACTTGAAAGGGGTATAAGCATTGAAAAGAATCCTAGTTTTACACACAGGTGGAACAATTGCAATGGAGGAAGATAAAGAAACTGGGGTCGTACAACCAGGTGAAAAAAATCCTCTTTTAAAATTCATTCCTGATTTAGAAGGCGATGTTGATTTAATCGTTGAAGATGTGTTCCATCTACCATCTCCTCATATGACACCGAGCGAAATGTTACAATTACAAGTCATCATTGATGAAAGAGTAAAACAAGACAACATTCATGGCGTAGTCATTACGCATGGTACGGATACATTAGAAGAAACAGCCTATTTCTTAGATTTAACAGTGCAAGCAACTATTCCGATCGTTGTGACTGGCGCAATGCGTTCTAGTAATGAATTAGGTGCTGATGGTCTATATAACTTCTTATCGGCTGTAAAAGTCGCTAGCTGTAGTGAAGCTGCAGAAAAAGGTGTTCTAGTCGTATTAAACGACGAAATTCATTGCGCTACAAATGTAACGAAAACACATACAAGTAATGTAGCAACATTCCAGAGTCCACAGTATGGACCAATTGGTATGGTAACAAAGCGCGGTGTTGTATTCCATCACGCTTTAGTACATCACGAAACATATTCAGTAAATAAAATTTCTAAAAACGTAGTTGTTCTAAAAGCATACGCTGGTATGGACGATACATTGTTAGCAGCAATTGAAAACCTTCCAGTAGACGGGATTGTCATTGAAGCACTCGGGCAAGGTAATTTACCTCCAAGAACACTTCCTAGTATAGAACGATTAATAAACAAAGGAATTCCTGTCGTATTAGTTTCTCGCTGTTTCAACGGCATCGTTCAAGATGTATATTCATATGAAGGTGGCGGCAAACAATTAAAAGATATGGGTATTGTATTCACATACGGTTTAAATGCCCAAAAAGCACGTATTAAATTATTAGTTGCATTAGAGAATACAAATTCTCATGAAACAATCCAAAATATGTTTATGCACGATTAAAAAAGAAGCTGTCGAAGTTTATTTCGACAGCTTCTTTTTACATTTCTCTTGTTGCAATGGTTTGCGCAATCGCATCTCCATGAAATCGACCGTTCTCAATAAATATTTCATTTGCATTATTTCCAGCAGCAATTACACCTGCAATAAAAATATTTTCAGCGTTCGTTTCCAATGTATCCTCAGCATAAATTGGACGTCCTGTTTCTTCATCAATCCGAACACCCATTTTCGTTAAGAAACTATGATCAGGATGGTAACCAGTCATCGCAAATACAAAATCATTTTGGATTGTATATACCTCGCCATCAACTGTATACGTTAATGTATGTTCAGTAATTTCTTTCACATGAGCCTGGAAATGCATTTGAATTGTGCCGTTTCGTACTAATGCCTCAAACTCCGGCAAAATCCACGGCTTTATGCTTGGTGAATACTCACTTCCGCGATATAAAACTGTTACACGCGCACCAGCTTTAACAAGTTCTAGTGCGGCATCTACACTCGAATTTTTCCCACCTATAACGACTACATCTCGATCAAAATAAGGATGTCCCTCTTTAAAATAGTGAGCTACTTTCTTCAATTCCTCACCTGGAACATTCATATAATTCGGATTGTCATAATATCCAGTTGCTACAACAATATATTTCGCTATATATACTTCTTTACTTCCGTCACGCTTTGTCGTCTCAACCTGAAAAACTTCTCCATCTTTTTGAACTTTTTCCACTCGTTCAAAAGCATTTACACGTACAGATTTACGCTTTACTACTTCACGATAATACGCAAGCGCTTGATTTCGAACTGGCTTACGATTTTCTGTAATAAAAGCTACTTCACCAATTTCTAATTTTTCACTAGAAGAGAAAAATGTTTGATGAGTTGGATAATTATAAATCGCATTTACAATGTTTCCTTTTTCAATTACTAACGGATTTACCCCTACCTTTTGCAACGAAATCGCCGCTGCTAATCCGCATGGACCGCCTCCGATAATAATAACTGCTTCTTTTTGCATACTCTGTTCACTCCTAGTCTTCTACCTCTGCACTATTTATAAAAACAAGAAAAAACCTACTTACAGCAGTAGGCACCTATCTATATTGTATTCATTTTTCATATATTTGTCATCTAAACGAAACGTACATCCGATAGACATCTGCTAAAAACTGCTGAAATCTAATACCTTGTTTCCCTAATACATTTTCAGGATCAATCTTTCTAGCTGGATCAAGTGTTTTATGTGATACGATATCCTTTTTCGGATTCAAGCCGAAGTTTTGACACAAGTACGCATGATACCACGTAAAACGAGTATACGCTTCCCAAAAGTTAACATCACCGCCATAACAAAGTTCCACTCCAATGGCAGCCTTATTGGCATCATAACCATATAAGTCATTATCGGCCGGCACACCATATCGAACATGATAGGCAACTTCATTTATAGGAATAATTTCTAATATCGTTTTGTCATCTATAAATGTATGTGCCGAGGCTTTCGGTTGTATCTCATTAAAATAATCCCGATTGCCTATCGCATTGCTACCAGGATTCCCCGTATCATGACTTACAATAAACCTTACTTTAGAAAGAGGAATTCCCGGTCGTGAACTTCCATATCCAATATAGTTACGCTCTATAGGAAACATCGCCATTACTACCAACTCCCGCTTCAGAAGATTACTTTACTTCCTTATATATGTATTCGGTAGCAATGTCCTTATAGCATATTTCTTACGCGAAGAGAAAATCGAAAATATTTGATGTGAACACCATAAATAGTAAAATACTTACAGCAACTCCATAAAAACCGTAAAACCAAACACAATCTTCTTTCGTATCTAAACCGAAAAATTTATTTACTGATTGCAATAATGTGCCGCGCTTACTTTGTTTGTTTCTTAATACTTCCACTCGTTCTACAACATCTGCTGGCATCATAAATCTTTGGTCTACTGTCATTTTCATCATTTATCTCTCCTTAAAATCATTTCCGTTTTGTTTATCTAAGGAGAGTATAGCACGTTTGTTCGTGTAGAACAAGCGTTCTTTTTTATTTTTATTTTATTTTTCAGCCAACCAAGTAAGAATCGAGATTACGAAGGCTATAATCGGTCCTAATACAACTGCACCAAATATTAAAAACAATAGCCCTTCTCCGAACACCCGAACGCTACTTGTTTTTTGGACTTTCATCGTTCTTGCGAGTTCTCCCTCTAACCTCTTCACCTTTTCTTCTAATTGTTCTACTCGTTCCATCATTTCATTTTCCATATACAACACCTCACACTAATACTTCAACAAAAAAACGTGATTCCCTCGAAAGGAATCACGTTTTCTCACAATATAATATTATACCCAACCTCTGAAGCGACTTGCTTCAGCCATTTTACGAACACCGACCATATACGCTGCTAGGCGCATGTTCACTTTACGAACTTGTGCTGTTTCATAAATAGAATCAAATGATCTTACCATTACTTTTTCTAAACGTTGTTCTACTTCTTCTTCAGTCCAGTAGTAACCTTGGTTATTTTGTACCCACTCGAAGTAAGATACCGTTACACCACCAGCACTTGCTAATACGTCTGGAACAAGTAAAATGCCGCGATCTGTTAAAATTTTAGTTGCTTCTAATGTTGTCGGACCATTTGCAGCTTCAACAACGATTTTTGCTTTAATATTATTAGCATTTTCTTCTGTAATTTGGTTCTCAATTGCAGCTGGAACTAAAATATCGCAATCAAGTTCTAACAATTCTTTGTTTGAAATTGTATTATTAAATAGTTTTGTTACTGTACCGAAGCTATCACGACGGTCTAATAAATAATCAATATCTAATCCGTTTGGATCATGCAATGCACCGTAAGCATCTGAGATTGCAATAACTTTCGCGCCTGCATCATGCATAAATTTAGCTAAGAAGCTACCAGCATTACCGAATCCTTGAACAACAACGCGCGCACCTTTAATATCAATGTCGCGTTTTTTTGCAGCTTCGCGAATACAAATTGTTACACCTTTCGCCGTTGCTGTTTCACGTCCATGTGATCCACCTAATACAAGTGGCTTACCTGTAATAAATCCTGGTGAATTAAATTCATCAATACGGCTATATTCATCCATCATCCATGCCATAATTTGAGAGTTTGTGAATACATCTGGAGCTGGAATATCTTTCGTCGGTCCTACGATTTGGCTAATTGCTCGTACATAACCGCGGCTTAATCTTTCTAACTCACGGAATGACATTTCACGCGGGTCACAGATAATTCCACCTTTACCTCCGCCGTATGGTAAATCAACAATACCACATTTTAAACTCATCCAGATTGAAAGTGCTTTCACTTCGTTTTCTGTTACATTCGGATGGAAGCGAATTCCACCTTTCGTTGGACCAACAGCATCATTATGTTGTGCACGATATCCTGTAAATATTTTAACAGTCCCGTCATCCATACGAACTGGTATTTTCACTGTCATCATACGAATTGGTTCTTTTAATAATTCATATACTTCGTTTGGATAACCCAATTTTTCTAATGCTTCACTAATAACAATTTGTGTCGAATTCAATAGTTCAAAATGTTGTTCCCTTTGTTGTTGTGTTTTTGTTTGAGTTCCCTTTTCGGCTACCATAGTAAGTAAACCCCCTGTAATTTCACTTGTTTAGTAAACCTTCATTGCCTAGTATACACCGTTAAATTTGGAATGCAATAGAAAACGCTAACAAATATATACAAACTATTTTCTGTTGCAAGCGTTTTCACTATCATTATAGTCCTTTTATTGCTTTTAGAAAAGTAAAATACTTAAATATTTAAATATTTTTTATTTCACTTACATACAGCGCCTTGAAAAGATATATTTAAATACAATAAAGAATGCTCAAGTATTTATAATTCACTCTATACCATGAGTCGTTTTGAAATTTTCAGACCATACTTTTAGTTTTTCCAAATAAAAAAACAAAACCTTAGCCATGTTATATTAGCTAAGGTTTTGTTTTTTTACAAAGTAATGGTGTATTTGTTCAATTGCTTGAGAAGCCATTAATTCTTTACCGTACTCCATTAAACGATAAATAGTTGCTGTAGACGGATTACCATATTCCGCTAAAATAGCTATAAAATCTGCCTTCAGTAATTGAACTTGCTCCTCTTCTTCCATCCAAAGATAGAAACGCCCATCCCACGTATATAGCTTTCCGCCAGTTACATCAAGGTTATATAAACGATTCGACAGGTTAATTACGTCATCTAGTGTAGCAAACTCATAAAGTATATGCTCGCTTTCATCTAGAGTCACTTGCATTTCAATAAACTCGTCACGGAACTCATCATCTGTATCCACATCTTGATGTTCTTTCGTTACAATTACGACCATTCCTTGCGCTTGTAGAGAAAATACTTCAACTGCAATCGGACCATCCGCTTCAAATCCTAGTTCCTTATTTGCTTCTTGCATCATATCACGAAATAATTGCTGAACTTTCGGTGCATTTCTCCACAAATCTTCTTTCGTTAATCCTCGTTCAGATAAATCATCAAATGTTAAGAAAATTTTTATCTTATTGTAATTTAATCGTTCCAGCCTCATCTCATACCCTCCCTGCGCAACCAGTGAATATAATTTTTATTATATGAAATAGAAAATAGATGGTTCTTTTCGAACAACTATTCTAACATTTTTAACCAATCATCCCATTCTTCTTTCGTATCACCAATTAAGCTTGTTTGAATGTTCAACTGATCTCGAGCACCTATTTTTCCTATAAACCCAGCAGAAAGGTTCTCACTTTTTTCTTGCAACAAACTCAAGTAATTCATCGCATTCTTAAGTTCTCTTCCGTCATCAAAAGAGACTACTACATATGTAGGCTGTATTTGCTCAACAGCTAACAAAATACTATCTTCTGCTAAGTTCGACCTAATATATATCACCTCATATCCTTTTAAGCGTAAATACGTTGAGAAAACAAATCCTTTCAACATATTATTTTCTAACACAACAACTTTGTGTATAGAAGAAAACGATGATGCATTATGATACACCATTCCTAGACGAGTTTGTAAAAATGATACGACATATTGGAATTGCACCATTGTAACTTCATTATTATTTTTTAACGTTAACAATTTATTTGTCACTTGAAGAATCATACTTGCTATAACTTTTTCTGTTGCATAAATACTAAAAGCCTCGTTTAACAATGCAGAAGTTGTAATTTCATCAAATTTTAACAAAGCTTGTAGTAAATCGTCCACTAAAACAACTTCTTTATCGTAATGTATTTCTTCTTGAACATTACTCTGCAAACGATTCCCTTCTAATAATTGAACTGCTTGTCCAATCATCATACCAGAAGAAACTTTGTCCATTAACCATTTCAAAATTTGAATATGCTCTTCTGTATATAATCGATGCCCCGCATGATTCCGCTTTGGGGCAATAATTTGATATCGTCTTTCCCACGCACGAAGCGTACTCGGCTGAACTCCAATTATATTCGAAACAGCTTTTATGTTATATTTTCCGTTTAGAGTTGGCATCATTTCCCTCCGCATAACGTAATAATATGTGTTTGAGCAGGTGCTCGAAAGCGAAGTGGAATCAGCGTCGTTCCATATCCATTACTAACAAAAAGAGTCACATTGGAATGCTTATATACGCCACCTTTTAAATATTTTTTAGACGGGAATAATCGAATCTGTCCTCCATGTGTATGCCCACTTAACACAAGTGAAATTTGTTCTTTTCCAGACATTTTATTTAATATGTCAGGGTTGTGGCTAATTAATATACGAAAACCATCTTCTTTACAATCAGCCAACGCTAAATCTAAACGATCTCGTTTCAAACCAACATCATCTACACCAAGCAAACAAATTTTCTCTCCTAATTCAGACTCAAATATAACTCTTGTATTATCTAAAACTTTCACATTATTTTCTAATAACAAAGCATCTAATTCGTGATATTCAATCTCATAATCATTATTTCCCCATACAAAATATACAGGAGCTATCTCTCTTAACTTTTGTATATTTGCAGAGATTTTTGATAAAGGGACACCTCTTTCCGCTAAATCACCACCAATAATTACAAGATCTACTTTTCCTTTTACTTGTTCAATTAACGTACTTGGAATGACTCTTCTATGAATATCAGAAATAAAAAACACCTTTACTTTTTGAAAACTTTTCGGAAATTCTTCAAATATTAAAGTATGTTCTAACACAGTATTACGCATTGCTTCTGTATACATTACAAGAAGAAATATAATACCAATACATATGAGAGTACTTAATAAGATAATCCATATCATATATTTTTTACTCCCTTCCTCATAAAGATAATCCTCAGTTTTTATAACAAGTATTTTACTAGCTCTCCTGCTTTGCGGACTTATCTTTTATCGGAATTTTTATTTCTTGACCCACACTCACTTTATCTTCTTGTAAATCATTATACTTTTTAATCACTTCGATCCCAGTTTCATCTGAAAAATATTGCTTCGCTATACTTTCTAAAGTTTCTCCCTCTTTCACCGTATGCGTTACTACTTTCTCAGATGGTGACTCAGATTTAGCTGAATCAAAGAAAATGACCTCAAATGCACTTTTTCCAGCGTTATTACCATCACTTTTCACTTGAATATATTTATCTGTATACCATAAGATACTAATTGGTAGTAATATGAATAGAAATGTTAAAACTCGGACGAAAATATGATTCATTTTAAACTTTTGTTTTTTCTCTTTATTTCTATGAATTTCACTACGCGGCGGTAAACCTTCTTTTTCTTCTACTCGCTCAACTTCTAATTCCTCTTCAAAATCAGGAATTCGTTTTCTCATGTTGTTCACCACCACCTTCCATTTATTTTCTTAATTGGAGTCCCATTATAAAATCAACAAGAAAGTGTGCAAAGATTGTTATAAACAAATTTCCTGTCCATTCAAATACATAACCAAAGACAAAACTAATGAAACAGACGAAACAAAACAAAAATGGCTTTTTTATATACCGAATATGTAACACTGCAAATACTAAACTCGCTATTACAATTCCAAAGTGCGTCTGCACTACACCTCTAAATAAAAATTCTTCTGCAAAACCGATAATGAACGTAATAGCGAGTAGATGCATAACTGACATTCCTTGAAACATCCTATCGTTAATACCACCATCATCAAACCAAGACTCTGGAAATACTCGCATTGCAACATAATCTAATAACACAATACCAATTGCTAATAAGCCACCTATTATAAGTATAGACACCGGTTCCCATTTCCACAGACTATACACCGATTTTATATGTCGGAATAATATATACGCTAGTAAACAGCCGATACCGATAATAATGAACTGTGTGATATACAGATTCAGCCTTATTTCTTTCGGACTCATATCTTCAATATTATGCCTTTGAATGTTCATCATTCCCCCATCTTTTCTAGACCGAAAAGCTTTTGTAACTCTGTTTCCCAATTATAGTCGAAATCCGATTGTTGCGCTTGTCTTTTTTTATAATCTGTTTTTGTAATACTACAATAGTCACAGCAATTTTTTAACTCGTTCTCTTTTCTATAACCGAACTGTTGCAGCAAATATTCACGTCTACATCCTTTCACTTGTATCCATGATTTCATGTTTTCTAGCTCACTATATTTATTACGCAGCCTTATTTCTACTTCAGCTATTAATCTGTTCATAATTTCATCTGACAAGCTCTCTAATTTTAATTTTCGCTGTTGTATGATTCCAAGCTGTTCGAGATGATAGCGGATGAAACGCCAATATTGTTCATTAAATCTTGCTGCATTATAACAAATTTCTTCTACCTCTTCTATTGGTAATTCTTTCGTTTGAAACATTCTTTCTTGTAGTAAAGAAAATAAAAATTTTATTTGCGACTGACGTGGCAATTCATCTTCAATTATTGAAATTGGCAAATCGTGATCTAACGGACTACATAGTAAGATAGCTATACTCGGTTCACCATCTCTTCCAGCCCTTCCAATTTCTTGTAAATAAGAAGCTATATTAGTCGGATAATGGAAATGAATAATATATCTCGTATTCGACTTATTTACTCCCATACCAAAAGCACTTGTGCATATTACAAGCTGCAACTGGTCATTCATAAATTGCTGTTGAATTAACATACGCTCTTCATGTTCCATACCGCCATGATAAAAAGCGACACCTGTCACGCCTTTTCCTCTTAAATATTCCGTTAAACGTTCTGTCCACGCTCTGCTTGAACAATATACAATCCCTGGCCCTTGTAAATACATCACCTGGTCCAAAAGCGCTTCTTTCTTCTCTTCTATCGTCTCCACAAATTGTACTTCCATTGCAATATTTGGACGATCAATAGAGTATACATGCTGCGCAACATTCTTTAAACTCAAACTCTCTGCTATATCTCGAAGTACATCTTTCGTCGCTGTTGCTGTTAATGCTAGCACCGCAGGAGACCCGATATTCTCAATGACTACATTTAGTTTTTTATAGTCTGGTCTAAAATCATAACCCCATTGCGAAATACAATGAGCCTCATCCACAACAAATAATGAAATATGAACTTTCTTCAATTCTCTTATTAACAATTCCGACTGCAACATCTCTGGTGAAACAAAAATAAATTTATATGAAGCTAATTTTTTCATCGCTTCTCTTTTTTCATATACTGTCCGAAAACTATTAAATGCTATCACTCGGTTTTTCACAACATACTTTAATTGTGTAACCTGATCTTCCATCAAAGATAATAATGGTGATACAACAAGCACGGTTCCTTCTTGCATTAGCCCTGGAAGTTGATAGCACATAGACTTCCCTCTTCCAGTCGGAAGCATCGCTATAACATCTTTTCCTTCCAATAAATCTGTAATTACCCCTTTTTGACCTGGACGAAATTCAGAATATCCAAACCACCTATATAAATATTCCTCAAGTTTCATTTATACCCTCCATCCGTGCCAATACAAGACGGACCTCAAAATAGGAGATATCTTCTCCAACCGCTTGTTTCAACTCACGCAACTTACGTGTTTGTAATGCATCAATTACTTTTGTTACTTTATCTATTTTGTCTTTTTCCATAAACATCTCGATAGAAAAATCTTTCTCTCGCAATGCAATTTCAACAAAATGATCTTCTATCGTTGCAACCTTTAAATTTCTAATTGTCGCTATTTCATCTAAAGAGCGCCCTTGTCTCCAAAAATTATATGTTTTTTTCGTTGATAAACTAAATAGTTCAGCTCTCTCATTTGGATAAGAGATAATCTCAGCTAATAGCGGAAATTCATTTTCTTTATCACGAACTTCTTGTATAAGGAAGTGAATTGTACCCCAAAATAAAAAGTACACCCTGAATATATCTTGTTTCGTAATTTCCGCTAATTGCTGCAATGTATAACCGATACGTTTATATCCTGTTAATCGATATGTTACAATCGTCGCTTCTATCGCATTACCTTTTCCTAGAAGATTATGTATTTCTCCCCATAATCTTTTTGCCAATTCACTTCGCCTATACGGTATACCTGTTAAAAAGCGTTTTACCCACACCATTATTTCTGTATCTTGTTGAATAGGAATAAACTTCGTATTATTCTGTTGTAAATTAGATATAGTTTGAATAATTAATGATAATCTTTTCCAAAATGTTTCACCTAATTCACCATAGTGCAAACCATGTAAATGCGCTGGAAAAGCATACACTTCCTCCCATGTATGTAACTGCATTTTACCTTTAGATGTTAACAAATATGTATTTTCATGTATTTCTTGAATCAAATCTGCTTGCAACAACTTTGCAACTTCACGATCATATTCAGTTCTATTTAACGATTTATATATTCCAAACAAAAAAGAAATTCGGAACATATTTCCATCTTGTAACGTTTGCGAAGAACGTTTTCCCTTTAATAAATAATAAATAGAAGAAACGGTCCTTTCACCATTCAATTGTTTTAAACAATACAATAAAGTATATTGTAGTTGCATTACCGCTTCCACCTTTCAATCTAACTTAATTGCTTTTTTGTATGATTACAACGTCTACCGTTACTGATTAAACTTATCATATCGGCAATATATACTTGTATATATTCTATTGTACCAAACGAAATAACATTTACGTATTTTGAAAATCTTATGACATAATTCAAAAATTAGTTGACACTCTAATTGATAAGCATTATCATTATAATTTTATGTTGAAAAGTTTTAAAAACCGTTTTACAATAAGATTATAATTTTTATGGCGAGCTTTTCACATACATATTATCAGGAGGGAAAAAAGATGGCAAAATATACAATCGTTGATAAAGATACTTGTATCGCATGTGGTGCTTGCGGCGCTGCTGCACCAGACATTTATGATTATGATGATGAAGGTATTGCATTTGTAACGTTAGACGATAACCAAGGTATCGTTGAAATTCCAGATGTATTAGTTGAAGATATGATGGATGCATTCGAAGGTTGTCCAACTGACTCAATTAAAGTTGCTGACGAATCATTCGACGGCGATGCTTTAAAATTCGAATAGTCTTTTATTAACTTCAAAAAATACCCCTCATTAATTAGAGGGGTATTTTTTGTTTTTTTATTTTCATTCTCCTTAATAAAAAACCATTAGTAGTTCCATACTACTAATGGTTTTATTTTACCCCGCTATTTGCCAGGCCGTAAGACCCCCACCTCAAAATTCAACGAAAACAAAGAAGTTAGGTGAGGGTCGGGCTGCCCGTAAAGGCCCGATTGGTGAGGAATGATAATCAGCGGGAGAGGAACAAAACCCCCACTGATTAAAGTTTCACTTTATATTTTATGCATTTTTCATTTTTGCAAACACCCATACTTTCAGGCGTGAGAATAACGCTACAAATACAATTGTCACAACAATTCCTTTAATCAAATTAAATGGTAAGATTGCCGTTACAACCGTTGTTCTTATAGCCTCGCTAGACATAGCTGGTGAATTTAAAAACCAAGTGTAAGCTGGGAATATAATGATGTAATTTAATACACTCATAATGAGCGCCATTGTAATTGTCCCTAGCATTAATCCTGTCGTTAAGCTCTTAACAGTACGATACTTCCTAAATAAGAAAGCTGCCGGTCCAATAAATAAACATCCTGCAATAAAGTTAGCAATTTCTCCAACTGGCACTCCCGTTAAACTCCCTTGAATCCCGTAATGTAAAATATTCTTTATCGCCTCTACAATTATCCCTGCAACTGGCCCGAAAATAATCGCAGCAATTAGAGCTGGTACATCACTAAAATCAATTTTTAAAAATGGCGGAAGCCCTGGGAACGGGAAATCCAACATCATCAGTAAATATGCAATACTACTTAGCATTGCTACACTCACCATCTGCACTACACTGTTTTTTTGTTTCATCTTTCTCTCTCCTTTTCCATCGATCATCTCATGGAAAGTGGAAAGGTTCTGCTATGCCTACTTTTTCATAGAACGAAAAAACCCTTTGTGTTTTACACAAAGGGAGAATTTAAGGCACATCAAACAGACGTTCAAATTCATATCTTTTTTGAACGCTTGAACCTCCATCTTCTCCCATCCAGACTGTACTGTCGGCTTTGGAATCACACCAAATCCTGCCTTAACGGCTCGCGGGCTTAGAACAAAATCACATATAGTTCATCACCGCCGGTCGGGATTTTCACCCTGCCCCGAAGATAGACCGATATTCTATTTTCCACTTCATTATACAACAACACGATTGTATTGTGAACAAAAAAAGTGTAACTTATTAAAAATAAGTTATTAATTTTATATAATCAAAAACCAATCACTATATTTTACAATACACCCCAGTTTTTTTACAATTCGGCATTTCTCCTATGAATCCCCTAGTCATATATAATTAAAAGTGATAAGATGTTGAATTGTTAAGATAAGAACATTTTCTGGATTATGGAGGAAATGTCATGAAGAAAGAAAAGAGACACTCTATTCGAGAAACAATGAAAAAAAACTTAAGAAAAGAATACTTTTATTTGAAAAAAGAATTACTTTTCTACTGTCCAATTGATTTAGGCACATTCTCAAGAGAGACATACTATGCTGCTTTCGACGAAGATGGCATCAGTATTTATCAGTATGATAAAAAAACAGAGAGTAAATTAAAATTGTGTGAGCGTCATCCGTGGAAGAATTGGAATAAAGTGAAGGTGGATCATTATTTAACAACTTCTCAATTTATTTTTCAAGGTGAGCGGAACTGGATATTATCCCTTTTTCAAAAAGGAAAAGAAGCTCAAAAGATAATCGAAGAGCATACATCTTTACAAACTGAAGTTGTTTCCCGCTCTTTCTTAAAAAAACTTCCAGGTTTCCGTTCTAATGCACCGTTGAATAAATACATCGGCAGCATTTGCTACACTGCACTTATTGCATTTTTATTAAAATGGATGATTCCATTTCAAGCACCACAAATCGCCTTGTACTCCATTTCAATCGGCTGTATGCTTCTTGGTTTACTTTGTTTGACAATCGGTTTAATTGAACCGACTATTGTACTGTTTCGAACAAACGAAAAAACAAGAACAAAAGTATTTTACTTATATAGCTACTTAGCTATTTCTGGATTTATATGTGTCTTTATTTTTTGGTAAAAAAGAGCTAGTTAAACTAGCTCTTTTTTTCACTTTACGTATAATTGTTGATTTTGATAAATCAGCTCTTGCTGCAAGCCGTTTTTTTCTTTAATTTCCTTAACTGTCATACTAAATTTCCGGGCAATACTAACTAAAGTGTCCCCTTTTTGCACGACATATAACGATGAGGAAACGACTTCATTTCTTTGTTCATTTAAAACAAGCAATGGATTCATTGCATTCTTTTTCGCCATCGTCCATCTGCCTTGATGAACTTCTAAATGTAAGTGTGCACCTCGCGATTCTCCCGTATTTCCTACTTCTCCAATTATTTTTCCTTTTGAAATATTATCCCCTTGAACTACATATCTCTTATTTAAATGTGCATACACAGCCTCATATTCTCCATGTTTAATAAATACAACGTTTCCATAACTACTTGAATAATAAGACTTTGTTACCTTCCCCTCTTGAATAGCTGCCACAGGCGCGCCGATCGGTGCCGCTATATCTATACCGTAGTGTTTTCCATGCCTTGTCCCAAAATAATCACTTATCTGCCCTTCAACAGGCCATGTCCATCGATTTCCATCTGCGTACACATGTAATTGAGATAAAAACAGTACTGTCAATAACATGACGCCACATTTTAACACTTTCATATATATCCTCCGTTTTCTAATTAACACCATACCTTCTCTATTTTGGTATATTACAGAAAAAAGTATACAAAAAAAGAAAGTGAATCACTCCACTTCCTTTTCTTTTTTATCACGAAAAACGATTGCACTGCGATTATACTCCACATCTTTTACTTGTAATCGAGCGTTTATTACTCTAGCTACTGCAAACAAATAATCAGATAATCTATTTACATACTTTAGAACAACTTCATTTATTTCCCCTTCTTTTTGTAAAGACACGATACATCGTTCTGCCCGCCTTACAACTGTACGTGCAATATGAATAGCTGCTGCCGACTCACTTCCACCTGGTAAAATAAAGCGCTCTAACGGCGGTGCTTCTTCTATATACGAATCAATCCTTCTTTCTAAGCTTTCGACCATTTCGATCTTTACTTTATAAGAAATTTTCCCCTCTACTATCGCCAAGTCTCCCCCGCAATCAAATAGTTCGTGTTGAATATTTTCAAGTTCATTGTAAATATCTCCAAAAGACCCGCCTTGTAGCTTCGTCATCGCATATCCAATATGAGAATTCGCCTCATCTATCGTGCCATATGCTTCAACTCGGATATCATCTTTATCCACTCTGCCGCCTATTACACTTGTTATCCCTTTATCTCCTGTTTTTGTGTATAATTTCATCGCTTCACGACACCCCTCTTATTATTCTTCATTCGACTACGATAGAAAAAAAGTTCTACTATTATTTATTTACAAAAAAATAAAAAACAGTAGAACTTTATGTATTATCAACTTTAAAAACATATATCTAAATTATACGATTTGGTAAATATACAGAGAATGTAGTTCCCTCTCCAACAACACTTGAAACAGTAATTTTACCATCATGGCCTTGCACAATATTTTTTGCAATCGCAAGTCCGAGTCCTGTTCCACCTTTTTTTCCACGTGTCCTTGCTTTATCAGCTTTGTAGAAACGATCAAATAAAAATGGAATATCTTCTTCTGGAATGCCGGCACCCGAATCTTGCACTTCAAAAATAAGCCCATTATTTTTCGTATCAATTACAAGCGTTACATGTCCGCCTGCATTCGTATGACGAATTGCGTTATCAATTAAATTCGTCAATACTTGTTCCATACGATCTGCATCAAACGGGTATTGCTCAATTGGATTTTGGAAATCAACCGTTAATGCGACTTCTTTATCCTTTGCAATTCCTTGGAATTTACGACCTATTTTTTCAACGAAAGGATGAATATCAACTTCACCTATATGTAACTCTACATTACCGCTTTCCATACGTGCTAAATCTAATAATTCATTTACAAGTTTACCTAGACGAACGGATTCATCATAAATGATTTGAACAAACTCATTAATTTCTTCTTTCGTTTGCACAATATCATCTAAAATCGCTTCACTATACCCTTGAAGCATTACCATCGGTGTACGAAGTTCATGTGATACATTCGCAATAAAGTCTTGACGCATCTTCTCAAGACGACGTTCTTCCGTCATATCACGCAATACAGCTACAGCTCCACGAATTTTCGTTTGGTTGTAAAGCGGCGTCATAAGAACTACATAGTTACCTTTTTGTAAATTAATTTCAACCACTTGTTGTTGTTCGCTTTCTACAACGAGATGGAATAGTTCAACAAGTTCAGAAGGTAGTTTTTTACTCAACTCTACTTCCTTTTCTTCTTGCCAAACTTGTAAGAAATGTTCAGCCGGCGGATTGATTACAACGACTTCACCTTCTTGATTTAATGTAATAACCCCATCTGCCATACTACTTAAAATACTAGCTAACTGTTCTTTTTCTTGCTGCAGGGCATTCATATTAAACTTCAACTGTTTCCCCATTTGATTTAAGGCCGTTGCAAGCTCACCAATCTCGTCCTGAGATACCATAGGAGCCTTCGCATCAAACTTCCCACGCGCCACCTCAAAAGCAACCTCACGCATTTTACGGAGTGGTGCTGTAATTCGAGTAGACAAGAAGAATGCAAAGAAAGTTGTTAATATAATCGCAATCCCTGCTGATAAGAAAATGAAATCCGTAGTTCTCTCCATACCTTGTATCGGCACTTGTAAAGATTCATATACAAACACTGCACTTTGATTTTTTGACTGTACTGGTTTTCCGACAATCATAATATCATTTTCAGTGTTTTTATTCTTTCTACTATTAGAGGCTTTTCTAATGTTATTCTTAATTTCTTTTTTGTCTGTAAAAACAGCCGCTAATTCTTTATCTTCTTTCAAATCATTCATTGTAAGAGTGACTAACCCTTCTTGTTTCGGCGAAGAAGATATTTCTTTACCATCTTCTACGATAATGATCCTTGAAAGTGGATCAGAGAATTTGTACGCGATATTCTCAATCGTTTTTACATCGGCACCTTCTTCAATTAACTCTGAAACACTTGTTGCAACTTTTTGAAGCCTTGCTTCACTCATATCAACATAATATGTTCTAAAAAACTGTGAAAGTAAAATCGCAACAAATCCAAGCACAAACGAAACGAGAAGTAATATGGTCATCCATAACTTCCCTACTACACTTCTCCAAAGCATCAGTCGTTCACAACCTCAAACTTGTAACCTACGCCCCAAACGGTAACAATCATCTTCGCAGCATCTGGTGATTTTTTGCTTAACTTCTCACGCAAACGCTTTACATGCGTATCCACTGTACGTAAATCTCCGAAGAATTCATATTGCCATACTTCTTTTAACAATTGTTCACGATCAAATACTTTATCAGGCGCTTTCGCTAAGAATAATAGTAATTCGTACTCTTTCGGTGTTAAGTTCACTTCATTACCATCTGCTGTAACACGGTGTGCATCATTATCAATTGTTAAATGAGGGAACACAGTAACATCTTTTGTCGTTGTATCTTGTGTAAAGAATGTTGTTGGTACAGCACGACGTAATACCGCTTTCACACGAAGCACTACTTCACGCGGGCTAAATGGTTTCACAATATAATCATCCGTTCCTACCTCAAACCCTTGTACTCTATTTACTTCTTCACCTTTTGCTGTCAGCATAATAATTGGTGTTGCTTTCTTCTCACGAACCCCTTTACATACTTCGATACCGTCTTTACCAGGCATCATAAGATCCAATAGGATTAGATCATAATCATTTTGTAACGCCATTTCTAAAGCTGTATCACCATTATCCGCTTCTTCAATTGTGTATTGTTCTCTTTCTAAATACATTTTCAATAAACGGCGGATACGATCCTCATCATCTACAATTAAAATTCTTGATTCATTTTCCATTTTTACCCGCTGTGTATTTTTACCACAACGGTTCACACCTACCCTTCTATACTATTATGTTGCGCTATTCTCGTTTATTTAAGCACTTCTCTAAATGTTTCACTTTCCACATTATGCTTCACAAGAATAATAAATTTTGTTCGATTTTTTTCCAAAACTATGTATTTTTTTTGAACAGTATATAATGTCCTCGACATCATTTTACAAAATCAACTGCTACTTTGTCATGTTTTTCTCAAAAAAGAAGAAAAGTTGACAAAAATAAAATAGGAAAGTGACATTCACTCTCCTATTTTATTTCTCTATGCGTATGAATGTAAACCCGCGATAATTAAGTTTACTACAATAAAATTAAACATAATGATTGCAAAACCAATTACCGCTAACCACGCTGACTTCTCTCCGTGCCACCCTTTTGATAAGCGTAAATGTAATACCGCCGCATAAAAGAGCCAAGTAATAAGCGCCCAAACCTCTTTTGGATCCCAGCCCCAAAAACGTGTCCACGCTATTTGAGCCCAGATCATCGCAAAAATTAGTGCACCTAATGTGAACACCGGGAATCCAATTGCAATAGACCGATATCCAATTTCATCTAACAAATCACTATTCGTATTTTTCACTAACGGCTGAAGCGCCGCTGATACTCGTTTACGTAAAGTAAGCCTTAATACGATATAAAGTAACGTTCCGACTAACACAGACCAAATTACAGTATTTAATTTTTTCGCATTTACAATCGCTGGAACTTCAACTGGCGGCTCTAATTTATTTTCTGTCAATAACTTTCCTTCATGCGGTCCAACTAAAGCCGGAAGATTGTACTTCATCTCCATTTGTTGCTCATTCTTATCAATCCATTGAAACTTCGCTTCATATTTCATACTAGAAAATACCGTTGTTACTCCAATAAACCCAACTGTACAAACAAGTGTAAACACGACCGTTTCTAACCAAAATGTACGTTTAGTTCTCGTTGATTGGTCTACATTTTTCAATAAATACATAACACCCGTAATAAAACTAATTGCTAAGATTGCTTGTCCTGCTGCTGCAGTCGTCACGTGAATATGTAACCAATTACTTTTTAAAGATGGGATAAGCGGAGATATTTCCCTTGGAAACATACTTGCATAGGCAATTAATAAAAGAGCAACTGGCAATGCAAATAGTCCAATTATACTTACGCGGTACATAAAATACATGACAATAAATGCTCCGACAAGCATCATGCCGAAAAACGTACCGAATTCAAAAAAGTTACTAACTGGTGCATGACCTGATGCAATCCACCTCGTTACAAAATATACTGTTTGTGCAATAAACCCTAAAATTGTAATCGTTATTCCTACATTTGCCCATTTATGACCCTTTTCTTTAATTGCTCCCCCGAAAAATAGAGTGGCAATCAAATATAAAATAAATGCGGTAAAGAGAAAGTTACTACTTATTTGCACCATATCGTTTCCCCACCTTAACTAATTTTTTTATCGACTACTTTATCGCTCGGCTGCGGAATTGCTGTACCTTCTAGTACTCTTTCAATATCTTTCTTTAAACCGAACCAATTTTTATTTGTATGTCCTGCAATCCACCATTCATCATTAACGCGTTGTATCCAAATACGGCGATGATTCCAATACATTCCTTGAATTACACCAACCATAAATATAAATCCTCCAATACCGAGAATCCAAAGCGTTAAATCTTTCCTTACAGTAAGTGCTGTTGCATTTTGCATTTCAACACCTGCAAACGACATTTTATATTTGTTATTCCCATCTGGTTCTATATTTTGCTGAATACCAACAAAACTCACTTCACCATCTGGTGTTTCAGGCGTAAACATTTTAAACACAAATGCAGGATTATTCGGTAATTTCGTTTTTGTATTTGGTCTTCCATTCTCATCAAAATAAAAATCAGGAAAATAGCTTAATAGTTCTAAAGAATAACCATTTCCTAAATCATATTTTTCTGCAGGATTCGTTAAATCAACTTTAATCGGTCCCCACTTTTGATTATTTTCTTTTTTTTGCAAGTTAAAGGACATACTTTTAAATTCATTTTCTTTATAATCCACTTGATAAACAGCGAATTGATCAAATTTCAGCGGTTCATTCACTCGAATTTCCGCTTCTTTTACTTTTTCTAATTTCGGACTTTGCCCTGCTATATTTTCACCTACCGCTTTATACAATACAGCATTCGTTTGGAAGTTTTTCGCAATCATTTTATCGCCTACACGATCAATCGCTTCATCATAAACTTCCTTGTCCTTACTTTTATCATAAACTTCCCTGATAAACTTCTCATTTTTTAAATAGTATTGCCCATCCGTCCCTGGTATTTCTTTCGTTTCACCATCACGTAACCAAAGCGCTTCGTCTACGTACATACTCGGTAAAAAACGAAGCATTGCACCGAATAAAAAGATAATGAGACCGATATGATTCACATATGGACCCCAGCGTGAAAACCGTCCCTTTTCAGCTAAAATGTTACCGTCTTCCACCTTCACGTTATAGTTCGTTTTCTTTAAATTCATTTGGATTTTTTCCAAATCACCATCTTGTGGTGTACCAGTTCCGTATAATCGTTGTCTCTTTAAAAAGCTAGGGTGTCTTTTCACCCCTTGTTTTTTTAAAGCTTTATACAGGGGAATGACGCGATCTAAACTACATATCACAAGTGAAATACCAATTGAACCAATTAAAATCATATACCACCACGAACCGTATAAATTATTAAATCCTAATTGATAGTATAATTGTCCTAAAAATCCGTATTCTTGTTTATAATATTCAGCTGGTGCAATCCCTGGAGTTATGTACATTTCTTGCGGAAAAATAGTTCCTATCGCTGATGCAGCTAAAGTGATTACAATGAGCCATACACCCACTTTTACAGAAGAGAAAAAGGTCCAAATTTTATCGACTATCGTTTTTGTTTGCGTGAGAGATCTCCGCGCACTCCCCTCATAGCGCATATCCAATAGTTTTATATTTTCATTGCTTTCAAATGGTTTCCCGCAAGCTTCACAAAAAACGGTTCCTATTGGATTCACATGTCCACATTCACACTTAATTTCTTTCAATACTCTCACCGCCCCTGTATCTATATGTACTATTGTATATTCTAACCTAGAGTTACCGCAATACTCAGAATTTTTAAACCGAAGGCGCTATAGGTAAGCGCCTCGTATGTAAAGGCTTTCTTTATTACGGAGTAATTTTCTTTAAATACTCCTCCAATTGTTCCTTCGTTTGTTCACCTTTAATCTCTTGAATCACCTTACCATCTTTATCAATCAAGAAGCTTGTTGGTAATGGTATTACTCCATACGTTTTTATAATTTCTCCACCTTTATCGATTGCAACCGGGAACTTAAGATCGTATTGTTTCACAAAATTCTTAACAGCAATATCCGTTTCATCTGCATCTAGCGCAATGATTTCTACGCCTTTTTCTTTATACTTTGGATATAATTCGTTCATATATGGCATTTCTTTCTCGCAAGGTTTACACCAAGTGCCCCAAAAGTTTAAAAATACACCTTTTCCCTTTAAATCTTTTAATTCAATTTTCTTCCCTTCTAAATCTGTTACAACAAAGTTAGGTGCTTCTTTTCCGATTTGCATTTTCTCTTCTTCAGTGAAATATCCTTGATAAAGTGTAAATCCTACAGCACCGCATAAAATGAGCAGAATAATAACACGAAATAATAAGCGATTTTTTTTCATATTGTCTCCCCTCTCTTCGACGAGTGATGAATATATGTATTTTTTAATAAATCACCAGCGGAGCATTCCACTGGTGAAAGTTTCACAATATCGATTAGCGAGGCTTTGTAGAAGCCAATGCGCGTAATTGTTTCACCTCATGTGGTGTCAATTCTCTCGCATCACCAGGTCGCAGGCTTCCTACTTCTAAGAAAGCATAGCGTTCACGCTTTAGTTTCACTACTTTACAATCTAAAGCTTCAAACATACGACGTACTTGACGGTTACGTCCTTCATGAATTGTTAATTGTACAATCGCCATTTCTTTACGCTTGTCCCAAGAAATAATTTTCACATTTGCTGGTGCTGTTTTTCCGTCTTCTAATGTAACACCGCGTTCTAACATGCGAATTTTCTCACCTGTTAGTGGACCTTTTATTTTTGCAACATATGTTTTTTCAACTTTATATCTAGGGTGCATTAATACGTTTGCGAAGTCCCCATCGTTTGTCATTAATAATACGCCAGACGTATCATAATCTAAGCGTCCGATTGGGAATAAACGTTGTGTAATCTCCGGGAAAAAGTCTGTTACAACATTTCTTCCTTTATCATCTGATACACTTGAAATTACGCCAGTTGGTTTATATAGTAAAAAATAAACAGGTTCTTCTTTTTCAAGAGGGATGTTATTTACTTCTACTTTATCTTGAGGAGTTACTTTCGTTCCTAACTCCTTCACTATTTTTCCGTTAACTTTCACTTTTCCTTGCTGAATTAATTCCTCAGCCTTTCTTCTCGATGCAATACCTGCTTGCGCAATCACTTTTTGTAATCGTTCCATTTCTTTTTTTCACCTCGAATTTATCTTACCTTACATTAGAAAGACTTGGCAACCGCATACGCTTGACGGCTTTTCGCTTCATCTTACTTAAACAACATAGCGATGATAATAAACATATAAAGGTAAAATCATGTTTTTACCTTTTATTATTGTCCATCTTTTTCATATTTCTCACAATAAAAGTTCATCATTTTGTCAAAAATACCGCATAAAAAAACCACTATTAAGCAGCACCTTAATAGTGGTCGTATACATATTATAAGCGAAATAGCATAAAAAATGAATAGCATTACTTAAACATTAAAGAAACAAACACAATTGAGCAAATAATTCCGATTAAATCGGCAAACAGTCCAACCTTTAATGCATCTCCCATTTTCCTAATACCAACAGCTCCGAAGTATACTGTTAAAATATAAAAAGTCGTATCTGTACTACCTTGCATCGTAGAAGCTAGTCTTCCAATAAACGAATCTGGTCCATATGTAGCAATTAAATCTGTCGTGATACTTAAACCAGCAGATCCCGAAATCGGACGTATAAGTGCAAGTGGAACGATTTCTGCTGGAACATGAATCAAATCTAACATCGGCTTCATTACAGATATCATTGCATCTAACGCACCTGAAGCTCGGAATATAGAAATAGATACAAGCATTCCAACCATAAACGGTAAAATGGACACTGCAATTTGAATCCCTTCTTTTCCTCCCTCAACGAACGATTCATACGTCGGCACTTTCTTTATCGTGCCATATAAAAGGATAAAACCGATTACACAAGGGATTACCCATAATGAAATGGTATTTACAATACTCATTTTTTCCGCCCCTTTCTACTCCTTCTTCGGTAAAAATAGCGGTCAATCCAGATTGCTCCAATCATAGAGAGTACTTGTGCAATGAATGTTACCCCAACAATTTCAGTCGGATTCGCTGATTCATAAGTCATTCGAATTGAAATGACGGTCGTAGGAATTAAAGTAATAGCTGATGTATTTAATGCAAGAAACGTCACCATAGAACGACTGGCCGAATCTTTCCCTCCATTTAACTCTTTCAGTTGTTCCATCGCTTTAATACCAAGAGGGGTCGCTGCATTACCTAACCCAAAAAAGTTTGCCATCATATTCGATAAAATAAATCCCATTGACGGATGATCCTTTGGTATTTCTGGAAACAACCTTTTTACTATCGGCATAAAAAGTGACACTAACTTTTTTAACAATCCTGCTTCCTCTGCAATTTTCATTAAACCGAGCCAAAATACTAATACACTAATAAGTCCTATACAAATTGTTACTGCATCTTTTGCCCCGTCAAATACGGCTTTATTTATTGCTTCCATCGTTCCATTTATCATGGCATATACAATCCCTATGACTGCCATCGCTACCCATACGAGATTAACCATCGCTCCCAACACCTATCATATGAGAAAAAATTTCTTTCACATTATTCCAGTACATTCCCGTTGTAGCTACTAACTTTCGTTTACTATAAAATAAATTCCGTTCTCCAACTTTCTCATTGCCAACATAAATTTCTGTCTTTCCAACCTTTACGCCATCTTTAAGTTTTGCACTTTTATCGAGTTCAACTTTTAATACGACATTCTTTCTCTCCTGCTCAGTTAAAGGCACCGCAAAACTATTTTTCGTATAAACATGATTGGCATATTTCTTTTCAGTTATTTCAGCAAGAGCTCCTTGCCCTACAACGTTCGTTTGTTTGAAACGTTCAAAACCTTTATCAAATAAATTCATATGATCATCCCAATCACTAGAAGCGCTCAAAGTTACGACAATTAGCTCTAGTCCATCTTTTGATGCCGTTGTGACCAGCGTACGTCCTGCTTTCTTCGTAAAACCTGTTTTCCCTCCTGTTGCAAATTCATAATACGACGTCACAAGTTTATGTTTGTTTTTCCACGGATAATCCCATGAATCTGATTTATACGTTTTTGTCCCAAAAATCTTCTTAAAGGTTTCGTTCCCCATTGCATACTTCGTTAAAAGTGCCATATCATAAGCCGACGAATAATGGGATCCATCTCCATCCAAACCATGTGGATTAGAAAAGTGAGTATCTTTCATTCCAATTTGTTTCGCCTTTTCATTCATTAAATATACAAACCCTTCTATACTCCCTCCTACATTTTCAGCAATTACTTGTGCTGCATCATTACCAGATCTAAGCATGAGTCCGTATACTAAATCCTCTAACTTTACTTTCTGTCCAGGCTTTAAATAAATTGCTGAACCTTCTACTCTCACTGCTTCATTACTAACCGATACCATTTCTTTCATTTTTCCTGATTCAGCAGCTAACAAGGCAGTCATAATTTTCGTTATACTAGCAATCTTTTGTGGCTCATGTTCTGCTTTTCCGTATAATACACGACCTGACTGTTGCTCCATTAATACAGCATTTCGAGCACTGACATTACTATTCATCTTTGCATATGTAGGAATTGGCATAACGCTTGCGTACATAATAAGAAGCGTGATTATTACACAAATTCGTCTCATATTTCCCCCCACGTCCTTTTGGCACTTTTTGTACAAGTTTATGCTTGGCCTTTTAAAATATGAACGAAATCTCCCTCTCCTTCCAATAAAAAAGACGCAGAGAACCTGCGTCTAGTACGGTGTCCATTCAATTTGTTTTGCACTTTCAAATCTTTTTTCTACATCAGGCCAATTTACAATATTCCACCAGTTTTTAATATATTCATCTTTGCGATTTTGGTATTGTAAATAATACGCATGTTCCCACACGTCTAATACAAGGAGCGGTATCGTATCCCATTGTGTAAATAATTGATGAAGTGTACTCTGCAAAATTTCTAATCTTCCCGATCGTGGCACCCAAACGAGAATCGCCCATCCTGATCCTTCCACTTTAGAAGCTGCTTCTGTGAAATGTTTTTGAAAACGTAAAAAACTCCCAAAATCTTGTTCAATCTGTTGTGAAAGAGCACCCCTTGGACTTCCGCCACCATCTTTTTTCATGTTATTCCAAAATATCGTGTGTAAGTAATGGCCTGATCCATGAAAAGCCGCTTCTCTTTCCCAATGCTTAATTAGATCAAATTGATTTGTTTTTCTCGCCTCTTCCATCATCTTCTCTGCCTTATTTAATCCTTCCACGTAACTGCGATGATGTTTATCATGGTGTAACATCATAATTTCTCTAGAAATATACGGTTCTAACGCATTATACGGATAAGGTAATGGCGGGAGTGTATGCCCTCCAATTGGAACAGCTCGTTCACTATCCCCTCTTTCATATAGTTCATATTCCTCTTCTCCCTGCACGAATACTTCCTGCAAATGATGCTGAATATGTTCTACATCATCACTTATTTCATACATAAACTCTGCATCTGTATCATACTCATGCTCTTTCATACGGTCTAATAACGTTTGAATTTTATAAGCAAGCATATGGACATCATACACTTCCACTGCGCGGCTATCTAATACGTGAAGAACACTTTCACACCAACTTTCTACTTCATGAAAGTAATCTGTAAATACACCTTGCTGACTCATGTTACACCTCCTTAATGCTATCCCCTTAAATATATTCAAAGGAAATCTCTTATATAACTGCACAAAAGGAAAAGAAGCTAAGTCCCCTTAGCTTCTTTTTTCGCAATTAATATTTGTGTAACATCTTTGTTTGGTAATCCGTCTCATAATATTCTAGTTCTTCACGCATCAATTGAAATTTACCTTCTAAACTCTTCATCACTTGCTCTATAGATGCAGGTGGCGTTTGCTGAAAAACGATGGAATTTTTCCCTGTATAGGCAGACCGACTATTTTCATACCAATGATCACTCTTTGGTGAAAAAAACTCTGCAATTACTTGATGATAAATTTTATATAAAATTTTTTCAGCTGCTGTTTTTCGAAATGGCTGGCTATTTAACAAAACAAAACATGCATCATGCCCTTCTTCACAAAAAACGAGAAGACGTCTCATTGATGCTAATAACCCTTTATAATATTGTTCGTTCCCTGCTGGTGTCTCTTCTAATAAAGAAGGTAACGTATGATAATTTACATAATTGGTTATCAAAGTAATAACATCTTCTAAAAACATAGAAACTTGTTCTGTTTGATTTTCAACCATTAGATTAGACATTTTTCCCTCTCCTTTGCCATTTCACGCTATTTCTACTCTTTTATTTTTATGTAATTCAGCCAATATTTCTTGTACTTTCACCACTGTTCCCGCATCAAAATATTGTTGGAATTCTTCTATATTATTTAAATACAAACGTTTTTGCATGCGAAGCTCATTCTCTTTCAGTAAACAACATATCGCTACAATATCCCGTAAATATATGTCTTGTTCTTCTACTTTACATACTGGATTTCCTTCAAAAGGAGTAATTTCTTGTAAAACTTCTTCAAAATACCGAACGTATAAAACGGAAAACGTTCTCTCTTTATTATTTAATATATATGTCACTTCAGATCTATTAAAAAAATCTTCTGATGTATTAGGTTTTGCTTTCTCTAACTCGTACCCCGCATAACCTATTATAATCATCTACTTCCCCTCTCTTCCTTCTTTCAATTCATTTTAACTTAATTTTCTGACAAACGAAATACTCTTTTAAATATACCTCTTATAAAAAATAGCTTCCTTATACAGGAATTTACCTTTTTATTTTTCTTGAAGTTTGTCATAATAATATTATTGTCTCAGTTTTCTTATACAAGGAGAGTTGTATTTATGTCGTTTTCATGGAAACGTTTCTTACAAATAGGGAAATTTATCTTCCCATTTGTTGTATTAACAATTGTATTCTTTCAAGCAAAAAAAGAATTAGCAGGCATTTCTTTTTTAGAAGCAATCAATACAATTAAAAACATTCCAACCGGAGGAGTCTTTTTAGCAATTACACTTGGCGCATTTGCCGTATCAACAATGTTCTTTTATGACTATGTTATGCTTCGTTATTTAAAAGCTGATATACCAGTCCAAAAGATTTTCCGCATCTCATGGATTGCTAATACTTTAAATGGATTTATTGGCTTTGGTGGTCTCGTTGGAGCGGGTGTACGCACAATGCTTTATCGTCCATATATAAAAGAAAATGGCAAACTGATTAAAAGTATCGCCTGGATGACAACTGCTTTTATTAACGGACTCGCAATTCTTTCATTCCTCGGTCTTATTGGAATATTAGACACAAGTTTTATTTTGCATGAAAAACCGTGGCTATGGCCTGTTCTTATCTTCTTTGCTCTTTTCGTCCCTATATATATCGGCTTTTCTAAACTGAAAAATAGAAAAACAAAACAAACCGAAGGACAAGAAGAAGGAGAAGAAGAGAAAAACCCAACTGTTTTATACTCATTAGTTTCATTAGTTGAGTGGGTATCTGCTGGTATTGTTATGTACGTCATATTAATATTATTTGGCATCGATATCGAATTTCAAAAGTTTTTAGGTGTGTATGTAATTGCTGCTTTAGCTGGTGTTGTAAGTCTTGTGCCTGGTGGACTTGGTTCATTTGATCTTGTCTTTTTAACTGGACTCGGACAATATGGCATTGATACAGGCGTATTACTACCTGCAATGTTATTATATCGCCTCGTCTATTACATTTTACCTTTCTGCCTTGGTCTTATTTTTGCAGCTTTTGAAATGACAGGTGTGGCCATTAAAAAGTTTGAAGATAAACCTTTTATTGCGCCTGCATTAGAAACAACTGGTGTTATATGGACTTTGCAGCGTGACTTTCTCGGAAAGCTCGGTTCATGGGCATCTGCTGCTTTAACAGTATTTGCTGGACTAATGGTTATTTTATCGACCATTCTACCGACAAGTATAAACAGAGCACACGCCTTACATATTCTAGCTCCAAAACATCTTATTCAATTTTCTTTTAGCTTATCACTAACATTTGGTATTCTCCTCCTAATCCTTTCAAGGGGGATATATTATGGAACAAAGCGTTCTTACTATATGACGATTATTTCTTTAATCGGAGCAGCCATCTTTAATACGCTAAAAGGAATTGATATTGAAGAAACATTTATTTTATTAATCGTACTCGCTGTATTATATATGCTTCGTAAAAGATTTGTACGCGAGAAAATGGAAGTCTCACTTTCTGATATAGTAAAAGTTTTTATATTCTTACTTGTAACTTTATATTTATATAAAAACTTAGGCATTTTATTTGCAGGTGCAAAAGAAGCTTTTAAACCTGATTTTGTCGTTCGTAATATTACGCAAGTGAAACGAAGTGCATTAGCAGCTGCCTTTTTCGTTCCTACTTTTTTACTGATTGGCTCACTCATTGCCAATCGTTATCGAAATGAATTTCCCGGGCAACCAGCTAATGATAAAAGATTGCAAAACTTTTTAGAGGAACATAACGGAAATGTACTTAGTCATTTAGGATTTTTAGGTGATAAACAATTCTTCTTCAGTAGTGATGGGAAAGCGCTCCTTCTCTTCTCTATAACTGGAAAACGTCTTGTTGTACTAGGTGACCCAATTGGTGACCCTTCCTCCTACCGTACTGTGTTACAAGAGTTTTTAGCCGAAGCTGATCGATTTGGATACATTTGTGTATTCTACCAAATCGAAAGTAAATGGATGAGTTTATATCATGATTTTGGTTATAACTTCTTTAAGCTTGGTGAAGAAGCTGTCGTTGATTTGAACACATTTACAATAACAGGAAAAAAACGCGCCGGTATGCGAGCGACTTTCAACCGTTTTGAAAGAGAAGGCTATACATTCTCTATTCACCAGCCACCATTCTCAGATGAACTATATGAAGAGTTACAAAAAGTTTCAGATGCGTGGCTCGGCGGTAAAAAAGAGAAAGGTTTTTCACTCGGATACTTTGATCGTGAATATATTAGCCGAGCACCTATCGCTACATTATCTGATGCAGATGGAAAAATCATCGCATTTACAACCTTTATGCCCGTATATCAAGACGGATCATTGTCTGTTGATTTAATGCGATATTATCCAGATGCACCTAGCGGCATTATGGATGCAATTTTCATCCACCTATTCCAGTGGGCGAAAGAAAATGAATACCATTCCTTTAATATTGGTATGGCACCACTTTCAAATGTAGGTTTATCGACACAATCTTTCTGGTCTGAACGGGTTGCTGCTGCCATCTTTAATAATGTTCGTTATACGTATAGTTTCAGCGGGTTACGACATTTTAAAGAAAAATATAAACCAGCATGGAGCGGTAAATATTTAGCATTTAGAAAGAATCACTCTTTACCCATTACAATGCTCTCTGTAACGAAATTAATAGGAAAAAGAAAAAACAGCTAAACATTTAGCTGTTTTTTCTTTTTTGAACTTGTACAATAAATTCTTTTTCATATTTCTTACCGTTTATATAGAAATCTCCCCATATTTTATACGTTCCTTCTACAGGAAATGTAATGCGATATTGTAATTGCTCATCTGTATCAACAGGTATTGCATACAAAAAGTTTTCTCTCTTTTCGTCCACGATATAAAGCGCCTCCACCTCTCCTCTCTCTGCATGTAATTTCAATTTTTCACCCTTTTTCGCTTGGAATTGAAATGTTAACGTCACTGGCTCATTCGGATGCAATGCACCAAATAAAAGAGAAACTTCATACTCCCCTATTTTTTTTGTAAGTACATTATCAATTGGAAATTTTACTTTTTTCTTATTTTTCTCCTCTATCTCTTTCCCAAAATCTTTCTTCGCAAATGAGTTCACAGACTTGTTTTTGTCTTCATATAAAAATATTGTATATCCCTCATCTTTCGCTATTTTGGAAGATACCTTATATGATCCATTCCCTGCAAATGTAGGCTTCATTTGCTGTACATGTTTTAATTGTCCGTCTACAATAACTGCCCGAATTTGATCATTCACACCACGTACTTCATTATTTTTATTATTTAGTAATTGAAACGAAATATCTACTTTTTCATTTCCTTTTCCATTTGACACATCCCATTTCACTTCCTGAACATCACCTACAGTCTCTGTAGTTTCCTGATACTTCTTTATGTAAAATCCGCCTACTACAACAAATAGCAAAGCAACGAGTCCAATGACAAGATTTTTCAAAACATCACCTACCATTTTTATAGTCTCTGTTCATACAAAACTTCTTACTTATATATTCTAGATTGTGATTTATGAAATCCTCCTGTTTTGCACATATTACAAATAATAAAAAGATTTTAATTGAAAGGATTCGTAGTGTATAATGCAAATGATATTGATTTCTATCAATACATTATAAGGAGGACTTTTCATGAGTGTACATATTGAAGCAAAACAAGGCGAAATTGCTGAATCTATTCTATTACCTGGTGATCCATTACGCGCAAAATATATTGCTGAAACATTTCTAGAGGACGTTACTTGCTATAATAACGTGCGTGGTATGTTAGGTTTCACTGGAACTTATAAAGGAAAACGTGTATCTGTTCAAGGTACGGGTATGGGTGTTCCTTCTATTTCTATTTATGTAAACGAATTAATCCAAAGCTACGGAGTTAAAAATTTAATTCGCGTTGGAACTTGTGGTGCCATTCAAAAAGACGTAAAAGTACGTGACGTTATTATCGCAATGACAGCTTGTACGGACTCTAATATGAACCGTTTAACATTCCCAGGTTTTGATTTTGCACCAGCTGCAAACTTTGACCTTTTAAAGAAAGCTTACGATGCTGGAACTGAAAAAGGCTTACACGTTCGTGTTGGTAATGTTTTAACAGCAGATGTATTTTACCGCGAAAGCATGGACATGGTTAAAAAACTTGGAGAGTACGGTGTACTAGCAGTAGAAATGGAAACAACTGCTCTTTACACATTAGCAGCGAAATACGGTGTAAATGCGTTATCTGTATTAACAGTAAGCGATCACATCTTCACTGGTGAAGAAACAACATCTGAAGAGCGTCAAACTACATTTAACGAAATGATTGAAATCGCTTTAGATGCAGCAATTCAACAATAATACATTAAAGAACTCGTCATACGTCTGTCGAGTTCTTTTTATGTGACTTTTTATAAAAAACTACTTTCGAAAGAGACAGATTTTCTCCTCTATTTTTTTGTAACGTTTGTTATAATAAAGTAATCATTTTCAGTATTTCTCACAAGAGGTGACGCAGTGAAAAACAGAAGTATCGTCTTTAAACTATTTTTATTAACATCAACTTTATTTACAATCATATTCCTCCTTTTTTTCCTAGGACAATCTTTATTTTTAGAGAAATTTTATATTAATAAAAAAGTAAAAACAGTTCAAACTGCTTTTGAGAAGTTCGTAGATACTTACGAAAAAAGTGGTAAAACTTATGAGGAGATTAGAAAACTAAAACAAGAATTTCATGATAAAACAAATGCTGAAATGCAGTTTTTAAATTCTAACGGAATTATTAAAAGTGACAATAATTTCTACATTGATGTCATTAATCCTAAAAATAATAAAACATATTCCATTCCACTCAACAATCTTTTAACACCAGAAGAATATAATAAATTCGAAAACTTAGGATTGAAAAAAGATGGAGTGATAAACGTCGTCGGTTTTGTACAAGATAATATAATAACGCCACTAGAATTGACGACGAATTATAATCGATGGCAAAACGAGCATGTCAACTCAGATTTTCAATCCATTAATGGCAATCCTTCTAAAAATAGACTTACAAACCGATACAAAAATCCAACTCAAATTGATTTTACTGGTATTGTATCTAAGTTACAGCTTCCATCCAAAGCGGATGTTCGTCTTGCAAATGATCTTGAAACATTACAAGCCGTTCAATATTTTGCAGAAATTATTAGAGATGGCACTTCTAATCCGCAGCAATTAAACACTTATATACTAGATGGCGGAGAAAATATAAAGAATAGTATCTTTGTAAAACCTATTATGGAAGATGGAAAGATTAAAGAATACGCTTTTGCGATAGCATCTTTGCAACCTGTTAACGAAGCAATGCTCGTTCTAAAGGATTATTATGTCTATGCCTTAATTATCGTTTTTCTCGTAATCATTTTGTTATCCTTCTACTACTCAAAAATCATTGTGAAACCATTAATTAAAATTAATCGTGTCACAAAGAAAATGGCCAATTTTGATTTTAGCGAGAAATTACCTGTGACAGCAGACGATGAAATTGGCGGGCTTTCCGGTAGTATTAATACGTTATCTGTAAACTTAAAAGACCGAATCGATCGATTAAATGTTGCCAATACAAAATTACAACAAGATATTGAACGTGAACGTCAATTAGAGAAAACGCGAAAAGAATTCATTTCTGGTGTATCACACGAATTAAAAACACCGCTCAGTGTAATTAGAAGTTTCGCAGAAGGAATTAAAGATGGCGTTAGTAAAGATACGACGTATTATACAGATGTTATTTTAGAAGAAACTGAAAACATGAACAGACTTATTGTTGAAATGTTAGAATTAGCAAAATTAGAATCAGGTACGTACAAACTAGATATGACGACATTCTCAATCGGCGAATTAATTCAACAAGTCTATACAAAGTTATTATTTAGTATGGAGGAAAAGCATTTACAAGTGAACATAGATGTAGACTCTTCTATATTTGTTACAGCGAATCGTAGTCGTATTGAGCAAGTGGTTGTGAACTTACTTAGCAATGCAATTCGCTATACGCCAGATGGAGAAAAAATACAAGTCTCCGTTATAGCAATGGAAGATACAGTAAAAGTCGAAATTGAAAACACGGGAAATCCGATCCCAGAAGAAAGTCTTGAAAAAATTTGGGATCGTTTCTACCGTTTAGATGCATCTCGTAGCCGTCATACTGGTGGTACTGGCCTCGGATTATCTATTGTAAAAAACATTTTAGACCTCCACCATGCCGAGTACGGTGTATATAATACGACTAATAGTGTTGTATTCTACTTTAATTTACAAAAAGTAAAAGAAGTCAAATAATTTGTCTTAATTTCACTAGGAGTTCACATGAAATTCACACTCTCCCTTTATAGTAAGAAACAAGTTAATCCTTTCCTTTACACACATAAAAGAGGAGAGTGCGTGAAATGAAACAAGCAGGACAACCTATTCAAAATGAAAAACAATTAGAAACTATCAAAAATATACTTTTACAATCTTCGAAACGTGATGGCTTATTATTCGTATTAGCTGTAAATTCTGGCTTAAAAGTAAGTGAAATCTTACAATTAAAAGTTAGTGATGTAATCGATGAACATGAAAATGTTCGCCATTCCATTTTATTTTACAATGAAAAAGTAAAGAAACATAAATGGTTTGCTGTAAATGAAGACTTACAGCACGCGATCGAAGATTACATGAAAGAACGTAAAACTTGGAAACGTAATGAACCATTATTAAAGTCTCAAAAAGGAACAAAATCTATTACGAGACAACATGCATGGTATATTTTAAACAAAGCTGCAAAAGAAGTTGGATTAGAAGGGATTAGCTCACATACACTTCGAAAAACTTGGGGATATTGTGCATACAAATCAGGTGTTGACATCGCATTTTTACAACACTTCTTTGATCATAGTACTCCATCAAAAACTTTAAAGTATATCGGTATTGCTTAATAACTCTTATACATAAAAAAGGTTACCATTTATAAATGGTAACCTTTTTTATGTTTCACATTTTCTTGTCTCTCCTATATTGTAGTGGTACTCTAATAGTAAGGGGGAGAAATTATGAACACATTAACTATTGAATTACCGAAAGATACGGCTGAAAAACTTGATTTATTAAAACAAGCTTATGAAAAGAAAACAGGTGCTTCCATTTCTGAGAGTACCCTTGTTCAAACACTTATCTCAAAAGAATTTATCCAAGCGATAACTCCTTTTGATTTACAACAATTCGTCACTGGAAGAGAACAGCAATAATTGCTGTTCTTTTTTTTGATACTTTATCAGGTGTTTACTGGAAACCTACCCCTAAAAACTTTTTATTAGGAATCTCCTTAGCATTCATGCCTCATAAAAAGTTTTTTATTTATTTTTCGGAAAACTATTGACAATGATAATGATAACCATTATCATTTATTACGAAGCCAACAATTGATGAATCAACCAAACGCTCAGTAACATTGTTACCCCTCTTTTTCATATAGAAAGGCACTGTACATTCCCCCTGTTTGTACAGTGCCTTTCTTGTTTATTATCATTCAAACAAATTTAATTGCTCAGGCTTCGGCTCACCATATGTAATGTTCATCATTTTCATAAGCTGTTTCGCATTATCCGCTGCATCTCCACCCGAATTATTATTAAATAGTACGTATATGTCCTTTGTCTTCTTTTTTAATTGCTCTAATCTTTCTACCCATTCTTCCAATTCTTTATTGTTATAACGATATAAGCAACGAACCGCTCTCCAATTTTCCCCTTTATCAAGCCACCCATGAACATTCCGACCGTGAAAACGTATAAGTGCCATGTCTGAATTCGTAACCTCTAACACGAGTGGTACCGAACCTATTCCAGCCTGTGGTTCATCACAAATTGTATGAATCCATTTCCCATGTTCTAGAAACTGTAACGTCTTATCTTTCATTTCGGGATAAAACCATGTTTGATTTCGAAATTCTATGGCACACGGTAAACCTTCCATTTTTTCTTTCGTATATCGAAGGAAATCTACATTTTTCTTTTTACAATCAAACCAAGGTGGGTATTGAAATAAAATCGTTTTTAATTTATTAGCTTCTATTAAAGGAAGAATAGATTGTTTATACACATCAAACATCTCATCGAACGTAGAATAAGGAATTTCTCCTTTCATGTGTCCCGTCATTCCTTGATATGCTTTTACGACAAAGGAAAAATCTTTCGGTGTTTCCATTGCCCACTTTGTATAGTTTCGTGCAGGCTGCATCGCATAAAATGAACTATCAACTTCCACAATAGGAAAATGCTCACTATATGTTCGTAATTTATTTCTATTTTCATAGCGATCTATATATAAAGAATCATGATCTCCCCATCCTGTCACTCCAATGAAAAGCAAATGCATCCCTCCCTTGTTAACTCTATCTTCTATTCATTCTACTCACTTCTCAAATACTTCGGCTAATCCATTACATGAAGTATCTCTTTCTTTAAGAGTATCCTTATAAAAATATGATATACTAAATGGAAGAATTTTTAAATTGAGGGGTTATCTATTTATGCTTCCAAACGATGCTATTGTATCTCATGAAAAACGAATAGAAGAACTAGAAAATAAAGTACGTTTTTATGAAGAACTTGTGAATCAATTACCACATCATTTCACATACAAAAATCCACATATTGGTTTACAAATAAAGAAAACAAGAACGACTCATTCCATTCAAAACATACAAAAAGAGAATAAAGAGGCTGATTTTCAACTTACTTGTGATTCATTGTTTTTATTTGAACAACTTGAAAAATACTTTATTCATATTTTTGATGCTTTTTCACATCATGTAACCTTTGTTGATAATAAAGGGAATATTACATTATGTAATCAAGCTGCAGCAGATGATTTTGGTGTAGTACGAAATGATATAATTGGAAAGCCAATTCAACAGTTATTAAACTTGCCAGAAGAACAAATTAAAGCTCTTGAAACATTAAGAACGGGCACAGAAATATATAATGAAGAAGTGCTAGACAAAAACTATGGTATTTTAAACAATCGAATTATTCGGGATTATAACGGAGAAATTTTTAGAGTTATTAGTGTCTTCCATTATTTAAACACAGAACGTGATGCAGAAAAATTTTCATTAGCAGGACGAATCGCAGCTGGGATTGCTCATGAAGTACGTAATCCTCTGACAACAGTACGGGGTTATTTACAATTTTTACAAGAAAGTGTTTCTCCATCTAATAAAGAATTATTTAAAAACTTACTTATTCCTGAATTAGATCGTGCAAATAGTATTATTACAAAATTTTTAGCTATTTCAAAAACACGTGAATTTACAAGAGAACCTTTTCCCATTCATACATTTTTACGTGAGTATATTCAACAGTTACTAGCTAGTGAAGTCTTTTTACATAACATTTTAATTGATTATAATTTTTCTACCGAATTAGATGATGTATTAGTTCATATTGATCGTCATGAACTTGTACAAGTTTTTTTAAACCTATTTCAGAACGCTGTCGATGCTCAAGGTGAAAAACAACTTTCTATTCAAATCACTAGTTATCGCTTAGATAACTTTATTCGAATCACTTTCACTGATAACGGAATTGGTATTCCTCCAGCTATTCAAGATTATATTTTTGATCCATTCTTCTCAACAAAAGATTCAGGAACAGGACTAGGCTTGTCAGTAACGAAGAAAATTATTCAAAATCATAACGGTACATTAAAAATGACTAGTAATCAAGATGGTACAACTTTCACTATTTCAATTCCAATTTTACCCAAAATACCCCTAGAAAGATTGAATGAATACAAATGAGGTACTCTTCCACAAACTGCATGCCAATTGTTAAATACCTCCAACAATTGGCATGCAGTTTTTTATATTGAACTTTTCTTCTTTATGTCATATAAACCTTCTCTATATTTTACTTATTTTGGCTAGATGAGCCAATTTCTTATTTTTTTAGAAATAGTAGTTTGTCCATCACGAATGTAGTATAAGTTTCATTCTAATATATAGTAATTACTATTGATTCTATGAAAGAAAGGAATGAAAAGATGAACAATAAAAATAAAGGGAAAGTATTTTATGGTAATGATTGTTGCGAAGTCAGAGCCTGTAGTCATATTAACATCTCTAAGTCCGAACTTACAGAATTCGTTAGACTGCTTCAAGCCCTTGGTCAAGCTATTCAAGCTGTCTTTCAAAACCCTTCTCAAAATAATATAGATAACTTGATTGCCGCCCTAAATAACCTACAAAAATTCCTCAATTGCTTAGATTTGTCTCCAGCACAAAAACAAATTGGAAATTCTATTATTGCTAATCTATTAACTATTTTAAGAACAACACCTTTCTCATGCGGAGCATTGTACGTTGAACTACAAAGCTTGCTTAATTATTTACTGTATATCGCAAAGCTATTCAAAATAGATTGTTGTACTATTGACAAACTAGTTAAACTCATAACAGAGATCCAAACTATCTTAGTTCAATACGGATCAGGTTGCCTTGGAGGAGGAGCAACAGGGGCTACTGGACCTCAGGGACCGGCGGGTGCTCAAGGCGCTACTGGACCTCAGGGACCGGCTGGCGCTCAAGGCGCTACTGGACCTCAGGGACCGGCTGGCGCTCAAGGTGCTACTGGTGCAACAGGAGCAGCGGGTACTCCAATTCCTGTAACTATCGCAGCTATCGGAAACTCAAATCCACAAACTATATCCCCTGGAACAAACATCCAATTCAATCAAGTTTTTGAATTAACTAATATCTCTTTCAACGATACTTCAGATACTTTAACAATTTTAGAAACAGGCGTATATGATATTAGTTTCTCAGCGTCTACAACTTTCCCAGGATCTTCACCATTTGGATTCGGTATTTCATTCAATGGCCAACCACCTACTCGTAATTTCTCAACTAACGTTATCGGTAGTGCTGTTTCTTTCTCTACAATCGTTACTTTACAAGCTGGTACAACGATTGCTGTACAGCCTACAGCAAACACTATTTCTATTCCTAACACAGGCGATACAACTGCAACACTATCCGTATTCCGAATTTACTAATTTTCAATCAATAAGTATATTTATAATAATATGTATCGTTTAGCCGTGCATTAAATCTCTCTTTATATAGAAAGGAGCACTTATTTGGGAGGATAAGTGCTCCTTCTTTACGTTTCTTTACCTCAAATTTACTCTATCTTAATCCTCATTTTGTATGATAAATAGTGAAGTCAATGATATGAAAGAGGGATGAAAATGAGAGTTATGTCACTAATACGCATTTGGTTTGCTCTTATGGTATGCATTATTTTATGTGTAGGATTTTTTTTAACTCTAAAATATTCCACTATATCAAAAGCAGAGAGAAAAACTGTTCCATACAAACTTTTGTATACAAAACAAAGTAACATCCCTTATTCTAATGCCACAAATAATGAAAAAAAAGTTATAAAAGGAATGCTTATTACGACAGCTTCTAGTTCCGAAGCACTACTTCAAATTGCCGAAACGATTAAAGATCAGTATACAAATAAAGAAATTGATGAAATCATGCTTTCTATTCACAATGAAAATAATGGTAATTACGAAGAAGAATTACCTTACGAGCCTATTAGTAAAGGAAAAATAATTATCACATACGATTCTCAATCCTTTGGCAGTACGAATGTTACACTTAACGAGTAATACCATTGATCCCAATTGATATGCGCTAATAACTAGTAGGTATATAAAGTTTCACTTAATCTTTCATACGAAAAAGAGGCGAATTTCGTTATTCGCCTCTTCCTTTTACCAAAATGATGGAATCCATTCTTTCACTTTATCAAACCACTCTTGTTGCTCTTTTTTTCTTTGTTGTTCCTCTTCTTTCCTCCTCTTCTCTTCTTCTTTTCTTCGTTTTTCCTCTTCTATTGTATTCAATTGTTTTTTATATTCAGCCTCAGATATGAGTGATAACTGGAATGCTTTTTGAGCTGGATTGGCATTCGCTTTTTTCATAATATCCCTGAACATTGTCGTCGTAATTTGACTCCCCCCTGGAACATAATGATCGCTATCTGTTTTATCATATCCTACCCAAATTGCACCTACTAAATCTGGTGTGTATCCAACAAACCATGAATCCTTTGCGCCTGTGCTTGGTCCATTTACAATTTGAGTAGTTCCTGTCTTACCTGCCGTATCAACATTATTAACTTTCGCTTTTTCGCCCGTACCCTTTTCGACAACACCTTTTAATAAATATGTCATCTTTTGAGAAATTTTCTCGCTCGTCACTCGTGTCTCTTTCTTATACCACTTTCCAATCGTTTCACCTTCCGCATTTTGTATCTCCCTAATCGCATGAGCTTCCACTTGGACACCGTCATTTGCAAATGTACTGTACGCTTGGGCCATTACAAATGGGGAGGTTCCCACATGCATCCCACCTAAAGCAATTGGATACGTACGATCTTCTGGCACTAATGGAATACCAAATCGCTCTAAAGATTTCAACCCTTTATCTAATCCAATCTGCTCTAATAGCCAAACAGCTGAAACATTGTACGACTTCGCTACTGCTTCATACATCGTTACATCACCATGAAAAGTATGATCACTATTTTGCGGTTTATATTCTTTAATATTAAATGGTTCATCTTTTAATATATCGTATACTTCATACCCTTGCTCTAACGCTGGTACATATACAGCAAGAGGCTTTAACGTTGAGCCTGGTTGTCTTTTTAATTGGGTTGCATGGTTAAACTGTAAAAACTGATACGGCCCTCTTCCTCCAACTAAAGCTGGTACACCACCTGTTTTCGGATTCATAAGAACTACACCTGTTTGCATAAGTTGATCTGAGCCACTATCTTTGAAATAACTCTCATTATTCACAACGTCTTCTACAGCCTGTTGTTTTTTCGGATCAAGCTCTGTATAAATACGATAACCACCTGCTAAAATTTCATTTTGTGTTAATTCGTACTTGTCCATCGCTTCTCTAACAATATAGTCTACATATTGAGAGTATTTCCCCTTGTATTTATCATCAACACCACGTTTCAACACAAGACCACTCTCTTTTTCTTTATTATACTGTTCGTCAGAAATATACCCTTGCTCTTTCATTAAATTTAATACAACATTACGTCGTTCGATTGATTTATTAAAGTTTTTATAAGGCGAATACGCAGACGGTGCTTTAATCAAACCTGCAATCGTTGCAGCCTCTGAAATTGTTACATCTTTTACATCTTTATCAAAATAAGACTTAGCTGCCTTTTTTATACCCCAAGCACCTTCACCAAAATAAATTTGATTCATGTACATTTCGATAATTTCATCTTTCGTATACGTACGTTCTATTTTTTTTGTTAAAAAATATTCCTTTATTTTACGCGAGAACGTGCGGTCTTGTGTCAGAAATACATTTTTCGCAAGTTGTTGCGTAATTGTGCTTCCCCCTGCTACAACTTCTCCTGCTGTAATATTTTTAAAAACTGCACTTATAATTCCACTATAGTAAATACCGTGATGGTTAAAAAATTCCTTATCTTCTACTGCAACAATTGCCTGAACCATAATATCAGGAATATCTTTCCTTTTCACGCCTTCTGTTTTAGAAGAAGCTAATTTTGTCGCGACTTCATTATTTGCATCATAAATTAAGGTCGGTTGCGGAACAGCTTGCTTTAATTCAGATATGTCTTGAATAGAAATTATTATATTTATAGCAATAAATAGAGTAGCAAGTAAACTTCCTAATACAATTAATGAATTACGAAGTTTCTTCCTCTTGTTGAACCACTCCTGTATTTTTTTCAAGTGAGTGTTCTTTAATTTCATTCGTTCACTTCCTTCGTTTGTTTACACTCTTCTTTTCAAAAGGAAGAATATACCTCCTTTTGAATTTATTATAATAACGTAGTCTTTCCTGTAGTGTAAAGCTTTTCTTTCACATTCATACTTTTTGCAAGAAAAGGACATTCTACAAGTAAGATATTCAATAGTGATTATTAATATTATTAATACAACAATGAGAGTTATGTTAAGTTTTTGTAAACTTTTCGATAAAATGTTTTAAAAAACGACAGTTTTTTGTTAGAATTGATTAGCCAATATATTTTACATATATTACTTTTGTGGGGGTAACTAATAATGGTCTTTAAATCAAAAAAAGATAAATTTTCTGAAATGTTAATGAATGTTTCTGAAAATTTAAAAGAAGGCGCGCAGTTTTTCGTGGAGTATAAAATTAAAAATGCTAGCGATTTAAAAGAGTTTTCTATGCGCATGAAAGAGTATGAGTCAAAAGGTGACTCATTTATTCACGAAATCATTATGGAGCTAAACAAAGCGTTTATTACTCCTATTGAACGTGAGGACATCCTACAACTCGCAATGAGTATGGATGATGTATTAGACGGATTAGATCATAGTGCTGGTCTATTCGAAATGTATTCTATTACAGAAGCTGATGAATACATGATTAAATTCGTTGAAGCAATTAATCAATGTGCGATTGAGATTGCAAATTCTGTTGAACTACTGTCTAAGAAGAAGTTAGTCGACATTCGTACGAACGCGATTAAGATTAAGGATTACGAATCACAATGTGATGATATTCGCCGTCATGCGATTAAGCACTTATTCTCTCGTGAGAAAGATCCGATTAAGATTATTCAATACAAAGAGATTTACGAAGAGCTTGAAGAAGTAGCGGATAGCTGCCAAAGCGTTGCAAACGTATTAGAAACAATTATTATGAAGAACGCGTAAGGAGTTTGATCATGGATACACTCTTGATACTGACCGTTTTAGTAGTCATTTGCGCTTTAGCTTTTGACTTTATCAATGGATTTCACGATACAGCAAACGCTATTGCAACGGCTGTTTCAACGAAAGCTCTAAAGCCTAGACATGCAATTATTATGGCAGCTATTATGAACTTTTTAGGTGCGATGACATTTACAGGTGTAGCAAAAACAATTACTAAAGATATCGTTGATCCATTTGCCTTGCAAAATGGTTCCCTTGTAATTTTAGCTGCTTTGCTTGCGGCAATAGCATGGAATTTGATCACTTGGTACTACGGTATTCCAAGTAGTTCTTCGCATGCTATTATTGGCTCAATCGCAGGTGCAGCTATCGCTGCTGCCGGTATTAGCTCATTAAATCTTAAAGGGTTTATCAAAATTCTTGAAGCCTTAATCATTTCACCGATTATCGCTTTTGTTATTGGTTATATCGTATACAGTATTTTTAAAGTAGTCTTTAAAAACTTTAATTTAACGAAAACGAACAAAAACTTCCGTATATTCCAGATTTTCACTGCAGCATTACAAGCTTATACACATGGTACAAATGATGCGCAAAAAGCAATGGGAATCATTACGATGGCTCTTATGGCCAATAACTATCATACTTCTAGCGACATCCCGTTCTGGGTACAATTATGTTGTGCGATCGCAATGGGGCTTGGTACTTCTGTCGGTGGATGGAAAATTATTAAAACTGTCGGTGGACAAATTATGAAAATTCGTCCTGTAAATGGTGTAGCTGCCGATTTATCATCATCACTTGTTATTTTCGGTGCAACATTCATTCATTTACCAGTTAGTACGACGCACGTTATCTCTTCTTCTATTTTAGGGGTTGGTGCTTCTCATCGTGTAAAAGGTGTAAAATGGGGAACTGCAAAACGCATGTTAATTACTTGGGTTATCACACTTCCTATTTCAGCTTCTTTAGCTGCTTTATTTTACTCTTTATTACACTTAATCTTTTAATTAAAAGTCGTCTTCCTTATTTTTCTAGGAAGACGACTTTTTTGTGAACAAACCTTTTTCTCATTAAAAAGCGTGTATAATAATTGGTGGATAAGTTATATAGAGGAGTTGGCAAATTTGGAATACATCATGTTACTTTTCATCGGGCTAATCGCCGGGACAGTCGGGAGTCTAGTCGGGCTTGGTGGCGGAATTATTATTGTTCCGTTATTAATCGGATTACACAGCCTATCACCACAACTTGCAGTAGGAACTTCAATGGTAACAGTCGTTTTTACAGGACTATCTTCCACCCTTACTTATATGAAGCATAAACGAGTAGATTACAAAAGTGGACTTATTTTATTTATCGGGAGTGGCCCTGGTGGTATCATCGGCTCATGGGCAAACAAATTTTTAAACCAAGACACATTTTCTTTATATTTTGGGATTTTCCTTATCTTTGTCTCCATTCTTCTTATGTTACGAGACAAATTAAACCCCCTTTCTTTATCAAATATGACTGTAATTAAGCGTTCTTTTACAGATAACGAAGGAAACACTGTACACTATCAATTCCCACCGCTTCTCGCTATCTTTATCGCCTTTATAGTTGGTTTTATATCTGGGTTATTTGGAATTGGTGGCGGTGCCTTACTTGTTCCAGCAATGATGCTCCTTTTTGCATTCCCAGCACATATTGCTGTAGCAACTTCGATGTTTATCGTATTTCTATCAGCAATTGTAAGTTCTGCAACTCACATCTCCCTTGGAAATGTCAGCTGGATTTACGCATTAGTTCTTATTCCTGGTGCATGGATCGGTGGAAAAATCGGGGCTTATATCAATACAAAATTAAGTGGTAAAGCCGTAATTAATTTATTACGTATTACATTAATTATCCTCGGGACTAGATTAATCATTACTTCTTTTTTATAACGCGTTCTTTTTAGAATGCGTTTTTCTTATACGCATGAATATAAAAATCCTCCTAAGAGAACAAATAAAATTAAACAAACACATAATAACATATAATTGGAAATATGTAATTTCTTCAAGTTGACCACTCCTATAACTGCGACTGTTATCTTTATGATAGCGAAAATATAGTTTACTTGCAGTTACAAAGTGCTAACAATGCAAAATCATTTATTACAAATTTTATCCTTATATTTCATTTCTTTGTATATTCTATCGGTTTAATAAAAAAAGATGTCATATTGACATCTTTTTTAGTGAAGAAGTGACCATCCCATAAAATCCTCATGGACTTGGCACGCCCTCTTATCATTTCGATCATATAATTCAGCATAACTATCTGTTTCTTCATCATAAGCCATCGTATAAATAATTTGGCCGTCTACTTCAACGGATAAAACGACTCCACCTTTCATCTCTTCTACATGAATGATAGCATTCGCCGGAATTCTCATATCCGTCATTTTTATCGCATCTAACAATATACTAAACCTCCTACAGCGTATTCATTGCTAGTACTATTACACACTAAATAGTATACTACTGTAATAGCATACATTTCGTCAATGAAATTGCTGTTTAAATAGCATATTGTCTTTATACATATACACTAAAATAAAAAAAATAGAAATGTTTAAATGGGGGGCTAACATTGATTCTACACAAAGGAGATGTACTATTTCGTCAAGGCGAGGACGGTCCTTTATATTTTATAAAAGCAGGTTTATTAAAAGTAGTAAGAATAGAAGAAGATGGAACACCATTTTTATTCAACATTATCGTTCCAGGTGAAACAATACCTCACCATTCTTTAATTTCACCGAAGGAGTATCACGGTACAGCAATTGCTTTAATGAAAACAGAAGTTGAGCCTATAATTAGTAATGAATGGTACGATCAACTTCAGGCAAATCCCGCATCCTATGCAAATATCGCTATGCAATTACAATCAAAATTAAGAATGATGCAACAGCGTATCGATCAATTGACAACCGTCTCTCCGAAAGAACGTCTTCATCGTTTACAAGAATGGTTCACATTATATTTAGGTGACATTCCTATATATGAAATATTAACGCAAACTGAAATTGGTCAACTAATTGGTATACGCCGTGAAACGGTAAATCGGCTGTTACGAGAACAAATAAAAAACGAGGTAAAATAATACCTCGTTTTTTCGCTTATTCAAATCCATTCTATTGTAAGCTCGATGCTGGACCGAAAAATTCATAGTGGATATGCTCTTGTTTCACACCTAAATCAGTTAGTGCAGCATTTATATGTTTCATAAATGGTACGGGTCCACAGAAATAAAATTCTGCTTCAGTTGTCGGAATAATAGTTTGTAACCATTCACGCTCAATGAAACCTTCTTTATCAAAGTTCTTCATTTCCAAATCTTTTTCAGTTGGTGCAGAATAGCAAGTGTACGCTTTAACTTGTTCGTATTCATTATCTACTGCCTCAACGTGTTCTTTCATTGCATGTGTATTACTATTTATCGCTGCATGAACAAAACATACATTACGTTTTGAGTCTTGTTCAATTAACGTATTTAGCATACTCATCATCGGTGTAATACCTACCCCACCACTAATTAGTACAACTGGTAATGTTGCATCCATATTTAATACGAAATCTCCTGCTGGTGCACTTACTGGTAACATATCGCCTTCTTTTACATGATCGTGTAAGTAGTTAGATACTTTACCGTCCGGTGTATCTACACCTTTTTCTTTCTTTACACTAATACGATAATATTCTTTTCCAGGAGCATCTGATAAGCTATATTGACGATTATGTGTATATGTTTCACCTTCAATATTTATTTGAATCGTTACATATTGCCCTGGGATGAATGAAGAAACTTTTCCTCCATCTTCAGGTTTTAAATAAAATGATGTAATAACATCGCTTTCCTTCACTTTTTTAACAACTACAAAGTTACGGAAATCTTTCCATCCACCTTCTTTATGTGCCGCTTCTTCATACATCTCTGCTTCAATGCTAATGAATGCATCAGCAATGACACCATAAGCTTCTCCCCATGCGTTTAAAACTTCATCAGGTGCACCTGCAACCTCTTTAATTGCACGTAATAAACATGTACCTACAATCGGGTAATGTTCCGCTTTAATACCTAAACTTCTATGCTTATGACCAATTTGTTTTACAACTGGAATAATAGCTTCTAAGTTATCAATGTACGTTGCAGCTGCATAAACAGCATTCGCTAGCGCTTGTTGTTGTCTTCCCTTTTTCTGATTTGTATGGTTGAAAATATTCAATAACTCCGGATGTTCCGAAAATAAAATTTGATAAAATCTCGTAGTAATTTCAACGCCTTTTTCTTGTAATAATGGTACTGTTGACTTTACGATTTCAATTGTTTTTGCACTTAACATTGTATCCCACTCCTCTATTTCCTTAACTGTTTTTAGTTTAACTGAATTGTATAATACAGATTGTGATTTTAATCACTATTAACACGGTGTTTTTGTGAAAAATATATGAACATTGCACTTACAAAAGAAAATAAGCCAACTAGAATTCTAGCTAGCTTATTATTTGGACTGTATAGCTTGTTCAATTACCCTTATATCTTTCCCATCTCCAAACTCTGTATACCCCCAGACATTCGTTTCACCTCTATATTTATTTACGATAATATCCAAGTCATGGTATACACGATGTGCATAAATTACATACTCAATATTTTGGAGTTCCACACCTTTTTTTACAATTTCATAGCTTCTATTTACATCGCGTTTTATTTTTTCGTTCTTTATTTCTGTATGTATATTTTTTAATGACGATTCTTGTTGTTGAAACCATTGCTTAAATTGATTCCAGTCCCCGTCTGTATAATTCTCTGCTTTACCATAATTTAAAAAATTATTATAACTTTCATGTGTCATACGAATAAAATCAAGCACTTTTGTCTCTTCTTGCACATCTTCTATTTGAGCTATTGTACTTACCCCAGCGGGCTTATTCGCATAATGTAATAATACTTTCATAAGACTATAACTCGCAATTATCATCACGATAATAACACCAAACACATTTAGCAATTTCTTCATATACAGAACTCCTTTTCTACTATGAATATTACAATGTACTGTTACACTTGTAACATTCTCTCGTAGAAATGTAATTCCTGTTTAAATCCTTCTTGTCATTTCGACAATATTTTTCTATACATTTCTCCTTGGTAAATGTTCTTGTAAAACAATATACCCTTCATAAGCTGTGTAACCGAGTATAGCCATTAATCCGATATAACAAGCAAAGACTGTCCATTTCGTTTTCATATCAACTTTATAATAGTTTTCCTGTTGTCTCTTTTCTGTCTCCCATTCCTGTAATTTTCTTTCTGACACTTCAAACGCTTCTCTTATATGAATAATATGCGTTTCTTTTTCATCTTCATATGGAACGTAATCAAGTGGCTCAAACTTTGGTAAAAGATACTCTAACACTTCAATCTTTTGAAGTTCTCCTATTTTTAATTCTTTCTCTCTTTCTTTTTGCCTCAATACATTCATTTCATGTTGCATCATATATATATTTCGATGCACCGCACCAGTTTCTTTTAATTCCTCTTCAAGCCTTGCAACATATTCTTTCATTCCATCAATTCTATATCCTAATTCCTTAATTGGCTCATCTCTCTTTATTACTCTATATAATTCCATACAGCCGATAATAAAAATAAATCCTCCCAAAATACTTTTAAAGTAAATGGAATAACCGAGCAATATAATAAGGCCCGCTCCCCAAATCTTTGTACTTACAACTGAGATAATTCGTCCACCATCTAACGGAGAAACTGGAATCAAGTTAAAGAAGTTAATCATACTTCCAAGTAAAATAATTAATGCCCAAAATGGCTCTTTCGTTATTACATAAAGTGGAATTGCAGGTAAAAATGACAATAATCCGAAAAGAGGTCCCATATAGGCGATGTAAGCTTCATCTTTTGCATTTTTCGGCATTTCTTTCATCCCAATAAGAGCGCCCATAAATGGAATAAATATTGCTGGCGATGTTGGTATCCCTTTTCTTTTCGCAGCCCATAAATGGCCCATTTCATGAATAAACAACAAATAAATGAGCGCTACTCCAAATTTCCAACCATATATAACTGCGTATGCACCAAGTGATAGAAACATACTAAATACCGTTGAAAACTTTGCTAATTTAAAAATTGCAAATACCCACTTTAACTTAGAAAGTAAAAATAGCCCTATTGCAACAATAATTCCCCATAATCCTTTTTTATTATTTTTCATATTCCTCTCCTTTATCTCGCATTAATGAGTCATATTCATTCATTAAAGCTTTTTCTTTTCTCTATTATGACATATTTTTTTCTATCGTTAGAAATAATGTTTATTTAATCCATTTTTAGCCAAAAATATAAAAAAAGGAGGTGTATACGAATGAATTTACAGTCTCTCATAATAGGCGCTCTATCGTTTTTAGCTTCAACTCTTATTTTTTATACCGTTAGCTACGTATTATTATTAGATTTGTTGCCCAATCACGTATTTATTGCTATTATCGTCCTTTCCGCTCTTATGATTTCTTTTCTTATTACACGAAAATCAATGAATGAGCCATCTGCAAAAGCAAAGTAATAGAGAGGGGTGTTTTCCCCCTCTCTATTATCATTTCCTAGGAAAGGCCATATAGAATCCCGCTATTTGAGAGCTCCTGACCAGCGGGGGCCGCCCCCACCGCTTAAAGTTTCACTTTATCTTTGTAAATTCATTTTTTCACCATACTCTTTAACAATTTGAATGATATTTTGAAAAACACCTATTTTTTCTTTTTTTCTATTTAATATTTTCAAATCATAATTTTCATAATATGTTTCTAATGACTTTAATTGTGATTCTGAAGCACCTTTTATCGGAACAGTAGCATGCAATTCATACTGTTTATACCCTTCCTTTACCTTTTCACCTAAAACCATTTCACTCTCTTTTGCTCCAATTAATTTTTGAACTTTTTCCGGGAAAATGACTTGTAAATAGTATTCTTGTTCCTTCTCTAATTTGTTGTATAGTGATTGTGAAATCGTATAGCGTACCATATAATTCATTTTTTGATCGCCAGCTTTAATATGAAACGCGGTAATCTGCAAATCTTTTTTTGTTACTTCCGTTAAAGGACCTACCTGCATCTCATCTTCTTTTTGTTCTGACACATTTGGAAATATAGCCAAAAGCTTTTCCGTATCTTTTTTATTCAGCATATACATAGCTTTCTTATATTGTACCCATCCCCGTCTGTCTTCTCCTCTTAACCATGCATAATATGTTTCTTTTTTTCCATCTCTACTAATTTGTATTTCATATTCCGGTTCACCGAAGCTACCTGTTATTTCTTGTTTCTCAGCTTTATCCAAAATGTCCATTACTAACTTAGCTTCTGATTCCTGTAACTTTTTCTCTTTATGTTTTTTTTGTATAACGGTTATCCCTATTGTTTCTTTCACTTCATTCACCGTCTCTTCCACTTTTTTTGGTTCTTTTTTTTGCTCAACTTGACCACAAGATGCTAGTAACATAGCAAATAACAACAATACATATTTCCTTTTCAATTTAATCCTCCTTTTACAATAAGAAATTCTTATAATCTTCATATAAAAAACAAAAACGTGACACACTATAAAATAAGCTATACTAAACATTGAAAGGAGGTCTTTTTCATGTCCATTAATTTTCATGATGCAAATAATAAATACACATACGCACAGCGAAACGCCCATATTTCCTGGGGGGAAATGATAAAAAGTATTACAAATATACAAAACAAGCAAATCATTGATATCGGCTGTGGTGGTGGGATTTATACGAAAGAACTCGCCCTTATGGGAGCAACGAGTGTTGTTGGACTTGATTTTTCAAAACAAATATTACAGGCTGCAAAAGAAAATTGTAGCAGCTTTCCAAACATTTCATTCATTCACGGTGATGCTCATAGCGTCCCATATCCTAATGATACATTCGACATTGTTATTTCGCGCGCAGTTATTCATCATTTACAAGATATTCCTACATTTCTACGTGAAGCTTCTCGTATATTAAAGAAAAACGGTGTACTTATTGTACAAGACCGAACTATTGAAGATTGTACAATTCCTGGAAGCCCCGAACACATTCGTGGATATTTTTTCTCTACCTTTCCAAAACTCATTGAAATAGAATCAAAAAGACGGCCAAAAACCACCACGATACAACAAGAATTACAAAAACATTTTCTTCATGTGCTCCCCACTCAAACACAATGGGAAGTACGAAAAATACATGATTCTGTAGAAGCATTGCTACAGGATTTATCACCTCGAACAGGTCGATCCATTCTATACGAATTAACAGATCATGAACTTTCTCAACTTCTACAACAGATCCAGATCGCATTACAAAACACCTCTCCTATTATTGAAAGAGATCGGTGGACAATTTGGAGTGCCATGAAATTGTAAGGAAGGAAGCCTCACAAAATAATGTGAGGCTTCCTTCTTTCATAATCTAATTTTGCAACACTCTTGATATCCTCCACTTCTGGCCTGTGCACTTCCACACTTCGGACATACTAAATATCTAGACTGATTTGTCAACAAACTACCTTTTTGAAAGAGTAAAACTTCTGCTTGTTTAAACGAACGCGAATAATATAACCACATAAAACCAATTATAGCAATAATGCCAAATAATACTCCCATCGCAAGCATTCTAGTCACCTCTTTTGGTTTGTTCTGTCCAGCAAGTGGATTGTTGTATTATTCTCTGTAAATTCAAACAATCCCTTCTTTACTCCTACAAATATCAACTTTCTCTACAAATTTTACAATTCTATAAAAATTTCCACTCCCTTTTTACAATCCGATATTCATCACCCATTCAATTCAAAATAACGAATATCACCTTCGATATTTCTATATATGAATATATATTTCAGAAAATATATTGACTTTCTAAAAAAAACATGCAACAATACTGTCAGAATACTTGAATAAAAATTCATTGACGAGAACGAGTACGTTATAGGACTGTCCCCCAGAGAGTTGGCGATTTGCTGAAAGCCAACGTTCAGTGCGTAGCCGAAAATCATCTCCGAGAAGTAGAACCGAATGTTACAGTAAGTTCTTACCGGCTGTCCACCGTTACAAGGAACACGTATCATGTTGTACGTTGTAAAGCCGTATACATATAGACTCATTTCTACATGTATAAATTAGGGTGGTATCGCGGGTAAATATAACTCGTCCCTTTCTTTAGGGACGAGTTTTTTGTGTTCTTACAAATGAATTTTAAAAAAGGAGGAAAAACAATGAACACTGTATCAAAAAAACATATTTTTTTCACGGGTCTTATGCTATTTTCTTTATTTTTTGGGGCAGGTAATTTAATTTTCCCTCCCATGCTTGGACAAAATGCAGGTGAAAATTTTTGGCCGGCAATGATCGGATTTTTATTAACAGGAGTCGGTTTACCATTATTAACTGTTATTGCAATTTCTTTATCAGGAAATGGTATGCAACAACTCGCAAGTCATGTTCACCCATTATTCGGAATTTTCTTTACTGTAGTTGTATACATTGCAATCGGTCCATCTATGGGAATTCCACGTGTTGCAAATGTCGCTTATGAAATGGGCGTTAGTTCTTTCTTTCCAGAAACAATTCGCTCTAGTAGCCTAGCACTATTTTTATATACAATCATCTTCTTTACTATCGTATTTTGGCTTAGTTTAAATCCATCTAAGCTCGTCGATCGTATCGGAAATGTATTAACACCTATTTTATTGCTCTCTATTTTCTTATTATTTGTTAAAAGTGTATTTACACCACTTGGGCAGTCAGGTCCAGCAATGCAAGCGTATCAAACTTCTCCAATCTTCAAAGGTTTTATGGAAGGATACTTAACGATGGATACAATTTCAGCACTTGCATTTGGAATTATCGTGGTAAATGCAATTCGCTCTAAAGGTGTGAATGATCGTAAATCCATCGCTATCGCAACAGCAAAAGCGGGACTTATTGCCGCTACTGGTCTCGTACTTGTATATGGCGCACTTGGTTGGCTTGGTGCGACTAGCGTCTCTCTCGGATACGCTAAAAATGGAGGACAGCTACTCACTGTTATCGTACAACAATTATTCGGTCCATATGGCCTACTTCTACTAGCATTAATTGTTACACTTGCTTGCTTAACAACATGTGTTGGACTTGTATCTGCATGTAGTCAATATTTCTCAACATTATTGACTACATTTTCATACAAAACGTTCGCGAGCATCATTTGTGCATTAGGATTATTAGTTGCCAACTTAGGTTTAACGAAAATTATTGCCATCTCTGTTCCAATTCTACTTGTTGTATATCCAGTTGCAATTGTACTTGTTCTACTATCGTTACTTCATAAATATTTCGGCGGATATCGCTCTGTTTATGTAGGTGCTTTAATTGGGGCTGCAATCGTAAGCGTATTTGACGGATTAAAACAAGGTGGTATTTCAGTTTCATTTATCACACCATATTTTGAATTTATCCCTTTATATAATGAAGGAATTGGCTGGCTAATACCTTCATTAGCCGGGGCTATTATCGGCCTTACAATCGCTAAGTTAAGCGGTGCGAAAAAAGTTCCCTTAATAACCGATTCCCGCGAAGTAAAAGCATCCTAAAAAAACTCCCGAAAGGGAGTTTTTTACTTTTGATAAGCAGTATGATTAAAACTGCTTATTTTATACGCTTTCGTATAATATTCGATATTTGTATCCACTGTTTCTACTTTAACAACATCATAGCAATCTTCTTGCTTTACTAAGAATAAATAGTACTCTTCTGTCGCCTCAACAATTGCAATTTTATCTGTTTCAACATTATATTGTTCACAAAGCGCTTGTAATGCGTTCACATAATCCCCTAATTTTTTAGACTTATCCATGCCAAATATCGTTTGAACTAACATACACTCTCTCCCCTTTGTATGTACTGTTAACAACTTAATGTTAACGCTTACATTTATTAACGTCAATAAAAAGATTTGGCGTAAACTAATAATCAGTGGGATAGCCCCCCACTGATTAAAGTTTCACTTTATCATTTCGTCAATTGATGTCTAAACGCATAAATAACCGCCTGTGTCCGGTCACTTACATTTAGCTTATTTAAAATATTACTCACATGTGTCTTTACTGTTTTGAGGGCTATAAACAATTCATCTGCAATCTCTTGATTACTTTTCCCCTCTGCAATTAATAACAAAATTTCAGACTCTCTTTCTGTTAACTCCTCATGCAAAGGTTGTTCTTTCTTCTGACGCATACGAGACATCATTTTACCAGTAACTTTTGGCTCTAATACCGTTTCTCCATCATAAGTAGCTCGTACAGCGTCTGCTATATCACTCGCTCTTGATGTTTTTAATAAATAACTTGTCGCTCCCGCCTCAATAACAGGATACAATTTCTCATCATCTAAAAAGCTCGTTACAACTACAATTTTCGCTTCTGGCCATTCCTGAATAATAGCACGTGTTGCTTCAACCCCATCCATCTCATCCATGACAAGATCCATCAAAATAATATCTGGTCTTAATTGCAGTGCTAACTCTGAACCTTTTCTTCCATTTTCAGCTTCTCCAACTACTTCGATATCTGGCTGCGTTGATAAATATGCTGATACACCCATTCGAACCATTTCATGATCATCGACAAGTAACACTTTTATCATGATTCTCCCCCTCTCTCAATCATAATCGGTACTTTTACTTCTATTTGCGTCCCTTTAGCCGGGAAACTAAGTACTTTTAATGTCCCACCAATTTCATGAACACGCTCTTGCATTGATCTTAAACCATATGAACCAGCCTTATTCACTCCGACTTCAAATCCAACGCCATCATCAATGATTTTTAGAATTGCATATTGATCAATTTTCCGAAGACGTACTTCCGTTTTCTTCGCTTTCGCATGTCGTAAAGTATTGGATAAAGCTTCTTGCACAATACGAAATAAATGATCTTCTACACCTTTTTTCAATTCTATTGGCTCGATTAGCCATTCAATTTTCATATGTTGCTTTCGCGATAATTCCGTCAATAATTCTTCTATACCTTGTGTCAGTTTCTTACCTTCTAATTGTACAGGGCGTAAATGAAGAAGCAATGCTCTCATTTCCGATTGTGCATTTACAACCATATTTTCAACGAGCTGCAACTGCTTTGTCGTCGTTTCTGGAATTTCAGCTACTTGTTCATTAATAGCCGACATCATCATTGACATTGCAAAAAGCTGCTGACTTACAGAATCATGCAGCTCCCTCGCCAATCGATGCCTTTCTTGGGAAATCGCTTCTTGTCTCATCTCTTCATTCCAATGAGCTCGTTCATTCGTTACTTTTTGAAAGAGTCCAGCTTGCTCCTCTAATCGACGAGCAAGACCGATTACTTTTCGTTCCACTTCATGAAATTCATCATCTGCAGTAAACGAAACATCACTCGGAAAATTCCCTCGCTCTACTTCAAATAGAAAAGTATTTAATCCTTGTATACGCTGCTCTATATAGTAACCGATTGCATACCCTACAATTCCCCCGATAAGTAAACTTGTAGTCATAATAAACAAGCCAATTGGAACAGAAGCGATGGATTCTTTCCATAATAAATCATAAACTTGTTGCTCACTTTTCCATACATATACAATTGTACAAATAAGTGCGATACTAACTGAGGACAACATAGAGTAACGAATATACATCCACGAAATATTTTTTTGTTTCTTCATTATACTTTCCTCACTTCCGTATCGCCTACGACAAGCGAAGAAATAATTTTAATACGACGAGGAGCTTCTTTATACTGCTCTGTTCTAAATGTAACATTGCGATTAAACCCTGTTTCCTCATGTCCTGGCAGGAGCACACGTCCGACAATAACAGAATGATTTAATGACAGTTCAATATCATACGGCACATATAAACGAATATTACCTACTACACCTCGAATAACAATTACCGTTTCTCCTTCTGGAATCATGGCAGTTGTTAAATCTATTTCAACATCACAAGCACCATATTGAACATTAATATCCTCAAGTTCATAAATATGATCCATCATTCGTACATTACCTACAAACATATTTTTTAAATATGGTTCTGTACGATATATTTGCTTCTCTTCATCTATAATCCCTTTTTCTTTAATTTCAACCTTCATTGCTTTTTGCTGATGCCCTTGTTGAATCAGTTGATAACCAATTAAAGCTAAACAAGCAAATACGACAAGAACAAATGCTGCTGATGAAAATAAGAAGAATAATAATACGATACCACCAACAAATAAAAATACATTTCCCCGTACATAACGATTCTTTTTACGATAATGCCTTCCAAACATAAGCATAATAAATGCAAAAATGAGACCACCTGGTTCAAAATGTCCAAGTATCATATCAAGAAATAGACCAAATCCAAATATGATGAGGAGCATCCCCATTAATTGTGTTTTTGAAAAATGCTTCTTCATTTCAGCTCCCCCCTTCTTGTCACATATACATAGAAGAAAAGGCATTGCTTTCCAACACCTTTTCTCCTATCACTATATCATAAGCCTGTTTTATAATATACTACTATTATTTTGTTAACTCTTTCGTTAACGATACATCATTCTTTTCTTTCATTTCACGCTCAAGCTTTGCAATCTTCATATCAAATGTGTCACGTTCATGCCCCTCATTCATACGAGTTTCTATATCGCGAATATGATCTTCAATTTCTTCAAAGCGTAAGAACGGATTATTTTCATCCATTTTATGCATCGCAGTATTCATACGGCGATTAGCATGTGCCATATTTTCACGTGCCATTAATTCCATACGTTTCGCGTGCATTTCTTTTAATTTATTTTTCATCTCAGCAAGACGACGCTCTAACTCATCAATTTGCTCTACAACACCTGCATACATTTCTTCTAATCGAGTTACTTGCCCTTCATAATAAGCTACTTCTTCTAACGCACGCTCATGCAGTTGTAGTTCGCCTGCTTCTTGTGCGATGATCGCTTGCTTTGATCTTTTATTAACGAAATAACGTGCTTGCTCAAGCTCACGAGCGAAATTAGATTTTAATGTTTTATGGCGCTGAATTAACTTCTCAATTTTTGTTATTTCACGCTCACTATCTCGTAAATATTGATTTAACATAGCGATTGGATTTTTTCTTTCTTTCTCATCTAACACATTATGAAAATCTGCTAAAATTGCATCGCGTACACGTCCGAATAAAGATTGTTTCATTATAATCTTCCTCTCTTCTACTTTATAAATTTGATTTATTTTATATTAGTTTTTCATTAACTTGTTCCACTCATCTTCAAAGTTACTATATGGTTTAGAACTTTCTGGAGCAGAATCAACAACTACATCTTTTTCTTTTTTCCACTCACGGTATCCGTAGTATAAAACTACTAATGCTGCGATACCGATTAGTGCTGGGGAATGAGAAAGTGCAATGGATAAACCGATTAAACCAACAATACCCCAAGCTAACTTTCCAAAAAATGATTTAGCTCGCACAAATGATTTATAGCTCCAGTACACAACTCCTGCTCCGATTGCGAATCCTACAATACCAGCAAGACTACCAAGAGCAATTAAAGCCAAAATACCGGCCGCGATAAACGCTAGAAATTGTTTCATCTTGTGCTTGCCTCCCTTCGATTTGATACTCTTATCTTAACTATTTTTTCATGTTTCCATAACGAGCTTAAGAACCGTTTTTGACTCAGACTTAAGACCGAGTTGCATTCAGCCTTTTGTAAAAACATGCGGTAAGATCGGATGCTTTACTCTTTTATCGCACATAAAAAGCCGTACAGAGAATATTCTCTGTACGGCTTTCGTTACTATTCATTATGCTGTTTTATGATACTCTTTCTTTCCCGCTACTTTAGAAAACCTCGGGAAACCAATTAATATAGAAATGATTCCACATACTCCAACTAAGATTGGATAAAACGCATATGGCAACAATTCAATTGGAGATAACGCCGCAAATCCTGCTGCCGTTAACATTTGCGCACCATACGGAATTAATCCTTGCACACAACATGAGAAAAGATCTAATACACTCGCTGATTTACGAGGATCAATTTCATATTGATCTGCAATATTTTTCGCAAGTGGACCTGTAAAGATAATAGAAATTGTATTATTCGCTGTACACATATTCGTCATACTCACTAAGCCAGCAATACCAAACTCTGCTCCTTTTTTTGAACGAATGTTACGCGTTAAAATATTCATTAAATATTGAATGCCACCATTATATTGAATCAGTTCGACCATACCGCCAATTAAAATAGCTAGTAATACTAACTCCATCATACCGCCCATTCCAGTCGTTACACTTTTAAAGAAACTCTCTAACGTGTAACTTCCATCTAAAAGACCGATAACGCCAGATAGTACAGTTCCACCAGTTAACACGATAAGTACATTCCAACCAAGTAGCGCTGTAATAAGTACTCCTGCATAAGGTAAAATCTTTATCCAGTCAAAGCTATGCGCTTTAATCTGCGTATCGCTTCCTAAAGTGACGATTACTAAAAGTACAATTGTAATAATAGCTGCTGGTAATACAATTAAAAAGTTCGTTTTAAACTTATCTTTCATTTCTGTTCCTTGTGAACGTACAGCTGCGATTGTTGTATCTGAAATAAATGATAAATTATCACCAAACATCGCTCCGCCTACGACAGTAGCCATCGTAAGTGCAATTGAGATATCAGTTTGCCCACTAATACCTACAGCAATTGGTGCTAATGCAGCAATTGTTCCCATTGAAGTTCCCATCGCTAATGAAATAAATGCCCCTATAACAAAAATTCCAGCTACGATAAATCCTTGCGGTAAAATTGATAACGCTAAGTTAACTGTAGAATCAACGCCGCCCATCCCTTTTGCTGTTTCAGAAAACGCTCCCGCCAGTACAAAAATCAAAACCATAATCATAATATCTGGGTTCCCTGCACCTTTAGCAAATCGTTCCACTTTTACATTAAAACTTTCTTTACGATTCATTGCTAAAGCGACTCCTACAGCAATTGAAATCGCTACAAGTATCGGCAATTTATAGAAATCACCTGTAATAATTCCAGAACCAATAAATAGCGCCAAAAATATTCCAAGTGGTAATAAAGCCAAACCATTTCCTCTCGTTTCTTTCAAAGTACCATCTCTCCCTAGTTTCAACCTTTTTCTAATGAATAACAAAAGACCTCTTCCAATGAGAAGAGGTCTTATACATCTATAAGAAACACTCTTCTCATCTTTCAAGCACATGCTTGCTGGATTTGGCACAGCACTCTGAAATCGAGTCCGCTGCCGAGGCATCGTAGGGCCAGTCCCTCCGCCTCTCTTTATAAGAAGGTTTCATATTTATTTTTTAATAATAATTTCTTCCCTAACTTTACTCGCTTACAAAACAAAAGTCAATTATTTTTTGTATAGATTTTTTTGGTAATTATGCAAAAATTTGAATACAACAATCATTTTAACTTTTTGATTTCTTCTTCCAATATTGAAATCCAATAAAATTCACTATTCTTTATTGCAGCTATTATCCATTTCGTAGTGTACCAAGCTAACTCGTACTCTTCTTTTGTAACATCGCCACTTTTATAGGCATCCTCTAGCTCATCTTCATCTAGTACATACATCTTACCGTTCGGTAATAATACTACATCTAAATATAAATCATCAAAATACGGTAAACTACGTTCGTCTATTTCATATTCTTTCGCCACATCGATATAATATTGTACTAATTTTTTCTGATCATCTAACATAGCCGTAATCGCAAAGTTTTTCCCGTCTATGAAATATTGAATCCACGTATACTGATTGCCTGCAATACAAAGTTCTTTACCATCATATTCTTTACAACTTGGTTCTTTCACCTTTTTTATTTCCAGTATTCCTAGCATTCCCTCTTCTATTTGCTTAACCGTATAATCCTTCTCTATTAGTCGCTTCCACGAAGAACCGTCACCATATTTACGTTTCATTACGTCTACTCCTCTTCTATATACAGAAAAGCTCCCACATATTATGTGAGAGCTTGTTCATATTATAATTAAGCCGCTTGACCTTTTTCAGAAATCTCTTTCAAATAAGCTTGTCCTTTTTCAGCGTCATATTGACCTTCCCACTTAGACATAACTACAGCTGCTAAAGAGTTTCCTACAACGTTAACTGCTGTACGAGCCATATCTAAAATACGGTCAATACCAGCGATGAATGCTAAACCTTCAGGTGGAATACCTACTGTACCAAGTGTCGCTAATAATACAACGAATGATACGCCTGGTACACCTGCGATACCTTTTGATGTAACCATTAATACAAGTAATAATGTAATTTGTTGTGTAATAGATAAATCAATACCGTACATTTGTGCTAAGAAAATAGCCGCAATTGCTTGATATAAAGTTGATCCATCTAAGTTAAATGAATAACCTGTCGGAATAACGAAAGATGTAATTGCTTTCGGACAACCGAACTTCTCCATTTTCTCCATGATTTTCGGTAAAACTGTTTCTGAACTCGCTGTAGAATATGCTAAGATCAGCTCGTCTTTTAAAATCTTAAAGAATTGGAAAATGTTAATTCCAAATATTTTCGCTGTAAGTCCTAAGACAACTACGACGAAGAAGATCATTGCTCCATATACGACAATTAGTAATTTCCCTAATGGAATTAATGAAGCTAGACCGAATGTAGAAACTGTAACACCAATTAGTGCAAACACACCAAATGGTGCAAATTTCATAACTTGGTTTGTTACATAAAACATTGCATCAGCTACACCTTGGAAAAATTGAAGAACCGGTCTTCCTCTTTCACCAATTGCTGCTACACCTAAACCAAATAATACAGAGAAGAAGATAATAGCAAGCATATCTCCGTCAGCTAATGACTTCATAATGTTCGTTGGAACAATATTTACAAATGTATCTGCAAATGAATGACTTTGCACTTGCTCTGTCGTATGTGTATATTTCGAAATATCTGTCTTCGTTAACTGATCCATATTTACGCCTTTTCCTGGTTGGAAAATATTCGCAATTAATAGACCGACAATAATTGCAATTGTTGTAATAATTTCAAAATAAAGAATTGTTTTTCCGCCTAGTCGGCCTAGTTTTTTAACATCGCCAACACCAGCAACCCCAACAACAATACTTGCTACAACAATTGGTACAACGATCATTTTAATTAATCGGATGAAAATATCACCAATTGGTTGTAAATATTTCACAACCGCTGGATTATCAAAGAAAATCGCCCCAACTGCAATACCAAGCGCAAGTCCTATTAATATTTGCCATGCAAGTCCTATTCTTTTCATATTTGTTGTAACCCCCTCTTCGATGTGTCACTCTATCTCTCATTCTATCTCTATAAAAACATGAAATTAAGAGTATTACATATTATTCGACAATTCACTACATTTTGTCCCTGTTAAAAATCATAAATCAAAATTTTAAATCTGACAACAAAATAAGTTTGCCCGAACGCAAATAATTTTCTTGACAAAAACAAAACCCATGTCAGAAAACCTCACATGAGAACGATTCCTTATCAGTGTTTTATTGGATTCTCATCTAATATTTCACTATATAAAACAAACGTATTTTTCCCTTTATTTTACAACAAAAATTAAATAATACATCCTTTTTACATGAATTTTAAAAATCCATCTGCCGTGAAAATTATCGTTAAAAGACGATAATTTCCTACAAAACTTAGCAATTTTATAAAATTTTCTTTACATTATGGTTACAACGATAGACACCCTTCTTCTTATGATATATAACATTCATAGGGAAAGGAGCCAGACAACCATGAAAAAGAAATTTGCAGCGTTCAGTGTTTTAGCAGCAGGAACGATTTTTGTTTCTCCGTTTCTTTCACCCGCATACGCTGAAACGAATCAAGATAAATTATCTAATATTCAATCTGAATTAGAAGGAAAACAAAATGACTTACAAAATAAATCAGCCGAGAAAGAACAAATAGAAAAGGAAATTCAAGAATTACAAAAGAAAATCGACGACCTAACTACTTCTATTAATAAAAACGAAGCTGAATTAAACGATACAAAAAAAGAAATTAGTAAAACACAACAAGTAATCGCTGAAAAAAAGAAACATATAGAGCAATTACAAACAAACATAGATACGCGTCAGGAAGTTATTAAGCAACGTTTACAATCTATGCAAGAAAAACCTCGTACAAATATTATTACAGAGGTATTAACAAATTCTACAAACATTGCAGATCTTGTTGATAATATGTACTCTGTAAGTTTAATTTTAAACAATGATACAGATATTGTGAAAAAGCAGACAACTGACCAAAATGCTGTAGCAACTGAAAAAGAGGCTGTTGAGAAAAAAGAGCAACAATTAAAAGAATCCGAACAGAAATTAGTTCAAAAACAACAAGAGTTGCAAACGAATCAGCAACAGCAGCAAACCTTTATTAGTGATCTACATACGAAAGTAGCAAAAGTAGATTCAGAGATTGAAGGATTAGAAGAATCCAAAGGTATTTTAGAAAACCAGCGTCAAGCTGTTCAAAAAGCAATTGAAGAAGAAAAACGTGCCGAAGAGGCTCGTAAAGCTGAAGAAGCCCGCAAGGCAGAAGAAGCTCGTAAACAAGCTACTACATCTGCTCAAAAAGCTCAAGCAGCTCCAACACCACACGATACAAATATTGGCGGCTTTATTAAGCCAGCAGCTGGATCAAAAACTTCTGGGTTTGGCGTGCGCTCTATAGATAACCATAAAGGAATCGATATCGCAGCTTCAGGAACCGTACCAATTATTGCTGCTGCTGATGGCGTTGTTATTCGCTCAGAATTATCATCTAGTTACGGAAATGTTGTGTACTTATCTCACCGTATTAACGGAAAAACATACACAACAGTATACGCTCATATGAGTAGCCGTTCTGTATCTAATGGACAAACTGTAAAACAAGGAACTCAACTTGGATTTATGGGGAACACTGGTCAATCCTACGGACAGCATTTACACTTCGAACTTCACCTTGGAGAATGGAATGTCGGCAAAACAAACGCAGTTGATCCATCTCCTTATATCGGATTATAAAAAAACTCGGTGCATACCGAGTTTTTTTATTTCCACTTCACACACTATAGGCATTCCACATAGACTACAACTAAATGCCTATATTTTACGAGGTGAATCATATGAATACGCAATTACAACAAAAAATCGAAGAGGCTAGAGAAACTTATATTGGCCGGCTATTTACATTTGGTGGTTCAGCATTATTTTTAATCGGATCATTCGTAGCAGTCGTAACAGCCTATAAAGCATATAATCGTTTATTAAATACACCTACAGCATAATAAAAAGACGGAGATTTCTCCGTCTTTTTATTATGCAAACATTTTAAGTACGCCTATTGCATTTAAAAATACAATAATCACAGTTACTGGAATAACATAACGAAGCAAGAAGAACCAAATATTAAATAATGTTTTCCCTTTCGTTTCTGTAACTTCTAATTCTTTCATTAACATTTCTTTACTCATTTTATTTGGTACAAATAGCGAAATAGCTAGTACTCCTAACGGCAGCAATACATTACTTACCGAAAAATCGACGAAATCAAAGAATGTCTTACCAAATATTTTCACATCACTCATAATTCCAAATGATAATGCTGACGGGATTCCAACTGCAAAAATAAGAATACCAATTAATAACGATGCTGACGGACGCTTTTTCTCATTATCTTTCGCAACAGATGCTACTACAATTTCAAGCATAGAAATTGCAGAGGTTAACGTTGCAAAGAAGAATAAAACTAAAAACATAATGAAGAAAAATTGTCCAAATGGTATTTTCGCAAATACTGCTGGAAGGACGATAAACAGTAGTCCTGGTCCTTCAGTCGGCTTAACGCCTAATGCGAAAATCGCCGGGAAAATTGCTAATCCTGCAAGTACTGTAATAAAAACAGTTAAACTTACAATAGATGTTGCTGATTTCGCCAAATGTTCTTCTTTCTTCAAATACGAACTATACGTTACCATTACTGAGGCACCTACTGTTAGCGAGAAGAATGATTGTCCCATCGCGTATAAAATTGTATCTGCTGTAAGCTTTGAAAAATCAGGTTTTAAGAAGAACTCTACTCCTGCAAAAGCACCATCAAGTGTTAATGCACGAACAATGATTGCAATAAATAAAATAAATAATAGCGGCATCATATACTTACTTGCCTTCTCTATCCCTTTTTCTACACCTTTACTTACAACAAAAATTGTGCAAAGCATAAAGATAAATTGCGCTCCAATCGCGCTTACTGGATTTGAAATCGTTTCACCAAACAATCTCCCATAATCAACAACACCATTCCAGAAGCTACCTGTAACACTATAGTATAAGTACAGTAAAATCCATCCACCTACAACACTATAAAAAGATAGTACACTAAAACAAGTAACAACTCCCATGCGACCAATCCAAGGATATAACTTGCTATTTGGCACTAATACTTTATACGCTGTAACTGCCTCTTTTTGCGTACTACGCCCAATAACAAATTCAGCTATTAGAAGGGGCATACCTATAAATAAAGTTAATAGTAAAAATACAAGGAAGAATGCGCCTCCCCCGCCATTACCTGCAACATACGGAAATTTCCATATTGCACCAAGACCTACTGCGGCTCCAGCTGCTGCGAGTACAAAGCCTATTTTCGACGTCCATTGCTGTGTTTCTTTCATCATAAATTCCCCTTTTCTGAATATTTAAACTTTTATCAATTATACACTTTCATTTCATACTCGCACACCTCCTTTAGAAAATAAAAAAGTCCCCTACACGCAAATATGCATGTAGAGGACGATATATGTAATGTTAATACCGTGGTACCACCTCAATTGGATTGATAAATCCCACTTGTTCAAGTACAGGAAAATTCCGATACTCTATCCTTTTAACGGCGGAACCCGGGTTGCCTACTACAATGTTCAACATACCTCTCGCAAGCCCATTCTGTATATTTTATCGTACCGGGCTCACACCTTACCCCAGCTCTCTGAACGTATCAAATATACATACTCTTCTTGCTCATCGATTTCATCTATTGAAGTTACTAGTGATTATAAATTATATTTTTATAGTTGTAAAGTACAATTTATTCATTATCCTATATGAACTCTTCTCTCTAATTCTTGTAAAAACAATTCTCTTTTTTGTTCATTTTGAACATATATCGACTTTAATACCTCTTGCAACAATATATTTCTCTGCCTTTTCTCTATTTGTAATGCTTTCACTTTTACTCTAACTTCGTATAAAAAATCAAGATACGCTTCATACGCCTCATCATATTTATTTGCGATATCATCACGAATTTTTTTTGCAAGTTTCGGGCTCGCTCCTCCGGTAGAAACAGCCACATTCAGTAATCCACGATGAATCGCTGCCGGAAAATGAACATTACCACTTTCCGGGTTCGTAATAACATTTACTAATTGATTCTCTGCGCTATCTTCAGCAATTTGTTCATTTAATACAGCATCACTACTCGCTGCAACAACTAAAAAAGCGTCTTTAATATCACTTTTTTCATACTCCCTTTGATACCAACGAATTTTCTTTTCTTCTACAAGTTTCACTAAATTCGCATCCAATTCAGGACTTACCACAACTATATCCGCACCTTGTTTTAGTAAAGGAATAATTTTAAATCCCGCGACTTTCCCTCCACCAATGACAACAACACGTTTCTTCTCAACTCGCACTGTAAGTGGATACATATTGATCTCCCTTCAATAATTTCTTCGTTTTCTGAATTAACATATACTGAAACGCTTCATTCTTTCCTAAATACGGACTTATTTTTATCTCATCCAACTCATATTGGCGCACTTCTTTTTCAATATGTTTCATAAGTAAACCTGTAAATAACAAGTAAGGCAGCACAACGATGTTCTTTTCTTTTCGTTCTACAACTTCCTTTAACTTCTCCTCAAATTTTGGCTCGGCAGCCGCTAAATAACAAACTTCTACTTTTTTAATCTTCTCTTCTGTTTGAAATAAAGAAGCAATCCAGTTTATATCTCTTAATACTTCAGGATCACTGCTCCCTCTTGCAACGAGAAGTAGCGTCACTTCATTCTTATCTTCCTGTTCAATGCCACTTCCGCTATACACCGATTTAACAAGTGTTTCTGATACACCAAACGGGTTACCATAGGTCACTTTAACATTCGAAAATTGCTTAGTTAACTTCTCCAATTCAAACGGGATATCTTTTTTCACATGACCTGCCGCTAATAAAAAAACTGGAATAACAATAATCTCTGTAGCACCACGCTTCACACATGTACGGAACCCTTCATCAATAGTTGGATTCGCTAACTCTAAAAAACAAACTTCTTGAATACTCGCCTCTACACGGTTCATACATGACGTAATAAACGCAACTGCTTCTTCTTTAGCCGCTTTCAAACGACTTCCATGACATATATATAAGATGGCCTTCATTTTATAACACTCCGCTTACTTGATACGTACTTTCTGTCTGTTTCTCAAACCAATGGATTCTTTCTCTAAAACGGACCACTTCTCCAATTACAATCATGCTCGGATTTTGAATTTGTTCTTTTTTCGCAATATCTACAATTGTCCCTAACGTCCCTACAACCGTACGTTGCATAGATGTCGTTCCCCGTTCAATAATAGCAGCAGGTGTACTTTTATCCTTTCCATGCTTCATCAGTTGTTCACATATGTAGGGTAAATTACTAACCCCCATATATACCGCCAATGTCTCTACACCTTTCGCTAAATTTTCCCACTTCACTTCCTCTGCAGCATCTTCTTTCCTATGTCCCGTCACAATAGCAAAACTCGCACTTGCATCACGGTGCGTCACCGGAATACCAGCATAAGCAGGCGCAGCTATTCCAGCTGAAATACCAGGAACGATTTCAAATGGTACACCTTGCTTTGCTAACGCTTCAGCTTCTTCTCCCCCTCTACCAAATACAAATGGATCACCGCCCTTAAGCCTCGTTACAACTTTTCCTTTTTTCGCATATTTAATAAGAAACGTGTTAATTGTCTCTTGCTTCATCGTGTGATAATTTGGTAGTTTTCCGCAATAAATTAAATCTGCTTCGGGCTTTGCATAGGAAAGCAACTCTTTATTTACAAGGCGGTCGTACAAAATAACATCTGCCTTCTCAATACATTTCAACCCTTTCACAGTGATTAAATCTGGATCACCAGGACCCGCACCAACGATATAAACCTTCCCCATCATCTCTCCTCATTTCTACTATTAAAGTGAAACTTCCATCCTTATATACGAATGGAAGTTTTCATTATTTCGTATTACCTTTTCCTTACTCATGAATAACAAATGCCGCACCTTTTCGAATCTTCTTTTTTTCAAATAGGGAAATCTCCTTTACTTCTGGCAGCGGTAAAAAATGCTTTTCAAGCTCCATCTCCGCGAGCTTAAACGCCTGTTCTTCACTTTGAGCAACGACAACAATCGGAACAATACTATTTACTAACACAGCTTCAAATCGATATAAATCCATATTGTCCCTCCTAAGACGCTATTACTTCTTCTAGCACGTTATTTAACGCTATTTGTAATGTCTCTACACCAACACGGCCGACAAAATCATAAAACGTTTCAGCTGGTAATTTATTCTCTTTGAAATAACTTATAAATGATGCAAGTACATCAGGTAGATCCTCGCCATCTATTTTTCCTTTTAACTTTTGATTATAAGCACCACCATCTAACAACGTTCCACCTACATATATTTCAAATGCCTCAACAATTCCTTTTTCCTTCGTTTTCATTTTCACCCCTTGTAATCCAATGTCAGCAATTTGACGTTGACCACATGAATTCGGGCATCCTACCATATGAATACGAACCGGAACATCGAGTGCAATTTGTGTATCTAAGTATTCGGCGATTTTTCGCAATCTTTCTTTCGTTTCTACTAAAGCAAGATTGCAATATTCAATACCAGTACAAGAAACCGCATGACCAATAAACGATTTCGGACTTGCTGATATTGCTTCAAACAACGGCTCATTTAGTAAACCCGTCACATTTTTTGGCGGAACATTCGGAATAATGAAGTTTTGCGAATTACATGTACGAATTTGTCCATTTCCATACTGCTTAGCAATTCTTGCAATCTCAAACATTTCTTCTGCATGCAGACGTCCTACCGGCACATTAAAACCTACATATTTTAGTCCATCTTGTTTTTGGTCTTGGACACCATAGAAGTATCCCGCATTCCAACCTTTGAGAGCACTTTCCCCTTTACTTTGCAATGGTCCTGTATACTCTATTAGTTTCTCTTTAAACTTCTCTGCTCCCCAGTCTGCAACAAGAAATTTCAAACGGGCTAAATGACGTTTTTCACGATATCCAAAATCACGGAATATTGTAGCAATCGCAATCGCTACCGTCTTTACTTCTTCTGGTAAAACAAATACATCTAATTCATCAGCTAAGTATGGACGAGCTGATAATCCACCGCCTACTTTTATATGAAAACCAACTTTTTCCTCACCATCTATCTCTTTCTTTGCAGGTGTAAATGCAACACAGTTAATCTCTGCATTTGCTGAGTTATAAATGTTAGAACTAATAGACATTTTAAATTTACGTGGTAAGTTAGAAAACTCTTCATTATGTTGGAAGTAGTCATATACTTCTTTCACAATACCAGTTGTATCCAACAGTTCATTCGCATCAATACCCGCAAGTGGATTCCCTGTAATATTACGCGTTATATCACCACACGCTCCAGCTGAAGATAACCCCACTCGCGCTAACCTTTTAAAAATATCTGGAATTTGATGAATTTCTAACCAGTGAAACTGAATCGCCTGTCTTGTCGTAATATCTATTACGTCACGCCCATAATCCTCAGCGATAGAAGCAAGCACTTCTGCCTGTGCATTCGTAATAATCCCTGAAGGAATATTGACACGCATCATAAAATAACCAGCTTCTTTCGGTCTTTGTAAATACAACCCTGCCCATTTAAATGCGTCCCACTCTTCTTTCGGAATAGATTCGAATCCATTTTCAGCATAGTAAGGAATATCATTAAAGATTTCCAAACCATCTTTTTTTAACTTATTTTTCTCAGTCTGATTTAATTTTTCATTGTTAGCCCATACTTTTTCATAACTCATTTTTAAATCCCCCTATATAAAACTACGCTCTTGTAAGTACTTAACAATTTGTTCTGCACATTCTTCAATAGAATACTTATGCGTTTCTACAATTAATTCCGCTTGCTTTGGTTCCTCATACGGTGAATCAACACCTGTAAATTCCTTAATATCACCTTTTCTTGCTTTTTTATAAAGCCCTTTTGGATCACGTTTTTCACACTCTTCAATTGGACATTTTACAAACACTTCTATAAACTCATCTGCAGCTAATAGATCTCTAACTTGTTTTCGATCTACTCGAAATGGTGAAATGAACGCTGTAAGAACAACAGTACCTTGATCTACAAATAGTTTCGCTACTTCGCCAATCCGTCTTATATTCTCCATACGATCACTTTCAGAAAAACCTAAGTCTTTATTTAAACCGTGGCGTATATTGTCTCCATCTAGTACATAGTTTCCAATATTCTTTTCAAATAGTTTACGAGCAACCGCGTTCGCTACCGTAGATTTACCTGAAGCTGATAATCCAGTAAACCAAACTACAAAACTATGATGCCCATTTTTTACTCTTCTCTCATCTTTTGAAACAGATGCTGTATGCCAAGTAATATTCGTATCCATCTCATTCTCTCCCTATTCTGTTACTACTTCTTTTTTCAAACCTTTAATTAGTACTTCCACTACTTCTTTACGACTAAATGTACTTGGCGGAACCTCACCGTTTCTTAATAGTTCTCTTACTTTCGTACCAGATAAAATGACATGATCTTCTTTTCCGTGCGGGCATGTTTTCGTCGAAGCCATCGCTTCACATTTCGTGCAGTAAAAACTATGTTCAAAAAATAACGGTGTAATCCCTAACTCTTCCACTGTAAAGTTTGTAAAAATTTCTTGCGCTTCATAAGTACCGTAATAATCTCCTACCCCTGCATGATCGCGCCCTACAATAAAGTGCGTGCATCCAAAATTCTTTCTGACTAATGCATGAAATATCGCTTCCCTCGGTCCTGCGTAACGCATTGCTGCAGGAAATACACTTAAAAAGACACGCTCTTTCGGATAATAATTTTGAAGTAATACTTCATAGCTTTCCATCCTTACATCAGCAGGAATATCGTCCGACTTCGTTTCCCCAACGAGTGGATTTAAAAAGAGGCCATCTACAATTTCAAGAGCAGATTTTTGAATATATTCATGGGCACGATGCACCGGATTTCTCGTTTGGAATCCAACTACTGTTTTCCAACCACGTTTTTTAAATTCTTCTCTCGTTTCAATTGGATCTAAATGATAAGAAGGAAACGGATTATTTTCAAAACGTTTCGTAAGAATAGTTGCTCCTCCAACGTAAACGTTCGGTCTTTCGTATAATTTTTTCACTCCAGGATGAGCCTCATCCGTCGTTTTATACACTAGTAACGCTTCTTTTTCCTTATCTGGTACAAAAATATCTTCTATTTGAATGACACCATATACATTTCCACCGTTAACAAGTTTTACTTCCTCTCCAGCTTTTAGAGTCTCTGCTACTTCTTCTGTTACTGGTAATGTAATTGGTATACTCCATACGCCCCCATTAGCTAAACGAAGCGTTTCTACGACCGAATCATAATCTTTCTTTCCTAAAAAACCAGTAAGAGGGCTATATCCCCCTGTCGCTAATAGCTCTAAATCACTTAATGCAATGTTATCTAGCTGAATTTCTTTTTCAATTTGTGATACGTCGTATGTCTCGTCTACACGATTTATTAATTTGTTTACTGTACTCATTTTTCTATACCCTCTCTTAGCTTTATTTTCAAATTCATCTTATTGGTAATGAAGACCACATTCAGTTTTCACTTTCCCGGCCCATCTACCATCTCTCGAATCGCCACCCTCTCCTACAGGTAACGTACATTTCTCACACCCAATACTTGGATATCCAACATCATGCAATGGGTTATACGGCAAGCTATGTTTGTATACATATCGCCATACCTCTTTCCACGTCCAATGAATGAGCGGACAAACTTTAATAGATTGAAAGCGATGATCTTGATTTATAAACTTTGTATGCTTACGCGTTTCTGATTGTTCCCTCCTTAAGCCCGATATCCATGCTTTTTCCGCTGCTAATGATTTTTCTAACGGTAAAATTTTTCTAATTTTACAACAAAGATTCGGATTACTTTCCCATAATTTCTCACCATGCAGCTTCGCTTGTTCATCAAGTGTAAGTTCTGGCTGTTTTTCTATAATATTTAATGAAGGAAATCGTCCCCGCACTTTTTGAATTAATTCATACGTTTCTTGAAAATGAACATTTGTATCTAAAAATACAACTTTAGCAGATGGATTTACTTGGTTTATAAGATGCAGTAATACCATACCTTCTACTCCAAAGCTACATGCGTATACGATTTCATCTTTATACTCTTTATAAGCCCAACTTAAAACTGACAACGCGCCTTTCGTTTCATCTTCTTCCGAAAATGAAATGCCATTTTCATCCCACGTTTCATACGTCAACATGTTTTTTCCCCCTGTAAAAGCAAAAAGACGGTTTTAACCTCATAAAATAGGTTAAAACCGCCTCTAGTTTTTCTAGTCAGCGCTTTTTTTACTTTAAACGTACTTTTTCACTTTTCTCTAATTGAATGACTTTCCCATCTTGCACAACAATTGTAATTGAACCATATTTCATATCAGCAAGCATCGCTTGAATTTTCTCAGATACTTCCTCAAAATGTTCCCGTACGCTCACGCGAACAGCCCCCCTTTTTTATTCATAAAAAAAATCTTTCCCATTTCGAAAAGACTGTTCGGTAATATATTTTACCTTATCTTTCAAAATGGATTCCATTTTGCTGGATTTAGCACCTTGCTTTCTATAAGCAGGTTGCCGAGCTTCGTTGGGCCAGTTCCCTCCGCTTCTCTTGATAAGCTTTGTATTTGTATTTTATCACAATTCTGATTTTTTTCAATCCTAGTTTTCCGATATATTTTATTTATTTTATACCACCATTTAGAGGCCGTACAATTCTTACCTCAAAATCCAGCAAGAGAAAAGTGCCTTGCTGCCTGTAAACGCCCAATTGATGGGGACTAATAATTAGTGGGGAATGCCCACACTGATTATAGTTTCACTTTATAAAAAAGGAATTGCCCCTCAGAACAACTCCCTTTCCTTACTTAAACAAGTTCTTTAATACGTATGCGATCGTTCCCAATAATATTTTCATATGTTTCACGCTCTACAACAATTTGTGATGTTCCGCCTTTCGCGAAGACGACAGCCGGTCTACGAATCCGATTATAATTATTTGCCATCGAGTACCCATATGCCCCTGTACAAGAAATCGCTAGTAAATCGGCAGAAGCCACTTTCGGTAGAGTAATATCCCAAATCAACATATCTCCACTCTCACAGCACTTCCCAGCAATCGAAACGATTTCCGCATTCTCATCATTCCCTCGATTCGCTAACATCGCTTCATAACGAGCGTTATATAAAGCTGGTCTTAAATTATCAGTCATCCCACCATCCACTGATACATATTTCCGAATACCAGGAATGTCTTTCACAGATCCGACTGTATAAATTGTCGTTCCAGCATCACCTACAATACTACGGCCTGGCTCAACCCATATTTCTGGCAATGGATAATTACATACTGTAAATTGTTCTCTCACTGCATTTGTTACAGCTCGCACATATGTCTCAAGAGTTAATGGTGTATCTGACTCTGTGTAGCGTATTCCGAATCCTCCGCCCACATTTAGCACTTTTACTACATAGTTCGTTCGCTCTCTCACTTCTTCTAAAAATTGATGAAGAACTTCAATCGCTCGAACAAATCCAGCCGTTTCAAATATTTGCGATCCGATATGTGAATGAATTCCTAACACATTATAATTTGATTTTTGTAAAGCAAGTTCAATTGCTTGCATCGCTTGACCATTCGAAACGCCAAATCCAAATTTCGAATCATCTTGACCTGTTGTAATATATTCATGTGTGTGCGCCTCTACTCCAGGCGTTACACGAACTAATATGTTCACAAATTTCCCGTGTTGCACTGCTAAATCATGCAAAATTTCTAATTCCAAGAAATTATCTACGACAAAACAACCAACATTAGCCTGAAGAGCCATCACGATTTCTTCTTCTGTTTTATTATTGCCGTGAAAATGAATACGCGATGCTGGAAATCCTGCTTGAAGCGCAGTATATAATTCTCCTCCAGAAACAACATCTAATGACATATTTTCTTCACGAGCTACTCGGCACATCTCCATGCACAAGAACGCCTTGCTTGCATATGCTACTTGATAAGAGAAACCACTTTCTTTAAAAGCACGATGAAACGCGCGGCACTTTCCTCGAATAGACTCTTCATCGTATACATAAAGTGGTGTGCCGTATTGTTTTGCTAGCTGCGTCGTATCGCACCCTCCAATTTCTAAGTGTCCTTGCCCATTGATTCGGCTCGTGCCGTGTAAATACATTTGAATTCCTCCCTTATTTCCTCTAAAACTCATAACCCCAATCTTCTATTCATTGCAGCACGCTTTTAGATAGACAAAAAACGCGCGGAACAATGTTCACACGCGTTTCTTATTAGGAAAAATATATATTGAAAAAATAAACGAGTTGTTATCTCCTCAAAATAAGAAACCGCATCAACATCTCCAAATAGCTCTCCATAAAATAAATCTTATGACAGTACTACATTTATTCAATGCAGTCCCAATATATGAATAAGATGGTTATTCTTATATTTCGGCAATAGTCCCTTTCAACCTATGATCACAGATTCCATTAAATCTCCCATAGCTTACTCTTTCCTATCGCGGCCTCTACCTTTGAGAGTAGATGAGGTAAGTCTATTTAATTTTCAAACATCTAATTGTTGCTATTAACAATACCAAAGGACCATTTTATTTGTCAAACAATTTTTTATATTGTTTTTTTACAGTTTAGTTTTGTATCATCTGGTAAGCGCTTTACTAAAATCTTTGTCACTTCCCATTCGCCTTCTTCGTTATTAAATATAATCGTTACCTTCTCAAATGGTGGAGCAATTTTCCCAGCAACTCGTTCATACTTCGTCACTTCAATACTCGCTTGAAATAAATATGTACCGCTATACACTTTTTTTAAACTAATAATTTTAGGGCATTGATAAGGCTTCAAACTCCCATATTGTTTTTCAATCGCTTTATTTATTTTCGGAAATAAAACAGAATAAAGGGCATCTTCCATAAGAGGTGCATCATATTGGGCTACTGACACACTCGGTGAAGCAAAAAGTATAACACTACTGCATACTATAAAATATAATAATTTTCGCATTATAACCTCCGTATTATTACACGATTCTTTCTGCGCACGATAATTATCATACATAGAAACTCCGTTTTATTGTCTCCCTCTGCCCTTTTTCTACTCAATTATTATAAAAAAGCCCACAACTCTCTTTTATTTTCGTATAATGATACTCATAGTATAATAAACATAATAACAAAGGACTGTTCGTATATATAAAATGAGGCGCTAATCAAACCGGCCCACAAGAACTGTCATGCTTTTAGGAGAGGAGTATATTATGCTACAACGTCTGTTTCCAAAACTGCGATTCGCACTCATTGCAGTCGTTTTATTATGGATAAAAACATATATTGTGTACAAGCTAGCATTTGATATTAAAATTGATAATTTCTTTGAAGAATTTATGCTTTTTATTAATCCGCTAGCTGCGTTACTTTTATTTTTCGGTTTTGCTTTATTCGCATCTAAGCACCGAAACAGAATTATAATTGGAATCAGTTTTATACTGTCCTTTATTTTATTTGGAAATGCAATGTTTTATGGGTTTTATAACGATTTCGTTACGTTCCCAGTTTTATTCCAAACAAATAATATGGCTGATTTAGGGACGAGTATAAAAGAACTCTTTACGTATAAAACATTACTTTTATTTGCAGATGCAATTATTTTAATGTTTCTTTCGCGTAAATTTCCGGCATTTTGTGACAAGACGCCGCTTTCTCGCTCTGAGAAGCGAACTTTCTTTAGCGGTGTAACAGCTTTATTAGCACTACAAATTGTTGTTTCAGTTATTTATAAACCACAAATGTTCTCACGCTCATTTGATCGTCAAACAGTCGTGAAAAATTTAGGTTTATACACATATCATCTATTTGATATTACACTTCAATCTAAATCTTCGGCTGAACGTGTATTTGCAAGTGGTGACGGGTTCTCTGAAATTAAAAACTATACAGACTCAAAAGATAAGCAAGTTGATAAAAACTTATTTGGAGCTGCAAAAGGTAAAAATGTAATTTTGATTTCAATGGAATCTACACAAAGTTTTGTTATTAATAAAAAAATAAATGGAAAAGAAATCACTCCATTTTTAAATGAATTTATTAAAGATAGTTTTTATTTCGATAACTTCTATCATCAAACGGGACAAGGTAAAACTTCTGATGCTGAATTTATCGTTGAAAATTCACTTTATCCGTTAGACCGCGGTTCTGTATTCTTTACTCACGCAACAAATGAATATACAGCTACACCAGAGCAATTAAAAAAATACGGATATTCTTCTGCTGTCTTCCATTCAAACGATAAAACGTTTTGGAATCGTGATGTAATGTATCCTGCACTTGGATATGATCGTTACTTTAATTTAAATGATTACACAGGTACAGAACAAATGTCTGTCGGCTGGGGATTAAAAGATAAAGAGTTCTTTGAACAATCTATGCCAAAGCTAAAATCTTTACCGCAACCGTTCTATACAAAATTTATTACTTTAACAAACCATTTTCCGTTTCTTCTAAATCCAGAAGATCAATATGTTGATGAGTTTAATTCGGAAAGTGGTGTTGTAAACCGCTACTTCCCAACCGTTCGTTACACGGATGAAGCTCTTAAATTATTTATTAAACAATTAAAAGACGAAGGACTGTATGATAATTCTGTTATTGTCATTTATGGAGATCATTACGGCATTTCTGAAAACCATAACGCAGCAATGGCTCAGTTCCTTGGGAAAGACGCTATTACACCGTTTGATTCTATGCAATTACAACGCGTCCCTCTCATTATTCATGTACCTGGTCAAGAAGGAAAAATCATTTCTAAAGTATCTGGTCAAATTGATATTAAACCAACGCTACTTCATTTACTTGGTATTAAAACAAATCAATCCGTTGAATTTGGAACTGACTTATTTATTAAAGAAGAAAACCCACTTATGGTAATGCGTGATGGTAGCTTCGTTTCGGAAGATTATGTTTATACAAAGAACATGTGCTATAAACGAAATACAGGTGAAGAAGCAGACATTTCATTATGTCAACCGAATATTGAAAAAGCAAAAACTGAATTGAAACTCTCCGACAAACTCATTTATGGAGATTTATTACGTTTCGATCCTAACAATCGATATAAAACCGGAACAATGACAACGAAATTTGAGTAGTGCAAGAAGCAACTTTTATAAAAGTTGCTTCTTTTTTTACTTATTTCCCCAATCATTTCGCTATGAAATCTTTCACAAATTGGGAATTTCTTTCGTATGAGGAAGAAATTTATGGTATGATAAAATAAGTAAAATTTCATACACTAATTAAGAATTTATTACAGAAAGCAAGGGATCAGATTTTGTATAGAGCAGCTATTCCAAACTTATTTACGCTCGGAAATTTATATAGTGGATTCTTGTCAATCGGCTATGCATCTTTAGGATATTATAAATCAGCTGCTATTTTAGTACTTATCGGGATGATGTTAGATAGTCTTGATGGGCGTGTTGCTCGTTTATTACGTGTTGATTCACAAATGGGTAAAGAGCTTGACTCGCTTGCGGATGTCGTAACATTTGGTGCAGCACCTGCTGTTCTCATGTATTACACATCTTTCTCCAATTATGGAATCATCGGACTATACATAGCGGGACTATTCCCTCTTTTCGGAGCATATCGCTTAGCACGATTTAATGTAACACCATCTTCTACTTCAATGAAATATTTCACTGGGGTACCGATTACAGCAGCGGGAGGGCTTGTTGCTTTCTTAACATTATTTTCACATACCATTCCAAAAATCGTTCTTATTACAGTATTTGTAACGTTCGCATTTTTAATGGTGAGTCGTATTCGTATCCCGAGTTTAAAAGATGTACCAATTCCACGATATAGCATCATTATTACACTATTTTTAGTTGGGATCATTATCACAATGTACCAAACAGGGTTCGGTAATTTTTCTGTTTTCTTATTCATTGCTATTCCACTATATATTTTGTATATGCTATCTCAATTTCTTAGACAAAGACCATCTAAAAGAGCCAATAAAGAAAAATAAGAAAAACCTTCCGATTCCGGAAGGTTTCTTTTTATTTTGTAACTACTGCTTTTTGATTTACAGGTGTTACAGGCTCTTCACCGTTTAATACGGCTAAAATATTTCTTACTGCCATTTCAGCCATCGCATCACGCGTTTCGAATGTTGCATTTCCTACGTGAGGAGCAAGTACTACATTCTTTAATCCTTTTAGGTCTTCTGTAATCTTCGGTTCAAATTCAAACACGTCAAGAGCTGCTCCTTCAATTTCATTTGTTTTTAATGCATGAGCAAGTGCCGCTTCATTCATAATTGGTCCACGTGAAGCATTTACAATATACGCTGTTTTCTTCATCATTTTAAACTGTTCTTCATCAATCATATGATGCAATGTCGGATTATAAGCACAGTTAATTGTAATAAAATCTGCTGTTTGTAGTAATTCTTCCAATGTTACATATGTTGCTTCCAGTTCACTTTCAGCTTCAGGCTTTCGATTTGGTCCTGTATATAAAACTTTCATTCCAAACGCTTTTGCACGCTTTGCAACTGCCTTTCCGATTTCTCCAAGGCCAATAATTCCAATTGTCTTACCATGTACTTCGCGGCCTAAGAAAAATAATGGTGCCCATCCGTTAAATCCAATTGTACGACATAGCGTATCACCTTCAGGAATTCTACGTGCCGCTGCTAAAAGAAGAGCAAATGTTAATTCTGCAGTGGCTTCAGTTGATACTTTCGGTGTATTCGATACTATAATTCCTTTTTCGCCCGCATACGTGTAATCAATATTATCGTAACCAGCACCATAGTTTGCAACAATCTTTAAATTAGGTGCCGCATCAATAACTTCTTTTGTTACTTTTGTAGAAAGTAGGCTTAACAATGCATCTTTATCTTGTACACGCTCTGTTAATTCATCTAAAGAAATTAACGCCTCTTTATCGTACATTTCTACATCATGATCTTTTAATAGTTCTAATCCGATTGATGGAATTTTTCCTGCTACTAATATTTTCGCCACTACTAACACCTCTTCTATAAAAATAAGATATCTCTTATCTTTCATTGTAAGAAATCCACATATAAAAACCAAGGAATTTGATTATAGTTTTGAAAATCGACACTTTTCCATTAAAAAAGAGGAGATGCAAGTCTCCCCTCTTTTTACGCTTTTTCTTGCGATTCTTTTCCAAGCTTCACATCAATTGTTCCCTCTGCAACTGTATCGCTAATTTGCTCCTCAATAACTGACTGAGCGGTATTCGTTGTTTCAGAAGTATACGATTGTTGCTCTGCACCTTGTACATTTTGTTTCTTTTGTTGTTTTTCCATTTCTTACCCTCCTTTTTATTCTTTCTTATTTTGAACAAAAAGAAGGGTTTTCATCAAAAAATCATGTTCATTTTGAAATTGTTACTTCTTCTAGTAATCTCATCGTTCTTACTCGTTTCGTAAATGTAGCTATGTGAGTAATATCATGATTACGTAATGTCTTCATATTCTCTTCCACGTATTTTCCTAAATCATTCGGATAATGGGCATCTGAGGAGAGAGTAATCGGAACCTCATGCTTAGCTAATACTTGTAAATATAGCGGACTCGGACACATTTCGTGCACAGGATAGCGATAGTACAATCCCGCATTTATTTCCGTTGCCGTATTTGTTTCTACTAACGCACGCGCAATTTCCTTATAATAAGAAAGTTGTTCATTCTCATCTAACCGATAATTAAATACTTTTATGTTATCAAGATGAGCTATAATATCAAATAACCCAGAGTGAACTGCACACTCAACCGTTTTGAAAAACGTATCATATAAAGCGTATAAGTCATGTTCCTCAAAATATTCTTTCGTATCTGGATTATCAAATCCCCAGCCATTCAAAAAATGAACAGAACCAATTACATAATCAAAATCTCCTAATGCCAGTAAAGATTGTAATTCTTGTTCACCACCAATAAAATAATCCGCTTCAATTCCAAGTTTAAGCGTAACGCCTCTTTTACTCCATCTTTCTTTCGCCTCTTCAATTGCTTTTGTAAAATCATATAGTGACGCTATCCTTACTTGGTCTAACCATTCCTTCTGTAAACGTCCCAGCTTGGAATCACTAATATCGACATATTTTTCATAGTATTCTTTTGCTTCATAAAAACGGTATAAATGATCGACAATACCAACTTCTTTTATACCTTTTCGCAGCGCTTCTTCTAAATATAGATCAATCCATTTCGTTGTAAACGGCCCTTCTTTCACACGTTTTTGCAGGCGTTCTTGTGTTTTCACAAGCCATTCCATAGAATGTTTTTTTTCTTTAAGCGGTTCATATTGTTGTAGGGCTTCATTTATTTTAGCTAGCCATCCTATTGAATATGGTCCTTCTTCTAAATGAATGTGATAATCCACCTTCATCTACATTTCCCCCTTATAAAGTATCTATTTCTCTTCTGTCCCCTACTCTCGAAAGCTTCCCATTTCTTTCTGTCACTTCCTCCATAATATCTTCTAACGATATATTTTTTTCGGCTAATAAAACGAAGCAGTGATACAATACATCTACCATTTCTTTCACTAATTCTTCTTTGTCATTATTTTTAGATGCGATAATTACTTCCGTGCATTCTTCACCAATTTTCTTTAAAATTTTATCTTCTCCCTTTGAAAATAAGTAATTTGTATACGATTCAGGAAGTGGATTTTCCTTTCGTTCTTCAATTGTTTCAAATAATAATTTAAAGGCATTTTCCATATGTATCCCCCTATATAATTTTGTAGTGAAAACATGTTTTCTCTCCCGTATGACAAGCAGGTCCCACTTGCTTTACGACAACAACGATTGAATCTTGATCACAATCTAAATAAAGAGATTGCACATATTGGACATTTCCTGATGTTTCTCCTTTATTCCATAACGATTGTCTTGAACGAGAATAAAACCATGTTCTTTTCGTTTCTAGCGTTTTTTCATATGCTTCTTCATTCATATAAGCTAACATTAAAACTTCTTTTGTCCCTTCTTCAATTACAACTGCTGGTAGTAATCCTTTTGAAAAGTTAGGTTTCATAACCGCACCTCAACGTTTTCATTTCTTAATTTTCTCTTTACATCCTGCACTGTCGCCTCACAATAATGAAAAATGGATGCTGCAAGTGCTGCATCAACTGTTGTCTTTTGAAAAACTTCTATGATGTGATCAGCATGACCACATCCACCTGACGCGATGACTGGTACGGAAACACCGTTTGAAATTTCTTCTGTTAAACGAAGATCATATCCGTTTTTCGTTCCATCGGCATCCATACTCGTTAACAAAATTTCACCTGCCCCTAGCTCGGTAACACGCTTTGCCCACCCGATTGCATCCATTCCCGTATCAACTCTTCCGCCGTTCACATATACATTCCACTTATCTTCTGCTACTTTTCTAGCATCAATTGCTACGACAATACATTGTGATCCAAAGTGTTCTGCCCCTTCTTCAATTAGCTTTGGATTTCGCACTGCCGCTGAGTTGATTGAAACTTTATCTGCTCCGGCTCTTAGTAAATTGTACATATCTTTAACACTTGAAACCCCTCCTCCAACTGTAAGAGGAATAAATACTTTTGAAGCTGTTTTTTCTACAACATCTATAATCGTTTTTCTTCCTTCATACGTTGCCGTAATATCTAAAAATACAATTTCATCTGCTCCCGCATCATTATATAAAGCAGCTATTTCAACAGGATCACCGACGTCTTGTAATCCTATAAAATTTACCCCCTTTACGACTCGCCCTTCTTTCACATCTAGACATGGAATAATGCGTTTCGCTAACATAACTTTGTTACCTCTAACACTTCTTCTAAATCAATCGTTTTCTCGTAAAGAGCCTTACCAATTATGACGCCGTATATATTCATATCATTTAATTTTTTCACATCTTGTATAGATGCCACTCCTCCAGAAACAACAAGACGAATGCCCACGCTTTTTTGTAGTAACTCTAATTGCTCTACATTCGGCCCTGCAAGTGTCCCGTCTTTCGAAATGTCTGTAAACACAATCGTTTGAACACCTACATTCTCCATTTGCTTTGCTAAATCAATGTAAGAAATTTCAGATATATCAAGCCAGCCTCTCGTTGCTACGAAACCATTTTTCGCATCAATTCCAACAATGATTTTTTCTTTATATAGAAGAACTGCTTCTTCTAAAAATGTCCTATCATAAAGAGCAGATGTTCCTAAAATCACTTTATCTACACCTACTGACAATAACTTCTCTACCGCTACAAGTGATCGAATTCCTCCTCCAACTTGCACTGGAATACATACTTCCTTGCAAATCCTTTCAATAACGGACAAATTTACTGACTCTCCAGCAATTGCACCATCTAAATCAACAATGTGTAGTGTTTTCGCGCCCAATTTTTCGAATATAATCGCTTGCGCAACTGGATCTTCATTCATTACTGTTTCTTTACTAAACTCTCCTTGATACAGTCTAACGCATCGTCCTTCTTTTAAATCGATAGCTGGGAAGATCTCCATGCTTCTACCACCCCTTTGAAATTTTTCAACATTTGCATTCCAATGTCACCACTTTTTTCAGGATGAAACTGTGCGCCGTATATATTTCCTTTTGCTACAAAACCAGGTACTTTCACTCCATATTCACTTATCCCATACACAATCTTATTTGGACAATCTGCATAATAAGAATGGACATAATATACATAAGAACCATCTTCTACTCCATTCCAAAGCGCTATTTCCCCCTCTTTCTTTAACTCATTCCATCCCATATGTGGAATTTTATAAGGAACCTTTAACTTTCGAATCACACCTGGTAATAAACTTAATCCGTTACAGTCTTGTAGTTCCTCACTTTTTTCAAATAAAAGCTGCATTCCTAAGCAAATGCCAAGAAGCGGTTTTCCTGAACGCCCGACCTCTTTTAACACACAAGCTAAATCTTTTTCTTCCAATACATCCATCGCTTTTGGAAATGCACCTACTCCTGGTAAAATCACTCCATCACTTCTAAGAATCTCTTCTTTATCACTCGTTACGATGTACTCTGCTCCAATATATTTTAATGCTTGTTCTACACTACGAATATTTCCCATTCCATAATCTATAATGGCAATCAATTACAACATCCCTTTCGTTGAATTTACACCAGTAATGTTGGCATTTCTTTCGACTGCTTCTCTAAGCGCTCTACCAAACGCTTTAAATAACGCTTCAATTTTGTGATGTGTATTGCTTCCGTATAAAATGCGAGCATGTAATGTAATATTGGCAGCATGAGCGACTGCCCTAAAAAATTCTTCTGTTAGTTCTGTATCAAAATCCCCTAGCTTCGGATTCGTTAATTCTCCTTGAAATACAATATATGAGCGCCCGCTAATATCAATTGCGACAAAACCTAAAGATTCATCCATCGGTACATATGCTGAGCCGTACCTGTTAATCCCCTCTTTATTTTGCAATGCTTCTTTCAAACAATTTCCGAGTACAATTCCAACATCTTCAACTGTATGATGCGCATCAACGAATACATCACCTTCCGCCTCCACTTGTAAACCGAATCTTCCATGCCGTGCAAATAAAGTTAGCATATGATCAAAAAATCCAACTCCCGTTTGTACAGAAACGCTCTTGCCTTGATCAAGCTGCAAACTTAATTTTATTTTTGTTTCTGTCGTCTCACGTATTTGACTGGACTCACGCATTATTCTTCCTCCTCAAATCTTATTTGAATTGCTCTCGCATGTGCATGTAATCCTTCTTTATTGGCAAGTTCTACAATATGATGTTGTACATCTCTTAACGCTTCCTCCGTATAAGACAGAAAGCTTGATTTTTTTACGAAATCATCGACTGATAGCGGTGAGAAAAACCTTGCCGTTCCACTTGTCGGTAACACATGATTCGGCCCTGCTAAATAATCACCTAGCGGTTCCGGTGCATATGGTCCCAGAAAGATAGATCCTGCATGTTTCACATAAGCTAGAGCATTCATCGGTTCTTTTATATGTAACTCTAAATGTTCTGGAGCGATTTCATTCGATAATTGTAGTGCCTCATCTAAAGAAGGAACGATAAAAATAGCTCCATTTCTATTTATCGATTCACGTGCAATTTCGCTTCTTGGTAATGTTTCTAACTGTCTTTCTATCTCTTTTTCTACTTCTTTTGCTAACTCTATATTCGTTGTAATACAAATTGCCGTTGCTCTCTCGTCATGTTCTGCTTGTGATAATAAATCAGCAGCGATATATTTTGCATTGCCGGTTTCATCAGCAATAACTACAATTTCTGACGGTCCAGCAATCATATCAATATTTACGATTCCGTATACTTCTCGTTTCGCCAGAGCGACGTACAAATTTCCTGGTCCAACTATTTTATCCACTTTCGGAATCGATTCCGTCCCATATGCTAAAGCAGCAATTGCTTGCGCACCACCTATCGTATAAATTTCATCTACTCCTGCAAGGCTTGCAGCCGCTAATATATGAGGATCCATTCCCCCTTGCCTTGGTGGTGTCACCATTACAATCTTTTTCACACCAGCGAGTTTTGCTGGCAATACATTCATTAATACTGACGAAGGATACGAAGCAGTTCCGCCTGGCACATATACACCTACATTTTCTAACGGCCGAATGATTTGTCCTCTAATGATGCCTTCACTCACGCAATCGAATATGGATTGCCTTTTTTGCTTTTCGTGATACGAAATAATGTTTTTCTTCGCCTCTTGTAACGCTTCTAAAAATGAATTCTCTACAAACGTACTCGCTTGTTTTATTTCTTCTTCACTTACACGAAACTCTTTCATCTCCACACCATCAAACTTTTTTGTATAAAAAGATAGGGCCTCATCCCTACTCTCCCTCACATTTTGAACGATTTCACTTACACTTCTTTGAACAGTTTCTTCTATTATATTGGCGTTTTCTCGTAGCAATTTTATTTTTGATAGCGCCTGTTGAAAATCTTCACAAACTATCTCCATTACAAGTCCCCCTATTTTTCTGACAAAATTTCTTGCTCCATCATATTTACAATACTGAATATTTCGTCTTTTTTAGTTTTTAATGCAGCCTTATTTACAATCATTCGAGCAGATATAGAACACATTTCCTCAAATACAATAAGTCCATTTTCTTGTAATGTTTTTCCTGTTTCAACAATATCAACAATCGCATCTGCCAATCCCAGAATAGGAGCGATTTCTACAGAACCTTCTATTTTTATAATTTCTACATCCTCTCCTTTATCATGAAAATAGTTAGAAGTAATATGTGGATATTTCGTCGCAATACGTTTCTTCCGGTAACTCTTTGGGTTATAAGTAGGAATAGAAGCAACACAAAACTTACACACGCCTACTCCTAAATCCAACATTTCATAAATATCTTTCTCGTTTTCCATTAAAATATCTTTTCCAACGACCCCAATATCAGCTACTCCATGTTCTACATAAGTAGCAACATCTACTGCTTTCACTAAAATAAATGAGATATCTGTATTTTTACTTTGAAAGACAAGCTTTCGTCCTTTATTTTTGAGCTCTGAACAATCAATTCCAATCTGCTCAAAGAGTGGAATCACATGTTTTTCTAATCTTCCTTTCGTTAACGCAATTTGAATGTTACGCATGAAGTTTCTCCTTCTTTCTGGACTACCCATTTCTCTTTCCATACATATTCCACTAACGATTCGTTCTTTGCCTCAACGACCGTTACTATTTGATTTTTTCTTGCAAATTGAAAGGTGTCGTTTACATTAGAGAATAAAGATAGCTCTACTTTTTTCCCGTCCTTTTGAAGTAAATTTCGTAATCTTTCCGCTTCTGCTAATCTATTTAACTCATAATGAATGATAATATCTATTCTCTTTCTTTCATATGGTTTTTGCTGCTCTTGCAGCGCCTTCACAATTTGATTGACTTGCACCGCGAGTCCAACGGCCGGCTGCATTTCCCCAAAATTCCCAATTAACTCATTATATCTTCCGCCACTAACAATTTCTTCTCCAATTTCATATATATACCCTTTGAAAATAACACCTGTATAATAATCCAAATGTTGAATCATACCTAAATCAATTGATATGTAAGATCCATAGCCTAGTTTTTCAATTGCTTCATATATATCTTTCACTCTTGCAATAGCCATTTTCATTTCATTACTTGAGGCGAGTTTTTCTGCTTCCTCAATCACTTCTAAATTCCCAAATAGCCTTGGTAATTTCTCAAGTAATCTTACGGTTTCATCACATCGATCTAATTTCTTTTCTCTAATAAAATTTGATAGAGCAGCATAATTTTTACTTTCTATATACGTTCTAAGTACTTTCTCTTCTTCTTCATGAATGGAGAGCTTTTTTACAATACATTTATATAACTGCACTTGCCCAATCTCTATGGTAAAAGATTTCACCTTCACCTTTTGAAGTGATTGAATGACGCTTATAACACATTCAATTTCAGCTCTTACATTATCAATCCCGATAATTTCAATACCACTTTGCACAATTTCATTATATTTTCCGGTAAGGGACTCATTCGCTCGAAATACATTCCCACTATACGTCAGTTTAAGCGGCGTATCCCACCTCTGCGTTCCCATTACTCTCGCTAAAGGAATTGTCATATCTGGACGCAAGACGATAATCCGTCCCTTTTCATCAAAAAATTTATACATCTTTTCTTCATCTATCGGCCTGCTTTGAAAGGCAAAAACATCATAAAATTCAATTGTAGGTGTCCTTATTTCCTCATAACCTCTCTCTAAAAAAGTACGTCTTAATTTTTGCTCCACTTCTTCAATTAACGTACATTCTTCGAATAAATAGTCTCTCGTTCCATTTGGGTTTGCCCGTTTCCATTTTGCCATCTAAATGCTCACACCTTTCCCTTTCTAATGTATGCCTATTTCATTCACCTAAACCGAAAATAAAAAGAGCCTTGTAGACAAAATACCTACAAGGCTCTTTAGTAGAGTGTAGGTACAACGGGAATAACCCTTGTGCCTACACGTTTTCACGCTAGGTTCAAGGGCTTTATGTATGATGATGTAGTTGTGTAAGCATTTCAATAGATTGCACGATATTCATAATACTTACTCCCTTTCTCCTCTGATTTTTACATAGTATATAATACTTAATTCTGAATGTAAATACATTTTGAACATTCCGTTATTTCTTAATATAAAGCTACTTCCCTTTCATACTCTACAATTTCCTGTTCATATTGCATCGTAATACTAATTTCGTCTAGACCGTTCAATAATTTCTCTTTCCACATTTTCTCGATTGTAAAATGAAACCTGTACGTACTCGTTGTAATTACTTCATTCTCTAAATCTACTTCTATTTGTTCTCTCGCATCCGTTTTGGCAAGTTTTTCTCGCATTTCTTTATCCATTACAATTGGCAACATACCATTTTTCATACAATTCATATAAAAAATATCTGCAAACCCTCCGGCGATAATAACGCGGAAACCATAATCAGCAAGTGCCCAAGGTGCATGTTCTCTAGAAGAACCACACCCAAAATTATTACCTGTAATTAATATACTTGCTCCTTTTCTGTCTTGTGCATTAAGTGGGAAATTAGGGTTTTCATGTCGTTCATTATCATATCGCCACTCGTCAAATAAATATTTTCCAAATCCCGTCCTTTCAATTCTCTTTAAGTATTGCTTCGGAATAATTTGATCTGTATCAATGTTATCATTCATAAGTACTGCAGCAGTACCTTTATGAATACGAAATGGCTCCATCATAACTCTCCTTTCGAGTATCAACAAAATGACCATATAACGCAGCTGCTGCCGCCATTGCTGGGCTAACTAAATGTGTTCGTGCGCCCTTTCCTTGTCTTCCTTCAAAATTACGATTTGAAGTTGAAGCACAATGTTCTCCTTCAGGTACTTGATCTGGATTCATTCCAAGACACATGGAACATCCAGGTTCTCTCCATTCAAATCCAGCTTCTTCAAATATGTGATGTAGTCCTTTTTGCATCGCAGCTTCTCTTACTCTTTTCGATCCAGGTACAACGAGTGCTCGCACACCTTCTTTTACCTTTCTCCCTTTCACAACAGATGCAGCAATTTCTAAATCAGATAATCGAGAATTTGTACAAGATCCAATAAAGACATGCTGAACTGGAATTTCATAAGTGCTTTGCCCAGGGCTTAATCCCATATATAAAAACGCTCTTTCATCGTTTCCATCCTGTGTTTCTGGCAACTTTTCATCAATACGAACACCCATACTTGGATTTGTTCCCCACGTAACGTACGGTGCTAAATCTGTCACATCTATCGAAATATGCAAATCATAAATTGCGTCTAAATCTGTATAAAGTTCAGACCATTTTTTCGTGAAAGATTCATAGTCTTTCGGTGCATATTTACGTCCATTTACATACGCAAATGTTTTTTCATCTGGTGCGATAATACCAGCCTTTGCTCCTCCTTCAATTGCCATATTACAAAGTGTCATTCTCTCTTCCATCTCCATTGCCCCAATCGTCTCTCCGTAAAATTCCATTACGTATCCAGTTCCAACTGCTACACCGTACTTTGAAAGGAGATGCAAAATAATATCTTTTGCGTAAACGCCTTTCTGTAATTTTCCGTTTAACTCAATGCCCATCGCTTTCGGTTTTCGTTGCCATAGCGTTTGCGTTGCCAATACATGTTCCACTTCACTCGTACCAATACCAAATGCTAGCGCGCCAAACGCACCGTGCGTCGCTGTATGACTATCACCACAAACAATTGTTTTTCCAGGCTGCGTGAGCCCAAGTTCTGGTCCGATAACATGAACGATTCCCTGGTCTTCATCCCCGATATCCGCTAATGGCACCTGAAATTGTTTGCAATTTTCCCTAAGGGTATCCAATTGCTGCTTCGCAATACGATCGGTAATATTCCAAACATCTTTCGTTGGAATATTATGATCCATCGTTGCGAATGTTAAATCTGGTCTGCGGACCGTTCGATTTGTAAGCCGCAAGCCTTCAAAGGCTTGCGGTGACGTTACTTCGTGAACAAGATGTAGATCGATATATAATAAATCCAATCCATTTTCGTTTGTCGTAACTACGTGTCTTTCCCAAAGTTTATCTAGCAATCTTTTCCCCATTATCTCCCTCTCCCTACTAACGCTTGCTCTTCCATTTCTTGCATAACTGCCTTCGTAAATGAAGTTGTCGTTTCAGTCCCCCCGATATCTGCTGTACATTTTCCTAATTTAAGAACTGCAGAGATTGCGGATTCAATTGCACACCCTTCTCTCGTTAATCCGAATGATTGCCCAAGCATCATTGCAACAGAGCGCATCATTGCAATTGGATTTGCCTTATTTTTCCCGGCAATATCCGGTGCTGATCCGTGAATAGGCTCGTATAATGAAGGGCCTTTTTCCGCGTGACTAGCTGATGGCAGCATTCCTAATGATCCAGCTAATACGGAAGCCTCGTCACTCAAAATATCACCAAATAAATTTTCCGTTACAATTACATCAAACCGTCCAGGATTCCGAATTAATTCCATAGCTGCGGCGTCCACTAAAATATGTTCTAATTCAACACCTGGATATCGAAGTGCTACCTCTTCTGTTACAGTTCTCCATAGTTTACTAGACTCTAAAACATTCGCTTTATCAATAGATGTTACTTTTTTCTTCCGCTTACTCGCTAATTGAAAAGCATAAGAAACGATACGTTCAATTTCATGACGATGATACGTAAGTGTATCTGTTGCTACTTCGTCCGTTCGTTCTTTCGGATAAGAAAAATAAATCCCACCTGTTAATTCACGAACGACAACGAAATCAATTTCATCAGCCTTTTTTAATGGCGATAAATGTGCCGTTGCACTTTCTACCGTTACAGGACGAACATTCGCAAATACTCCAAGTCCTTTTCTTAAAGCTAATAATCCTTTCTCTGGTCTTTCTTTCGCACCATCCCACCTTGGTCCACCAACTGCTCCTAGTAGAACCGCATCACTTGCTAAACAGGCGGCAAGTGTTCGTTGTGGTAATGGTTGCCCATTTAAATCAATAGCCACACCACCAAAGTACTCATCTTGCAAATGAAAATGATGCCCATATAGCCTCTCTACCATATGCAATACTTCCTTTGCACTCTCCATAACTTCTGGACCAACACCATCACCAGCTAAACAAACGATACGTTTTTCCAATTTCAACACTCCTTTTAACTGAATTTTCGGAACTTTAATTTGATAGGTGAGGAAAGCTTCTCTCACCTATCAAACACTTATTTCACAAGCGCTATAAGAGATTTTAATTTCCCTGCTGCATGGACATACGCTCTTGCCGACGCTTCCAATACGTCTTGGGCAACACCAAAACCCGATACTTGATGCGTTCCTTCTTTTAATTCAACATGAACATGAGCAAGTGCATCTTGACCTTGTGTAATAGATTGTATGCGATAATCTGCCAATTCACATTCTAATCCTAAAATTCTTTGGATTGCATTGTAAATCGCCTCAATACTACCAGAGCCAGTGGCTGCATCTTCGTATACATTTCCTTCCTCATCTTTTAGTACAACTGTCGCGCATTGTGTACTATTTGATACGAAATGTACTTGTAATTGCGTAATGTTATATTGTTGTGCTGCAAATGCTGCTTCACCAAGCATAAGCGCACGTAGATCTTCTTCAGTAATTTCCTTTTTACGATCAGCCAATTTTTTAAATGCTTCAAATACCGCATCCCGCTCTTCGTTTGTAAATTCATAGCCAAGCTCTTTCATTTTTTCTGTGAACGCGTGACGTCCAGAATGTTTTCCAAGTACGAATAGATTTTGAGATTCACCTATTAGCGCTGGTTCAATAATTTCATATGTTGTCACTTCTTTTAAAACACCATCTTGATGAATGCCTGATTCGTGAGCAAATGCATTCGCTCCTACAATCGCTTTATTTTTCGGTACTACCATACCTGTTAAACGACTTACTAACGTACTTGTCGATTTAATCTCTTTTAGTGTCATAGAAGACTCCGCTTTATAGAAATCTCTTCGAATATGAAGCGCAACTGCAACCTCTTCTAACGCCGCATTCCCTGCCCTTTCTCCAATTCCATTAATCGTTCCTTCTACTTGCAGTGCTCCGCCTTCAACCGCAGCTAAGGAATTTGCTACTGCCATACCGAGATCATCATGGCAGTGACAAGAGAAAATTGCTTTTTCATACGAAGGAACAGATTCTTGTAAGTATTTAAATAGAGAATAGTATTCTTCTGGGTTCGTATAACCTACTGTGTCTGGAATATTGATTACATTCGCTCCTGCACGAATTGCAACTTCTACTGCTTCCGCTAAAAAATCTCTTGCTGTTCTTGTCGCATCTTCTGCAGAAAATTGTACTGTCGGGAATAAAGATTTTCCGAGTGTAACCGAGCGATGAATACTATCTAATACATCTTCTTTTGACATACAAAGTTTATATTTCATATGAATATCACTCGTAGCTAAAAATACATGTAAACGAGGAGATACAGCACCTTTCACAGCTTCATATGCTCTTCGAATATCACTTTCTTTCGCTCTAGCTAAGCTCATAACTGTCGCATTTTGAATTGTATTTGCGATCCGCTTTACCGATTGAAAATCCCCGTCGGAAGCTGCTGCAAAGCCAGCTTCCATGACATTAATACCTAGTCTCTCTAATTGCCTTGCAATTTGCAATTTCTCTTGTTCATTTAAATTCACTCCTGGTGATTGTTCGCCATCACGTAGCGTCGTATCCATGAACAAAATCTGCTTCATATTATTTAATCCCTACCTTTACACGTGGTTGTACGAATGGCATCATTTCACGTAATTTACGTCCAACTACTTCAATTTCATGTTCATTCTCTTTCTCATTTGTAGCCTGGAAATTCGGTCTTCCTGCTTTATGCTCCGCAATCCAGCCTCTCGCAAATGTACCATCTTGAATTTCCGCTAGTACTTCACCCATCGCTTTCTTCGTATCTTCAGTAACAACACGTGGTCCTGATACGAAGTCTCCCCACTGCGCTGTATCCGAAACTGAATATCTCATATTTTCAAGTCCACCTTCATACATAAGGTCAACAATTAGTTTTAGTTCATGTAAACATTCAAAATATGCAAGTTCAGGTTGATAACCAGCATCAACTAACGTTTCAAACCCTGCTTTTACAAGCGCAGTCACTCCGCCGCAAAGCACAGCTTGCTCTCCAAATAAATCTGTTTCTGTTTCTTCTTTAAATGTCGTTTCTAATACACCTGCTCTCGTCGCTCCAATTCCGTCAGCATAAGAAAGCGCCTTTTCAGTCGCAACTCCTGTTGCATCTTGATATACTGCAAACAGTGCTGGAACCGCACCGCCCTCACTAAACGTACGGCGTACTAAATGTCCTGGACCTTTTGGTGCTACTAGAAATACATCTACATTCGCTGGTGGTTTCACTTGATCAAAGTGAACATTAAATCCGTGTGCAAAAACGAGAGAATTTCCTGCCTTTAGATTTGGCGCAATTTCCGCTTCATATACTTCTGGTTGCAGTTCATCCGGTAACAAAATCATTACTACATCAGCTTTTTCCGCTGCTTCTGCTACTGTATATACAGAAAATCCATCTTCTTTCGCTTTATCCCAAGACTTTCCTTTTCTTAAACCTACTACTACATCAAATCCGTTATCACGTAAATTTTGCGCATGTGCATGACCTTGTGAGCCATATCCGATAATCGCTACTTTCTTTTCTTTTAATACATTTACCGTTACATCTTTTTCATAATATACTTTTGCCATTTTCATTTCCCCCTATATTTAAATGATTATTGAATTAACATAATTTGCTTATCTTGTTTCTTCATACTACGCGTAAATGCTGTTACACCTGTTCTAGCAATTTCTTTCAAACCATATGGACGAAGTAATTCAATTAATGCTTCTACTTTTTCCTGTGTACCTGTTACTTGCACAACTATGGAATCCTTCCCAACATCTATTACAGCGGCTCGAAACGGTTCAATTAAACTATATAATTCTGCTCTTGCTACTGACGTTGCGACTTTAATAAGTGCAAGTTCTCTTGCAATCATCGCTTCTTCTGTAATATCTGATACTTTCAGAACATCAATTTGCTTATGAAGTTGTTTAATTAACTGCTCAACTTGCTGTTCATTTTCAACGTGTACAACAATCGTCATCCGCGATACGTCCGATGATTCCGTATGACCTACTGAAATACTTTCAATATTAAAATGTCTTCGTGTCATAACACCTGTAATTCGGTTTAACACACCACTTTGATTTCGAACTGTCGCTGTAACAATTCTCTTCACCTTTTTTCCACTCCCTCCATTTGGTGAACACCTTTCCCTGGCGCAACCATCGGCATTACCTTTTCTGATTGAAGTACACGGCAATCAATTACGACCGGTTCTTGTAATTCAATCGCATGCTGTATTTGCTTCTTTGCAAGAAGTGGATTATCTATACGCACTCCTTTTATGCCATACGCATTCGCAAGAGCGACGAAATCTGGTTGACACGCCAGTAAAGAATGCGAATATCTTTGATTATAAAATTCATCTTGCCATTGTCTTACCATTCCTAAAGCTTCATTATTTAAAATAAATACTTTAACAGGCAATGAGTGTTCTTTTAACACACTTAATTCTTGCAGGGTCATTTGAAATCCAGCGTCACCGACAATTGCAATAACTAATTCTTCAGGCTTTGCAATTTGTGCACCAATTGCTGCTGGAAATCCAAACCCCATCGTTCCTAATCCTCCTGAAGTTACCCATTTATCTGGAGTTTTGAGCGGATAGTATTGAGCTGCCCACATTTGATGTTGCCCAACGTCTGTTGTTACAATCGCTTCTCCTTTCGTAATTTCATATAACAAATCAATTGCGTATTGAGGCTTAATACTTTCAGAATTTCGTTTATAAGAAAGTGGATACTTTTCTTTTCTACTCTTTAATAAAGAAAGCCACTTATAATGATTTTCTTTCTTTCCTTCTGGTTGAAGTAATACTTCCAACGCACGCTTAGCGCTTGCAACGATAGGAATTTCAGTCGGCACATTTTTTCCGATTTCTGCTGGATCAATATCAATATGTGCAACAGTGGCCTCTTTAGCAAAATAAGCTAAATTTCCAGTAAGACGATCATCGAATCTTGCACCTATATTAATAAGTAAGTCGCATTCATATAACGCCATATTGGCTGTGTAAGAACCATGCATTCCTCCCATCCCTAGAAAAAGGTCATCATCTGGCGGAAACCCACCAAGACCAAGTAAGGTATGCACAACAGGGATTTCATATTTACGAGCAAAACTTGTTAACTCTTTTGATGCTTTCGCATGCAATACACCTGCTCCAGCTAAAATTAACGGCTTGTTTGCAGTCTCAATTGCTTGTAATAATTTGTTTATTTGGAGTAGATTTGGTTCATAATTAGGGTTGTATCCTGGTAAATCCATTTGTACGTCATTACATCGTTCTCCTTGCTCTACTACCATATCTTTCGGAAGGTCAATAACGACTGGGCCTGGTCTTCCTGTTCTAGTAATATGAAATGCTTCTTTAATAATTCGAGGTAAATCTGAAGCCTTTCGCACTTGATAGTTATGCTTTGTCACCGGCATCGTAAGCCCCATAATGTCCGCTTCTTGGAAAGCATCACTTCCAATTAACGTTGTTGCTACTTGCCCTGTAAATACAACAAGTGGTAATGAATCAATCATCGCATCTGCTAGACCAGTAATAACATTTGTAGCACCTGGTCCACTTGTTGCAATGACAACCCCTGGATTACCAGTAATTCTGGCATACCCTTCAGCGGCGTGAATAGCTCCTTGCTCATGCCTTGTTAAAATATGCGGAATTTCACAGTCATATAGTGCATCATAAAGAGGTAAAACAGCACCACCAGGATAACCGAAAATTACTTCTACTCCTTCCTTTTCTAGCGCTTCTAACAATAGCTGTGCACCAGTTGCCAGTTTCTCTTCCGTTTTTGAAGACATTGTTCTTATAAGCCCCCTTTTAAAAACTTTTATCAATAAAAAAAATCCTACGTCCACACTCCAGCTATGTGCTGAAGGGACGAAAGATTTCGCGGTACCACCCTTCTTCGCAAGAATACTCTTGCCTCAGTGACCCATAAATGAGTCTAGCTAATAACGGAGCTACCGTCTAAGCCTAGACAAACGCTTCAGCTTAGCACTCAAGGGCGATGTTCGTCGACGTGAACCATCGGTTTTCAGCAACCACCGACTCTCTGTAAGGCTTCACAATCAACTACTCCTCCCTCTCAACGCTTTCTTATGTTATAAAAAGTTGTTATCCAACTTTATTTTCTTCGTAGATCTTCTCTCCATCTTCTATAACTAACTTTCGGAATTCTTCTAATAAACGATTCGTATGTGGACCTGTTTGCCCTAAACCAATCGTTCTACCGTCTACTGTCGTAACAGCAATTACTTCAGCAGCCGTTCCTGTTAAAAATACTTCATCGGCTACATATACATCATGTCTTGTAAATAACTCTTCTCTAACGTCATATCCAAGTTTTTCACCGATTTCTAGAATAGCGTTTCGTGTAATACCTTCTAACGCTCCAGCAGAACTTGGCGGTGTAATTAATTTATTTCCTTTTACAATAAACACGTTATCTCCTGATCCTTCAGCTACGTATCCTTGATCATTTAACATAAGCGCTTCTTGTACGCCAGCTAATTTCGCTTCAATACGAACTAAAATATTGTTTAAGTAATTTAAAGATTTTACTTGAGGCGACAAAACATCTGGACGATTTCGGCGCGTTGCAACTGTTACAACCGGAATCCCTTTTTCATAATATTCTTGCGGGAATAAAGATAGTTGCTCTGCAATTACTACTACATTCGGTTTCTTACAAGAATCAGGATCTAATCCAAGATTTCCTGCTCCTCTCGATACAACTAGGCGAATGTATCCATTAGATAATTTATTTTGTCGAATCGTCTCAACAACAATATTCGTTACTTCATCTAAAGAGTATGGAATTTCTAACATAATGGATTTTGCTGATTCATATAACCGGACAAGATGCTCTCTCAAACGGAAAACATTACCGCTATAAACTCTAATTCCTTCAAATACTCCATCGCCATATAAATAACCATGATCATATACTGAAACTTTTGCCTCGTCTTTTGGAACAAATTCTCCATTTAAGAAAATCCATTGCTCGTTCACTGGAAAGCGCCTCCTATGTTCTATGAATTTTTTATTGTTTCCTAGTTTACTCTCCTTTCTAAATAAATCAAGTGAATTTTTAGAAAATTTATAATTTTTAATCGTACGTACATCTTTGATTATATTGATTTAACAGCATTGTTAACGTTTACAAAAAGTCAGAAAATTTTTTTCGCCAATTTTCACTAAAAAAAATATTTGTTTAAAAGAAGGATTTTCATCAATTGATACGAATCTATTGTATTCAATAAACGGACGTCCGTTTTTATAAATTCGGGAATATATAACGACTTTTGCTGAAAAAGGGGGAAAATAATAAAAATAACGCTGTCTAAAAATAACATTCATATTTTTCATTTCGTAATCATAATCCTATTTTTAAAAAACAATTTGTCAAAATGAAGGAGGAAAACAATATGGCGTGTGTACAAATTAAAGGAACGAGACAAGAAGTAGTAGAAATGCTTCAACTATTTAATCTAATGGATACGAAAGGTTTTTGTAAATTCGATAATTATGTAGAGGTAGAACCAAATAATAAAGAACATAATAATTTTATTGCTTCAATTGACATTCACTCAAATACTTCTTCCAGCCAAGATACTTTAAACGATCAATTCGTAAGTCAAATGCTTACTGGTGTATATAACGACTAAACAAAGATTTACTTCCTACCGTCTTTTCATAAATATATGCAGTGGATTTGAGCATACTAGCAACTAGATGGTAGGAGGTGAGAATTATGGCTAGAATTGGCGTTGAAAACTCATTAACAGATGTTCAACAAGCTCTTCAGCAACAGGGACATGAAGTTGTTACCCTGGGTTCCGAACATGATGCACAAGGGTGCGATTGTTGTATTGTAACTGGGCAAGATTCTAATATGATGGGTATTGCAGATGCATCAATTAAGGGATCGGTAATTACAGCTCATGGTTTAACAACAGATGAAATTTGTCAGCAAGTTGAGAGCCGCACTTAAATTTAATATACAAAAAGAAAGAGGACTCCTTTTCAAAAGGAGTCCTCTTTTTTATATTCACCTAACGGGAAAGTAACATATACTGGATGAAAGCCCTACCTCTCTCTCATCATTACGGTTCCACTGACCGCTCCTTGATTCACTAGTATATCTATAAAGCCTACAATTATAATTTATAGGGTTTGTTCACAAAAGTTGTTGGTAAGACTACCCGATCTTTCGCAAACTTTTCGTATTATATCTATAAGATTTATTTACTTTACACTAGCTGTAACCGAGACACGAATTAAAATTTTAACACCAATATAATGACTTGTCAACATTTTTTACAAATTTAAAACAGACAGTAACGGTTTGTCTGTTTTAGAATGGAGCTTTTTCTTTTATTACATATACAACAAAGCCGCTTACTAACATACATAAGCCAACTACTAAGTTTTTGATATTAATCATAAATTCCTCTCCCTTATTCCACACATCATATATATTTACAGTTCAATTATTCCGATCATCATAAAGCGCACTTTTTCTAATATATCATAATTCCTAAAAAATGCAAGTTCACTTGTGACGACTATTTACAAATTTATCTACAGTGCTTGGTACAGTATTTAAAGCCTTCTCAATTAAATGTGTACTACTATTGAGGTGTAATACTTGCACACCGTTAGAACCAACTACTAAAAAAGCAACTGGGCTAATGGAAACCCCAGCCCCGCTTCCGCCTCCAAACGGATGACTTTGCTTGTTCTCTTTATGCTGTCCTTGTCCGTTATTATGTTTTTCGGAAATAAAATCACCTTTAAAGTCACTTCCACCGGCACCAAAACCAAAAGCCACTTGAGATACTGTTAATACTACATTTCCATCAGCTGTTGAAACTGGACTTCCAACAATCGTATTTACATCTACCATCTCTTTTAAATTTGTCATTGCTGTTTTCATTAAATTTTCAATTGGATGTTCCATTATGTATTGCACCCTTTCCTCATTATTCCTTTTTATACTTTCCAAAATAGAGAAAGTCATACTAACTTTTCCTATTTCAAAAAAACAATTCCACTCTTCTAAATGGAATTACGCCTTGTACTCGCTCGGATAAAATGAAACTTTAATCAGCAATCACCCACTGATTATTAGCCTTCAGCAATCAGGCGTTTGCGGGCCACAAATAGCGGGATAAAAAAGAACAAGAGATGCATACTACTATTGAACCTTGTTATGAAAGGAGTCATGACTTTGACTGAGAAATTTGATGAGTATAAAAAAAGAGATAGAATAGATAGTGATTATAGTGACTACAAAGAAGAATATGCAGCTGAGGTTGCACCACAGCGCATTGATTATGATTACGATGAGAAAGATAATAAAGATGATGTAAGATCGTCCGCCGCTGGATCAACGGCTGGCTTTATCGCTCTTGCCTTATCTATCTTATCACTATTTACCTTCCCAACATTATTTGGTCTTGTTTCTGTATTACTAGGGATCTACGCTTATAATCGCGGAGCTACTGTAACTGGTGGTATCGCTGCGATTGTCGGCGGAATTGCAGCACTCATTGCAATTTTATTCCGAGTAGCGCTTATCGGTTTATTGTTCTCCCTTTTTTAAAAAGAAAAAGGTATCTCGCTTATGCGGGATACCTTATCCTGTAAATACATCTTCCGATGGATATTTAATTTTTTGTTTTGCTGGTGACGCTAAAGAAAAGACAAGTGTTAACGGTCCGATTAATCCACAAAACATAACAAACATAATAATACATTTTCCAAACGCTGATAACTTTGCAGTAATCCCCATCGTTAACCCTACTGTGCCGAACGCTGAAATTGTTTCAAATAGTAACTGAATAAAGCTGAAGTTTTCTGTAAGCATTAATACAAATACCGCTGCAAAAATGAGTATTTGACTGGCAACAGCAATGGCTAACGCTCTCGTTACTGTCGACATTTTAATTGTGCGCTGAAATAAAACGATTTCCTCTTTTTTTCTAAAGAAAGAAAGGACAGATGTAACTAAAATAACAAACGTTGTTAATTTAATCCCTCCACCCGTTGATACACTTCCTGCACCAATAAACATTAAAACCATCGTAAATAATATAGATGATTCTTCCATTCCCCCGTAGTCAACTGTATTAAATCCAGCAGTACGAGGAGTAATACCTTGGAAGAAAGAAGCCCATAACTTTTCATTTAAAGGTAAATTCCCTAACGTCTTCACATTATTATATTCCAATACAAAAATCACAATCATCGCTATAACATTTAGCGCTACTGTTCCGACAATCATGATTTTGGAATGAAGTGATAATTTTCGAAATCTACGACTATACCATATATCAATCAATACTGTAAAACCGAGACCACCTATTACGATTAATGAGCAAATCCCAATATTAATAATAGGATCTCCTACATACCTTGTTAAATTATCCGGCCATAGAGCAAATCCAGCATTATTATAAGATGCAATAACGTGAAAAATGCTATAATATACACCTTTTCCAAAACCAAACTCTGGAATAAAGCGAAACGATAAAAAAATGACTCCAATAAGCTCAATACAAATAGAAAATATAAAGACACGTTTTACTAATTTTACAAGACCACCTATATTTGTCTGATTAAATGCCTCTCCGATTAATAATCGATGGCGTAATCCGATTTTTTTACCTAATACCCAAACAATTAAAATGGCAATTGTCATAAGACCTAAACCACCCGTTTGAATTAAAAACATAATAACAATCTCGCCAAACATCGTAAACGTACTTGCAGTATCTACTACTCCCAATCCCGTTACAGTTGCTGCTGATGTTGCCGTAAAGAAAGCATCTACCCAGCTAATATGTACTTTCGTTGCAAATGGTAACTTTAATAACAAACCACCAACCACAATTAAACAGAAAAATCCTAATGCTAATATTTGTGGTGGATTTAATCGTATAAAACGATTATACAGACCTTGTCTTTTTGTTACTTCCATGTCACTAACTCCCTTTTCCCCTTATAAATAAAAGCTTATAAGAAACCTTAAACAGCGGGATAAACCTTATATTCTTATAATATAGTTGAGCATAATCCTTTTTTTCATAGTTTTCAACTTTTATTTATACTCGAACTCCACTGCATTTTATGACAAGACACTTTATATTATATTTCTTCTTACTCTACAACTCTCGCAATAATTATTTTATATGTATCATTTCTCAAATTCTCATATCTTTCACTCTATGTTCACATAGGGGTCACATCTACCTTTTATAGTATATGTATCGGAGCTGTTCCTCCCTAATTTATAAGACATTCCCCAGTGTCTTTGAATAGCTTCCATCCCTAATTAAATTGACATAAATTGTCCCCTTCCTTGACCATCTCATATGCGATGGTCTTATTTTTTTGTTTACTCTATCCTTTATGTAAAACTCCCTCTCTCTTTCACCCTATGTTCACATCAAGGTCACATCCACCTTTTATAGTATATGTATCGAAGTTGTTCCTCCCTAATTTATAAGACATTCCCCAGTGTCTTGAACAACTTCCATCCCTAATTAAATTGACATAAATTGTCCCCTTCCTTGACCATCTCATATGCGATGGTCTTATTTTTTTGTCTTTCTATCTTTTATTAAAAACTCCCTCTCTCTTTCACTCTATGTTCACACCCCGGTCACACTCATCTTTTATAGTATATGTATCGAAGCTATTCCTCCCTAATTTACAAGACATTCCCCAGTGTCTTTGAGTAGCTTCCATCCCTAATTAAATTGACATAAATTGTCCCCTTCCCTAGGCCATCCAATGTGATGGCCTATTTTGTTTTTCAAATATAAAATTTAACCCTTTCTACATTAAAATAGGTATTTTTATACAAAATATTCAGAAAATATTGTCAAAATAGGTATTTTTTCGGTACAATTAATGTAGAAAGCTACTTTACAAAAAATAAGGGGGGATTTTATTGAAACAAACAAAAGCAATCTTAATTGCATTATTTCTCGGTTTAGTTGTCGGACTCACTCTAAATTTAGCTGCACCATCCATTTTTGAACCATTAAATCAATATGTGTTCAATCCACTTGGTCAATTGTTTATTCGACTCATTAAAATGCTAGTTGTTCCTGTTGTATTCATTTCTATCGTGCTTGGAGCTGCTGGGCTTGGAGACCCGAAACAACTTGGAAGAATCGGCTTAAAATCCATTTCATTCTTTCTTGTAACTACAGCCGTTGCTATTTCTATTGCAGTTACATTTGCACTTATTATACAACCAGGATCTGGCGGTAACTTTAAAACCGAAGGGCTTAAATATGAAGGTGCAAAAACCGAAACATCTTTCGTCGATACATTGCTAAATATCGTACCAGATAATCCAGCACAAGCGATGGCTGATGGAAACATGTTACAAATTATTGCCTTTGCCGTATTAATCGGACTCGGTATAGCTATTTTAGGAAAACGAGTCCAAGGTATCCATTCATTACTTGAACAGGGCAACGAATTAATGATGTATCTTGTTAATCTCGTTATGAAATTAGCTCCAATCGGAACATTTGGATTGCTCGCTTCATCCGTTGGTAAAATGGGTCTTGCAGGCGTCGCTGCGATGTTCAAGTATATGATTGTCGTTATGCTAGTACTTATTATTCACGGCGTCTTCGTATATGGCGGATTATTAAAGGTATTAGCAAAAGAAAGTATTGTCCGTTTCTTTAAACAATTCGGACCGGTAATGGCAATTGGATTTAGTACATCTAGCTCTAATGCATCTCTTCCATTTGCAATGAAAACAGCACAAGAAAAACTGGGTGTTCCAAAAGCGATAAGTTCTTTTGTACAACCACTAGGTGCCACGATTAATATGGATGGTACCGCCATTATGCAAGGTGTAGCAACTGTGTTTATCGCTCAAGTATATGGCGTTGAACTTACTATGTCCCAATTAGCTGTCGTCGTATTAACTGCTGTACTAGCTAGTATCGGTACTGCTGGTGTACCAGGCGTTGGACTTGTAATGCTTACGATGGTTTTAAATCAAGTAAATCTACCCGTAGAAGGTATTGCCTTAATTATCGGTATTGACCGCATTCTAGATATGTCAAGAACAGCTGTAAATATTTCTGGTGATGCAATTTGTGCAATGATTGTCGCAAAATCAGAAGAAAAATATAATACGAATCAATCTGCAGTATCTTAAATCAAAAAAGGAGTGAAATGATTCACTCCTTTTTTGATTTACTTCCTTTTTTCGAACGATATTCTTTTCCTTTGTTATCATTACCAGTCTCAAATTCAGTACTAAACTCTTGCTGAAATTGCCCTGATTTCGGTGAGCCTTGATTTCCGCTCCCTTTACTACCATTACGATTCGTCATAATTTCTCCTCCTTCCTTTACTAGTAGTATGATACATATTTTCATTTTTATAATCTATTACGTACGAAAGAAGACCTTCCTCATATAAGGAAGGTCTTCTTCTTCAATGCGTAAGCGTTTTCTTACTTGTAATGACTTAAATAAGTTTTTTAGAAATAGATATCATTACATTCATTTCTTCTTCTGAAAGTGCGAAGAATCTTTCTTGTAAATATTTCTTTTTCTCACCTTCCATTTTCGCAACTAAATCTTTCCCTTGTTCTGTAATCTCCAAATATACAACTCGGCGATCTGACGTAGAACGTGAACGAGTTACAAAACCTTTATTAATTAATTTTTCTGTAACAGCTGTAATATGACTATTCGACACATTTAACTCATTGGCTACACGTGATACCATTTCTTTATTCGTACGATTCAATATTCTAAGGACGATGAACTCATTCCACGGTATGTAACCACCAAATATTTTTCCAATATCATTACGCAACGTGCGGAACATAGCAAAAACATTTGTCGATAGTTCTTCCATTAATTGCTCTCGATTTTGAGACAACTTTGACAGCCCCTTTATTTCATTTAGTTAAATAAAAACCTTATTAATAATTTTACATGAAATCTTACTTTTTGTCACCTTATTTTTCCATAATTCGTAGTTTTTTAATAGATATTTCATGATACAATAAAATTGAATTTCCAGAAAAAGGAGTTGGAGTAGTGAGTGAAGAAGACAAATTTTCTAACCTTAATCTAAAAGATAAGACTTTGATTATTGGTTTTGTTATTCTGTTTCTCATTATAGTTTTTTCATTTATATTTTTTGTATATGTAGGAATCTTTCATATTACAGGTGTAGAGTATAGATCGCGCACTGCTTTACTTCTATTTTTTTTATTAATTACTTTCTTAGACGGTATTACATTTTTTATCTTTAGTTTCTTGAAAGCACTGCTATATCCAATGACACAAAACATGCCAAATTGGCTTTCTATTACTCTTTTCGCAATTATGGAAATTACGCTAGATTGGTTCGTCATTCATACTGCCGACGATTGGATAGAGAGCGTACAACTGTCCAACATTGCTGAATTATGTGTCGTACTATTCCTTTTCCTATTCAATCAATTATTAAGTGATAAGAAAGAGTAAGAATACAAGCTTTTCTATATAAAAATTGGTACAATGAAAACAAATCATACTAAAGAGGTGTTACTTATGAACTTACAACAATGGGCTGATAAAGGTATGTCCTTTGATACATATGTGGATGAAATGAAAGTAAATCAATACGAACTACTGCACATTTACAATAACTTTTTAATTCCAAATGAATTACTTCCTGTATTAGAAGAACGCCAAAATGATGGCTGGCGTGTTATCGTATTAACAGCTGATTGGTGTGGTGATGCTCTTTTATGCGTACCTGTTATGAAACGAATTTCTGAAGTTGCAAATATTGATATGTCATTATTAATTCGCGATGAAAACTTGGAATTAATGGATCAATATTTAACAAATGGAACAGCACGCGCGATTCCAATCTTTATTTTCATTGATAAAGATGGAAATGAACAAGCCGTTTGGGGACCACGTGCTCCAAAAGTACAAGAGTTAGTAACTTCAATGCGCGCTACATTGCCTGAAAAAGAAGATCCAACATTCGAAGAGAAACAAAAAGAAATGTACGCTAATTTCCGTGCTACATTAGCTGATGATACTTCTCTATGGGAACATGTAATGGAAAACATGATGGAAAAAGTAGTAAAATAAAAAAACTGCCGAACTCGGCAGTTTTTTTATTACATAATGAAGAAATAGAATACCGCAGCTAAAATGAAACGATAGTAAGCGAACGGTGTTAGTTTTACACGAGATAATAATTTTAAGAATGAAACAATTGCAAGCATTGCAACAACGAATGCTGTAATAAATCCTGTTGCAAATAACGGTATATCAGCTGCACTTAATATATCCCAGCTTTTAATTAAATCTAATCCACTTGCAGCTACCATCATTGGTACTGCTAAAATGAATGTATATTCAGCTGCCGCTGTATGTGACACGCGAGCTAATAAACCACCACTTATTGTAGAACCAGAACGAGAAAATCCTGGCCAAAGTGCTAAACATTGGAACATTCCGATTGTAAATGCTTGCTTATATGTGATTTCATCTAATGTTCTTGCTGTACTTGGTTTCGAAAACTTCTCAGCAACAATCATTAAAATACCACCAGCCACTAAGCTAATGACAACTGGGCCTGGCCCAAATAAAACTTCTTTAATCGCACTATGGAACAATACGCCAAGTATGCCGGCAGGAATCATCCCGATAATAATATGTAATAAATTTAACGATGGTCCGTCTGTTACTTTCCCTATACCTACTAAAGACCATAGACGCTTCCAAAATATAACAACAACTGCTAAAATCGATCCCAATTGAATAACAACTTCGAAAACTTTCGCTCTCTCGTCGTCAAATCCAAGTAAATGACCTGTTAAAATCATATGTCCTGTTGATGAAACTGGTAAAAACTCTGTTAACCCTTCAACAGCACCCATGATTATTCCAATTAACCAATCAGCCACGAGTAGTGCCTCCTTAATAACGAATATGTAATTTTTCACACCTTATCATAATACCTTATCCCCTTTTAAAGTGCATCCTTTTTTTATTGATTGTACATGTTGTATGCGCGTATTTCTTTTCTATTTTTTAATTAAATTGTATGATAGTAAGAGTTTGTTTTTTTAGCGGAAAGGGGATTTTATGAAAGAAACTAATTCATTCTCACAAAAATTAAAGCAATTTGTATTACTATTTTTCCCGATTTTCGTAACGCAAATGTCATTATTTGCAATGAGTTTTTTCGATACGACAATGTCAGGGCACGCAAGTCCTATTGATTTAGCGGGTGTTGCTATCGGAACAAGTATATGGCTTCCCGTTAGTACCGGATTAACAGGAATTTTAATGGCTACTACTCCAATTGTTGCGCAGCTCGTTGGATCAAAGAAAAAAGAGGATGTTCCCCAAGTTGTCATACAAGCAGTATATTTAGCAATTTGTGCTAGTTTCGTGGTCATCCTTATCGGTTTCTTCGCTGTTTCACCTATTTTAAACGGCATGCGCCTGGAAGAACCTGTGGAACGTATTGCGGCACAATTTTTAAGTATTATCGCGATTGGAATTATCCCTTTATTTACTTACACTGTTTTACGTGGATTTATTGATGCATTAGGAAAAACTCGCACAACGATGATCATTACATTACTATCATTACCAATTAACGTAATATTAAATTACTTATTAATTTTTGGGAACTTTGGTTTTCCAAAACTTGGTGGTGTCGGTGCAGCAATTGCTTCTGCAGCAACCTATTGGTGCATTTTAATTATTACCGTCATTATTATTCGTACGAAAGCGCCGTTCGCATCTTTCAATATCTTTAAACAGTTATATCGTCCTTCTCTTTCGAGTTGGAAAGCATTCTTAAAACTTGGTGTCCCTATCGGATTTGCTATCTTTTTTGAAACAAGTATTTTCGCTGCAGTGACACTTATGATGAGTAATTTTAGTACAACAACAATCGCAGCTCATCAGGCCGCTATGAACTTCGCTTCCTTGCTATATATGACGCCTTTAAGCTTAGCGATGGCAATGACCATCGCTGTTGGATTCGAAGTTGGGGCAAAACGATATAATAACGCAAAACAATATGGATTTATCGGGATTGGCTTAGCACTTGCATTCGCCCTATTGTATTCAATTCTTCTTTACTTCTTTGATGATGAAATTGCTTCGATTTATACGACAGATATACAAGTTCATCATTTAGCAAAAGAATTTCTTATATTTGCGATTTTATTTCAAATTTCAGATGCAATTGCAACTCCTGTACAAGGGGCACTACGTGGTTATAAAGATGTAAATGTTTCCTTAATTATGACATTAATCGCTTATTGGGTAATCGGTCTACCTCTCGGTTACATATTAGCAACTTATACTGACTGGGCAGCAAAAGGATATTGGATCGGTCTTATTATCGGTCTAGCATTTGGCGCTATCTTCCTTCTTATCCGTCTATTTCAAGTTCAAAGAAAATATACAACAGAAAACCGCCACTTACGATAGAGGGGCGGTTTTCTTTATGCATATTTTTTCTTGTAACGTATAACATAATGAAAAAGAAAGGTGGATACATATGGACGAAAAAGAAAAAAATCAAGCATTCGATGAAGAATTCGCCCCTGAAATTTCACCTGGATATCGGCAAGATATACATAAGCCACCTAAATATAAAAACACCTCGTTTTTAATGGGCATTACCATTTTTGCTGCTGTATTACTTGTGCTTATCATTTTTGTTTATTTTTAAGGAAAGGTGACATATTATATGAAGAAACAAGATTTCAATCGTTCGAAAAGAACTGTAAAAACAGAAAAAGGGTATGCAGGTGATTCTGTTCTTACTCAGAAACAAGTCGAACAAGGAAATTTATACATTGCTCAAAAAGAACTTGGTCAACAAAATGAAAACCTTTAGAATCCCTCAAAGAACTGGGGGATTTTTTTATCCCTCTATTTGTAGCACTGATTCATGTTTCACTTTATTGTACATGCTGTTTTTGTTCTAACACCTTAAATATATTATTAACCTTTACAATTTTCATTTCATAATTCAATTTCATTTCGCTTCTCTTACCATCTTCAGTACCCACAACGTACGCTACAGTTTGATAGAGAAAGCTTTCATCCGTCACTTCACGTATGTCCTCGTTTATAAATTTATACTCTAAATCCCGAAAACGATTTGGATAATAACTTCCTATTAATTGTTCATACCCTCTATTTAAAAATATTTCTTCACCTTTTCGTTTCACATCTTCTTTATTATTAAACTCAAACACTGATAATTGCTCTGTCACAAAATGTTCTCCTACCTTTTTCATTTCATTATGAGTTAAAGTTTCTATACTTTTGTTCTTTAATTCCTTATTTAATCCGTACTGATCAATCGGTTTAAACCTAGCAAAAACCTCCTCTTTATATGACCAAAACAATCCAAAAGCGATACATAAAGAAGTAATTAGTATTCTTTTCTTCATAACAATCCCGCTCCCTCTTCATAATGATAGTTATATTTTAACATATAGAAAGAAAATTCTGATATCATAAAGTAGAATAAGTTAACTTAGAAACGAGGAACAATTATGGACTCTTACAAACAATATATAAAAGAAGCTCTGCCTAGACTTTCTATATATTCATATAAACAAAATGAAGAAGGATGGGATAATGTAGCGGTTATCGTAAATGATGAGCTACTGTTTCGTTTCCCGCGAAAACAGGAATACGCAATACGAATTCCGTTAGAAAAAGAACTATGCACACTTCTCTCTTGTTCACTACATAAAATTGAGGTTCCAAAGTATCACCTATTCTATAAAAAGGATACGGATACTATTCCGCTTTGTAGTTACTATACTCTCATTCATGGTGAACCGTTAAAAGCAGAAATAGTTGCGAAGTTAGATGAAAAAGAACGAAAAATAATTATTACACAATTAGCTACTTTCCTTGCGGCTCTACATAGTATCCCTTTAAAACGTGTGAAAACATTAAGGTTCCCTATAGAAAAAACACTTACCTACTGGAAAGAACTACAAACTAAGTTAAATCAGTATGTTACTAACAGTCTTACTTCGTCCCAGAAATTATCTTTAAATCGTTTATTCGAAAATTTCTTTACCTGTATCGATACATCCACTTTTCAAAATACACTTATTCACGCTGACTTTACACATCATCACATTTTATTTGATAACCAAAATAAAACCATTTCAGGAATTATTGATTTTGGTGATGCTCAAATTGGAGATCCCGCCTTTGACTTTGCTGGGCTATATTATGATTTTGGATGTGAATTTACTACATCAGTGTATGAACAATACAGCACGCTTATTTCTCATCACGATCCATTACTCATTCACCGCATCACTACCTTTTATCAATACAGCCCTTTACTACATAATATAATTTATAACTTTGAAACAAAGAATGAACTTGAATTCATAGCGGGTACAAAACAACTGAAAACAATATTACAGGGATGAGATTACATTCTCTCCCTATACTCTCTCTCCTCATACATCATTAACTTTTTATCCATTTCAACAATGACTTGATACAGTTGAAATGCTTGTAAAATTTGCAGTTGAATCCCAAAAGGAGCATTCTGTTCTTTTAACCATTGAAATACTTTCGTTTCATCTTTCATTGATTATTCCTCCCTTTATCCCGCTTTAATGGGCAGTAAGACCCCCACCTCCAAATTCAGCGAAAGCAAAGAAGTTAGGCGGGGGATCAACTGCCCATTAAAGTCCAATTGGTTCAACTAATAATCAGTAGGGGATGAAGAAAACCCCCACTGATTAAAGTTTCACTTTATTAAAATCTGCTACAAATATACCGTAAATGATGAAAAGCTTTTCATGTCAATAACAAAAAAGGATGCAACATTGCATCCTTTAGTGTACGATATTTTTCTTTTGCTTCGCTTCTTTCTTTACTTCTTCCCTTTGGCATTCACTACGAAACGCACAACTCATACACTCAGAACGAAAATGACGCTCTGTATAGTGTTCAGGTTGTTGCAACATTTCTTTCATTCTAGATAAATCAGCCATTCCGGTTATAATATCTTCCTGTTTTGGAATGTACTCATACTTAGTTCCTTCTATTAAATTAATAACTTCAATTTTTCCTGGAAGAATGCCGAAAGCTTTATAACTGAATACTGTCATTAACTTTTGACAAAGAGCAAGCATTTCCTCCTCCGCATCGACAACATACTTTTTAATTACAAACGACTCAGTACTCCACTCACCAACTTCTAATGTCAATGACATGTGGACACCTAACTCTTCCATATATGTTTGAAATTTTTCATATAAAAATAACGGCGGTGTCTGACTATCATCTCTTTCAACAAACTGTAATAAGTGATCTGTTAGCTTCGCTAACACAATATAATACTCCGTCTTCGAAGCAAACATATTAACCCTTACTTTTTTCCAATACTTTTCTATTAATATTAAAAGTACAATTTTCGTTTGTTGGCCTGCAGGTAGCGTGTAATACTCGTTAATAATTTGATTCACAATCATTTGTGCGATTTGTTGCCATTCAAACGAAGAAGGTTCTCTTCTTTTTATATGACGAAAATAAAATTTATGCGGACAACGCATAAAATCATACAAATGATAATCTGTCATCGTTTTGATTGCGATTTTCTCATGCACTTGCTCTTCATCTCCCTTCTGCCATTAAGAAAGGTGTTTTACAAATTCAGCTCCAAACTGTAAACATTTTTCTACATCTTCATCTTCTGGCGTTAATTCTACTTTTAGTCCTTCTAACACAACTGCTGCCCCGCGTTCTTGTACCTTTTCTATTAAAATGTCAACCGCCACGCCGTATTTCGGATAAGCCGAATCACATGATCCGAATACTGCCGCCTTTTTCCCAGTTAAATCAATAGAATCCATTGCGTCATAAAAATCTAAGAAATCATCAGGAAGGTCACCATCTCCCCAAGTGTATGCACCTAAAATAATTCCATCATACTGTTCTAATATAGAAGCTTCTGGTGAATCCATAATATCGATAACTTCAATTTCATTTTCTGTTTCACGAATTGCACCCGCAATATGATCAGCCATTTCCTCTGTATTTCCACTCATACTTGCAAATATCATTACTAACTTACTCAACTGAATCTCTCCTTTTACCTTGTATCTCTTTTTCTGTTGGAAGCGTACTCTTCTCATCTACATATTCAGAACGAATTACATTTCGTTGCCATTCCATATGCTGATCAACATCTTTATTTTTATCTTTTAATCCCCTCCGCAGAAGGTGAAATTTTTTTCTCATTAACATGTCGCATCCATCCTATTGATAATAATTATCAATTTCAACTACATTTAGATTAATTGACATTGATTATCAATGTCAATAACTTTTTTTTAAAAAATGATTAAAATGTACAAGCTTGTCCGTTAGCTATTCATATACTATAAATGAGCATAGTTCTTTCTCAGCCCTCTCTGACGGAAAGAAATAAAAGCAACTGCGATAGAGCGCAGTTGCCTTTTTTTATACTTTTCTATGATTTTAGTAGTCTTATCGCTGTCTCTAGAAATAATTCCACTCCATAAACTAGAGCTGATTCGTCTACATCAAATTTTGGATGGTGATGCGGATAGCAAGTATCTATCTTTTCATTACCGGTTCCTAGTTTAATGAAACAACCCGGTGCTTTCCGTAAATATGCTGAAAAATCTTCTCCTCCCATAGAAGGTTCCAGCTTCACAACACGCTCATCCCCGAACAAATGTAGTGCACTTTCTTCTACTACTTTTGTAATATATTCATCATTAATAACTGGATCATATCCGTACCGATACGTATATGTATAATCTCCTCCATGCGCTTCTGTAATTCCTTTCACGACTTGCTCAATTCTCTCTTCTGCTTCTTTTCTTAATGTTTGATTAAAAGAACGAACCGTTCCCATTAAAGTTGCTGCACTAGGAATAATATTATCAGCCATTCCCCCATGAAACTGCGTAACTGAAACGACCCTTTGCATGAAAGCACTTGTATTTCTTGATACAATATGTTGTAAATTTGTAATAATCTGCGCTCCGATAGCAATAGGATCTATCGTTTCTTCTGGCCTCGCTGCATGCCCTCCTTTCCCTTGAATTTCAACTGTAAATACGTCTGGTGCCGCCATCATCGGCCCATACGCAATGCCTATCTTCCCGCTTTCCAATCCAGACATAACATGTAAACCTATTACATAATCAACACCATCCATCACGCCTACCTCAACCATTTCTTGTCCACCACCAGGAAACACCTCTTCTGCATGCTGAAAAAACAGACGAATCTCACCTGCAAAATCTTCCTTTATATTTGATAGTGCCTCTGCTGTACTTAACAAAATAGCTGCGTGAGCATCATGCCCACATGCATGCATCATTCCTTTATTCACAGACGTATAAGATTTCCTTGTCTCCTCTTGAATTGGTAAAGCATCTATATCAGCTCGAATCGCAACTACTTTCCCTTGTTCCGTTCCTCTTTTAATTGCTAGTACACTATACTTCGTTGGCCTCGTTACTTCAAAAGAAGAAAATGAGCATAATGTATCATATATAAATTGCGAAGTTTCTTCTTCACGAAATGATAATTCCGGATATTTATGAAAATGCCGTCTCCATTTAATAATGTTTTCTTCTGAAATAATATCCCTCCACACGCCCTTCATCAGAAATTCCTCCTTTTAAGAAACTTTAGCAATTCATAAATTAACTATGAAAAATTCAAAGATACAAGCAAATATTACATTTCTATACATTCTCCCAGGCCACTTTTATACATTCACACAATCCACTTCCTATTTACATGTCAAACCCATTACAAATTCATGCTGAATGTAATATAATTGCTAAGTTAGGGATTTTCTTTTTTAGTATTTAGTGCTAATATCAGAAAAGAGCCTTTTGACTTATTTTTACCTAAAATGTGGGATTTTGTTTTTTTCACAATAATGTAGGACATGATACCTACAAAGAGCTATTATTTCATTAAGAGAGGGAAAGACATGGAAAGATTAAAAGAGATATGGTCTCAACCACTCACACAATGGGTTGCAAAGACGGTTTATTACCTTGCAATTTTATTTGCATTACTTTGGTTGTATGGATTCCATGATACAAACACAAGTACATTTATTTACAATGAATTCTAGGGTGGGAACGTTATGAAGTTATTAGAACAAATTGAAAAGTGGGCTGCAGAAACGCCTGATCAAACCGCTTTTGTTTGGCGAGATGCGAAAATTACGTACAAACAATTAAAGGAAGATTCTGATGCGTTAGCACATTGGATTTCTTCTGAGTATCCAGATGATCGTTCACCAATTATGGTTTATGGCCATATGCAACCTGAAATGATCATTAACTTTTTAGGGTGTGTAAAAGCTGGACATGCTTACATCCCTGTAGATTTATCTATCCCAGCTGATCGTGTACAACGTATCGCTGAAAATTCTGGTGCGAAATTACTTTTATCAGGAACAGAAGTAACTGTAACTGATTTACCAGTTCGCATTGTAAGTGAAGACAACTTAAAAGATATTTTCTTTACTCATAAAGGGAACACTCCAAATCCTGAACATGCGGTAAAAGGTGATGAGAACTTCTACATTATTTACACATCAGGAAGCACAGGTAATCCGAAAGGGGTTCAGATTACTTATAACTGCCTTGTAAGCTTTACAAAATGGGCTGTAGAAGATTTTAACTTACAAACAGGGCAAGTATTCTTAAACCAAGCACCTTTCTCATTCGATTTATCTGTCATGGATATTTACCCATCATTAGTAACAGGTGGTACACTTTGGGCAATCGATAAAGATATGATTGCACGTCCAAAAGACTTGTTTGCTTCTTTAGAGCAATCGGATATACAAGTATGGACTTCAACACCCTCTTTCGCAGAGATGTGTTTAATGGAGGCATCTTTCTCTGAGGGTATGCTACCAAACATGAAAACATTCTTATTCTGTGGTGAAGTGTTACCAAATGAAGTAGCTAGAAAATTAATTGAGCGTTTCCCAAAAGCAACAATTATGAATACGTACGGTCCAACAGAAGCTACTGTCGCTGTAACAGGTATTCACGTTACAGAAGAAGTGCTTGATCAATACAAATCACTTCCAGTTGGCTACTGTAAATCAGACTGTCGCCTTCTTATTATGAAAGAAGATGGTACGCTTGCACCTGATGGTGAAAAAGGTGAAATCGTAATTGTCGGTCCAAGCGTAAGCGTTGGATATTTAGGAAGCCCTGAATTAACAGAAAAAGCATTTACTATGATTGACGGTGAGCGCGCCTATAAAACAGGCGATGCTGGCTATGTTGAAAATGGTCTTCTATTCTATAATGGTCGTCTTGATTTCCAAATTAAGCTGCATGGTTATCGAATGGAATTAGAAGAAATTGAGCATCACCTTCGTGCGTGTTCTTACGTAGAAGGTGCAGTTATCGTTCCAATTAAAAAAGGTGAAAAATACGATTATTTATTAGCGGTTGTTGTTCCTGGAGAACATTCATTTGAGAAAGAATTCAAATTAACATCTGCAATCAAAAAAGAACTCAATGAGCGATTACCAAACTACATGATTCCACGTAAATTCATGTATCAATCTTCTATTCCTATGACACCAAATGGAAAGGTAGATCGCAAAAAATTATTGAGTGAGGTTACAGCATGACCGCATATGGATCATTTTATTTTTTCGCTATAGTGGGCATTTTATTAATACCTACTATCATAGCTGGATTAAAAGGTAAAATGTTGCGTAAATATAATGCCGTTTTAACATTAGTCATGATTGCTATTATCTTCTCGGATAAACCGAAGCAAGCGATTATGTTAGCCGCATTTATTATTTGGCAATACGCCCTTATTAAAGGCTATTTAATTTTAAGAAAACAAAATAATAGTACATTCATGTTTTGTATAGCTGTTATTTTATCGATTTTGCCACTTATTTTGGCAAAAATCGCACCATTTGTACCTGAATTGCATTTTATTGTTTTCGCAGGTATGTCTTACGTAACATTTAGAGCTGTACAAATGGTCTTTGAAGTTCGTGATAATTTAATTAAAGAACTTTCCTTCTTTAATTTCTGGGAATTCGTTTTATTCTTCCCTGCGATTTCAAGTGGACCTATCGATCGTTACCGTAGATTCCAAAAAGATATCCAAAAGCCGCCTAGTGCTGAGGAATATCAAAAGTTACTATATACAGGGCTTAACCGTATTTTCCAAGGTTTTCTGTATAAGTTTATAATCGCGCACTTGATAACAACATATCTTGTAAAGGCAGTATTCGCCAATCAAGATACACTTTTATCTAATGCGATTTTTATGTACGCTACTAGCATGCAATTATTCTTTGACTTTGCAGGTTATAGTGCGTTCGTAATTGGTATCAGTTACATGATGGGAATTAAAACTCCAGAAAACTTTAATAAGCCATTCCTTAGTCGTAATATTAAAGACTTCTGGAACCGCTGGCACATGAGTTTATCATTCTGGTTCCGTGATTTCATCTACATGCGTTTCGTCTTTTTTGCAACGAAGAAAAAGTTAATTAAGAACCGTTACACAATTTCGTATATCGGTGCATTTTTAAACTTCTTCATTATGGGAATTTGGCACATCCAAGGAAGCGCTGTTGCGCAGTATGTTATTTATGGTCTATATCATGCCGCATTGTTTATTTTATTCGACATTTTCGAACGAAAAAACAAGAAGCATAAGTTTTGGCCAAACAATAAATTTACACACGTCCTTGCGATTGTAATTACGTTCCACGTTGTATGTTTCGGTTTCCTCATTTTCTCTGGACACCTTAACAGATACTTTTAATGCACCCTTCTTATTCCATTAAGAAGTTGCACATATAATATATTCGGATATAAAGGAGATTTTAAAAATGGCAGAATTCAAAGAGCAAGTATTAGATATTTTAGAAGAAGTATGTGAAAACGATATTGTGAAAGAAAACTTAGATGTTCAATTATTTGAAGAAGGTATTCTTGATTCTTTCGCTGTAGTATCTTTATTAGTTGAATTCCAAGAGCGTTTAGATATTGAAGTTTCTATTTCTGATTTTGATCGTGATGAGTGGGCTACACCAAACATGGTTATTAAGAAGTTGGAAGAAATCCGATGAACAAAGCAAAATTTGGTCCGATGCTTTTAGCATTGGCCCTTTTTGCTGTATTCTTACTTATTCCAACGCGCTTCCTACTTCCACTTTTAAGTGATGAAAAAGTAGAACAAGCTGCCACTTCTTTAAAAGAAGAAAAGATTCAAAGTATGATTTTACAGCAAAAGATGTTAGCAGACCCGAAATATCTTCCGATGTATGGTTCATCGGAATTCGCACGTATGGATGCTTTCCATCCATCGAATTATTTCAAAGTAAAACCTGAAGGGTTCACCCCATTCCTACTTGGACGCGGCGGAACACAAGACCTTGTACATGTATTAAACTTTACATCTACAATGGATCAATTGAAAGATAAGAAAATGGTATTCGTTCTTTCTCCGCAATGGTTTGTACCACAAGGTATTGATGAAACACACTTTGCACCTAACTTTTCAAAACAACAAGGTTACCACTTCATTTTCAACGATGATGTAAAACCTGAAATGAAAAAGCAAATTGCAAAGCGTTTATTAAACTTTGAGATTGTTAAAAAAGAAACTTTACTTAAAATTTCGCTTGAAGGTATCGTTTATGATGATACAAAGCATAAAGTGAAAGCACTTGCTGCTAAACCTTTCGCTTATATTTATCGTAACATTTTAGATCGTAAAGATTTATTTACAGCTATGTTTGATATTAAACCGCATAAAGAAAAACTTGACCCTTCATTAAAACAAATGAATTGGGAAGAAGCTCGTAAACATGCAGATCAAACGGGTGCAGTAGAATCAGGATCTAACGAATATGGTATCGAAGATGATTACTTCAATAGCAAAATTAAGAAGAAGTTAAAGCAACGTGAAGGCTACTTAAAAAATGATGCTTATGATCAATCGCCAGAATATGAAGATTTACAAATCGTACTTGATTTATTAAAACAATCTGGTGCAAAACCACTCTTCATTTCTGTTCCTGTAAAAGGTCCTTGGTACGATTACGCTGGCTTCCCGAAAGAGCGCCGCGAATTGTACTACAAGAAAGTTCATGAGCAAATTGAGAAAGCTGGCTATCCAATTGCCGACTTCTCAAATCATGAGTATGATAAATACTTCTTAAAAGATCATATGCACTTAGGTTGGAAAGGCTGGGTTTATATCGATGAGGCCATCCAACAATTTTATAAAGCAAACTAATGAAAAGACCACTTGAATTATTCAAGTGGTCTTTTTCTATATACATTTTGTAATTGTTCGATGACGTTATCTGCTTCTTTCATAACTCGCTCCACTACATGCTGAGCTGATTCTATTCGTGCTAATGATGACGCTTGTCCTGCCCAAAGCGACATGTATTCTCCTTTATTTTGTTTTGCTGCCTCTTGGCGTATTTTAGATGTTAATACATTTTGCACTGGATACATCGGAAGCCCTTCTTCTTTCCCTTCATGTTTCTCTATAAATTCATTACGAATACCCCGTGCATATTTCCCAGAAAACGCACGAGTCACAGTTGTACTCGTATCTGTACTATGTAAAACCGCTTCTTTATACACATCATGCGTAATACTCTCTTCACTCGTTAAAAAGGCTGATCCCATTTGAACAGCTTCTGCTCCCAGTGTAAATGCCGCAACAAGCCCTTGTCCGTTCATTACACCACCTGCTGCAACAATCGGGATATGCGGGACTGCTGCTACTAGCTGCGGAATTAATGCAAACGTACCAATCATAGCATCCTGTTCTTTCCCGATAAACGTTCCTCTATGCCCTCCTGCCTCGCTGCCTTGGCCGACAATAAGATCTACTCCTAACTCAGCAAGCACTTTCGCCTCTGTCACATGAGTAGCTGTTCCGATGACTTTTATTCCCCTTCTTTTTAAGTCATCAATTTCTTCTTTTTCTAACGTTTGAAATGCAAAGCTAACAACTGGTACTCTTTCTTCTACTAACACTTGTAATTGTTCTTTATAGTTTTTTGGAAGTTTTAACGTCTCTTCTTCCTCTATACCGAATTCTCTATTCACTCCGCTAAGTAATCCCTTTGCCAAGTTTATCTTCTCTTCTTCTATCTGTATCTCTTTCGTTAACAGTAAATTAACACCGAAAGGCTTATCCGTTCGTTCCCTTATTTTATAAATCGCTTCACGAATTTGTTCAGGACTCATATAGCCTGCTCCAAGCGTTCCTAATCCTCCGCTATTACTTACAGCTGCAACAAGTTCTGGCGTCGTAATCGCACCTGCCATACCTGCTTGAATGATGGGATACTTAATTTGCAATATATCTATTACGCGACTTGTAAACATTATTCCTCCTCCTATTCCCCTTATATCTTCTTTATTTGACAAACTTTCCCCTTCTTTTACAAGGGTTGAACTTCCTATGAAGCGAATATATTGAAAGTGAAGGAGGCTGAAAACAATGATGTATCCAAATGCATTAAAACAAGGTGATACAGTAATGATTATTGCACCGTCCGGCCCACCAACAATTGAAAATGTATTAAAAGGTGTAAACGTATTACAAGAAATGGGTTTATCTGTAGTAATCGGGAAAAGTGTTTATGAGAAATATGGATATTTAGCTGGAAGTGATCAAGTTCGTCTCGATGATTTACATGAAGCATTTTTAAATAATGAAGTAAAGGCCATTTTCTGTGCACGAGGTGGTTACGGAAGTGCTCGTCTCCTCCCTCACATTCAATATGAAATCATTAGGCAAAATCCAAAAATCTTTTGGGGATATAGCGATATTACAGCTTTACATACTGCCTTTTTGCGTTATGCAAAGCTTATTACTTTTCATGGTCCAATGGTTGAAGAATTAGGTAAAGGTGTAGATTCTCTTTCTTTATCTTCTTTCAATCAACTATTCCATCCGTATTCAACTATCTTATCTGCTTCAGAATGTATCGTCCCTACCTCTCCCTGTACAGTTACAGGCACATTAGTGGGAGGGAATTTAACTGTATTAACAAGTATAATTGGCTCACCCTATGAGATAAATACGGCTAATAAACTTTTGTTGCTTGAAGACATTGGGGAAGAACCATATCGTATTGACCGTATGTTAAATCAGCTACTTTTATCTGGAAAGTTTAATGAATGTAGTGGTGTGATTTTTACAAGTTGTCACGACTGCACTCCTTCTAAACCATCTCAATCATTGCAAACAATATTATATGAATATTTCGCACCATATCATATACCTGTCCTATTCGGTTTACCAATGGGACATATAAGCCCAAACATCGGTATTCCTCTTGGGGCTACAGCGACAATAAGTACAAATCATAAAACACTCTCTATTTCTTCTGGCGTAGCCGCTCCGTGTTCAAATTAAAAAGGAAAAGCGATTCAGCTTTTCCTTTTATTTATAATAATTAAAAATTCGTCCAGATGCGATATCTGCAATTTCTTCTGGAATAAATGTTTTACTTATATCAGTTCCAACATTTAATACTGCTGTAGCATCTTTCTCAATGCTACCAAATAATTCTTTTCCACGTATCGTAATAAGGGGCGTTCCTTCTGGTAACACGTCTTTTACAAATTCCATTTGTGTAAAGAACGGCACGATCCATCTACCCTCTCCTTGAAAATGACGCAATCGAAGTATCCCTTCTGTTGCCCCGTCCTCTGCTTCTAGTGAACCAGCAACATAAAACTCAGTTGATAAGAGCAATTCATAAAATTCCTTTTGCTTCTGTTTATCGTCCCCTGCTCCAACAAGTACTTCTTCTATTCTCTTTACCGGAATTTGCTCCATATGATGCCACCCCTATTTCAAAATGATTGTACTTAGATTATACGAAATATTCTTATTTTTTTCTACATCATTCGCAATTATTTTCTTGAAATAATTTTAATACTTCTTTTGTCGTCACAATCGTAGCAAACTCTTCATGTAAATTTACAAGTGTCATATTGTGAATATCCTCTGCATTATACTCTTTACCATCTAGACCTTTACGGTTAAAAGTAGCCGTTGCATCACTCACTAAATACGTTGTAAATCCTAAATTTCCTGCCATTCGTGTCGTAGTCTCCACACAATGATTTGTCGTTAATCCTACAACCACTACTGCATTACATTTGTTCTCTCTTAATTGCTCTTCTAAATTTGTCCCAATGAACGCGCTGTTAACAGATTTCTGAATAATCACTTCGCCTGGTAATGGCTTCAGCTCTTCTTTAAAGTTCACCGTTTCCGCTCCTTCATAAAACATCGATTGAGCATTTTCTTTATTTACATGTTGAATATGAAAAACTGGTCGTTTCCTTTTTCTCCATTCTGCTAATAACATTCTCATGTTTTCTTCAGCAAAAAGATTATTTCTCTCGCCCCAGTATGGTAACTGAAACGCCTTTTGTACATCAATTATGATAAGTGCTATTTGATTAGTCATCATTTTCTCCTTCATTCGGCTGTAATTGAAACAGAAAACCAAGTTGTTGCGACGCAGTAATAAAACAAATATAAGCGCAAAGCTCTACAATTTCTTTTTCCGTCCAATATTGTTTCAATGCATGAAACATATTATCATCTATTGCCTTTTTATCATGAACAAATATATGTGCAAAAGTAACTGCTACACTCATTTCTTCTACCTTTTGCATATTATGAGGTCTTCCTTTTGCCATACAGTACGGACATTCATTCCCGTACGCTAATGTTCTCCTTACTTGTTCCTTCAACTCTGCCGAGAGAGTTCCCTTATTATACAGCGTATCCTCTACCGTACTCCATGAATGTAATAGATCCGGATTATGGCCTAATAACTTTTGAAACTTTGTATCTCCTACATTTGATAATGAAATTCTCTCCATCATTTCCCCTCCTATTTCTTTCTGTTTTATTGTAAAATAAATAAAGTTCACTTTACATTTCATATGAATCTTAATTTATATTTTTTCTTTACAAAAATTATTATTTTACTGGAGGTATATTTACAAATGCAACTAGATCGTGTTGATCGAAAAATTTTAAATGAATTATATAATGATAGTCGCCTTTCCATGCGCGAATTGGCGAAACGAGTAAACTTATCTGCTCCGTCTACTGCAGAACGTGTTCGTAAACTTGAAAGTGAAGGCGTTATTCAAAAATACACAATCGATATCGATTATAAAAAAGCAGGACTTGTTTTAGATTGTATTTTAGAAATCACTTTAAAAAATGGTGATACAACACGTATGCAACAGTTTATTCAGTCTTATCCATCTGCAAGTTTTTGCTACCGAGTAACAGGAAGCTTATGCTACATTGTAAAAATTTCTGTTCCTTCACTCGTTGAACTTGAAGATTTTATCAATGATGTTTCCTCATATGCAACGACTGTTTCTCATATCGTATTATCAGAAGTATCTCTTACTCCTGATATTGAACATATCTTCCCAGAAGCTTAATTTATTTTTATTCATAAAATATAGAAAAACCCCTTACAATAAGAATAAAAATAATATACTATGTATTAAAATACATAAAGTTCGAGAAAGGGGCTTTACATTGAAAATCTGGTTTTATGAAAAAACGGCACAATTAGATGACTTGCTTGGCATTTGGGACAATGTTCCGACTATCCCTCGAATTGGTGAAAAAGTGGAGATTTTAAAAACAGTCCGCACTGTTACAGATATTAAATATGTAAAGAACGGTAATAATTTTCGTGTAGAAATTATTACAAATTAAAAAGTAGCTCTTAAGGAGCTACTTTTTAATTATCTATCATGCACTTTCTTTATAACAATTTTATCTTCTTCTACAGATACTGTTACATAATCATTTTCTTCTAACCGGAGCTTATTTACAGCCTCATCTGGTAGCTCTACAGCCATCAATCTATCTGTTACGATCACTTGACTATACACTTCATTTTCTTGTGATGCACTCACTACTTTTTCCTCATTTATGAAGCGCACTGGTGGCACCCCCACTTCTTTTACTGTATGCCATTGTTTCCAAACGTAAGGAATTAACCAAAGCAACCCAACAACTGTAAGACCAATACCGATCCATAAATTACTTTGCGCTTGTAATTCAGGAATTGAAATTGCAGTACTTTCTTCTCCACCGACAAATTGCATACTTGTTGCAATCAAATTATTCAGAGCGTGTACAGCGATATTCGTCCATATATTTTTCGTCTTTATGTATAAAAGACACATCACAACACCAAACATAAATGCACCAATAACATCAAAATGTCCTAAACCAAAAATAATGGAAGATATAATGACAGCTTTTTTAATTCCCCATTTATAAGCCATTCGCTGTAAAAAGAATCCCCTAAAAATAACCTCTTCCATAATAGGTGCTAATACACATGCTGAAATGAAAGTAAATATCGTCATATATATGTTACTCGTGTTAATAACATTTCCGTCTTCTAACATAGTAACTAAGAAATTCGGTAACGTATGTGCTAATATGTAAAATTGAATATGAGATATACCAACTGAAAAAATCATTCCCATTATCGTTGCTAATACAATTAATCCCCACGGTAAACGTCCTGGCTTATCAAAAAAACTGTTAAATACAACATTATTTTTATTTGTTTTTACGTATAACCAAAATAACGGAAATACAAAAAATAATGTTATTTGTGAAATAACCTCCATCGTATTCTCAGAAACATTTGATAGACCTAATGGGATCATCGTAAGGAACACCCCTATAATCATCCATCCAAAAAAGCTACGTAGTCTTATACGTGAAAATGCATAGTGCATATAGAACACCCCCAAAGATAATAAAAGTAAATAGTCGGATAATTAAATTATAATATGAATATAGTTGAAATTCTTCCTATTTTTCTCAAATACTTTTGAACAACATATATAGTAATTTTATTTAAAATACCGTATCACTTTTCTTTCAGTTGAAATCTACGAGAAAGTTATGTAATAAAAAATCCCCGTTTCTACACGCGGGGATTTCTTTTATTATAATACATCACGTTTTTGGAATAATGCACTCGATGCTACAAGCAATACAACAAAGTATGCAGCTACAAGTAATAATGAAGTTGTAAATGTAAATTCTGTAAATGTAGGTTCTACTCCGCCACTAATTAATTTATTGCTGTCGTAAGCTCTTAAATCCAAATGGAAGAATACTACAAACTTCGCTACACCTTTTGCAAACATCATTAATACCATATTAATTGGTCCTTGTAAAAAGAAGAGGAACATCGTAATAATTAATGGTAATACAGATTTTCTAAATACGTTTGCTAAGAAAAATGCAAGCGTCGCAAAGAAGAACGGTGAAAGTACTTGATATAAAGTAGATTTCATTACGATTCCTAACGTTAATTCTGTTTTACTACCATCCATTACAATTCCGCCAATAATCATTGCAATTAACGTGCTAGCAAATATGATACATACTATAGTAAGTAACACTGTAATATATTTAGAGAATAAAACTGTCATTCTTTTTCTTGGACGGATTAATAACTGCTTAATTGTACCTTTTTGGAACTCATCAGTAATCATACGAGAAGCAATCGTAATTCCAAAAATTGTTGCAAACAAAGTAATTAAACCAATCTCTGAACTTGCAAAATCTAAATATGATCCTTTAAATTCACTTCCGTCTCCCCATTTCATCATCGCTAAAACTCCCAAAATCTCCAATACTGCAATGACACCAATTAAAATATACATACCTTTTTTCGCATGTAACTTTAAAAATTCATTTTGAATTAATTTAAACATTACGCTTTCACTCCCCCTGTAATCGCTAAGAACTCATCCTCTAACGTTTTATTTTGAACAGTAACTCCGTATACAAGCACATCGTCATTTACAAGTTTTTTTACAAGTTGTGGGATTTCTTCTTTCATTACAGATACTGCAATTACATTTCCTTGCGTCTTACCTTTAATGATTTCATTTGCTTTCTGTACTTGATCTACTTCAAACGCTACAACTACTGTCTCATCATGTTTCGCTTGTTCATGTAAGTTGTACTCTTGCACAAACTCACCTTGTTTAATAATAACGACGCGATCACACATGAGTTCAATTTCACTTAATAAGTGACTTGATACGATTACAGCAATATTCTCTTCTTTCGCTAAACGTTGTAAATAATCACGAATTTGGCGAATACCAGCTGGATCTAATCCATTTGTCGGCTCATCTAAAATTAAGATTTTTGGCTGATGAAGTAATGCCTGTGCAATTCCTAAACGTTGTTTCATACCAAGTGAATATGTTTTCACCTTTTTATGAATCGCATGCTCTAATTCAACAAGCTTTACAATCTCAGCAATGCGCTCTTTACTAATTGGTGTAATTGCCATATTCGCAAAATGCTTTAAGTTTTGCATTCCAGTCATATAATCATATAGTTCAGGATTTTCTACAATCGCTCCAATTTGCTCTAGCGCCTTTTCACGCTCCATGCGAATACTATGACCACAAATTGTAATATCGCCCTCTGTCATTGATATAAGACCTGTCATCATACGAATTGTCGTCGTTTTACCACTACCGTTCGGTCCAAGGAACCCGTACACTTCCCCTTCGCGAACTTCAAATGATAAACCGCGGATAATTTCCGTTCCACCAATCTTTTTTCGAACATTCTCTAACTTTACTACTACGTTTCCCAATGTCGATTCCTCCTTTAGACTTCTAGTTTTTTATCGATTATGCGACCTGTTATATATACAAGTAGAACAAATATACCGATTGAAAAAGTAAGACTATATAAATTCATAAGTCTTTCTGGATATAGTATGAGATTCATATCCGCTGATTCATCTATATAAACTAATTTTTTAATAAAAGTAGGTATAGGCGCAAGTCGGCCCAGCATTTCATATATCAGATTGATTACTTTCGTTACTAGTAAAAATAGGAAGAAAATAATTACGTACTCCATTTTTTTCTTTTTCAAAGAAAATACTTTCACACCAGCTACTGTAAAAAGTAAAACTAACAATATACTTGATAAATTAAATACATATAACACGCTACTAAATAACTGCTTTACCATATCTAGTGTAAGTGTAGTTTCGGTGAATAACAATTCATGGAGTTCTGTACCTTTTATTACTTTCATCGAAATACTATAGAAAAATATAGCACCTATTAATTCAAAACACATTAAGCAAATTGCTGCATATGACAATACTGCTAAAACAATTTTTTTACCAGATATCGGTGTTAACCGAAATAATTTACTTTCAGTCATTTTCCCAAACGCAGACATCGCCTGCAGAAATACTAATACCGCAAAAATTAAATAAACTAAGAATACTAAAGCAATTGTAATCATTTGCCTTACTTCTCCTGATTCTTGTTTAATATAATTCCCCATACTCACAAAAGCGACAGCTACAATAAATATGAATGACAATAACGAAATAAAAATTTGTTTTTTATTCGCATTGTACATATATATTAAACTGGCCTTCATCTACTAAACACCTCCTTAAACAAATCCGTAACAGCTTTTCCTCGTTGGAAGCGTAACTCCTCTACATTTTCATGAAGTACACTTTCACCATCTTTTAAAAAGATTACTTCGTCAAAAATGTTTTCCACTTCACCAATTAAATGTGTTGCAATTAAAATGGTACAATCTTCACGATAAAACTGTAAAATAAGTTCCAGTACGTGTTCTCTAGAAACAAGATCAATTCCGCCCAGTGGTTCATCTAGTACGTATAACTTCGCTTTCCGAGAAAACGTTAAAATAATTTGTAGCTTTTCAACCATACCTTTTGATAAAGCTGTAATTTTTTCTTCTAACGGTATTTTAAATTCCGCAATCGTATCTACCGCTTTTTGAATGTCGAAGTCTTTATAAAAATCTCGATAGAAAAATAAAGAATCTTTTACCGTCATCCAATCATCAAATACTGGTTTATCCGACATAAAAGAAACAATTTCTTTCGTTTCTAATCCGACCTTTTTACCAGCGATTGTAATACTCCCTTCGGAAGGATGCTGCAGACCGGCAATCATTTTCAATAACGTCGTTTTTCCGCTCCCATTATCTCCAACAAGCCCTATAATTTTCCCTTCCGTAATCTCTATGTTTAATTCACGAATCACTGCTTTTAATCCGTATCTCTTCCATAAGTTTTCTATTTTTAATAACGCTGTCATTCGCTCTCCTCCCTCTTCTCATGTAATGAAGAACGAAGGATTGTAAGAATTTCTTCTTCTGAAAAACCTAAATTGTCCATTCCATCTATAAAAGAATGAAGCAATTCTTTCGCCATCTCTTTTCGCAGCTCCATAATTTTCTCCCCTTCATTCGTTACATATCGTCCCATTCCTCTACGCGTTACAACAACCCCATCCCGTTCTAGCTCTTGAAATGTACGCTGAATCGTATTTGGATTTACTTGTAATTCACTCGCTAATTCACGTACAGAGGGAATTTTATCACCAGGCAATAAATGTCCTGTTACGATTTCTTTTTTTATGTATTCCATTACCTGAATGTAAATTGGTGTATTTGGAGAAAACTCTATTTTCATTTCTTCCCTCCTTTTGTATCGGTGTACTAGTTAAATAATACACTGATACAAAAAGATTGTAAATACCCATTTAATTACAAAAAAGTTCTATCCATTAGCCGGATAGAACTTTTTCAACAGAAATCGCTATACAAAAATAATAGTGTTATGTAAACAAAACCATAAAGAAAAGCTGTCTTATCAATGAATAAGACAGCTTTTCTTTATGATTATATATTAAAAATTAAACGCGAAGTCATCATCCGATAACTTTTCAACGTTCGTCGCTTTTACGTAACCATTTCCTTTTACAGAGAAGAAATCATGGTTTTTCGTATCTGTACGTAAACCATTTAAAACGATTGGGTTAATTTCTTCTTCTTCAAACTTCGGCTCAAGTCCTAAGTTCATAAGTCCTTTATTCGCATTGTAACGAACGAAACGATTTACATCCTCTACTAGACCGATAGAAGTGTAAATTTCTTCTGTGTATGCCATTTCAATTTCATATAGTTCCATTAATAACTCTTGTGTTTCTTTTTGCACTTCTTGTTGATCTTCTGCAGAAAGTTCTGCGAAGATTTGTTGTGCTAAAATACCGACGAATACGCCGTGAATTGATTCATCACGAATTATTAAGTTAATAATTTCGCCACTTGCCGTCAATTTACCTTGACCTGCTAAGTAAAGTGGATAGAAGAAACCACTATAGAATAAGTAACTTTCTAAGAACACACTGGCTACCATTGCCATGTATAATTCTTTTTTCGCTACTTCAGGCTTTAATAAACGACGATAGTAACTCGTGATAATGCCAGCCTTTTTCTCAAGTAACGGATGATTGTCTACCCATTCAAAAATATCATCAATTTCTTCTTCAGTAGCTAACGTTGTGAAAATATGACTGTAACTCTTCGCATGTACTTCTTCCATAGCTCCCATGAAAGCTAATACACTTTTCGCTTGTAAATTTTCAAGATGAACAAGTACAAGTGGCATCCCTTCGCCACCTTGTTTCGTATCTAAAAGTGTTAAACCACCTAATACACGCTTATAAGCAACCTGCTCTTCTTTTGATAATTGTGCCCAAGTATTTTTGTCAGAAGACACTGCGATTTCTTCTTCTGTCCAAAACTGAGCGATGTTTTGCTTCCAAAACATTAAACTAAAATCATCTTCTTTTTTGTTCCAGTTTACCGCACGCATTCAATCGCCCCTTCTCTAAATAAACATGAAAAATTGATAACTAAGCATGAGCAGGGTTCAGAAAACCCTGCTCATGATGTCTCACTTTTTATATTAAACGGTACAAGCTACGCACTCTTCCACGCTTAACTTACGTGTTCTCGTATAATACAGACTCTTTAAGCCTTTTTTATGTGCATAGATGTAGTAACGTGCTAATTCACGTGTTGAAATATCACTATTAACGTAAAGAATTGTACTAATTCCTTGGTCAATATGTTCTTGGATTTCTGCGATTAAATCAATTAATTTAAACTGATTCATATCGTAAGAAGATTTATAGTACCAGAACGTATCTTTTGATAAATACGGCATTGGATAATATGTTGTTGCATTCGCATACGTTCTTGATTCAATTTGACTTACGATCGGCATTACGCTTGAAGTTGCATTTTGAACGTAACTGATAGATTGTGTTGGAGCAATAGCAAGACGGTAGGAATTATATAATCCATTCTTCTTCACTTGCTCTTTTAAACTTGTCCAATCTTCTTTTGTTGGAATATGAATTCCTTCAAATAATTGCTGAACTTTTTCAGTTACTGGGCTGTAATCTGTCGTTTCATACTTTTCAAAGTATGTGCCGTTCGCATAATCAGACTTATCGAAGTCTTTAAATGTTTCGCCTTTTTCTTTAGCGATTTCCATACTTTTCTCAATAGAGTAGTAATTTAACATCATAAAGAATGTACGAGCGAACTCTTTCGCTTCTGCACTTTCATATGCGATTTTGTTTTTTGATAAATATCCGTGTAAGTTCATTGCGCCAAGTCCAACTGAATGAAGCTCATCATTTGCTTTTTTCACAGTTGGTGCATTCGGAATGATCGTCATATCAGAAACAGCTGTTAAAGCTTCCATTCCCGCATGAACGGCTTCACGAATTTCTTTATTTTCCATTACATTCACGATATTTAACGATCCTAAATTACAGTTAATATCACGACGGATAATATCATCTGTACCATAATCATTTATTTCAGAAGTTTCTTGAAGCTGGAAGATTTCTGTACATAAGTTCGACATCTTCACAGTTCCAATATCCTTCAATGGATGTTGATTATTTGCATTTGATTTAAACATTAAGTATGGGTAACCAGACTCAAGCTGAATCATAGCGATTTTAATAAGCATATCACGTGCACTAATATCTAGCGGCTTCTTCTTCACTTTCGGATTGCTCATTAATTCATCGTACATTTCATCGATATCAATATCATCTAAATGCTTTCCGTATTCTTTATACACCGTATAAGGCGCGAAAACATGGAAAGGTTCGTTTTTCTCAGCTAGCTCAAAGAACTTACTTGGCACGATAATTCCGATTGATAGAGACTGAATACGGCTCTTCTCATCAGCATTTATTTTTTTGGTCAACTCGTCTTCATATTTCTATGAAGGTTGGACTATATCATCAACCTGTAACTGGTTGCCTTGCACTTCGACTGGTACCTATTTCCAGCCTACTCTACTAGCTTTCGTCTAATGACGTGCGTTCGATAGTCTCTACACCTTCTTGAAAGTATTGATAATTAGGAAAGTTATTGGATAGTACTCTATATTTTATCGTATTAGCAGGCACATTAAACGCTCGGCCGGCTTCCGCTAAAGACTCATAGTAAATGTCATTTATAACAATTGGCTTTTTTTGTTTTTCTCTTCCAGAATTATATTGGTTTTTTTGAGCTTTACTTATCTTCATACATGTTTCTTTTGTATGTTTTTTACCTTTACGAGACCTAGACATTTTTTCTTTTGTTTCATCAGTATGTTTTCTACCGTGAAATCGTTTAGTAATCTTAGATCTCATATTCTCCATATGTTGAGGTTTATCATACCAATAATTATTAGGACCAGTATTAATTTCAGAAAGAAATTTTTTTACTTCCTTTGAGTGAGTTTTCCCATACATATGGTTCTTTTCCCCACTCAACGCCCCACCTCTAGCGATGGGATGTCCGTTGTAGCAATACTGTTTCCCATAATATTGACTTAGTAAACTTTGCTCTATCTTATGAAGAATGTTCTTATCATCTGGTAACTCGATTATCCCTTTAAACTCAAATTTATTCTCACCATATAAATTCCAGGCTGCTTGTAAATGTTTACTATGATGCCGATTAGCATTCAATTGATTTCTATGAGTTTTAAATCGTACTTTAAAATTATTAGAACTACCAATATAAAACTTCCTATTTTCCTTATTAATTATCAAATAAATTCCACAGTTCATGGAATCTCGCCTCCGGTGAATATAAGATTCCACTTCACCCAAGTAACATTTCTTTCAAGCTTGGCACGGTATTACCTGCTATCCATGTACATGGACCGTAGGCTCTCTTAGTCAGCTTCTTCGCGGGTTCTTTTTCTTTTACCCCTTATTCAACTGATACCGTTAGCCGCTACTGCGACACCCTATTGGTTAGGTTCACAAGGTTTTCTCATACACATTACTGCGTAGAGGGACTACCAATTAATCCAAGAATTCAATAATATCCCAATGGAAAATGTTTAAGTATACTGCGCCGGCACCTTTTCGTTGGCCAAGCTGATTCGCATATGAAAACGAATCTTCAAGTAATTTCATAACAGGTACTACACCACTTGCAGCGTTGTCGATACCTTTAATTTGCTCACCGCGTGCGCGTAGCTTAGATAAGTTTAAAGCTACTCCACCGCCAATTTTCGATAATTGCATTGCTGTATTAATGTTAAAGCCGATTGAATTTAAGCTATCATCCATCTCTAACAAGAAACAAGACACCATTTCTCCTCTTCTGCTTCTTCCCGCATTTAAAAAGGTTGGTGTCGCTGGTTGGTAGTTTTGTTTTACAATCATGCTTGCGAAGTGTTTTGCCTTCGCAACATCACCGCGTCCTAAGTATAATGACACAATTGCTACACGATCTTCATAGCTTTCTAAGTATTGTTTTTGATCATTCGTTTTTAACGCATAATCTTTGTAAAACTTAGATGCTGCCATATAAGATTGGAACTCGAAGTTTTCACCATAAGCGATGTTATATACCTCTTCTACTTCCTCCAAGCTATACTCGTCCAGAACGTTGTAATAGTAATCATGTTCTTTCATATACTCCATTCGCTCTGCCACGCTATTAAAAGAAACGGTATTCTCTCTAGCTTCTTCCATAAAGACTTCTAATGCCTCTTTATCCTTATGAAGCTGATAAAAACCGTCCTGCATTTGCGTGATTTCATTATTCAGTTCAATGTGTCGCAATCTCCCGCACCCTTTCCTTAAAATATTCTACATCGTTATTTGTTCCAGATAACTCAAATTTTGATACAATAGGCACTTCATATTTAGTAGAAATTTTGTCAGCACTTGCACCGAACATGTCTCCCCAGTTACGATTGCCGCTTGCAGATACGCCTTTTAATTTTCCATTATTGCGCTCTAAAAAGTCTAAAACACGTTCTGGTACATTGCCAAAACCTGTTGTATACGTAATAAGAATAAAGTCTTCATCTATTACTAGATCTTCATCAATTTGAACGGCCGGCATATTTAATTTGTGGATGAAACGCTTCACGTTTCCTGTCATAGAATCATATGCAACTAACATTTCCGACCCCTCCCTCTCCAATCTATATTCTCTATATGTTGTTCTTGATTTCTCTATATATTGTATTACGTTTCAAAATAAGACACAAGATATATGTATAAATTCTTTCTTTTTTTAACTTTTACTTTTCGACAAGACAGTCGATTTTTTTCAATACAATGACTATGAAACAACATTCTAAAACTCATGTCAATAAAGTGCTTTTCAAAAAAGTTGTCAACGAATTTAACCTTATTTTTAAAAAAGTTACCAATATATTTTGTCATAAAACGGCAAATGCTGGAGTAATATATTTCTCCAGCATCACGCAAAAAAGAACAGACATGAAACGATAATCTGTTCTAAAAAACGATTACATTTATCAATTTTACTTTATTAAATATTATACATATACTTTCGGTTCGCGTTACATACTAAAAGATAATTATTACAGAAAAAGATTATTATTATGGAAATTCAACTTATTTACGAAAAGATTATTCAGAGTGCTCAATACGCAAAATATCTTTTACAAATATATGATGTGGATTTTCATCTTTATCAATCATTGTACATACAGGTGCCTCTTCATCAAAGTATACAATCATTCCTTCTACGTACTGATATGTATGTTGAACTTGTACAGTTACTTTAATTTCTAAAGCCTCTTCATATGCTCTTTTTATTTTCTGAAGCATTTTTGCCGAACACTTTCGTTTCTCTGGATACATGACCATCCCCATAAATCTATTGCCGGCTCTATCTTTCCACATATAATCCCAATGTGGTAATATACCTTGTTTAAAATCGCCCATAATTCTCCCCCCTATATTCTTCTAGTTACGAACGTGGCGTTTCTGAATATGTATAAATTACTTGCCCGCCGCGCTGCGCGTTCCCTATAATATGTTTAAAATCTTCTCGACTTACTACAACTTTCCTAAACGTATAAAATACATCTTTCGTTGCAACATACTCCTTTATTTCACCATTTTTCAGCTGATCCAAAATTGTATTTGCTAATTGTTCATCCATGTATTTCACCTCTATGCAATATTTTATTTTATCGTATATTCTATAGGTCAACAACTGTAAAATTATCCAGGTGCTATACCTTCATTGCATTTTCATTATTTCGCAAACGATATCACTTTACTATATGTCCACTAAATATCATATACTAACATAGCTACTTCTCTATATCAAACATTTCGACATTCAATTATGCAAAGTTCCATACCACTATGCTACAATATATAAATAGAACTAGGAGGGATACTATGATTCGGAAAGCAAAAAAGACAGATGCAAAGGCAATAGCTCCTTTATTGTATAACGCTCTGCACGAAATTGCTGAAAAAATCACAGGTAGCACTGTTGAGACAGAAGTATTACTAGGACTTGAAACATGGTTCTCAAAAGAGAGTAATCGACTGAGCTATGAAAACTGTTTTGTATATGAACAAGACGGGAGTGCGGTCGGAATTATTGTCGCTTATCACGGTAGTGAAGCAACAAGGCTTGATGCACCAATTGTACGTCACTTAAGAAAATTACATAAAGATGAATCGATTACGTTAGAAAAAGAAGCTGAGATTGATGAATATTACATTGATACATTATCAGTTTCAAGTGCATATGGCGGAAAAGGCATCGGTTCTAAGTTAATTAAAGCTGCTGAAATCCATGCAACTGAAAAGGAGCATGAAAAAATCGCATTACTTGTTAATTTAGAAAATACACGTGCCTATTCATTATACGAAAAGCTAGGTTATACAAAGGACCAAATCGTTATGCTTGTGGGTGAACCTTATGCCCATCTAGTAAAACCATTAAATACAAAGGTTTCTATATCTTAAAAAGAAAGCACACGATTTATATAAATCGTGTGCTTTTATGTTAAATTCGTATTTAATATATTTCCATTCATCGCCTCGTGAAACGTATATGTTGTACATCCCCATGGCTCTCTGTGCAAAATAGGCGAACCAGACCATCCCATTGCTCTCAATTCTGCACCAACCATTGCATTAACATAATTATGCCCTACAAGAGCAATACTTCCATGTACGAGAGCGTAACGGTGTAATAAGTAAGCCGCTTGCCTTGCCCTCTCTCTTACTTCCTTATAAGACTCAACATCTTTATGGTAACCAAGTATCCATAATGTTCGTCCGATAAAAATCCATACGTTAGGTTTACATTTTAACCATGTTGGAGCATAAAAACTCGTCGGAATTTCAGCTTCTCTAAAAAGAGAATTTTGCATAAAAGATAAAGAATCCATTAATTCAGCTGTTGACTGTACAGCACACCTTTGATCACTCGTTAAAATCAATTTTGCTGCTTCAACCACTTCCATTGTTTCCGTTGGTATAGGTGCTTTTTCTATTATGGTATGTAAGTCATATCCCTTCATCCATTCATGAAAGGATGTAACCGTCATTGGTTCTATAGTACGGTCTAAGCGACCATGACGAATAAAAGAAATCTTCATTCTTTCCACTCTCCATTCATCACTTACGAACTCTATTATGTACTATTTTTAAATATCATACCACGCAAAAAAAGAAAGTTATACACCTTTACATATCCCCACCACTCTCATGTGTGACCCCAGCATGTATACCATCCATCCCATCAAAATATGTAGTTGTTTCATGATGACGAATCTTTTTTAAATGTATATAAGAAAATACAAATAAAATTAACGCTATAACACTCCCCACAAATTCAAACATCATTTTACCGCCTCTAATTTCTCCCACTTTAGTAGGTTATTGTATTTTTTATTATACCCCTATATAAAGATGCGCGCATTTAAACCGTTCTTTTTTTCTAATAACTTGAAGTTCTTGTATATTTTCTTACAAAAAGTGAATATTTTTCGAATTTTTACTTTGGAAACATTTACAAACTAGACAATATGGTTCAAAATAAGAGGAAATAAAAAAAAACCAAAATTATTCTTTTTTTGGAAAACTGTAACAAGGAGAGTTGCTTATGCAGATCGCAGAAACTGGAGATATCATTGAATTTAAAGGTGGAATGCAAGGCCGTGTTCAAAAAGTAAATCAAAACTCCGTTATTGTAGATATAACAATCATGGAAAATTTTAGAGAACTAGATATGGAACCTCTTACAGTTGTAAGTCATAAAAACTATACTGTCATTAATCAAAATGCATAATATAATAGAAAGAAAGGATCTGTATGTTATACAGATCCTTTCTTTCTATTATATATTAACGATTATCAATTGTTTCTGGATATAGATCATGGTTCATCATGCGGTAGTCTGCCATTTGTTCATATTTCGTTCCTGGGCGACCGTAGTTGCAATAAGGATCAATTGAAATCCCTCCACGTGGTGTGAATTTGCCCCATACCTCAATGTAACGCGGATCCATTAATTTAATTAAATCATTCATAATAACGTTCATGCAATCTTCGTGGAAGTCACCGTGATTGCGGAAACTAAATAAATATAGCTTTAAAGATTTACTCTCTACCATTCTTTGTTCTGGAATGTAGCTAATATAAATTGTTGCAAAATCTGGTTGGCCTGTTTTCGGACATAAGCTTGTAAATTCAGGACAATTGAATTTCACAAAATAATCACGGTTTGGATGATTATTATCAAATACCTCTAAAATTTCTGGGCTATATTCAAATAAATATTTTGTATTTTGATTTCCTAATAATGTTACATCTTTTAAATCTTCATCTAATCTTCCTGTCATTTTAAACATCCCTTCTCATTATACTCCGCGTTTATTTCCCCATACTAACGCATGAAGCTGCGGCAATACTTTTGCATTATTCATCTCTTTACAATTTACAGCTTTATCAATCAGCCACTCGTACTTATCTAATAATTTCTTAATCAGCATCGCATCATCCACAGTTTTTGTATCATCATTCCCTACTTGTAAGAAAAATGGTACATCGGGATAACGTTCGTGCATCTTAACTGCATATTCAAAATCTTGATCGTCGAATACTACTACTTTTAAACTAATATCTTTTCCTGCTAGTTTCTGAATCACATCATCTAACTTCTGAAAATCAGTATTCATCGCCGAACTTGGTGGTTTTGGAGAAATCGTTATCTCATCAATTTGAAGTAACCAATCTTGCCATTTACTCCCTTGCGTTTCGATTGCTGTTCGCATTCCATTCTCTTTTAATATAGAAAGAAGAAACTCAATATTTTTCAGCAATGCTGGATTTCCGCCTGAAATCGTAACATGAGAAAAATTTTCGCCACCAATTTCTACAAGCTCATTCCAAACGTCTTCTGCTGTCATCTGTCTAATTTGATCTTTAGCCGATCCATCCCACGTAAAAGCAGAATCACACCAAGCGCAGCTATAATCACAGCCAGCTGTACGGATAAACATTGTCTTTTGTCCTACAACCATTCCTTCACCTTGAATAGTCGGACCAAATATTTCTAAGACAGGGATTTTACTCATCGAGCATCCACTCCCGTCTTACTTCCGCATAACTAGTCGGAGTCTCAAATAGACGAACAAATTCAACGCGAGCTCCTTTATATTCGTTCGCACGATTATCTTTTGTTAACGCTTCTGCCATTTTTTCATAAATCCAAACGACCATATTTTCAGCAGTCGTATTCATTGCTGGTAACGTTTCGTTTAAATAACGATGGTCTAAATAAATTTCTATTTCATTCTTCCAAATTTCTTTTATATCTCCAAAGTCAATCGCAAGACCTATTTCATTTACATATCCACTAATTCCAAATACAACTTTATATGTGTGACCATGTAAGTTTTTACATTTTCCTTCATAACAGTGTAAATGGTGCGCTGCATCAAATGTAAATTCCTTGCTGACCATTACTCTTTTATTATGATATTTGAGCTGTTTACGCTGAATATCCTTGTCCATTTTTTGCAAATTTTCTACGATGCGAAATCCAAAGAAATTATCCATTAGTTGTTTGCTCCTTCGCGTTCTTGTAGGTACGTATCTAATCCTGCTTTACGAAGTTGACATGCTGGACATTCACCGCAACCATCACCAATGATTCCGTTATAACATGTTAATGTTTTTTCTCGAACAAACTCGAATGCTCCAAGTTCATCTGATAATTTCCACGTTTCCGCTTTATCAATCCACATAAGTGGCGTATGAATCACAAACGGATAATCCATGGATAAATTTAAAGTAACGTTTAACGATTTCACAAATACGTCACGGCAATCTGGGTAACCACTAAAATCAGTTTCACATACACCCGTTACAATATGACGTGCTCCTACTTGTTTTGCTAATACAGCAGCAAATGATAAGAATAGTAAATTTCGTCCATCTACAAATGTCGATGGCAATTCACCTTCTTCATGTGTAATCTCCATATCCGTTCTCGTTAACGCATTTGGAGCAAGTTGATTTAATAGACTCATATCTAGTACCGTATGCTTAATTCCTAGCTCTTTCGCAATTTCCGCTGCACAATCAATTTCTAACTTATGACGTTGATTGTAATTAAACGTTACAGCCTCTACTTCTGCAAACTGCTCTATTGCCCAAAATAAACATGTCGTACTATCTTGTCCTCCACTAAAAACAACAACTGCCTTTTCTTTTTTCATTTCACTCATTCTCCTTCTCTATTACGAATAAGAAGAAAGAACGTTCTTGAACTGTCACAATAAAAAAACAAAACAATACCTAAAGATATTGTTGTTTCCATAGTTTTTTATAGAGGGAGTTCGCGAACCTCTCCCGTGCATTGCACGGAATTCCTTCTTTCATTGACAAAGCTTATTGTAACATATTGTATACTACCAGAAAAAATTTCTGATTTTTCCGCTATTTCTCATTTCATTTCTTTCATTTTATAGTATGATTAATTTAATGTGAGAAGAGAGGAGGCATCCCACTGAAATCCTTTATTATTTATCTCTTTTTAAATATATTATTCATCCTTGTTACAATGCTCGTATACCATTTATTTTGGAATCAAAAAGGGAAACGTTCTCCTAAATTAAATTCAGCAATATTTATTGTATTGTGTTGCCTCGTTACTATACTATGTATCACTTTCGCAGCAAAAACAAATTATGGATTTCAATTTGATATGCGTCATATCGTATTAATTGTCGGTACATTAACCGGAGGTCCTATTGCTGGCGGCTCTATATTAATTGTATTAAATATATACCGCTTCTTATTAGGAGGAATAGGTGTTTTCCCATCGCTTATCGGTTCTATCCTTCTATTTATTGTCCTATTATTTACATACAAATTTTTCAATCGAACTTCTAATCGTATAAAAATAGCACTTGCTATTATCTACAGTCTCACATACGGATTTAGTTGGATACCTTTCTTCCTTTCAAAGGTTACAAACAAGGCTGATTATATACCACATATTATTGTGTATGAGTTATGTACGATACTTGGTACGATTCTTATTTTATATTTACTACACATATTACAAACTCAAATTCGTCTCCAAAACGAACTTATGAATGCTGAAAAATTTCATTTAATTGGTGAAATGGCAGCGTCTATCTCTCATGAAATTCGCAATCCATTAACTTCAACGAAAGGATTTTTGCAACTTTTACAATCAGATACATGCACTGAGCAGGAGCGAAAATTATATATCGACATTGCCATCAACGGAATCGAACAAGCAAACCACGTTCTTACAGATTATTTAACCTTTGCAAAACCAAGTATTGAAAAAGAACAAAGATTACAGTTAGAAGAAGAACTGCTACATGCATTATCGTTAATTACACCGCTTGCTAATTTAGCAAATGTGCGTACACATTATATAAAGCAAAGCACTTCTTTTTTTATCGCGGGAGAAAAACAAAAACTAAATCAATGCTTGTTAAATATTTTAAAAAACTGCATTGAGGCCATGCCAAAAGGCGGTGATCTTTATTTCACATTAGTTCCTGATCATAAGCATATTCAGTTATATATAAAAGATACAGGAGTCGGTATGGATACCGAACAAGTGAAACGTCTCGGCTCTCCTTTCTATTCAACGAAAGAAAAAGGAACTGGACTTGGAATGATGGTCGTATTCAGTGTTGTTCAAGCTATGAATGGAAAAATTGATATTATAAGTGAAAAAGGAATCGGTACAACCTTCTTATTAACTTTTCCACTCATACAAAAAACGTGATGAAATCATCATCACGTTTTTTCTGTTCCTTCAACTAATTCAGCAAAAGCTTTCACTTTTCCATGTGGCTTTTGATTTTCTTTACGTGCTTTCCAAGCGCGCTCTTCTTCTTTCTTTTTCTTGGACATACTTTTCAACTCCTTCTTTCCTTTCTCCATGTAGTATTCCAAAATAAGAAAGAAAACTATGCACATATCAAAAAAGAAGTGGTCTCCCACTTCTTCCTAATTATCGTTGTAAAATTGCGTGTTTCGCCTCTTTTAACTGCGTAAGATGTCTTTGTTCATGCAAATCAAGAAATTGAATCCATTGATACAAATTCAGATCATTAAAAACAGGATGCTTTAATCCATTTTCAAATAGATCTTTTTCATCTATAACACTATGAAGCGCGTGTAATAGTTCTTGTCGTGAATGTTCTAGTAATTGAATTCCTTGCTGTTTTTTCATTAACGTTTCTGTTGGTTGCATTTGCTGAGGAGCTTCTCGTTTATGTGTGCGATCAAGCGTAAGTTGGAGGTCTTTAAATGGAGTCGTGTTTCTTTCGTTTTTTTGTAAAGCATATACAAGGGCAGACGTGACAGATTGTTCAACTAAATGCAAGTGATGCAAAATTTGAATAATACTCCATTTATCACGGCGTGGCTTTACATTCACTTCTGTATCATTTAACATTTCAATTTCTGATAATAGCGTGCTTCGAGTAGACTGTAATGAGTTCACCAAACTTTCTAAACTCACATCCATATTAGATTGAAGCATATTTCTTTCCCCCCTTTTTGTTGGTGAAAAGAGGTGCTCCTTATGAGAAACACCTCTTTAGTATTCTGAATTTTCTTTTATTATCTCATCATTTTCCCATTATGTCGATGTTAAACATGTGAAAAAAAGCGCATGTTTTTTACAATTTTGTGTCGTCAATCGCATGTAACCATGCTTCAATTTCTGTAATGACACTTTTCACACAGCCTTCAGCAAATGGTGATGTTAAATTTGCAACTTCTACTAATTCCAAGAATGATTTACTTCCACCTTGTTGGCACAGATTCACATAATCTTCCCACGCCTCTTGTCTATTATCTCTTGCACGTTTCCAAAATTGCAGTGCACAAATTTGTGCTAACGTGTAGTCAATATAGTAGAACGGCGAGCTATAAATATGTCCTTGACGTTGCCAGAATCCACCGCGCTCTAAATAATCATTATCTTCATAATCACGATGCGGCAAATACTTTTTCTCTATATTACGCCATGCTGTCTTACGCTCTTCTGGTGATGCTTCTGGATTTTCATATACATAATGTTGATATTCATCAACAGATACACCATACGGTAAAAACAGAAGTGCTGAACTTAGGTGAGAGAAGTAATATTTATCTGCATCTTCTTCAAAGAATAATTTCATCCATGGCCATGTAAAGAATTCCATACTCATAGAATGAATTTCACACGCTTCATACGTTGGCCAATTGTATTCTGGAATTTCAAACTTACGACTTTCATATACTTGGAAAGCATGACCAGCTTCATGTGTTAATACATCAATGTCCCCAGATGTTCCATTGAAGTTCGAGAAAATAAATGGTGCTTTATAATTCTCGATATATGTACAATAACCGCCACCCGCTTTTCCTTTTTTCGCAACTAAATCTAATAAATCATTATCTAGCATGAAATTGAAAAATTCATCCGTTTCAGCCGATAACTCTTTATACATCGTTTTCCCATGATTAACAATCCAATCCGCATCTCCTTTGGGAGTTGGATTACCAGTAGCAAACTCAAAGTTTTCATCATAATATGCTAATTTTTCTACACCAATACGTGCTTGTTGTCGCTTTCTTAATTCCGTTGTAACTGGAACGATATAATCAAGTACTTGCTGACGATAATTCGCCACCATTTCCGCATTATAATCTGTACGGTACATTCTCGCATATCCAAGTTCAACAAAGTTTTTGAAACCTAAAGATTTAGCGATGTTCGTTCTCACTTTAACAAGCTCATCATAAATACGATCTAACTCTTCCTCATTCTCAGCTAAAAATCCGTAATATGCTTCACTTGCTGCTTTACGTTCACTTCTTTCTTTCCCTTGCATAAATGGAATAAGCTGTGATAACGTTCTTTCTTCTCCTGCAAAGTCAATTTTTGCAGATGCTAATAACTGCGTATATTGTGAAGACAATTTATTCTCTAATTGTAAATCTTTCACGACTTCATCAGAATATGTTTTCAAATCACACTCTGCTAGAGCAAACAATTGCTTCCCATAATACGCTTCTAATTCTTCACGAAATGGAGAATGAATTAACGCTTTATAATACTTTGTACCATATCCTTGTACAACTGGAGAGAATTCATCAAAGAAATCTTGCTCTTCCTTATAAAAAGCATCTGTCGTATCAACAGAATGACGAATGTAACAAAGATTCCCCATTGTACCAAAATCGTTGCGAATTTCGTTAATTGAATGAATGACTTGTTTTTGTTCTTCTACAGTTTTTGCGTTATCAAACTTCTCTAAAGCAACAGTAAACTTCTCTTTTAATTCTTCAATATTTGGCCGTTTATATTCATAGTCTTTAAATGACATGAACGAGCCTCCTCTCCATTATATACATCCTTACTATAATTCAATGCTTACTTACAAATCTCCTCTTATTCTTCAGCAAAATACGGCAGATGTTGTCATAATTACATGTAAACAAAAAAGCCTTGGATTTCTTTATCCAAAGCTCCTTTGGAACATACTATTATTTTTCATACTTTCCAATCTTTTTTAATAGATCAAGTAATTCATCCTTTTCTTCTTTCGTTAACATTTCAAAAGACTGATGTATAACTTGCTCATGCCCTGGAAAAATAGAAGCAATAAAGGTCTCTCCAGACTCAGTTAGTTGTGCATATATAACACGTCTGTCATTCGGGCACGGAATTCTCTTTACTAGTCCCTTTTTTTCTAGCTTATCTACAACATATGTAATGCTGCCACTAGCTATTAAAATACGCTCACCAATTTGCTGAAGTGGCTGACCGCCTTTATGATATAGCAGTTCTAATACAGCAAATTCAGTTGGATTTAACCCGTTACTTTGTATAGATTTATTTGTAGTATCCATAACAGAACGATGTACACGAGATAATGCAATAAATACTTTTAAAGATTGAGAAATATCTTCTCGTTCATTATTTGATGTCATACAACTTTCAACCCTTCACTTAAATTCTCAGTAATAAAAAGAAAAAAACAGCTTAGTACTTCATGTAATTCCCGAATGAGTATTCACTCATTCATTACCTCTCCCCAAATATATTATGAATGATTCTTGAATAAAAACATGACAATTTTAACATAGTTTATATATAATGATAATAAAAAAGAAGGAGTACCAAATTTGAAAGTCAAATTCCACAGCATAGTTTTATATATATTGCTTGTTATCCTACCAACGATAGGGATTGGTGCTACATTTTATTCATATCATTCGTATAAAATGAAACAGGAAAACAAACAATCTGCTCACACGGTTCTCTTTTTATATAGAGACTATTTAGATCATCACCTTGGTGAAGCAATCTCCGCATTAGAAATGCTCTCAAAAGTCGTAGGAACCGAGACTGGAAATATAAATGGAGTGAAACAAATTGTACATGATACAGATGGAAACGATGCACGCTTTTCTGGTCTATATTACGCTACACCAGAAGGAATCATTACAATCGCATCCGAAGGCGAACGACCACCTGTTGATGTCTCAGATCGCAAATATATTCAAGACGCGTTACAAACGAAGAAAACAACTGTATCATCAGCCATTACAGATCGTGTTCTTGGACATCAAGCGATTATGATTGCTTCTCCCATTTTCAATAAACAGAAGGAGCTCTCAGGCTTATTGTTAGCAAGTTTACGCTTTGATTACATTTCATCATCTTTAAATGCCATTAAGCCACAATACCATTTTGAAGTAACCGATAAACATGATGTAGTTTTTCTAACCGATGATAATAACGAAACAAGTGATGCGCATTCTAATATGCTTACTACTCCACTCCAACGATTAAATTGGAAGGTCTCTGTTTCTCCATTGCCTATCCATCAAAAAACTTTATACCAGTGGGTTTCAATAGAGTGTATAGCTACTTTATTTTTAATGTCTATTTTATTTTTACTTGCTCAATATATGTTGTTAAAACGTCAAACAAAACTGGAAAGACAACAAAATGAACTACAAAAAATTGAATTGGTTGGAACTTTTGCAGCTAGTACAGCCCACGAAATCCGTAATCCTCTTACCGGAATTAAAGGACTCGTCGCTCTATTAAAAGAAAAATATAAAGATGAACAAGATCAGTTCTATTTTTCCATCATTGAACAAGAAATAGAACGGATTAATGAAATTGTAAGCGAATTTCTTATTCTTGGAAAGCCAACCGCTATCATTGAACAAACATATGATGTGAGAACTATTTTAAATGAGGTAGCATTGATTATTCAATCTGAGGCGAATCTACATAACATTGTATTCCATTTACATTTGCCAGACCATCCTGTTCATATACGTTGCTCAAAAGACCATATGAAACAAGTGGTTTTAAACATTACAAAAAATGCAATTGAAGCCATGACTTCTGGTGACACACTAACTATTTCCGTAACAAACAATGAAACACATGCACAATTGCAAATTATAGATACTGGAAAAGGGATTCCAAAACATATTCAAAAACACCTCTTTCATCCGTTCTTTACTAATAAAGATACTGGAACAGGTCTTGGACTTGTCATATGTAAACGAATTGTAGAGATGTACAATGGGCATATTTTTATTGACAGTATAGAAAACGAAGGAACGACAGTTCATATCGAAATTCCGTTACACCTAGTATAATTATCCTTATCCCAAAAGGGTAATTATACTTATTTCATAAAACCAGCCACAAGCATTCGCCAAAAATTACTCGATTTTCCTTCATACCCAATTTGAAAAATAGGTACCTTTATAATTGATAACCATTTGGGTGTTTGTTTTTCTTTATAGCACTGGTACTGTAAAATAAGCTTGTCCAATTCTTGACTAACTTGAATTGTCTCCATACTATTTAACCCACTCGTTAAACCTAATTGAATCATTTCTTCACGCTTTATATGAATATCACGTGAAAGCTTTTCTAATGTGTACTTCCTTTTTACAGTAAACATTCATATCCCCCTTATTATACTTCCTTGCTCTCAACTTCACTTCTCCATTGGCCTTTTAACTACTTAATCATATTTGAATTTGAAGAATCAGAAAATTTAACATTTTCTCCCTGTAATTTACAAATCTTTACCCTCACTTTGAGAATTATTACAAATTATTCTATCTTTGTAAATACATTCGCAATAATAGACATTTTTTTCATCTTCTTTTTTTACAAATACCAATTAAATAGCGGATTCTCTATTTTCCATATACTTTTCTTCGACATTTTTTGTTTAATTTATATAAAAACGCAAAACATAATAATGATTGATAAAGTGCAAATTTAATCATTGGGGATTTTGTTCATTCCCTACTGCCCGCAAATAGCGGGATAAAATAGAAAGGAAATATTTATATGCGCAAATATACGATTGCATTACTTATGTTTACTATGTTCTTACCATCCTTCTTGTTCCCTGTTCAAGCAAAGGCCCATACAAACAAAGTAGCTATTGTCATTGATGACTTCGGCAATAATATGAAGGGAACTGATAAAATGTTATCACTTCCTATTCCACTGACTGTTGCCGTTATGCCTTTTCTTCCTTCTACAAAGGAAGATGCGATAGCGGCTCATAAGAAAGGACACGAAGTTATTATACATATGCCAATGGAACCTATTAAAGGTAAAAAAGAATGGCTTGGACCAAAAGCGATTACAACTGATTTAAGCGACGAAGAAATAAATAACCGACTCGAACAAGCAATTCAAGAAGTACCGCATGCAATTGGGATGAACAATCATATGGGATCAAAAGTGACCGCGGACGAAAGAATTGTACGCCTTATACTTGCAGCTTGTAAAAAACACGGTTTATTTTATTTAGATAGCAAAACAAATCCTAAGAGTGTTGTCCCAAAAATCGGGAAAGAATTAGGAGTACCTATTATTGAAAACCAATTATTTTTTGATGATGTGTATACAGCGGCACATATTTCAAAACAAGCTCAATTACTCATCAAAAAACTTCAAGAAAAGCCGATTATGGTAGCTATCGGACATGTTGGGCCTCCAGGTGAAATTACATCCCGTGTTATAGAAACTTCTATTCCTCAAATTCGCGAACATGCAGATTTTATTTTTTTATCTGATTTAGCATTATCTCCGCCTCCTGTTTCAAAATAGGATTCATTATTCAAACTAAAAAAGGTACCAATCTGCATATAGCAAATTGGTACCTCTCCTTTTTAACTTAAATATAATCTACATGACTCACTCGGAATCCTTTTCTCTCTATTTTTTCAATTAATTTCTTTATTTTTTTTTCATTTAACTCATCTGTTATATTTACGATAACACGGCGAATATATTGATCCCCGTTATCTAGCGTAAATAATCCACCGATATTAAATGCCTTCAACAATGTCCCAAGTTCTTTAATCGTTCCCTTACAATCTTGTGTTGCAATTGTTAATATATAACCACCCGTCCGCATACCGAATGAATCTTCAATAACATCAAATATATTAGAATGCGTTAAGATACCGACAAATTCATTATAATCATTTAGCACAGCTAAAAATGGAAGACGACGAATAACATAAAATGCTCTGAAAAAAGAATCCTTTTCAAAAATAAATGCAGAGGAATCTTCCAGCATATGTTCCGTACTTAATTTCTCTAATCCACTATTACACTTCTTTTCTAAAAGATCTACTTTATAAATAATCCCCATGAATTTCTTTTCATCTTCTGCTAATACAGGGATTGCTCGAAATCCCGTTTCATTCATAATGTGCAAAGCCTCTTCACCTGAATCGTTTATTTTGCAAAATGTTACTTGCTGTTTTGGCAGAAAATGATATTTAACTCGCAAAATATGTTCCTCCTTACATGTCAACATGTAATCTATATATAATAAGGAGACCTATATTTTATGAGTAAATTTATTTTTAAAACGCTTTCATTTATTTATTGACTTGTAACGAAATCACAAACATTTTATATAACAGAACTCTTGGCACCTTTTATCATTAACAATTTCACATGGTAATTCATTAAATATTCTATACCCTCTAGCCATTTTTTCGTATCTTCTGGAGTTTTCCCCCACACGATCATGCCATAATTATGAACAAGAACTACTCCTCCACCTTCAATAAAATTCGGCACATTATTTTCTAATAAATCAGCGAATTTTTTCTCATCTTCTACAATGGGAATTGTCATTTCTGTTATACCTTCTTTTCCAAAAACACGTTCCACGCTACGTTTATCGAATGTTACTTCCCCTTCTTCTCCATATAACTCTGATATTAAATGACTATCTACAGTCTGCACTTGTAAAATACATTCTGCACTACTTTTTTTATAAATATCCGCATGCATAAATGATTCCGCAGCTGGTTTTTCTTCATTTTCAAATACTGGCTCACACATACAATTCACAACAATAAAATCTTCTTCTGAAAATAACCCTTTATCTCTTCCCTCAACGTTTACTAAAAAAGTTAACGGCTCTTTTGACGTACAGAGTGATAAACTAATTTTTGTACCATAAAACCAATCACGAAGTGCCAACTCAGATTTCACATCTTTTAATTCATTCCATTTCTTTAGAAAAAATAACATTTCGTCACCCCCGGCGTAATAGTTATATAATGTTCGAATCCTTTATATGTAAAAGGAATATTTTTTGATTATTCTAAAAATTTAATTGAATTATCACATGAGAACGCTTTTTTGTCAATATGGTTTCACAGCTCTTCTATAAAATGGGCCATCTATATTTCTATACTCCTGTCTATTTCCTATTTCATTTTATACATAAAAAATACGTTATTCTTTTTAAATCAAAGAATAACGTATTTTCTCATCTTTTATTTCGTGATTGCGTTATATAAAAACTGTGCATATTGTTCGCGTGTTACGAAGTCATCGCCTAAAAAGTTTCCTTTTCCATCACCTTTTGATATATTATTATCCGCTAAAGCTTTTACATATCCTTCTGCCCAATGACCCTTTGGTACATCTTTAAAGCTCACTACACTCTTTTCTATTTCCTTTAATTGGAATACCTTTTGTAATACTACTGACATTTCATATCGAGTTAACACTCCATCTGGACGGAACGTACCATCACCATCTCCCGTCATAATTCCAGCTTGTGTAACTGCCTCAATAGCTCCTTCATACATATTTCCTTTCGTATCTGTGAACTTCGTTTTCTGTTCTAAATTACGCTCCAACTTCAAATATTTTTGTATTAAAACTGCTACTTGACCGCGCGTAATGTTGTCACCAAATCCAAATTTTCCATTTCCATAACCTACAAATAATTTTTCTTTTGCTAAATGATTAATTGCTTGCTCTGACCAATGGCCTTTTGGTACATCTTTAAATTCCATTACTTCTTCGGCTACTTTTCCATTTACAACATTTTGAATCACAGAACCAGTGAAGAAAATCCCTGTATCCGCAAATGGATCTTTCACACCAAATTCATATACTTTCTCACCTGGTGTACTCCACTTAACTGCATCGTTACTATACGTCCCACCTTCGCTCTTCAAACTAATTTTTGTAGAGATTTTACCATCTTTTTCGTATACAGGTACTTTCACTTCTTTATTTACTTCTGTTTCCTCTAAAAATACTTTTTGGTTTTGAACATTGATGTAAGCTGTTTTACTTAGTTCTATAACTGGTCGAACATCGCGGATTTCATTTGCAACAAAACTTAGAAATACTAACTTTTTCAAATTGCTAACTGGTGTTAAGTCTGAAATATAATTTGCTTCTAAATCAAGCTTTTGTAAGTTTACTAGATTTGATAATGGAGTAATATCCTTTAACTCATTGTGAGGTAAATCTAATTCTGTAAGTTGAGTCATTTTAGCAAGTGGTGTCACATCTTCTATTTGATTTTTCCCGATAAATAACTTACTTAATTGATTCATTTGATCAATGCCCGATAAATCTTTAACTTTATTACGTGTTAATACTAAGTCTGTTAAAGGTAATGAATATAACGGTTTAATATCTTCAATTTGATTACCTGCTAAAGTCAAGTATGTTACATTTTTTAACGCGCTTAATGGAGCAACATTCATAATTTTATTATTTGCTAAATTCAAGTAATCTAGTTGTTCCATTTTCGCTAATGCTGTTACATCTTCTATTTGATTTCCTGATAGATATAAACTTTTTACATTTTTCATTTCCACTAATGGTGCAACGTTTGTAATTTTATTATTACTTAAATCAAGAGATTCTAAATTATCCATCTTAACAAGTGGCGTTACATCTGAAAATTCATTACCACGCAAAGCTAAATGATTTAATTGCTTTAAGTTCGTAAAGAACGACGGATCTTTTATCTTCGCATTTGCAACTGTTAAAGATTTTAAATTTGGCATATATTTTAATGCACTATAATCAAGAATCTCATTCGTATTTAAAAACAAGTCCTTTACTTGTAATAACTCTTCTTTCGTAATTGGTGTATTTAAATCTTTTCTATTAAATACTTTTTTATTAACAAGTTCTCTTAATTTCTTATCTGTTATCACGTTTTGACTATCAACTGGATTATCCGTTTCCGTCTTACCTGAATTAGAGTTGTCATCTGGTTTCTCTGTTTCTTGGTCACCTAATGTTGGATCTTTAATTTCAAATTGAACTTGATATTTGTGATCATATCCAATAGCCGGAATAAGTATGTGCATTTGCATATTGTGCTTCTTCTCAAATTCGCCAATTTCAAATTGGACTACTTTCGTTCCATTTTTCCTCTTATCTTCTGATAGAACTTTCACATCATGAAATACACCAGGTTGGTTTTTATCCTCTATTCTAAGATATTGAAAATAATCGCTATCTTGCATTGTTACAGTAACAATTTTTTTCCCGGCTACAATCGCTACTTTAGGATCTTTTATATATTGAGAAACCATAGATGGTTCATCTTTTTGATCCTTATATATTTTAATCTCAGTATCGTATGTACGTTCACTAGCTGCTGCCACCGACTGGTTTGCTTCAGCTTTTAGTGCTGCTAATGCTGGAGTAGAGTATGTAGCAAATGGAATTGCTAATGTTGTGGCTACTACTAGCGCCTTAATATAACTTTTTTTCAAAATAATATCCCCTATCATATATAATTTTCATAATTGATAACACTTATCAATTACTTACAAAATAAATGATAATGAATCTCATTATCATTGTCAATGATAATCTTACATTAAGTTTATATTTCCATGGATAAAAAATAAAAAACCCTTGATTCAAAGGGCTTTTTTGCTTATCGTATGAAGAATTTCACTTTTTTCTTTTTCATTAATAACACCAATTTTTTGCAAAATATTTGCATACAATACAAGTTTATTATATATCCGTTCTGACATCCTTCTCCCTTCTTTCCTTCGACCAACTTTTTTTGTATTGGTAAATTATATGAAAGAGATGAGAAAATGTGTCCACTTTTTGCATAAATACAAATCTTTTATCCTGCTATTTGCGAGCAGTAAAACTCCCACCTCAAAATTAGGTGGGAGTTCAATTTATTTAGCAAATTGTCCATTGAATATTATGCTTTTTGACTTCCTCTTCAAAACTGTAGGGCATTTTCTTATCACAAATTACATGTTCAATACGCGAAAACGCTGCTATTCGGTAATTTCCTTTTACCCCTACTTTTGTATGATCGCATAAAATATATGTTTTTTCCGCTAATTTCATCATCGCTTCTGACAGTTTTGCCTTTTCTAATTCAAAACTAGAAACCCCAAAACCAGGCAACAATCCATCAATCGAAACGAATGCTTTATGAAAATGAAATTGGTGGATTACTTGCTGCGAAATAGAACCTGACACACGTGAATGCTTTGGAGATACTTTTCCACCAATAAATAAAACTTCTCCGTGAAACATCTTTTTATTAATAGAAGAAATTAATTGTGTTGCTACTGGAAATGAACTTGTTACAATCGTTAAATTTTTGCGATGAACAAGATAGGGCACCATTTGAAGTGGTGTACTTCCATCATCAATCGCAATAACATCTCCATCTTCCACGAACGTTGCTGCTTTATACCCAATTCTCTTCTTCTCTTCTATATGTAGCATCTCTCGCTCTAACATTGGTGCCTCTATTCCAGCTCCCGGAAGTTGGACAGCTCCACCATACACTTTCTTCAACTTCTTTTCACGATCCAACTCTTCTAAATAACGGCGAATCGTCTCTGTTGATACAGCAAACTCTCTCGCTAATTCTGAAACTTTTACTTTCCCTTTAAACTCTACCTTCTCAAGAATGGTTCGCTTTCTTTCTTCACCTACTACAGACATAACCTCACCCCATTAATTTCTACCTCATAAACTGCCTTACTTATACAAAGTTCTAACTTTCTTTGTAAGTAGAAACTTCTTCATGAATATGAATACCACGCTTTTTTAGTTCATCAAAAATAATTTGTGGATTTACAAAAGCTTCCTCAGGTGTAACAACACCAACTTTATTTACATTCCCTTTTGCGATTAACTCTGTAGCAATCCCAAATGGAATACCGACGTTTCTCGTATAAGCTCTTAATTTTTCCCATCCTACAACAGATCCATCAGATAACGGGTGTGTATGATATAATACGTGCCTTTGTTTCTCATTATTTTTCATACCTATTACTTCTACATGAAGTGCATAACCGTAAATTTCTGTTTCTTGTCCTTCTTTCGATTGCAATAAATACTTCGAAATACAATCCATAATGCCAATTTCTTTCCCATTTATATCAACTCGATCATTACGCAATATACCATAATCATATAAAGCACGTACGAGCTGCATATTTTGCTGTGGCCAAGTCCCTCTCGTCTCTATCAGCTTGACACCTTTATTTTCTAGTGCTTTTGCTAACGTAATCGTTTCAGAATGCGGGATTATATACTGCGTTTCCTTACCATAAGGCGCCGGTAATTCAATTTCTCTCGGACGCGCAAACGGAGGTACTTGCTTAAACTCACCATCTTCATATACTGTACGCGATGGTAAATGTGGATCATATTCATATGTCGTTGTCTCTGTAATGGATGCAGAAAAAGCAATTGGACGATACGAGCCGTGACTGACACGAACTGACTCTACAGTATCTAGCTGATTTGCTGCATGCATCGCCATCATTTGCGTTACACCTGGCGTCATACCAAAACCAGGTAAACACGTTTTTCCGTTTTGAACAAATATAGAATGCGAATCATTTTCTTCACCAAATCCATTCAAATTCACACCGTGACAACCTGCTTCTGCAATACATCGAGTAGACAAGCCATTTAACTTTATCGTCGTGCCATCCATTACAATGTCATAGCCTTTCATTTTTGCAACTGTATCCTCGTGATTCGTTACATCTACTTTCACAAAATCAACACGAGGATCGTTGAGCCATTCTACTACTTTAAGGCCCTCTTCTTCATTAAAATCAGCTACTGTAATCGTCTCAAAAGATGAAAATTGCACTAAATCTAAAATTGCTTCACGACAAATTTCACCTGCTCCACCTAAGCAAAATACTCTCACCCTATAACAACTCCTTTAGCGATACTATTAACTAAGCGATTGATATCTGCCTCATGTACATCACCGATATTTCCAATGCGGAACGTATCTACTTTCGAAATTTTACCAGGATAAATGACGAATCCATATTGCTTTAATTCATTATATAACTGTTGAAATTCAAATCCTTTTTCTGGATAAATAAAAGATGTAATAATAGGAGATTGATATTTTTCATCTACTAGTGGCTTAAATCCGATTTCTCTCATTCTATTCACTAATAGTTTTTGATTGTTATAATATCGATTGTAACGCGCTTCTACTCCGCCCTCTTTTTCTAATTCAAGTAGTGCTTGATAAAAAGCGTGTACAACATGTGTAGGTGACGTAAAACGCCATTTCCCATTTTGATTTTCCATCGTTGCCCACTGATCGTATAAATCTAATGATAATGAACGTGCCTGCCCTTTACATTTCACCAATTCAGCGCGCTTTGCAATAACAAAGCCGAACCCAGGAACCCCTTGAATACATTTATTCGCACTACTAATTAGAAAGTCAATTTGCAATTCAGCAATATCTATTTCAATACCACCAAAACTACTCATTGCATCAACTAGTGTTACTTTTCCGTATTTCTTCCCTAATTTACATATATCTACAATTGGATTGATAATACCTGTTGTTGTTTCACAATGAACAACTGCAATATGTGTAATCTCTTTATCTTGTTGCAATATCTTTTCTACTTCTGCAATATTAGTAGGCTCCCACTCTTCTGTTTGACTGACCACCACATCTATATGTAACATCTCTGCCATTTGTACAATTCGCTTACCGTATGCACCATTTATACAAACGAGCAGCTTTCCGTTTTTAGGAATGACAGAACCAATTACTGCTTCAACTGAAAACGTACCGCTTCCTTGCATGAGAACAGTTGTATATTTCTCTTCTTCCTTCGTTGCTAACGATACAAGTTTAGCTCTTACCTCTTGCACCATGGTGTTATATTCAGCATCCCACGTACACCAATCGTATAACATAACTTCTTTTACTGTTTTTGTTGTTGTTAATGGTCCTGGCGTTAATAATAAGTAGTGATTTTCAGTCATGATCCTATTCCCCTTTTATGAAATAATAAGCTCTTGTTTCTCGATATGTTCCATTACGTTTTCGAGTTCCTGCATCGTTTCCATCGTAAAGTGCGCCCCATTTTCAACGAAACGATTACGAACTACTTCTATTTTTTCACGAAGTTCTACCGGATCCATATTCTCCACTTCTTCTTCAGTTAAGCCGAGTTCGCTACTGCCAAGAATTACACCAACTGTCCACATACCGGCATTTCGCCCTTCTTTCATATCTGATACCGTGTCTCCAACTTTTATCATATGATTCATCGGATATACACCAAGTTCCATCGCATTTTTATAGCACATCCACGGATACGGACGACCCGCTGGAACATCATCTGGTGTAACGAGGAAATCAGGTTTATATCCTTGTAGTGCTGCTTCTCTTGCTACAATGTCCATCATTTCTCTCGTATAACCAGTCGTTGAACCAATTTTAATTCCTCTTTCACGTAAAGAAGCAATTACTTCTTTTACTCCATGAATTGGCGACGCATAGACCGGTAAAATAGCGAAGAGAATCTCTTCAAATTCTTCATACATATCCTGAATGTCTGCTTCTGTTGGTAATTGTCCGAAAACATGCTTCCACTCATTCGCAATACGAGGCATTTCTATTAGTGCCCTTACATGATCTATTTTTAATAATCCCATTGGCTTACGTGCTTCTTCTGCTGTAATTTCAACACCACGTTTATGAAAAATCTTCATGAATACTTCTAATGGTGCAAAACATCCATAATCAACTGTCGTACCTGCCCAATCAAAAATTACTGCTTCTATTTTCATTCAATCCATCACCCTTCTTATTTATCTTTTTTGCCATTGTGACGTTCGGTTACGAAGTGCTTTCGTTCCCCATTCATATACAACTCTTACTACAATATTTGTAACAACAATAAGCACACTCATTGCAGCTGCTGGTGCCACATTTCCTGCATCATCCATATTTACAATTGATACGGCAGCTAGTTTAAAATCAGCTGCGTATAGGAATACAACTGCCGAGACAGTTACCATTGAATTTACGAAGTAGTACATGACCATTTCTAAAATGGCTGGTAGACACATCGGTACCGTAACTCGAAAGAATGTTTTATAAAACGGAATCCCCATCGACTGTGAAACAAGTTCAAACTCTCGATCTAATTTCTTTAAAGCTGTCGTTGCCGTAACAAATGTTACCGAATAAAAATGAATGATATTGACTAGTACTAGCACAACGATTGTTCCGTATAGAGAATGAAACGGGTTCGTTACGGAAAGTCCAAAGATTTGTATGGTTGGTTGACTAAAGAAGAAGACGTAGCCTAACCCAAGTACTAAACCTGGTATCGCTAAAGGGACGATAGAGAAAAAGTAACCTGCTTTTCGGAAAAATTGTAGCTGATCTATTTTCTCAATCGCATAAGCGAACATAAATGTTAAAACTGCTCCAATAACCGCTGTGATTGCTGAAACAATTACGCTATTTTTAAACGCTTCAAGTCCATCTCCTGTTAAACTGGAAAAATTAAAATGCTCGAATGTAAAGCTCATATTATACGGCCATACTTTCACACTTGCAGCAATACCAACTGCCACAAATAATAAAATGATCATAAGCGTTACTACGCTACAATATACGAATGAAATAACATCTCGTTTCTTATTATTTATTATTCTGTAAGGTACTGATTTGGAAGATAAGAGATTCGCCTGCTTTCTTTGCGTAATGCGATCAACTGCAAATGCAAATATAGCTGGGATTAATAAAATCATTCCGACGGTTGCACCCATCGGCATATTTTGCTGCCCAATTACTTGCTTATATACGTCCGTAGCAAGTACATTATATTGCCCACCAACAATTTTTGGTGCCCCAAAATCAGTGAAACTAAGTGTAAACACAACGAACATCGCACTAATTAATCCGTACTTTACATTAGGTAAAGTAACAGTGAAAAATTGCTTTGTTTTACTCGCTCCTAGCATATTAGAAGCTTCATATAAACGATAATCAGAGCCTTGAAAAGCAATTAATAATATAAGAAATGCTTGCGGAAATGTATACATGACTTCAGCCATTACAATTCCTACTGGTCCATATAAAGGAATTTGTATCCCTTCAAACAAACCAAACATCCCTTTCGTTACTAACCCTTGATTACCAAATAAATATGTAAGTGCGATACCATGCATCATCGTCGGTGCGAATAATGGTAACAACGCGACATATTGAAATACACGCTTCCCAAACACATTCGTACGAGCGATCGCATAGGCGTAAGCAAAAGCGAGTGTCGCTGCAATAATTGTTGTCGCACCCGAAATCCATATCGTATTTTGTAATGATTGAACTAGCGTTGGAGTTGTGAAATATTTACTGAAATTCGCAAGACCAATGAAAGCTCCATCTTTATCATAAAAAGCTTGTGTAAACAATTGTAATAGAGGTAATACAAGCATGATCAAAAATGCAAGAAGCATACCAATAATTAATAGTCTTTGTATCCACTCTTCTTTACCGATACGTCTCTTAATCTTTTTTTTCGTACTTTCTACCTTGAAATCTTCTAACATCTCCATCTATACAATGACCTTCTTTCCATATGACAACATATGATTTTCTGAGAAAGAGATTTGAAGCGGCTTTCCTTTTCTAATTGCGGTTGCTTCTACTTCTGATGCCAATATATCCACTACGATTTTCTCGTTATAAAGATGTGTTTTTTCTTCTACGACTCGCACTTCTGTCCGATATACAGATCCACGAAATTCCATACTTTCCACAACCGTTTTAATACCATCCTTTTGTACCACGGTTACATGTTCAGGACGAATTGCATGTTCTTCATTATTTCTCGAAAAGAAATTAATAGAACCAATAAAATCTGCCACAAACGGATTGGCGGGTCTTTGATAAATCTCCTCTGGTGTGCCAATCTGCATAATTTCCGCATGATTCATTACAACAATTTTATCAGCCATCGTTAATGCCTCTTCTTGATTATGCGTGACCATAATAGTTGTTACTCCCACTTTTTCTTGCAAATCACGCATTTCTCTACGTAACTTTTCACGCACTTTTGCATCTAAAGCAGATAACGGCTCATCAAGTAACAAAATATCCGGAGACAGAGCGAGCGCACGTGCAAGTGCTACTCGCTGCTGTTGTCCCCCAGACATTTGAGCAGGATATTTATCTTTTACATTCAGCAAATCTACAAGTTCTAACGCCTCTAGCGCTTTCTCTTTTACTTCTGCTTTTCCATATTTTTTTGTCTTTAAGCCGTATTCAATATTTTCAAGTGCTGTTAAGTTCGGAAATAATGCATACGATTGAAACACCATTCCGAAATTCCTCTTTCCAGGAGGTAATGCTGTAATATCTTTTCCATCCACAGCTATACTACCTGTTGTTGCCTCTTCTAGCCCAGCTAAAATTCGAAGCAATGTTGTTTTCCCACAACCACTTGGGCCTAATAAACATACAAACTCATTTTTTTTCACAGTAAAAGAAATATCTTTTAACGCTGTAAATGCATCAAACTGTTTTTGAATGTGTTGAATTGATAAATATTCGCTCATTTTTTCTCTCTCCCACTCACTTACTTTTTCGGTTCTGCTTTTTGGCCAAACTCTTTTTCCCATTTTTCTAAAATTTTGTCCCGATTTTCTGCTGCCCATTTAAAGTCATTCTTTTTGTATAACTTTTCTGTCACATCTTTAGGGAATCCATCTGGAAGCTTATAATCATTTTTAATTGTCGCAAATCCATTTTTCTCGAAGTATAACTTCATTACATCATCAGTAATTGCCCAATCTAAAAATGCTTGCGCTAATTTTTCATTTTTTGCATTATCTTTCTTAATAAGTGCGTTCGCTTCTACTTCCCAACCTAATCCTTCTTTCGGCAATACAACTTCAACTGGTGCACCTTTTTGTTTCTCTTTCAAAGCACTATAAACCATTGAGACGCCAACTGGATATTCACCCGCGCCTGCTAATTTCGCTGGTTTTGAACCTGAATGAGTATAAGTTGCCATATTATCATGAAGTTTCTTCATGTAATCCCAACCCTTATCTTCACCCATAATTTGTAACCATGCAGAAACTGTTAAAAATCCTGTTCCAGAAGAAGCCGGATGTGGCATAACAAGCGTTCCTTTATACTCTGGTTTCGTTAAGTCTTCGTATGATTCTGGCATCGGTAAATTTTTCTTCTTTAATTCTTCTTTATTTATAGCAATCCCCGTCATAAATGCAGTATTACCTACCCATTTTTCTGGTTGCTTATCATCTTTAAATTGTGGAAGAACACGATTTGCTCCTTTTGGAGAGTATCCTTTTAACATATCTTTTTTATCTAAAGCTAATAGACTTGACGCAGCAGTTCCCCATACAACATCTGCTTGTGTATTTTTTCCTTCAGCTAGCAATTTGGCTGTAATAACTCCAGTTGAATCACGAACAATGTTCAGCTTCACATCTGGATACTTCTTTTTAAAAGAATCAAGATAAATTGGTACAAGTTCTTCTTCAATCGCTGTGTAAACAGTTAATGATCCAGATAATTTATCATCTTTTACTTTTGCCCCAGCACTTTCTTCTTTTTTTGCACCACACCCCATTAATAACGAAAATACCATTCCAGTTGCTACAGCTTTAAAGATTGTTTTTTTCACTGTCTCTCTCTCCTTTTACAAATCTTATGTACAACTCAAATATAAACAACTAGTGTAAAAGCAGTATTAAACCAACATTAATCTTTTGTTTGTTGTTTGTTTTTGTGTAATACGTTGCTACTTCTATGTTTTTTCGCATTTTTCTGCTAATAGTGAACGCTAAATTTACAAATAATTAAAAAAACCTTTATAATCCCACAAAAAAATGAGGCGTTTGTAAAAAACGCCTCATTTTTGTTTACCTTTTTTTGAATTACGATTTGCATACTTCGCGCTATTTTCTCCTTCATACTCTAATGCAAATTCTGCATCTGGTAAGCTTTCTTTCGGAGTTTTATTATTGTTGATTGCCGCATTTTGTTTCACTTTTCTTTTTACCAATACATTCACCTGCTCTCAAGAATTCACTTTCTACTCTAGTTTGAAGCAACATAAAATAATTATTACTGGCAAGTGTTAACAAGTACATAAGAGCCGCTAAATGGAAATACTACCTATAAAGAAAACATTATAAAAAGGAGCGATTATTTTGAAGAAAAAAGATAAAATTCAGTCACCAATTTTAGATGAAACGCTCCCGCATCAAATGAATTTTCCATCTTTTAAAGGAACAGGAAAGAAGATGCAACAACCTTTCATAAATCAATATGACGTCGTAATCGGCGACAGTAAATATGATTCCGAGAATAGTCCACTTCACAATTGGAGCGATGAAGTAGATCCTGCCATTATGGCTGGAGAAGAATGGATCCATCCTACAAATGATATTGGCTGGATTTCAGAGGAAAATCAAGAGTTGCTAAAAAAAGAAGTAGATAATAAGAATGACTCTTTTATGCATCCGCAATTTGGCATTAACGACTAAAAAACCATTCTACCTAAAATAGGTAGAATGGTTTCATACTATCCAATAATAATTCTCTCTTTCGGGTATTTATAGCGAGGTGGCTGTTCTCTTCCACCACTAGCCAGTATAAATGTTAAAATACCGACACGCCCAATAAACATAAGTACAATAAGTACAAGTTTACCAACAGTTGTTAAATCTGGCGTAATACCTGTTGATAGCCCTGTCGTCCCGAAAGCAGAACACACTTCAACAATTAAACTCATAAGTGGTACATTTTCCGTAATAGATAAAATAAATAGCGCTGTGGCACATAATAAAATCCCCATCGTCATAACGACAGATGCTTTCAGCACGTCCTCTTCATGTAGCTGACGCTTGAAGACTCTAACCGTTCTCCCACCTCTTGCAAAAGTGTATAGCGATAATATACTAACAGCAAATGTTGTTGTACGTATTCCGCCCCCAACCGAACTTGGAGATGCTCCTATAAACATTAATATACTCATAAATAAAAGCGTCGGTTGTGACAATTCACGTATATCCATTGTAGCAAGTCCACCACTTCGCGTCGTCACAGATTGGAATAATGTATAGAAAACTGTTTCATGCCATGACTTTCCTGCTAAAAACTGATTTCGTTCTAGTAAAAAAATCATGATTGTTCCAACGATAACGAGTGCAAAAAATGTTGTTGTCGTCAATTTTGTAAATAACGAAAAACGAAATAGTTGCTGTCTCCTTTTACTAAGGAATTGTTTCACTTCCATTAATACAGGGAAACCGATCGCTCCTAAAATAATGAGTAACATATGAATCATTTGAACAATATAATCTTTCTTATACGGAATTAGCGATTGTCCTGTTAAATCAAATCCGCCGTTCGTGGTTGCACTAACAGCTGCAAAGAAACCGTGAAAATAAGCTTCTTGCCAAGTTGGAAAATAAAGTAGGAATCTTGTACCTAATAGTATTGCTCCAATAAGTTCTATCGAAATAATTACAATTAAAATAGAACGCATCAATTCTACAAGGCCTGATAAATTCCCTTGATTATGATCTGCCATAATGAGTCTTCTTCTCTGCAAACCGATCTTTTTCCCCGTTATAATCCAAACAAATGTACCAAGTGCCATAATTCCTAAGCCGCCTAATTGTAAAATAAGGGCTAAAATAATAATTCCTGCCGTAGTAAATGTATCTGAAATCGTAACAACAGACAGTCCCGTAACACTTACCGCACTAACAGATGTAAAAAGGGCATCGATAAATGTCCATTTCACACCAGACTTCGTAACAAACGGTAAACTAAGCAATATCACCGATACAACTACTGCTAATAAATAAAACAAAACAATGAGTTGTACAGGACGTAATTTTTGTAAAAACTTTTTTATATCTCTCATTCCATCACTTCGCTACCTTTTTTCTATCGATTAAATAAAGAAAAATCTTCACTTTCTTTATTTGTAAATAACTGCTCAAATAATTTGGCAAATACCATTCCATACACAGTTCCATTACCTCCATACGGCAATGCGTAAAATAAATTATGTATCTTTTTATCTTCTTTTAAAATAGGAAGACCATCATGACTACCACCAAATGCTGCCGCCCAATAGTAGTCTGCCTGTATATTTTTATACTGCGGGAACATCTCTTTTACAATGTTAATAAGGATATCACGCTTATGCAATAATTTCGTATCACCGATTGTTTGAATTTGCATCGCTTCATCTAATCCACCTACAATAATACGGTTTTCATACGTTCGAAAATATAAGTAAGGTCGTGCTGTTTCCCAAATTAATGATTGTTCATGCCAACCTTCAAATGAATCTATCTTATTTGTCACAATCGCATAAGATGTTTCTACTGTTGTATTTTTTTCTTTCTTCCCGAAAAGCGTTTCATAACCTGTTGCCATAATAATATTCTTTGCTACAATTTGATTTCCTGTTTTTGTGTAACAAATTAAATTATTTTGGCGTTTTTTTATATGTATGGCCTCTGTATGTTCATGCACAGTAGCTCCCATTTGATTTGCTTTATGCAAAAGGCTATGCGCTAATAAATACGGATTCACCTCGGCATCACCATGCGTATATAACGCTGCTTGTTTTGTAAATGAATACTTCTTTTTAATATCTAAATCGGTAAAATATTCAACCGGGAATCCATGATGACGTAACGTATTATATTCTTCTTGTAAAAATGAAACGTCCTCATTTCTACTTGCATAATATAAACTACTTCGCGGAATAAAATGGGGATCAATATCAAGAGTCGGTACAACCTTCTCCATTGTTCTGAGCGCTTCGTAACAAAGGCTATATGCTCTTACCCCTTTTTCTTTACCAAATGTATGAATAAGAGAGGTTAACGATTTATCATGAAGAAATTGTAATAAGCCTGTATTCGCAGCTGTACTACCACATGCGATTGCGCTTTTTTCAATGAGTGTAACACTCATTCCAATTTTCGCTAACGAATACGCTATATGAGCACCTGCTTCTCCACTTCCAACTACGAGCACATCACATATCATATCATTTTCTAATGGTGGATAACAAGGTACAGAAACTCCTGTATTCCAAAACAATTTACCAGTCATAAGTTTCATAATTATACTCCTAAAATGTAGATTTCTCCTTTCTATGTTTTGTTATTTTCCATAAAAAAATCCAACTAACACAACGCTAGTTGGATTTTTTATTTTTACTTCGAACGCTCTTCAAGCCAATTTCCAATCATCGGATACGTTTGTTTTACAGCTGTTCCGCCGTAAACGATAGACATATGCCCTGTCGGTAAACATACATATTGTTTATCTGTGCTAGAAATATGATCTAGCAATGCTTCTACTTGGCATGGCAGGGCGATATGATCACGTTTCCCGGAAATATTTAAGACATTCGCCTTAATATTTGCAAGGTCTACCTTTTGTCCGCGAATAACGAGTTCACCCTTAACCAATTTATTATTTTGATAAAAATCGCGAATCCACTGTCTATATGATTCACCTGGGAACGGAATACCGTCGCCAACCCACTTTTGAACCAATCTCCAGCTTTCAACAAAGCGCTCATTCTCTGAACGATCCACTAAAGCCACATACGGACCAACAAAGTTCGTAATCGGTTTTAGCATTTTGTTCCCGAAATCAATCATTTCTGGCGGAATATTTCCAAATGTATCAACCGCTTTATCTAAATTGAAGTATTTCTCATCTAATAAAGGACCATATAATCCTGTTTCAGAGAAATCAAAAGGACTTGTCATAAAGATTAAGTTACGAATTGGCATGTGCGGATGAAGTGCCGCATAAATAGAAGTTAGCGTTCCGCCCATGCAATAACCAAGTAAAGAAATCTCGTCCGATTTTGCAGTTCGCATTACTTTTTTCACTGCTTTTGCAATATAATCAAACACGAAATCATCAAATTTCAAATGACTATCTTCTAAACCAAATGTGCCCCAATCAAGCATATACACGTCAAAACCACGGTCCACTAGATATTCCACTAAACTATTTCCAGGAGTTAAGTCCATAATATATGGTTTATTAATAAGAGCATATATTAATAGAATTGGAACTCTTTGTGTTTTTTCTTGTTTTGGAATGTAGCGATAAAGCTTCGTCTTATTCTTCGTCCAAATAACCTCTTTCGGTGTTAACCCTACTTGCGGCTCTGGTTCACGTAATAAAATTTCACTCGCCCTTTTCACACGGCGATATGCTTTTCGGTACTCTTCTGGGTATAACTCTAATTGCTTTTCCCATTCTGTTACGAATGTAGTCATTTTTCTATCTCCTTTTTGGTCGATTTCCTTTTAAAAAAAGAAGTGCATTCCTGCTATGGATATGCACTTTTTTCTTACTTCATTACATGTATAATCCACCGTTAATGTTTAATTGCTGACCTGTAATATATGCACCGTCACGGCATAGGTATACTACACCTTTTGCAATTTCATCAGCTTGACCAAAACGTTTTTTCGGGATTTTCGCAACGATTTTTTGACGTACTTCTTCTGGTACTTCAGCTACCATTTCAGTATCAATAAATCCTGGGCAAATTGCGTTTACAGTTACATTTGTTTTTGCAAGCTCTAACGCTAATGATTTTGTAAATCCTAACATGCCTGCTTTTGCTGCTGAGTAGTTTGTTTGTCCAAATCCACCAGCTTGACCAATAATAGAAGAAATACTGATGATTCTTCCTTCTTCTGCTTCCGTTATGTATGGAAGTACAGCGCTTGTCGTATTAAATACGCTGCTTAAATTCACGTCAATTACGCGTTCCCAATCTTCACGATTTAACTTTTTAAATGTACGGTCTCTTGTAATACCAGCGTTATTAACAAGAATATCAACTTGACCAAAATGATTCATAGCTTCTTCTACAAGTCGGTTTGCGTCTTCTACTTTAGAAACATCCGCTTGAACTGCATAAACGTCATGACCTTCTTTTCCTAGTTCATTTACTAAGTTTTCGGCTGCTTCTTTACTGCTGTTATAGTTAATAACTACTTTTGCTCCCTCTTGTGCTAACGCTACTGTAATCGCTTTTCCAATTCCTTTTGCCCCACCTGTTACGATTGCTACTTTGCCATTTAATTGAACCATTTCTTTTCCCCCTTAAATGAATTTGTGAACGATTGTTATGAATCATTTTGGTACTCATAGTAATAGAGTCCATATATTAATTATGTTGCGTTGTTTATACATGAAAAAGAGATTCTCCCCTTCTCTTTTACACGTTATAAACAAACGCTATTATCATTTTTTATTTTCCGGCTTATTCGCAGGTTTTGTTTCTTCTTTTACAGGTTCTTGTAGTTTTGCTAGTACTGCATTTTGCTTTTCTAGCAATTCTAAGATTTGATCAACTTTCGTTTCTAACGTGCGAATATCTTGTTTTACTTTCGTAACATCACGCTTTAATGTAGGAGCTTGTCCTAAAGAATCTACTTTCTCCTCTAGAAATTCCTCGATGTTATCTACTTTATTTTCCAAGTTAATAACAAGCGTAGCCACTCTTGCAATATCCTCTTTCGTAGGCACATTCACCTGCTCTAGATAATTTTTTGTTGTATCATTTAATGCTTTTTGATAAAACAAATTTAAATCTAGAACGCTGCCCATCCAAGCAGAATATTCTTCTGTTTTAATTGTTTCATTGAGCGCTTTTCCCCAAAATGTTTCGGTTTGTTCATAAGCATTTTTCCATGCTTGTAGTGGATCGAATTTTTGATCAATCACTTTACCTACACTCCCTTTTTCGTTTTTGAAACAATTCAACCTATTCACTATTTTCTAATATTCTGAATAAAACTTCAAGTCTATATTTTATTTTTCTTTATTTTCCAACAAATGTATTGACATTAAAAACAGATAGGTGTAAATTGCACTTATAAGCAAAAAATTCCATCTAACTGATTCATGAGGTGATGCACAATCATGCTACAAAATGAACCAGAACAACGCGAAAGTTTGGAGAATAACCAAGCGAAACAACCAAACTCCATGCCAAAAAACTTCTTAGTTCCCTTCTTACTTCTCTGTCTAAAAGACTGGAGTCTTCATGGTTACAAACTTATTCAAATGCTAATGGACATCGGCTTTTCTTCTGTTGACCAAGGTAATGTGTATAGAACATTGCGCAAATTAGAAAAAGAAAACCTTATTTCTTCTACTTGGGATACAAGCGACGGAGGGCCAGCAAAAAGAATTTATTCTTTAACTGAATATGGAGAGCAATATTTAACAACATGTGCGACTTCTTTTGAACATTATCAAAATATGTTGCGGACGTTTTTTACGTTATACACCAATGCATTCTTTCCATTTTCTACTTCTCCAGAAAAGGATGAAAAGGATTCTTCATCTTCACCTGGTGGTACAGCAGATTAATCTGCGTTCATAATATGCAAAAAAACATTTGGAGGTCAAACAATGGAAACTAAGCCATACGAATTAGTCGATGCATTTTGGAAAAACTGGTCTCAATCTCTTTCCCTCTTCTCTTCAGCTGGGAAACAATTAGAGCAACTTACTTTAGAAACTTTAAAACAACAACAAGACGCTCTGCATAAATTAACATCAGGAGTAGATGAACTAGAAAAAGAACTACAACAATTCACTGCTCAGTTCAATAACCAATATACAGATTATGTGAAGCAATTAACTGGAAACTCCTTAAATGATCAAATTAACGAGTGGCAAGGGAAATGGAATGAACTTTCTACTCAAATGCACCAACTTACTGTTTCTCCTACGAAAACATCTTTGTCTATTCTTACTCAAACTAGTGGTCAATTTGAAGAAACAACAAAACAATTTATTGAACAGCAACAATTACAACGTGAAGAGGTTCAAAAACAATTTGAAGTTTTTTTGGGAGAGTTCAAGTCCAAACAACTAGAACTCGCAAAGCAGTTCGAGGAAAACTCAAAAAATTTATTTACTTCCATCAAGTAAGAAAAATGTGGGAGCTAACTGCAGCACAAACAAAACTCTTTCTTCCTCCTACTACATCAAGATGGCTGGCATTTTTCGATATGGAAAAGAAGGAGGCCCAAATGAATCCATTTCAAGAAGCACAAACTGTTCCGGAGCTTCGTTATGATGAGATTCAAGTCGGTGATCAAGCATCCCTTACAAAAACGATTACGGATGAGGACGTTATCAATTTTGCAAAATTGACTGGAGATGTGAATCCTATTCATATTTTAGACTCTTTTGCAAAAACGACAATGTTTAAAGAACGTATTGCTCATGGTATGCTCGTTTCAAGTTTTATTTCTACTATCCTTGGAACGAAGCTCCCAGGAAAAAATACGATTTATTTATCTCAAAACGTTTCATTCCGTGCTCCTGTCAAGATTGGCGATACACTTCGCGTTGTGGCAGAAGTCATAAAAAAACGTGACGATAAAAAAATCATTACGTTGCAAACAAACATATATAATCAATCAGGTGATATTGTCGTTGAAGGTACAGCGACAATACTGAAAAAAGAGTAGCAAATTTGCTACTCTTTTTTCTATCCAATAACTTCTAATCACACCGATTACTTCCGCGTATGAGTACGCCGTTTCCACATAAAATAACGTTACCAGTTTAGATAGGTACTTAGCTGAACTGGACTACTCATAAGGATGTGTATCAACATGGTAAAAACAAACAAATTACTAGTTCCAGGTGCAGAACAAGCACTTGAACAATTTAAATATGAAATTGCACAAGAATTCGGCGTAAGCTTAGGTTCTAATACAGCATCTCGTTCTAACGGTTCAGTTGGCGGCGAAGTAACGAAACGCCTTGTTGCTTTAGCTCAACAACAATTACGTGGATAAACCTATAACATATGGCTTAGAGGCAGATATTCTCTGCCTCTTTCTATTTTTAACATACATAATCGTGCTTTTTCACATACTAGTAAGAGCAAACTGAAAGGAACGATATGTAACATGAAACGGATTAACATTCGTATGAGTCCTCCCCGTGTTCTTACTTTGTCTTTTATTATGTTATCAGTTATCGGCACATGCTTATTAAAGCTACCAATTGCTACAACAACGTCTATTTCATGGCTCGATGCTTTATTTACAACCGTTTCTGCTTGTACGGTTACAGGGCTTGGTGTTGTGGACACTGGGAAAGTATTTACCTTATTTGGCCAATGTGTCATTTTAGCGCTTATACAAGTTGGCGGACTTGGCATTATGAGCTTTGCCGTTTTAATTGCAATTATGCTCGGCAGAAAAATTGGCCTTCAAAACCGAATTTTACTGCAACAAGCGTTAAATCAAACGAATATTGGTGGCGTCATTCGTCTTGCCAAAGCATTATTTTTATTCTCTTTTACAGTCGAATGTATCGCTACTTTGATTCTTTCTTTTGAATGGGTACCGAAATACGGTATTGCTAAAGGGGTCTATTATAGCTTTTTTCATTCGATCTCTGCATTTAACAATGCTGGTTTTTCTGTATGGAGCGATAATTTAATGTCCCATTCTCATAGCATTCTTGTCAATCTCGTTATTTCCTCCCTCATTATTTTAGGTGGGATTGGTTTTACAGTAATCGTAGATATAAAAAGAAAGAAAAATTTTAAAAACCTTACATTACACTCAAAACTTATGCTCTCTTCTACTCTAATCGTCAATATTATTGCGACTGTTTTTATTTTTATATTCGAGTTCCACAATTCCCTTTCTATGAGAGGATTTACCCCATTTGAAGAAGGAATGGCCGCTTATTTCCAGGCGATTTCAACGCGTACTGCCGGGTTTAATACAGTTGATATTTCTGCATTATCAAAGCCTTCCCTTTTATTAATGATGCTCCTAATGTTTATTGGGGCTGGCAGTGCTTCAACTGGTGGTGGAATTAAGTTAACAACATTTTTAATCATGTTTTTTGGGGTATTTAAATTTTTACAAGAACGAGATGATATTGTCGTGTTTAAAAAATCTATTAAAGATACTCTCATCGTCAAATCATTGACCATCACGATTATTTCCATTTCATTTATCTTTTTTGCTATTTTAATTTTAAGTATTACTGAGCGAGTTCCTCTATTGATGAGTGCTTTCGAAGTATTTTCAGCATTTGGGACTGTCGGTCTCAGTATGAATTTCACACCACACTTAACTATGATTGGAAAAGCTATTATCATCTTTATGATGTTTTTTGGGAAGATGGGACCTTTAACATTGGCTTTTTCTTTTGCACGTAAAAAGAAACAAAAAATAAAATATCCGAATGAAGATATTTTAACAGGTTGACAACCGTATAAATTATCCATATAATGAGAGTACAATAGCATATCTCCAAAGGGGAGTAGCGTCCAAGAATCTTTCTTGGAAACAAAGTCGTCATTACGTAGAACTTAGTTCTTCCGGCTTTGTTGGCATTTTCATTACATATGTCTAGCAAGACCTTTGCCTATTAACGGCAGAGGTCTTTTTTGCATTCATTACCAAATTCTTCCAAAGTTAATAGGCAGGAGTATGGGGAAACTAAATAGTGGGGAAATTCTTCACTTATTTAGTACTTATAGAAATGAGAGGAGAATGTACATGGATGTATCATTATTATTGGAGTATGGTTGGGTATTACTCATCCTAATTGCACTTGAGGGGATTTTAGCGGCTGATAACGCGCTTGTTCTTGCAATTATGGTAAAACATTTACCAGAAGAAAAACGAAAGAAAGCACTATTTTATGGATTAGCGGGGGCATTTGTTTTCCGATTCGGATCGTTATTTATGATCTCGTTCTTAGTCGATGTATGGCAAGTGCAAGCAATTGGTGCCATTTACCTTATGTTTATCGCTGGTAATCACTTATTTAAAACGTATGTTAAAAAGAATACAGATGAAGAAACAGAAGAAAAAGAAGCAAAGAAAAAACAAGAGAATTTTTGGTGGACTGTATTTAAAGTTGAGGTTGCTGATATCGCCTTCGCAGTTGATTCAATTTTAGCTGCTGTTGCATTAGCAATGACTTTACCAAAAACAGGATTAGGTACAATTGGTAGTCTTGATACTGGGCAATTCGTTGTTATCTTTGTAGGTGGACTTATCGGATTAATCATTATGCGATTTGCAGCAACTGCTTTCGTACAAATCTTAAAACGTAAACCAGGACTTGAAACTGCAGCATTCTTAATTGTAGGTTGGGTTGGTGTGAAGCTAGCAGTTTATACATTAGCACACCCTGCATTAAATGTAATTCCACATTCATTCCCAGAATCCACTCCGTGGAAGCTTACATTCTGGATTGTATTAGTCGGAATCGCAGTTGGTGGTTGGTTCTTCTCGAAAGAAGTAGAAGTAAAAGTAGAAAAGAATTTAGACGAAAAAGCGCTGTAATTACAGCGCTTTTTCTTTTTTCCTTGTCCCCTCTCTATGTCCAGAAAAAATTCCATTATACTATTTTTTGTAAGCGTTTTCCTTATATATGTATGTCCTTTTTGTGAAACATTGCACAAACTCATTGAAACTATGACCGAATCCATGTACTTTATTCATATAAGGAGTATTTATAGATGATGTACTAAAGGAGCGTATTACTCATGCTAGAACAAGGATTAGATTATGTTGTCAAACTGGCTAAGAGCAAAAAACAAATGCTAGATACAAACCCGCTGCAATATTTCATTCGTGCCGCACTTGCGGGTATTTATATCGGCTTTATTATTGTACTATGTTTTAAATTAGGTAACTTTTTTCACATTGCAGATTCACCAGCAACTTATTTAGCTGCTTCTATGTTTTTCGGAATTGCCCTCGTACTTATTATATATGGCGGTGCTGAATTGTTTACTGGAAATACAATGTATTTCACAGTGGCAACTTTACGAAAAGAAACAACGATTTCTGATACACTTCGTAACTGGGTTGCTTGTTATGCAGGTAACTTAGCTGGCGCTTTATTCTTTGCCTTACTATTTTACGCAACTGGCATTTTCGGAGCAATTGATCACGGTCATTTCATGAATAAAGTAGTGGAAGGAAAAATGAATACACCTACAATACAATTATTCTTTAAAGCAATTTTATGTAACTGGCTTGTATGTCTTGCTTGTTTCTTACCTTCTCAAGTTAAAGGTGATACAGCAAAAATTATGATGATGATGCTACTCGTTTTCACATTCTTCTTATCTGGTTACGAGCATAGCATCGCAAACTTATCACTATTTGCTTTATCTTTAGTTTCACCGCATCCGGAGACAATTTCTTTTGCAGGTGCTATTCATAATTTAATTCCAGTTACAATTGGTAACATTATTGGCGGGTCTGTATTTGTCGGTATGGTATACCACTACTTAACAAAGAAAACACCTGAAGTTCAACAGGAAGAAACTGAAATCGCAGCAGCTCAACAAGAAGAGATTATTCCTTTACAAGCACATATGAAACATTAAAAACTCCAAAGTTTTACTTTGGAGTTTTTAGCTCCCCACATATTTAACAACAAGATTAGGATTAATCTCTCCTTCTTCCTTTCCCTTATTAATTCTCTGTTTCACCTTGTACATACCGATGACATCATTCGTATGAAGGTGAATTTCATTTACGTATAACCCCTCTTTACAAAAAACCTCTACAAAATCTAATCCACTTTTTTCTCCCCACCCCATATTGAAATCAAGGGAAAGAATATTCACATCATAATCCCGAACCATTTGCAAGGCACATTCTACTGTAGTTGCGGGCACATACCCGTACGGACAACTTCTTTGATCATCCATATATACGTTCACTCTCTATCCCCTCTCTATTTTGTATACGTGACCAACATGTAACATATTGCCCCAAGGCTAATAAAAGGGCCAAACGGAATTGGGGTCCTCATTTTCATACGTTTTAATACTATACCAGCCCCAAAGAAACAGAGACTAAAACAAGATGCTAAAAATAAAATCATAAAAATCCCTTTCAGTCCCACTATAAATCCAAGTAACGAAAGTAATTTTACATCTCCTCCACCAAGCCCTTCTGGATATATTTTTTGCATGCAATATAACAAAATGAATATAACCCCACTACCAACTATACTATCTGTCCAAGTGACTAACGGTACAAAAACACATTCTAAAATGAGTAAACAGGCGAACCAAGCTAAAATACGATTAGGGATTAACATATATATGTAATCTGTAATTGAAATAATAAGAAGTAACGAAAAAAGCGATAAAATGATGATAAGCTCTCGTTCCACCCCAATCATATATACAGTAAGAAGAAATATCATTCCGGTTACAAGTTCAAATACTACGTACAAAATTGAAATTTCCCTCTTACAATTCGTACAACGTCCTCTTTGTATACAAAATGAAATGATTGGAATCAATTCTTTTGGCTTCAGCACATACTTACAATAATAACAATGTGAACGCGGGGTAATGATAGACTCACCTAGTGGAACTCTCATCGCAATTAACATAAAAAAAGAACCAAACACCATCCCCACTAACAATGCATATAAATAAGTGAACATCCCTTCCTCTCCTTTCCAGAAGAACATAGCAAAAAAAGGAGAGAACTTCTACTTTATATTATCTCTATTCTATTAAAAAAGCAGGCCATTTTCTGGCCTGCTTTCCCCTCTTTTATACGATGAAATATACTGCTTTTAATGGTCCATGTACTCCGACAACAAGATTCATTTCAATATCTGCCGAGTTACTAGGTCCTGTAATAAAGTTAATACAAGATGCCACTGTCTCGCCATTTTCTACACGTGTGTTCATATCCTGAACTGCTTGTGTAATACGAGGCACAAGTGTTTCACGTGGAATAATAGCAAAGTATACAGTCGGTAAAAAGTGTAAAGAACGACCTTGGCCTTTATGACTTTGTACAACAATCGTACCAGATTCAGCTAAAGTATAATCACTAAATGCGATTCCAATATTCGCCCTTTCCGCTATACGCATATTCTCTTCTTTTCTCTCTGGATCCCATACATTTACTTCAACATCTCGCTTTGGAAGTTCTTCTTTAAATAAAGAAGTCAATCCATAAGAATCAAAACGGTCATCTGCTGATAATAAAATAGGTCCCCCGCCGTTTTCCATGATTACTTTTTGAATATCTTCACGCAAACGGTCATTTGTCGTTTCCACTACAGTTGTATGAATGTTTGTACATTGATTTTTAAATACTTCTAACAATTCTTCTTGTGAATAATCTTTTAGCGTTTCTACATTCACATTACTTTTCCATGCTGGACGCTTTACGCCTTCCGTTTTCCGCTCACGTCCAAGTTCTTTTGCAATATTATCTAGAAAGGACTCACGGTTTTGAATTAATCCTGTCATTATTTGTCCCCGCCTTTCTTATGGTCTTTATACCAATCACGGAATCGTTCTTTACTTGGAGCCGGGAATTCACGAATATCTGTCCAGTTTTTAAGTGGCCCAACACCTTTTGATACACGGTTACCAGATGTAAATGGACTCATTGCTGCTGGCGCCATTTTTGATCCCATTTTATATAAAGCTGCTGAAGATGCGCCCATACTAAACATTTTCATTGCTAATTTTTCCGCAAGTGGAGCACGCCCTTCTTGCTCAACGATAACTTGACGATGTTTTAATAATAAATCATGCAATGGTATTTTTACTGGACAAGCTTCTGTACACGCTCCGCATAAACTAGAGGCATAAGGAAGCTCTTTGTAATCATCATACCCACCTAAAAGTGGTGTTAATACCGCACCAATTGGTCCTGAGTATATAGAACCATACGAATGTCCACCAACGTGACGATATACAGGACATACGTTAACACAAGCAGCACAACGAATACATTGCAATACTGAGCGGAATTCAGATCCAAGAATTTGAGAACGACCATTATCGACAACAACTAAGTGGAATTCTTCTGGTCCATCTACTTCCTCTTCTTGAATTGGTCCTGCTACAGTTACATAACTTGTTAACTTTTGACCTACTGCACTACGACATAGTAAACCAACTAAAACATCTAATTCTTCCATTGTCGGAACCATACGTTCCATACCCATTACTGCAATTTGTGTTTTTGGAATCGACATGACAAGATCTGCATTACCTTCATTCGTTACTAAACAAAGAGAACCAGTATTTGCAACAGCGAAGTTACAACCTGTCACACCAATTTCTGCATCCATAAATTTCTCACGAAGTTGTTTACGAACAAACTTTGTCATTTCGTATGGATCATCAGAATTTTCATAGCCAAGCTTTTCTTTAAATACATCACGAATTTGCGTTCTATTTTTATGAAGTGCAGGCGCAATAATATGTGAAGGTGGATCGTTATCTACTTGCAGAATATACTCTCCTAAGTCACTTTCTAACACTTCACAACCAATCTCTTCAAGCGCATGGTTCATACTAATTTCTTCTGTTACCATCGACTTTGATTTTACTACTTTTTTTGCCTGCTTCTTTTTTGCAACGTCTTGAATGTACTTTGCTGCTTCCTCTTTCGTTTTCGCAAAGTACACATGTCCGCCTCTTTTTGATACATTTTCACTTAACTGCATTAAGTAATAATCAAGATTTTCTAACGTATGTTGGCGAATTTGTTCACCTAGTTCACGCCACTCTTCCCAGTTTCCTAATTCGTCCGCTGCTTTTAAGCGATTCGTATATAAGCGCGTTTGCGCAGAAGATACTGCTCCACGCATAAACGAATCTTGAATTCCATCGCCAACACGATCATTAAATTTTTTCTCACTGATTTTCATAGACATAGCTTATGTTCCCCCTTCATGAGCGACTATTCAGTACCTCAGCAATATGCATTACTTTTATTTCTTTCCCTAAACGTTCAATACGTCCGCCAATGTTTAACAAACACCCACAATCTGCACCGATTAAATAATCTGCACCTGTTTCCATTGCACTATCTACCTTTTCATCTACCATTTGCTCAGAAATTGGAGTCATCTTCACTGAAAACGTTCCCCCAAACCCACAACAATTTTGTGCGTTTGGCAGTTCTCTCACAGTTAATCCTTTTACGTTAGATAATAAAATTCCTGGTGCCTCTTTTACTCCAAGCAGACGTGTCATATGGCAAGATTTATGAATAGTAGCTATCCCTGGTAAACTTGCACCAACATCTGTAACTTTTAAAACATCTACAATAAATTGTGTCAATTCATATGTTTTATCAGCAACCTTTTGTGCACGTTTAGCCCACTTCGGATCATCTTTAAAAACATGCGGATACTCATGAAACATTGTCGCACAAGAACCAGATGGTGTAACAATATATTCTGCATCTTCGAAAGTTTCAATCATATGTTTCATCGCTTCTTTTGCTGCTTCTACGTGGCCGCTATTATAAGCAGGCTGCCCACAACAAACTTGTGCTTCTGGAAATTCAATTTCACAACCTAAACGCTCCAACACTTCAACTGTTGCTTTGCCGACGTTTGTTTCAAACATATCGACTAAACAAGTAACAAATAAAGTAACTTTCATAATTATTACTCCCCCTTTTTACAACTCTACCAACAAACATATGGTCATCAGATGACTAAGGAGAGAAGAAGTAGGCTCAACCATGGCCTATCCTCTCCCTCTTCTAAAGAAAACGCTTACTTAATCTTTCTCTATTTTATCAAAAAATTAGATTTTTAAAAGATTAAATTACGAATTTATATCGTTTTTACCTGTGACAATATGTTCTACATTTGTTAAATGATCTAGCATTGCTTGCTGCGCTAATTCTACATCTTGCTTTAACACCGCATCATATATAACTTGATGCTCTTCTATAAGTCGTTCTGATGTTGTTTGTTCACCATATAAAATAATGCGTCTTGATTCACCAATCGTTTCAGCAATCATCTCTGAAACGTGATTCATGAGTTCAAGCAAAATGTTGTTATGCGAAGACTCCGCAATTCCCATATGGAACTGAAAATCTGCTTTTTCGCCAGCCTTTTCATCTCCAATGCTCTTTGCCATTTCATCTAACCAATGCTTCATATTTTGCAAATTATCTTCCGTACGCTTTGCCGCAGCTGCTCGAACTGCCCCCACTTCAAGCACCTTTCGTACTTCTAATAAGTTTAAAATATCTTCTTTCTTCATTAATAATTTATTGTTTAATGATTTTGTTAATGAAGAAGAATCGAAATTCTTCACATATGTACCTTCTCCTTGTTTCATCTCAATTAAGCCCATTGCTCTTAGCGCACTTAACGCTTCACGAACAGCAGATCTACCAACTTGAAACTGCTCAGCTAATTGATGTACAGGAAGTAGTTTGTCACCAGGTTTTAACGTACCATTTTTAATCATTGTTAAAATAGCTTCAGATACTTCTTCGTAAATCTTTTTCGGTTTAATAGATTTGTACTCCAGTTAAATCACCTCAGTATCTTCCAAACAACAATTGAAACGATTTATAAAAACTTTGCATCATAACTATTTTAGAACGAATTGGTAAGAAGTACAAATGTTTTGTTCATAAAATCGTCAAATTTTTAATATTTATTTGATATTAATTTATATGTATTCCTATATTAATTTGCATTCATGAAGAAAAGCATGTCCTTCACGTTAGAACATGCTTTCTTCACCTTGCATTTTCAATTTAATACTAACCGTCGTTCCATTCCCTTTTTCACTTTCAATTAGCCATTGTCCATCATGTATATGAACAATTTGTCTTACAATGGCAAGCCCTAAACCTGTTCCACCATGTTGACGACTTCTCGCTTTATCAACTCTGTAAAAACGTTCACCAAGATTTTCTAAATGCTCTGTATCAATACCGATTCCTGTATCTTTTATTTTTAATTCACAGTAATCATCAATTTGTTCTAAGGTTATATTGATATCCCCGTTTTGATTTGTATACCGTATCGCATTATCTAACACGTTATGAAGCACTTGTTGCATACGATCCTCATCAATTATTACAATGATTTCTGGATTTAAATTTGTTGAAATACGAATTTTCTTTTCTATAAACTTAATCTCATACGTATCTAACACATCTTCAATTAGTTGTGAAAAAACGATAGGTTGTTTCTGTAACGGAAAATGTTCACCTTCTAATTGTGCTAAATCTAATAAATCATGAACGAGACGCTGCATACGATCTGCTTCTTTATGAATAAGCTGTATTACTTTTTCCTGCTGCGGTCCCTTTGCTACACCATCTAAAATAGCCTCGCTATATCCTTTTATATAACTAAGTGGTGTTCTTAGTTCATGCGAAACGTTAGCTAAGAATTCCTTACGCTTTACGTCTTCTGTCTCTAAAGAATTTGCCATTTTATTAAACGCTTTTCCTAATCGTCCAATTTCATCTTCAGAAGAAATTGTAATCCGTTCTGAGAAATCTCCCGTAGCCAAATGATTGGCTACTCGTTCCATTTGCGAAAGCGGCTTCGTAATAGCAATAATAATTTTTCTACCAATCCATATCGTAATTAAAATCATGGCAAGTGCTAACGGTGCTAAAATAAGGCCCATATCATATATTAAGTCTTTTATACTTTTTAAAGGAATATAAGAATATACAATGCCCACTAATTTTTTATTTTCTAAAACAGGGATGACAACCCCCATAATATTACGGTCAAAATGTTCCTCATATCCTATCTTTGTCACAGTTTTTCCGTCTAATAGTGCTTGCCTGTCACCTTCACTTATAAGAGAATGATGATGCACATCAAAAGGTAAACATGCGCTTAAATCACGCGGATTAGATACGAAAAGAACGTCCGAACTAGATATTTGATCAAATGCTCTTACTTTCTCTTCAAAAGTTGCTATTCCTTCACGCTTATCATATTGCGCAGCAAGACGCTTCCCTTCCATTACTAATGAATCTTTTAAATTATCAACGTATAGTTTTTCATACGAGTATAAGGATACAAAATAAAGAAAGGAAACTGTTACACATACTGCACATACTACTGTAAGCCAAAGCTTCTGTACCATCGTAAACATACGTTACACCTCAAATTTATAGCCTACACCCCAAACAGTTTGAATGTAGTTTCCACTTTCTCCAAGCTTCAAACGCATCGTTTTCACGTGCGTATCTACTGTTCTCGTACTTCCGGCATAATCATATCCCCATACCTTCTCCAGCAATTGTTCCCGGCTAAACACTTGTCCTGTATGTTGACAAAGAAAATAGAGTAAATCAAACTCTTTTACTGTAAGAGAAATCGGCTCACCATCAGCCTCAATCTTCCTACTTTTTTCATTAATAAGGATCGGTCCAAACTGAATCTCCTCTTGTTGCTCTTGCTTTGTATAGCGTCTTAACACAGCTTCCATACGAGCAATTAATTCTCCAGGACTAAATGGCTTTACAATATAATCATCTGCTCCCATACGTAAGCCGTTCACCCTATTCCACTCTTCACCTTTTGCTGTTAAAAATATAATTGGTACATCTGACGTTTTTCTAATTTCTTTACAAACTGAAAGTCCATCCATCTCTGGCATCATAATATCTAATACAACGAAATCATAATGATCCGTCTCTAATTTTTTTAGAGCCTCTTTTCCATTTTCAGCTTCTCCCCACTCGTATCCGAAATTGTCTAAGTACATTCCAACAAGCTGCCTCATATCACTTTCATCATCTACAACTAGCACCCTATATTTACTCATTGTCCTTCCCTTCCCTCTCTATGAGTTGAAACGGTCCTTTTCCGACTTTAATTGTTTGTTTTATTTTCATACTCTTCATATCCATAACGCATACTTCATCGCTATCATAACTAGCCACATATCCTTCTGCTCCGCTCTTCAAAAATGCAAATGGGTTCGATCCTACTTCTACAGAAGCTACCTCTTTATACGTGCTAACATCGAACTTTCTAAGTGTATTCGAACCATGACTCAATGCATATACATACTTATTATCCTTCGTTATATTCACAGGCATAAACGGAGCGTGTAAAGAACGGACCATCTCTCCGCTCTGCAATGCATACACTAATACTTTCTCATTGACTTGATTTCCATCACCATGTCCGCCAATCCATATTTCTTTCCCATCCGGACTAATTGTCGCTCCTGTTGATGCCGGGGGAATCATAAAGGATTGTATCACTTCTTTTTTCTTTGTATCAATTGTCGTTAACTTCGTATCATAAAAGTTTAATACGGATAACTGATTATGATGCTCTACCATTGTTATTGGCCCTTTTCCGGTTGACACACTCCCGATTTCTTTCCCTTTTATCGTAAAGAATCTTACTTTTTGAGCCTTTTGATCAGCAGCAAATAATTGTTTTTTATCTTCTGATACGACTACATTCACAATTCCTTTATCAGTCTTATATTTATCCACCTGTCTTCCTTCTGTTAGTGAGTATACATACATATATTCTAACTGCTTACCATATACAAGTATGTCCTCACCATTTGGAAGTAGTGCAATTCCTGCCATTGGTTCATTAAGCTCCCATGTCGTAATTAACTTTTTAGTTTGTTTATCAACAAAACTAATACTACCCTCTTTTATATTCGTTGTTATAATAATACTTTTATCTTTAGCAATCGGTGTATATGAACTTCCTTGACACCCTACTAATAGAAATAAAAAACAGAGAAGAAAAACATACTTTCTCAAAAGATTCCCTCCATCTTCAGATGATTTCGCTATAATTGTAAAATAACAAATAAATGTGTGGAAAGTGTGAAATTTTTCTTTCTTACTTCATTTACATATATAATGTACAACAAATAGAATTTGAGGTGTGCAAATTATGCTTTTTCCTGATTTAGCGAATAAAATTGTACGAGAAGTACGCAGACTAATTACAGAAAATATTATTATCATTAATACACAAGGCGTTATTATCGCAAGTACAGATGCGGAAAGAATCGGTCAATTTCATGAAGGTGCACTCCGCTGCGCGAAAGAAAAGAAGACGGTCATTATTACAAAAGATGATGAGCAACAACTACATGGCGTAAAAGCCGGCATGAACCTTCCTTTACTATTCCATGACGAAGTAATTGGTGTTATTGGAATTACAGGCGAACCTGAAAACATTTCACAATACGGTGAGATATTACGTAAGATGACCGAATTATTAATTCATGAAAACTATTTTTTAGAACAACTAGAACTTGAGCATCGTTCTTATGAAGCATTTGTCTTTGATTGGCTTCAAAATACAGACTGGTCTCCAAGTTTTCTCGATCGCGCAAAAACACTTGGTATTGATTTATATAAGAAGAAACAACTTATTTTGTTCTCTATCGATCAAAATGACACGATGCTTCAGCGCAAAATTTGGCAACACATACGCAATCTATTAACAAAAGAGCATCTATTTGTTCGCTGGGGAAATGATCGATTTATTTTATTTACAGCCACAAACTCCAAAGAGCAAACGTATCAATTTTTTAAACGATTAAAACAAGACTGTGAAACTTTATTTTCTATTCCTTTATATATTGGGATTGGACAATCCGTTACACCAAGCAATATGAGCTTATCGTACGAACAAGCATTACAAGCTCTTTCTGTATCACTTGAAACGAAAAAAATTGTATTTAATGAAGATTTACGTTTAGAAATGTGCTTACAAGATATTTCTGCTGAAACGCGGGAACAGTTTCTAAGGCGCACCATCGAAAACTTATTATCCTCTCCTGAGCTTATGCACACTTTACGCTTATTTATCGATTATAACCAATCCTATAAGCAAACCGCTGAACAATTGCATATACACATTAACACATTGCATTACAGACTAAAAAAGATTGAGGAGCATACGGGACTTGACCCGAAACACTTCAAAGATTTAAACATTTTATACTTCTCACTCCTCTTACTAGATAATCATACAAAAAAGAACGATAAAACAGATTAATCTTTAGATGATTATACATAGAAAGAATCCCCCGACTTTTTTATCATTATAATGAAAGCACTGTGACAACGTTTTTTATTATCACTAATTACGTTAACAGTTTGAGGGGGATTTCCAATGTTAGAAAAGCAAATTATTGATTCATTCGTATCCATTGTTGGCGAAGATAATGTAGATACATCCAATATGGGGCGTTTAACGTATAGTTATGATGCCACTCCAAACTTCCAAGCAATGCCTGATGCAGTCATTGCTCCTCGTAATACAAATGAAGTAGCTGAAGTATTAAAAGTATGTAACACTCATAACATTCCTGTATATGTTCGTGGTTCTGGAACAAACCTTTGCGCAGGAACATGTCCACTTGAAGGCGGTATTGTCCTTATCTTCCGCCATATGAATAACATTTTAGAAATTGATGAAGAGAATTTAACAATTACTGTACAAGCTGGTGTGATTACACTTGATATTATTAAAGCGGTAGAAGAAAAAGGTTTATTTTATCCACCAGATCCAAGCTCGATGAAAATTTCTACAATCGGCGGTAACATTAATGAAAACTCAGGTGGATTACGTGGTTTAAAATATGGCGTAACGCGTGATTATGTAATGGGGCTTGAACTCGTCTTACCGAACGGCGATATCATTCGCACTGGTGGTAAATTAGCAAAAGATGTAGCTGGTTACGATTTAACTCGTTTATTTATCGGTTCTGAAGGCACACTTGGCGTCGTAACCGAAGCTATATTAAAACTTGTTCCTATGCCTGAAACGAAGAAAACAATGCTTGCGCTCTATGAAGATATTAATGAAGCTGCACGTGCTGTTTCTTCTATTATTGCAAATAAAATCATTCCAGCGACACTTGAGTTTTTAGACCAGCCAACAATTGAAGTAGTAGAAGAATTTGCACAAATTGGTTTACCAACAGATGTAAAAGCAATTTTATTAATCGAACAAGACGGCCCGCCCGAAGTTGTCAATCGAGATATTGAAAAAATGGCTAATGTTTGCCACTCTATGAATGCAGTCGATGTTCGCGTTGCAAAAGATGAAGCGGAAGCCGATGCACTTCGCACCGCTCGCCGTAGTGCTTTATCTGCGCTTGCTAGATTAAAACCTACTACAATATTAGAAGATGCAACGGTACCACGTTCACAAATCGCTCCGATGGTTGAAGCTATTAATGCCATTGCAAAGAAATATAATATTCCTATTTGTACGTTTGGGCATGCTGGCGATGGTAACCTACACCCAACTTGTATGACAGATGCCCGTAATGAAGAAGAAATGCACCGAGCTGAACAAGCTTTTGCTGAAATATTTGCGAAAGCAATCGAACTTGGTGGCACGATTACTGGTGAACATGGCGTTGGTGCAATGAAAGCTCCGTATTTAGAAATGAAATTAGGTAAAGAAGGTATTGCTGCTATGCAAGGAATTAAACAAGCCTTCGATCCAAATAACATTATGAATCCAGGCAAGATGTTCGCGAAAGACACTCGCAAAAGAGTGGTGGTTGAGCGATGACAACATTAAATAAAGAAAACATTCAAAAGGAATTTAAAGAACGATTAAGTGAAGATGAACTACTAAATTGTATGCGATGCGGTTTTTGCTTACCAACTTGTCCTACTTACATTCAATCTGGATATAAAGAATCACATTCACCACGAGGACGTATCGCAATAATGAAAGCGGTCGTTGACGGTTTAATCGAGCCAGATGAAGATGTTGAGAATACATTAAACGTTTGCCTTGGCTGCCGTGCTTGTGAACCTGTATGTCCATCTGGTGTGAATTATGGACATTTACTAGAAGAAGCTCGTGATATTATTAATCAAAACAAAAAGTTCTCGGTGCCAGTGAGAGCCGTTCGTAAAGTCGTTTTTGAAGGACTATTCCCCCATCAAAATCGAATGAGAACATTAACAGGACTAATTGGATTTTACCAGCGTTCCGGTTTACAAACGCTAACACATAAAACAGGGATTATGAAACTATTCCCTGAAACACTTGCAACGATGGATCTCGTTTTACCAAAAGTCCCTAAAATGACAGCAATGAAAGACCGTCCTGAATTTTTACCTGCTGAAAGTACACAGAAAAAACAAGTTGCATTCTTCACGGGTTGTTTAATGGATACGATGTTTTTAGAAACAAATAACGCAACGATGAAACTTCTTCAATTAGCTGGTTGTAATATCGTTATTCCGAAAACACAAAGTTGCTGCGGGGCATTACATGGGCATGCTGGTGAGAAAAGTGGAGCAAAAGAATTAGCGAAACGAAATATAAAAGCATTCGAAGATTTAAACATCGACTATATTATTACGAATGCAGGTGGTTGCGGAGCTTACCTCGTAGACTACGATTATCTTTTAAAAGATGATCCACAGTGGGCAGAACGTGCAAAGCAGTTTGTTTCTAAAATTAAAGATATTACCGCTATTCTAGTAGAACTAGATTTCCATAAACGAAATGACTTACGACTCACACCGCAAATTATTACGTATCAAGACTCTTGTCATTTACGCAATGTTATGCGAACATCTTCAGAACCTCGTATGTTACTAGAAGCAATTCAAGGCGCAACATACCGTGAAATGAAAGATGCTGATCGCTGCTGTGGTTCTGCTGGTATTTACAATATTGTTCATTCAGAGCTATCCATGGAATTTCTAGATTACAAAATGGACCGTGTGCATGAAACAGACGCAGCAACCATTGTTACTGCAAATCCAGGTTGTTTATTACAAATGAAATTAGGGATTGAGCGAGAAGGTCTTTCTCATAAAATGAGAGGAATTCACATCGTAGATCTATTATTAGAAGCAATTGAAACCAACTCGTAATAACTCGTAACATACGTAATAATAGGAAAACGGCTATCTCCTTCGTCTATGTAAAGAGATAGCCGCTTTTTTGTCTGCTACAACATTAAAAATATGTTACTTTATTATAAAAAAGAACAACAGAAACATTACAGTTTTGTAAAAATCAATCCAGTATATTCCTCAAAAAAATGCTCAAACCATTGATACAATAGGATTCTTCATTTTCTACTTAGGTAACTTTATCCAAAAACCCCCTCTTAAAACGAAGTATAAAAATGCTGAAAATTCCTTTTATACTCTACGTTTCTCTTATTTCTTCCCTTTTCTTCACTTAGGATAAATTAGGTAATTTTAAAGTCTATGAATTTTTTTCCATCTTTTTTCTCGCAAATTGTATGCTACGATGAATTGGTCAGTCAGACAGGCTGTCAAAAACAAATCGTGTGAAAAACAAATTAAAACTTTATATAGGGGGACACACATCATGAAAAAGCGTGTTTTATTATCTGTAGCTGCTGCAACAGCTCTTACTCTAGGAGTATCATCTTTAGATGCACAAGCTGCAACAGTACAACCATCTAACATAAAGGTTCAAAATATTCAGCATTCTAATGTGATGATGAAGCAAATGAGCCAACAAGAATTACAAGCATTCTTACAATCTATGGGAGTTGAGTCATTAGCACAATGGCAACAAGGAAATTTCCAACCAAACTGCTTCATTCCTGGTCAACAACCAACTGAAAATGTTGTAACTGAGCAACCAACAGCTAAGCCAGAAACTCAAAAGCCTGTTGAACAAAAACCTGCTGAAGAAGTTCAAAAACCAGAAACTCAAAAGCCTGCTGAAAACAACAATACTCAAAAACCAGCTGAACAAAAACCTGCTGAGCAAAAGCCTGCTGAAGAAGCAAAATCTTTAAGCGAATTCGAACAACGTGTCGTTGAATTAACAAACGCTGAGCGTACAAAACAAGGCTTACCAGCATTACAAATCGATACTGAATTAAGCAAAGTAGCACGTATCAAGTCTGAAGATATGCAAAAAAACAACTACTTTGATCATAACAGCCCTACATACGGGTCTCCATTTGACATGATGAAGAAATTTGGTATTTCTTATAAATCTGCAGGTGAAAACATTGCTCAAGGCCAACGTACACCTGAAGAAGTAGTACAAGCTTGGATGAACAGTGCTGGACACCGTGCAAACATTTTAAATAATGGCTTCACTCATATCGGTGTTGGTTATGTAGAAAGCGGCAACTACTGGACACAACAATTTATCACAAAGTAAATAGATTAAAAGAGTCTTCTCATTATGAGAAGACTCTTTTTTTACGTTTCATAACTTTCTAATATGTACGAATACAAGACGTAGAACATAAACAAAATAGAGCCACCACTTATTACACTAAGTAACACATAAAATCCCCATTTCAAGTTCAAAAACAATGAAAACAATATACTACATGCCATCACTTGAAAAATCCGCCTACTCACTAAACGGATCTTTTGTAATTTGATTGGATCTTTTTCCGTACTCTTAACTTTTTTAAACCCTTTACTAAGCATAAAAAGAAACATACTAATTCCAATTGTTAGTCCTGTCTGAAAGGATATCATGCTTCCATAATTAATAAAGAGAATGAGCATATGGATAAACAACATAAATAAAGTAATCGTCTTTAGAAATCCACTTATAATAACATGCTCGCCTTCATTAAACTTATATATATTATGTGAAATAATATACATCAATCCATGTAAGAAAATAATAAGACAAGGAATAAATGCTACAACAATTTGTTTACTCATAAACTCGTTCGGCCCACCATTTTCATTCCAATGTACTGCCATCCGGTTTGGTACATATGGATAGAGGCATAGAGTAACTAAAAGACAAGCGAAAAATATTCCTAGTATATATTTATATTTGACCAAGTAATTCTCACCTCTCTTTTCTCTTAACGGCTTCGCTTCTTTTAGAGAAATTCCTGCAAAAATCTACTTTTCTCAAATTTAAACTTACACTTTACACATTCATTCTTTGCAATTCTTTCATTGTATTATTTAATTTTGTAGGAAATGGTACGTCCACTTCAATTTCTTCTTTCGTAATTGGATGCAAGAAATGAATCTTCATCGCATGTAATGCTTGCCCGGACATATATTTCGTTTGTCCACCATATAATACATCGCCAACTAACGGATTACCATTATAGCTCATATGAACACGAATTTGATGTGTTCTACCTGTTTCTAATTGTAACGTTACGAGCGTAGCATTTTGTTTTTTAAAATACTTCTCCACTTTATAATATGTTATAGCTTGGTCTCCCTTTGGGGAAACACGTCGTCTCGTCGCATGATGGCGATCTCTTCCAATAGCTGCGTCAATTGTTCCTTGTTTCTTCTTTACTTTCCCTTCCACAAGCGCCGCATATGTTCTTTTAATTTTTCGTTCCATTAATAAACGATCCATAATTGCACCAGCAATTCTATGCTTAGCAAACACGACACCACCTGTCGTATCTTTATCTAACCGATGAATATGACGAACCTTTGTCTCTAAACCTTGCATTTGAAAATGAAAGGCAACAAGGTTTGCAAGTGTTCCCGTTCCACCTTTTTCAGCAGGATGCGTATCCATTTGCTCTGGTTTATTTACAATGAGTACGTGATCGTCTTCATATACTACATCTAATTCCCCGTATTCAGGCTCTACATCGTATTCTTCTTCCATAAACATATGAACTTGTAACTTATCGCCCTCTTTTAAAAGCTCATTCCATCTCCTCTGTTCTCCGTTAACGGTAACACCTTTTTCCATACGAAGCTGATGTAACAACTTTTTCGGTATTTCCCATTCTATTTTTAATAACGAATCAATACTTATGCCATTCCATTTAGCTGGAACAGTAATTTCGCACCATTCGCCCTTTTTCTTCGTTTCCATACTATATCACCTTATTTCTATTGATTCTCTCATTGTAACGGAAAACACAATTTGATGCACCGTCAAAAATAGAGGACAGTCTTATAGTAGACTGTCCTCTCACGCTCTACGCCGTTTCATTTCCTGCAATACTTCTTCCGCTTTTTGCTCATACGATAAATCTTTAAAGAAATCCGCCAATCTTTTATAATCATTATACGTATCTAATAAATCATCCATCTTTTCTACTTTCATCACTTGTTGTTTTTGCTTCATTTTTACTGGATAACGATAGCCCGATATTTCTTGTATTTTGTAATACTCATCCTCTACTTGAATGACCTTTACAAGTTCCTCCTCTTCCGCATCCATCGTATACCCATCAAAATCTCTAAGTAATTCATAAATGATATGAGTCCATTCATCTTTTGGATAAAATCCTTTTTCTAACCGATAACCGACAATGCGATACATATGCCCATCGTTTTCTGCAAACTGTACTGTATCATTTAGCTTAAACTTAAAATAACGAAACATTGCCTTCACCTACTTATATGTAATGTTCTTATCACATACTATTTGCAAAATGTAGGTCTTGCTATTCATAAAAAAATACTCATCTTATAGATGAGTATTTTTTACGATGATTTTTCTCTTTTCTTTCGAAATGGCAACCACCAGTTCCAGTCTCCAAACAATTTCATTAAACTCGGTACAAGCATAAGACGAATAATTGTTGCATCAAGAAATATCGCTAACGCAACGCCAAGCCCCATTTGCCGTACTGGTAAAATATCAGTAAAGGCGAACGCACCCGTTACAACAATCATAATTAAAGCAGCTGATGTAATGATTCTACTTGTTGACACAAGTCCTTCTAACGTCGCTTGATCGTTATCTCCTGTTTCTTCATATAACTCATGAATACGCGAAATAAGAAAGACTTCATAATCCATGCTAAGCCCAAATACAAGGCCGAAAATGAAGATTGGTAAAACGAATAGAACAGGACTCGCTTCTAAACCAAAATGACCACCTTCAAATAACCAAACAACAATTCCAATTGTTGCGCTTAAACTAAGTATATTCATAATAATCGCCTTAATCGGAATGAGTATAGATCGGAATGCAAATAATAATATAACAAAGGTTGATCCAAATATAACAGACATACCAATTGCAACTTTATCTTTTATTTCATCTTCTAACTCTTGTTGGAACGTCGTCATTCCGCCTAAATAATACGTAACATCTGTTTCTTTATAATTTTGTTTAAAATCACGAACCCACTGTTTAGCAGTTTCAGTACGCGGTTTCGTTTTCAAAAAGACTTCTATCGTCGTCTTATTCCCTTTCGTATATGCTTCAAATACAGGAGCTAGTTTTGCTGCTTCTGGTGACTGTAGCATTCCCGCAACTTGATCTGCTTTCATTCCAGTCAGCCCGTCGTATAAACTTCTTACTTCATGCACTTTCTTATCGTCTTTTAATTTTCGAACGACTTCTTCTATCTTTTGTAAACTTTCTTTTTCTTTCATATCTTTTTTCGTCTCTACCAATAACGTAACATCAGCATGTGTTTTTGCAGTTTTATTAAATGCTTCTTCGTACTTCTCATATGCCATTCTTGTATCACTTTGTTTAGGTAGAGCTTCCACGTCAGGGAACTGTAAATTTGCAGTACGTAACGGCAATAAGCAAATAACAATAAATAGTGTAACAACAATAATCATCGCAATTGGATGTTTCATTACAAATTGTGCAAATTTACGCCACGCCTTTGCCGGCGTATGTGCTACTTGATTCTTTTTTAATATTCGTTTACCAATTAATGATAATAGCGCTGGAAGAAGTGTAAGTGAGAATAAAATACTCATAATCACAACAATCATTCCGCTAATTGCGACAGACTGAATATAATCGATCTTAAAGAAAAACAAACCGGATAATCCAACAAATACACATAATCCTGAAAATACGATCGCACGCCCTGCTGTCTGATATGTAATTGCTATCGCTTCTTTTACCGTTCGCTTTGCAACTTCCTCTCGAAAGCGATTTACAAATAACAGCGCAAAATCAATAGATAGCGCCAGTCCGATCATCGGTGCAACATTTAACACAAAAATAGATAGTTCCTTATCGCTACCTATAAAGTATAATATTCCCATCGTACTAATAACACTAAGTGCCCCATTTACAATTGGTAAAATAGATGCCAAAAGACTACCAAATGAAAATAGTAATACGAGAAATGCAATTGGCAGACCAATCATTTCTGCTACTTTTAAATCATTTTGCGTTCTTTCATTAATCTCTTGATTAATTTTTGGAAATCCTGTAGGCGTTACTTTTAACGCTGCATTACTTTCCTTTTCGATTTTATCAGCAAATTGTAATGTCTTTTCCATTCGTTCCTTATTTGTTTTCCCGGAAAATAAAATTGTCGCATAACCGATATCATCTTGTAACATTTCTTTATTTTGTATTGGGTGATGGAAAGATTCATATGTCTCTTTCTCTTGTACATTTTTTACAATTCCCTCTACTTGCTTTTGAAATTCCTCATGTGAAGCACCCTTATTTTTTTCAAAAACGAGTAGAAGTGTATCTTGAGACCTCTTAAAATCTTTATCTAAAATTTCTTTCGTTTTTTGATAGTCCCCTTCCGTTTGGAAGCCATCACCACCTAACACTCCCGGCAGCTTTGGAGCGAAAATACCGAGTGCTACCGCAAGCAATAATAACGCCACAATTACTGTATAACGAAACTGATACAAAAAAGCTCCTAACTTCCCCCACTTATCTACTTTATGTACATTTGTTTTCACACATTTTCACCTACTTTAAATAATTCAATTGTCATTTATACTGTATCACATCTTCGTACAAACAAAAAACGTCTAGAAACACTATAATGATAGTTTTTCCAGACGTTTTTTTATCTCTCTTTATTAAGTCCCAATCTCTCCGTAAGTAAACGGTGACAGTAAATCGCCATAATTAACAAAATACCACCTACGCAATAACCAGCTAAAATATCAGTTGGATAATGTACATTTAAAATAACTCTACTTAATCCAATCGATACAATTACTATTCCCATCAAAATCGTTATAACATATTTCCCAGTTACACTCTTCAAATTCGCAGCAATGATATAAGCAAGAAATCCGAATGTCATAATAGATAACATTGCATGCCCACTAGGGAAGCTATATCCAAGTGCATCCAACGCTTCATTTAACGACGGACGCTCCCTTTTCACAATTTCTTTTATCCCTTTATTAACAAGATGTGTTATTAAAATGCCCATTGGATACACAATCATCGCAGCATAATAACGTTTTCTCCAAAAAACAAGTAAACTTATAACGAGCGTAGTTACGATCCCAATGGCAGACCCTAATTTTGTATAGTGTGAGAAAAATGTAAGCGAACCTTCTGTTTGTAATCCTTTTACTAATGATCGGACATATGTATCCATCACTGTAACGCCACCCGCATGTACTCGCCAAGCAACAATGCCAAATACAGCAAGTAATAAAACAATACATACTACCTCATATTGATGCAACTTCTTTTTCAAGCGATTTCCTCCTACTATGAAAAAAATGCGATTTCTATTTTAGAAACCGCATTTCCTTACTTATTTACCTTTTGTTTTTAACTCTGTCCAGTAACGATCATAGTCTTTTAGCTTATCGTCTACATCAACAAGCCATTCTGTACGATCTAATTCTTCTTTCGTTAAGAAGATCATATGATTATCACGATATTCTTTACTATGAAGAGGATGAGCTTTTTCATTCGGATTACTGTATCCAATTGACTCGTAGTTTTTCACACTTACTTTTTCATCTAATAAGTAGTTCATAAACTTCTCTGCAAGCTCTTTGTTTTTCGCACCTTTTGGAATCGCTAACGTGTCAGCCCAAATTGTGCCGCCTTCTTTTGGTACAACGTACTCTACATCTTTATTATCTTTTGCGATAAATGCTGCATCTCCAGACCAAACTGTTCCAATCCAAGCATCTTCTGTAATGAATTTTTGTTTAATATTATCTGTATCAAATGCTAATAAGTTTGGAAGTAGCTTCTGTAAATCAGTTGCTGCTGTCTTTAACTGTGCATCGTCTTTCGTGCTGTTTGAGAATCCGTGCTTCTTAAGACCCATTCCTAACACTTCACGAGAATCATTTAATAAAGTTACATGCCCTTTATATTTCTCATTCCATAGGTCAGCCCAGCTTGTAGGTGCTTCCTTCACATACTTTTTGTTGTATGCAATACCTGTTACGCCCCAAGTATATACTAAAGAATATTTATTTTCTGGATCAAACGCAGGTGTTTTGAAATTAGAAATCATGTTTTCGATATTCGGGATATTCTTTTTATCTAACGGCGCTAATAAATCCATTTTCGCCATTGTTTTAACCATGTAATCAGATGGCTGAATTAAATCATACTTCGCGCCACCTGCTTGTAATTTCGCAAGCATTTCTTCATTACTTGCATACTTATCATAGTTAATTTTCACGTTATATTTCTTTTCAAAATCTCTTAGCACTTGCTCATCAAAATTGTCAGCCCAGCTATAAATGTTTAACTCTTCTTTCTTTTCACCACAACCAGCAAGTACACCAGCAACAAGGCTAAAGCTAATTGCTGCGCCGGCTAATCTTTTTATTAATTTCATCGATTTATTACCCCCTCGTACTTTCTAGATCGTTCGTATTATAAAGGAAGGTGTCCTCCAGAGTTTTCTTCACCATCTGCACCTTTGTTACGGAAGATTTCAGATAGAACCATTAATCCTACGATAGCTACAATTAAAATTGTAGAAAGTGCATTAATTTCTGGTGATACTCCACGCTTAACCATACTGTAAATGTATAATGGCAATGTTGTTGATCCTGGTCCTGATACGAAGAAACTAATTACAAAATCATCAATTGATAATGTGAATGTTAATAATGCGGCTGAAATAACTCCTGGTGCAATTGCTGGGAACGTTACATAACGAAACGTTTGCCACGGCGTTGCTCCTAAATCATTCGCAGCCTCTTCTAAATCACGTCCCATACCAGAAAGACGTGCTGCTAAAATAACGACAACAAATGAAATACTAAATGTAATGTGCGCAATAATAATTGTTGTTTTACCCAGTTCCATACCTAATTGACTAAATAAGATAAGTAAAGATAGTCCCATTAAAATATCAGGGATTAAAATTGGTAAATATACAAGACCGTTAATAGCACCTTCATAACGATATTTGTAACGATGTAATGCAATCGCAAAAATCACACCAAGAACAGTCGTTACAATCGTCGTTACGATCGCAATCGTCATACTATTTACAAACGCATCAATAACATCTTGTTTTTGAAATAAATCTGTATACCAATGGAATGTAAAACCTTCCCATTCCGCATTAATGCGAGAATCATTGAAAGAATATACCATTAAAACCATCATTGGAAAATACAAGAACAATAAAATTAACCAAGAATAAGAAACTAAAAACTTCTTCATCTTTGCCTATTCCCCTCCGTTCCCATCATATTTATATACTTTCGTTGCACGATAATATAAGTAAATTAACAGAACAGAGAATAGAACAACAATCATAGATAACGCAGATCCAAACGGCCAATCACGCGCTCCTAAGAATTGATTTTGAATTACGTTTCCGATTAATGCTACTTTCGATCCACCCATAACGTCTGATACAACAAACATTCCGATAGAAGAAACAAATACTAAAATAGAACCAGTAGCAATCCCTGACATCGTCATTGGTACTGTAACATTCCAAAATGCCTTTACTGGTGTTGCTCCTAAATCATAAGCTGCTTCTAACTTACGCTTATCAAGCTGCTCAATCGCTGCATACACAGGTAAAATCATAAATGGTAATAAAGAATAGACCATTCCGAGTATTACAGAAGGAGTATTATATAGTAAATTTAAAGGTTCACTAATAATACCTAGTTTCAATAGCAATGTATTTACAAGACCTTGTGAACGTAAAATAACAATCCATGCGTATGAACGAACAAGAAAGTTAATCCAAAACGGGATCGTTGCCAATAATAAAAGAATCGAACGGTATTTACGATCAACAATCGTAATGGTATACGCAAATGGATAACCAATCAGTAAACAGATTACTGTTGTAATGACTGCGATCTTAACAGTTTCCCATAACGTCCCCATATATAATGGGTCAAATACACGCGCTATGTTCTCTAATGTAAATTGCATTTCCACTGTCCCATATGCTCCGCGCTGCATGAAGGCGAATGCCAATACAAACAGAAGTGGAATTAAGAAGAAGATTAACAGCCACGCGACTGTAGGTAGTGCGAGTAATTTCCCTTTTTTCAATTTAAGGTCACCTCGTCCTCTTGCTCCCAGCCTACGTATACATTATCTCCAATGCTCCACTGTGCTGCTTCTTCAGCAGTTTGATATGCCATTAGTAATTCTGATGTTTTCTCATCACGCACATAAAGCTTTTCCATATTTCCAACAAACTCGATGTCTTCAATATGTCCAAGATGGTATTCTTTTAAAATCGGCTCTTCAACCGAACGCACTTTTACATTTTCAGGGCGAATTGCTACATAGCCTTCCCCGTTTTTCACAATATTATTTTCACCGATAAATGTCGCAACGAACAACGTTTTCGGCTTATTGTAAATTTCTTTCGGCGTTCCGATTTGCTCAATATGTCCTTTATTCATAACAACGATACGATCACTCATGCTCATCGCTTCTTCTTGATCGTGCGTTACGTATATGAACGTAATTCCTAAATTACGTTGTAAGTTTTTCAATTCACGTTGCAAGTCTTTTCTTAACTTAAAGTCTAACGCCCCAAGTGGCTCATCTAGTAATAATACACGCGGGTTATTTACAATCGCTCTCGCAATTGCTACACGCTGCTGTTGTCCACCAGAAAGCTTTGCAGGTTTACGATTACGGAACTCAAGTAACTGCGTTAAACGCATTGCCTCTTCAGCACGCTCTTTCTGCTCTGCTGCCGGTACTTTCTGCATTTTCATACCGAAACAAATATTCTTCTCCACATTCATATGTGGGAATAGCGCATAATGTTGGAACACTAAGTTCATATGACGCTTATATGGTGGCAAATCGTTAATCTTTTCATCATCTAATAAAAGATTCCCTTTAGTTGGAGTTTCAAATCCTGCGATCATACGAAGTAATGTCGTTTTCCCGCAACCACTCGGTCCTAAAATTGTTAAAAATTCTCCCTCTTTAATATCTAAAGAAAGAGGTGGGATAATCACTTGACTTCCAAAATGTTTTTCTACTGCTTCAACTTTAATAATCTTTTTCATTTTCCCGTCCAATCTACCTTAAATTTTAATTTTTATATTCATGAATAAACATTTATGTTCTATAGACTATTTTTTGTTTCGATCCAAACAAAAATGGTTATTTAGCAGCGTTCTCTTCTATTCTATATGTAGTATGTTTGATTCATTTTCGCATGATACATATGTCGAACAGAAAAACCCCTTCCATTGCGAAGGGGCTATTATCATACGGCTACGCCTACTGATAAACACCATCATCATTTTAACAACTTTCGTATGAATTTTAAAGCACTTTTTGTAGAAGAGTAACGAATTTTCATATCAAATGCCGTAGATTGGGCTAAAATGCTTTTATAATGTGAAAAAGTCCGAAAACTTTCTTCTCCATGATAACTCCCTAATCCGCTACTTCCGACGCCCCCAAAAGGTAAATATGGCGTTGCAAGATGATAGACAACATCATTAATACAGCCTCCGCCATATGAAATATTACTCGTCACTTTCTTTTGTACTTCTTTATCTTCAGAAAATACATACAACGCTAACGGTTTCGGATGTTGCTGAATGGTGCCAATTACCTCTTCTATGTTGTCGTATTCTACAATTGGTAAAATCGGACCAAAAATTTCATCTTCCATCACAGCACTTTTCCATGTAACATTTGTTAACACTGTTGGTTCTATATGTAAAGTTTCTTTTTTATAGTTCCCGCCAATTACAGTTTTACCATCTTTCAAAAATGTACATAAACGTTCAAAATGACGCTCACTCACAATTCGTACGTAATTATCATTGTGCAGTGGATCTTTTCCATACTGCTCCGCAATTTCGTGTCGTAACGCATCGATTAACTGTTCTTTCACGGAAGTATGCACATACATATAATCAGGTGCTACACATGTCTGCCCAGCATTTAAAAATTTCCCCCACACAATTCGTCTTGCTGTTACATCTATTTTTGCATCTTTATGTACAATACAAGGGCTTTTTCCGCCAAGTTCTAACGTAAGCGGCGTCAACTGTTTCGCAGCTGCTTCCATGACAACTTTCCCAACTCCCACACTACCTGTAAAGAAAATATAATCAAATGGTTCCTTCAGCAAAGCTGTACTCTCTTCAACGCCACCTTCTACTACCGCTACGAGCTCTTCTTGGAATAATCCCTCTAACATTCTCGTAAGTACTTTGGAAACGTTTGGCGTTAACTCTGACGGCTTTAAAACGATTGTATTCCCAGTTGCCAGCGCTCCTACAAGCGGTGCAATCGCTAATTGAAACGGATAGTTCCACGGTGCAATAATAAGTGTCACACCGTACGGTTCAGGAACTACTTTCCCCTTCGATCCAAAATGAGTAAGTGCTGTTCGAACTCGCTTCGGTTTACTCCACGATGAAATATGCTTCAATTGAAAGGAAATTTCTTTTAATACATATCCAACTTCCGTTGTAAACGACTCGTGAACTGACTTATTTAAATCTAATTTCAATGCCTGAAATATTTCTTCTTCAAACCGCTGAATGCCTTCATAAAGCTTCTTCAAATTACTCTTTCTCGCTTCTATACTTCTCGTATGACCTTTTAAAAAATATTCCTTTTGTCTACTTACAATAGAAGAAACACTCATTCACTCACCCTCTCCCACTATTTTCATCCAATTCTTTCATTATTTATATAGGCTTCATATGAAACAAATTTCTATTCGTAAAGTTACATTATATATAATTTATTCTTTTATATAAAATTCATTGCTCACAAAAAAACTACCGAAAGAAAATCTCTCGGTAGTTTTACTGTATTAACGATATAAACGAACAGCACCTGCAGAATTATCATCAGCTTGTCCTACTACTTCAAACTTCAGGCCAAGATTCGGTAAAATACGTCCTGCATCTGGAATCTGTTTATTAATATACGTTTTCGAATCATCAAACTTTGGCACACCTGCTAAGCCATTATACGTATACGTTCCGCGCGTTGGAGATACAACTTTCCAAGCTGGCGTTTTATCAAATGAGAACGCCGCATCAGCGATTTGGAATCGTGTACTACTTTCAATTGTCGGTTTACCATTTAAATTTCCTACAATTGCTTCTGGATGAGAATCAACTACACCAAGGAAACCATGTCCTGGATGTAAACCAACCCAGTTATCTGTGTAAGCTGAGTCTGCATACCATACAACCATACCAGAGTTATATTCTGGACCGCGAGCAAATTTCAATGCGCTATCTGATCCAGTATGATTTCTCCACTCTACATAGTAGTTATGTTTTTTCTTCTCAGTTCCGTTAGAAACTGCGAAACCATCTAATTTAAATTGTGGTGTACCTTCTGCATCATCAGAGAATACTACTTTACCATCGACTGTTAATGAAGCATTATCAAGTAGGAAACCGTTTAATGCTAAACCACCGTCCGTAATGTACTCAAATGTTAATTTTACTTTCTTACCTTTGAATTGGCTTAAATCATATGATTTGTCAACCCATTTTCCATTTGTCGAATCTGCATTTCCACTATTTGCTTTCTCACCAAGTTTTTCAATTAGCGTTTTTTGACCATCTTCTGTTACAGCATGTACTTCAAGGAAATCATACTCTGCTTCGATTTCATATAACGATTTGAAATCAAATTTCGCATTCGTTGCATTCGTTAAATCGAACAGTGGTGTTTCTAGCGTTGTATGAAGATTGTCACCTTTTGTGCTGTAGTAATACTGCTTACCAAATGCTGGAGCAATCGTTTTTATATCTTTATCCGGTAAGTTGACACGAATCATACCTGGTCTTGCTGATTTCGTAACACTTTGGTCTAAATATGTTGCTAGACCGATACCTTTATTTAATTTCTCGTAATCTACTTCTACAATATTTGCCCAGTTACCACCAATTGTTTTTTGGAAATACTCTTTATTTTGTGGTGAGAAACTTGTTGGCGTTGTTCCTGCAATCTTACCAGCCCAGCTTCCGCCACTCATAACAGACCAAGCTTGAATTGGCTCACCATGACCCGTATAGTTTGTATCATATTCATCTGGAAGACCTAAATCATGACCATATTCATGTGCGAATACACCAACTGCGCCATCTTCTGGTTCAATTGTGTAGTCGAATGCTGCCATCTTTCCGCCCCAATATGGAACTTTCGCTTGTGTACCTTCAATTGCGAATGGCTTTGGTCCAACTGTCCAGCGATGTGACCAAATTGCATCATCACCTAATTTACCACCGCCTGCTTCCTGTCCAACACCCGCATGAATAATCATTAAGTGATCAATTAAACCGTCTGGTTGATTTTGATTTCCATCACCATTTACATCGTATTGATCGAACTGATCAAACTGTGATAAATCAAGTCCGCTATCTACAGCTGCTTTTAATGCATCTTTTACTAGATCACGTGGTCCTTTTGGTCCTTTATTATCATGACCTGTAGCAGCATCCGCACCGTAATCAGCAGCTTTACCAGGAACTGTTAACCATTTAGTAACCGTTCCGTCTACTGTGTAACTACCACCAGATTGCTCTTCGTAATATTGTTTAAACGTTTCGATTTTACTTCCATCCTCTAACTCGAATGGTTCATTACCGAATAACATTTTTTCATAATGTTCTTTGTTAAAATCGTCAGTATACATATAACCAGGTTCTTTATCAATATTGTTATGTTTAAAGTCAGCGTACTCTACAAGTAAAACGAGTACTTTATCTTTACGAACTTCACCGTTATATTCTTTTCCCTTTGCTGGAGAAGTTGGTACTTTACCATTTAGACCACCCTTAACTGGGCCTGTCGCTGCAGGTGTTCCTGTTGCTGGTTTGTCTAACTTTTCTTTCGTATCAGCTTTCGCATCTTTCACTTTCTTTAAAAAGTCAGATGCTTCTTTCGTAAGTGGGTCCCCATTTGATACTTCTTTCCCAGGATTTTCACCCTTTTTGTTCTCTACGTATTTTTCGACGGCTTTCTTTGTTTCTGTCTCTGAAGCCTTCGAATCAATTACCCCACGGTTTTTTAGCGCATTTGCTAAACGGTCTTCCGGAATTAAATGGTCATCGACTGGGCTCGTAGCTGTCTTATTCACAGGCGTTTCAGCATATGCAGATTGAGTACCAGCTCCGAACGAAAGGCCTAATACAGCTGTCAAAGCGATTGATGATAAAACTTTGAACGGTTTCTTGTTCATCCCTTATTTCCTCCCCTAATAAATAATATGTATTACAAATTGAATTTTATTAAAAATTCAATATTTTTTCAATATTTAGTCATATTATGTAATGTTTTTAATATATTTGTAAAAATTCCATAGTTAGCATACGAATATATCACAATTCAACAATGTTTTCTGAAAATATTGAAAATATTTGTCAGAAACTTTATAATCGCCATAGAGGGAATTTAATGGGGATTTTATCTTTGTTTTATCTACAAAATATTTGATAATTCACTACATAAAAACACAAAATCTGATTGCATTATCACGTATTCTGTAGCAGCAGTTATGACCGATAATTAGGGAGGAATTACATTTGTACAAAGATAAGACTGACGCACTGGATCAAGAATGGATTGATTTAATACTTGAAGCTCTAGATGCTGGTATCGCCCTGAAAGATATTGAACATTTTTTCCAACGTATGAAGTCATCCAGTCAGGCTCAATAGGTTTGTTCTTTTTAGCGAAGTTTATGTTATAATAATGACATCATAAGACGACGACATATTGATAGAAAGGTGCGCAAATATGATTGGAGAACGTATAAAACGCCTGCGTTTACAAAAAGGTATTTCATTAACTGAACTTGCCGAAAAAGCCGGCGTTGCTAAATCTTACATTAGTTCTATAGAACGAAATTTACAAAAAAACCCTTCCATTCAGTTTCTTGAGAAAATCGCAGCAGTTCTACAAATTCCAGTTGATACTCTACTACATGATGAAACAGCAAAGGAAAACCACTTAGACTCCGAATGGACGCAACTCGTTAAAGATGCGATGAGCTCAGGTGTCTCCAAAGAACAATTTCGTGAATTTCTTGAATTTACAAAATGGAAGCAAAATCAAAAATAATAATAGAAAGAAGTGCTAACAACCAGCACTTCTTTTTCTTTATAAAAAAAGCGGGGGATACCCGCTTTTTTATTATTTTTCTTCGCCAGCTTCTTGGTTAGCATTGAATGTCCATTCTAAATTCAATGAATCACCTTGGAAGATATTTTGTTCTTTCCCATTATCTACAAATTCAAATTGTACCCACAGATAATCCTCTGTGCCTGCTTCTAATCCACCCTTTTCTCCCCACTCAGGAGCAAAGATGTCTTTAGCTAAAAGATCTGGATCAGCATTTTGTAAATCAGCTAAAGTTGTTTCATATACAGGCTCACTTTGTTTATCCCAGTTCCAAAGGAATTTCACTTTAACGTGCTTACCAAAGTCTTCACCAGCATTATCGCCTTTTGCATCTTTCACAGTATACTTTGTCGCTAGTTTAACGTCTTTAATTGTTAATGAACCGCTATTCTTTAATAAGAACTCTTTCTTAATAGAATCCCCTGGTTTTAAATCTTTAATATCTACAAGCGTTTTAGGGTCTAATGTAAGATCTAACGTCCCAGCTGCAAATGTATTGTTTGATACTTCTTTATCGCTAAAGAATGCAAATGTTCCTCCACCAATTAAAGATAACCCCAATGCCGCTGATGCAACTCCCATACCTAATTTCTTTTTCAGACTCACAATCAATTCCCCCTAGCTGTTTTTTATATTTATTTTTCAATAAGAGACATAAAGAAAACTATATTAGCTTAGCTAATGTTCGTTCTCTTTTAAAAACCTTAAGTTCATTATAACGAACAAGCTTGTGTAAATACAACAAATATTTATTAGTATTTTCAATTATTTTTATTTCTCAATATTATTTAGATTTTTCTGAATTTAGATGTTTTTATTTTAAGAACAGCAATAAGTGCGAGGGCAAATACTCCCTCACACTCGTTTACATCATTCTTTTTCATAACGATTAATCGTCAGTTTATTCTGATGCCTTCTCTAACTCTACAAGATTATGATTATTGGCAGTAGCATTTTCATGAGTTCCTTGCTCAGGTTTTTTAGCTGTCTCTACTTGTTTCTGATTTTCTACTTTCTTCTGATCTTCTACCTTTTTCTGATCTTCTACTTTCTTCTGATCTTCTACCTTTTTCTGATCTTCTACTTTCTTCTGATCTTCTACCTTTTTCTGATCTTCTACTTTCTTCTGATCTTCTACTTTTTTCTCCTCCTCTGCCTTCATTTGAACTTCCGCCTCTATCGCATCATTTAATTGTTGGTGAAGAATCTGAATTTGTTCATCAATCGCTTGCAAACTAACTTCTTTCGCAATATAATCGTGCTTCTCTTTTATACTATGAAAACCTTCATTCACATATAGAGCTACTTGTTGAATCGATTCACTTTTATTCACTTTTAATTCTTCTTGTATTTGATTATAAGGAGCTTCGATTGTAGTATATACATTTTGCAGCGCTTCCTCCTCAGAAGCAATTTTCTCACGTCCTTGTTGCCACACTACAATTGCCTGTTCAATTTCTTCTATAGAAGTTACTGCTAATTTCTCCTTCATCGCCCCATACTCATGTTCAATAAACTGTTTATGTTGCTCAGCCTGCTCTTTAAACGTATTTACTGTTTTCGGAAATATAATCGCTGTAGAAAGAGCGGCTTCCACTTTCGTTTCATGAATAAATGCAGCTTCTGTATACGTCATTATTTGAGAGCCTAAATAAAACGTAATGGAGCACATACAAGGCAATATAAGCATCTTTTTTAATTTGCGAGGTGTTTTCAGCATCTTAATCTCTCCCATCGAACAATATGTTCTCTATACAGAACGTTAACTTTATTATAATAAAGAACGATACAAAATGATAGCTGTATACTAGAAAAATAGAAAAAGGGCTATCCATATGATAGCCCTTTTTAATATTATCTTGCTTCACCTTCTGTTTGTTGTGCATCAAACGTCCAAGTTAAATTTAGTTTATCGCCTTGGAATTCATTTTGGTCTTTTTTATTATCAACAAACTCGAATTTCACTGTGAATTTATCAGACTTACCTGCAGAAATACCTTTTTCATCCCAGAACCAAGCAGCTAAATCATTATCTACCGCTGTAAGTGTGTCACCCTTCAATTTATCTAGCGTTGTTTCTTTTACGATTGTTTCATGCTTGTCTACATTTTTTAAGAATGTTACTTTAATATGTTTACCAAAATCATCTTTATTGTCGCCCTTCGCATCTTCTACCTTATAATCTGTTTTTAATAGAACCTTTTTAATATCTAAAGATCCTTTATTTTCTAGTTTAAAATCTCTTTTAATTGTATCGCCAGGTTTTAAATTCGATACATTAACAACTGTTGATGGATTTAATGCTAAATCCAGTGTACCAGCCGCAAATGTATTGTTTGACACTTCTTTATCACTGAAAAATGCAAATGTTCCTCCGCCAACTAATGCAGCTCCTAATACAGCTGATGCGATACCCATTCCTAATTTTTTCTTTAAAGTCATGTCCATATCCCCTTAATCTATATATTTGTTAACTTCCTAAACGGAAAGTATAACCAAACGAACTAGACGGATTGTTCTACTTTTTTCTCTTTCTTTTCTCCGTCAATGCTGCGAATCGCACCAAAAATAGAAATCGCAGAATAGCCTAATAAAAAGACTCCTGGAATAATAAGAAGCAATGCAGCTCCAGCCTTTGAACTAGCATAATTTAATGCATATCCTGCATAAGGAACTGTAATATCTGCATATTTTCCAATTACATTCTCCGCGCGTACTGGTTCTAAATCAGGACCGTTGTTGTTATCACCTTTTGTTTCATACATTACTTTTCCATTTGTATCTTTCACACCGATAATACGGTGAGTGATAATTTTTTCATCTTTCTCTTTAAAGGTAATCACATCACCTTTTTGATATTTAGAACCATCTTTCGTCGGTTCTATCGCAATGATTGATCCTGTTAAAAACGTCGGTTCCATTGATCCTGATAGCACTGATTTAAATTGATATCCCATCACTGTTGGATCTCCGCCACTCGCTTTTGACGAAATAACTACAAAAGCTAAAAAAACCATTAATGCAAATAAAACAAATGAGATAACGTTGCTAATAATCTTCCAAACGAATTTCATCATCTCTCTCCCTCTCCGTTGTTTTATATTATTTGAAGTATATAATACCCACTTCGTTCTTTAACAAGAACACAACTAAATAATATAACGAACAAAAAATAAATGCAATAAGAAAATTTACAATTATTAGTTATTTATCAGCGAATAGATGAAAACAAAAAAGACTGTGACAAAATCTATTCACAGTCTTTATACTAATAATTTATTTTTCTTCTGATTTCATTCCTTGTGTATTTCGGCGTATCACTACATATAAAATGAAGCCAAATAATACAATGGCACCTATCCCAATACTTATCATTTTCACATTTGATTCTTTTACTTCTGGCTCAACCGTATCTTTTTTAGGCATCGCAAAAGTAACATCTTCTTTAGAAAGAACATTTACCGTCGCAATTGTTTGATTATTTTTTGTAATATCAACTGCACCAACTACCTCACCACGATGAATTCCTTTATGATACAAAGAATTTTTATCTAATGAAGCCGCACGGAAAATCGTCCTCACATTTTTCCCTTCATCTTTCTTAAGCATAAGTTCTGCACTTTGTTCCAGTTCGCTATCAATATCTTTATTTAAATATGTTGTCTTTTGGTGCCAACTATGTTTATCTAGTACAGTTTGCTTCACAAATTGACCAAAAGAATATTCCGCCATCTGCTTCAAATCTTCATAAATTTCAGGTCTTTGAGAAGCCATTACTACATTTATAATACGATTTCCATCCTTCTCATTTAATAAAACGAGTGTATTGCGGGCTTCATTTGTAAAACCCGTCTTACCACCAATGCTATATGGATTTTCAAAATAAGTAGACTTATTAAAAATAGAAACCGTCTGGCTAGATGTCGTAACCGTCGTCCTTTTCGTATTCATCGCTTGTAAAATCTCAGGATACTTTTGTACACCTCTCGTAATCATAGCCATATCATACGGCGTCGTATAATGGTTTGGATCATGCAATCCATTTGGCGTTACAAAGTGGCTATCTGTAGCACCTAATTGCTTCGCTTTCTCATTCATCATATGAGCGAAATTCTCAACACTTCCGCCAATACGCTCCGCAATTGCATACGACACATCATTCGCACTCAGCACCATTAGAATCATAAGCGCAGTATTTCTATTAATCGTCTCACCAGGTTGAAACTCAATTTGATAATTACTCTTCTCCTGATCTAATGCTAATTGTGAAAACGTAAATTGATCCTCTGGCTTCGTATGCTCCATAAGTAAAATCGCTGTTAACACTTTCGTCATACTAGCCGGAAATGCGCGATGATGTGCGTTTTTGTCATACAAAACATCACCAGTTTTCCCATCAATCGTAGCTGCAAACTGACTAAAAACATTTGGTCCTTCCGCAGGTGGTGGTGCCACTTGTTCTGGATTCACTCCAATATTCGTCTCAGCACGTAACGTCATAGGTGTCAAAAAAAATAAACAAATAACGGTAATAAAAGCCAAAATTTTCTTAAAATTTACCATATGACTCTCCCTTTTCACTATACTCTCACAGTTAAAAAACTGAATCTACCAATCTATATGTAATTTGTATTAAATTGGAAGAACTTTCACTGTTTTTTACTATATCATACTTTTACGATGAAGAACATAAATATACAATAAAAAATAAGAAGGAATTACTCTTTCTTATCCTTCTCATCAATCAATGAATCTATTAAATTTTGACTAGCTTCTTCAGGCGTAATCTCATCTGTCATCCCCATAAACGACCAACCTTTAGAATCGACCCACTCAACAAACTCTTGTAAAAACTCATCATGCGTAACATCCACATCAAGAATTGAGCCATTAATCGAAATTGTTCTATTTCTAGATACGCGCATCTTGAACGTTTTTCTTACCATTACAATAATTCTCCCTCTACTTCTGAATATTTATGAAATAATCTTGTATCTCTGTTATACATGATTTTAAGTAAATTGTAAAAAGGATATATTGGCCAATTTGCATATTAAAACTGAAAACCTATCACCCTTCAAAAAGATCAAACGATATGTAAATGATCATAAATGACCTAATAGATCCACATAAAAATAAAACAAATTACATTTTATCACACAAAATACAAATGACTTTCGTACAATGAAATGGAATATACTAGAAGAAACCTTAAAATGAGGAGGAACCCCATGGCGCGTTGTACATATTGTAAAACGAAGTGGACAATAAAAGATGTATGGTCGATACTCGTGACATTCGAAAAAGATTGCCCGTATTGTTTCAGAAGACAATATCTATCAAAGAAAACATTGAACGCTATGCCAGAACTTATAAGCTTACCTTTACATTTCTTATTCCCTTTTCTAGTTGATTTGAGTGATGAGGGGCCTTTGGATTGGTATCGGAAGTCATAACACCTCAGTATCTTCTATTTATTACATATAAAAACATACATACTAATACACCTCTAAAATAAAAACTATTTTCTATTACACTACCTCTTTAAAAACTTACTACACAAAAATATTGTAAATTTTCAGTTAATTATGTATAATTGCTTTAACATAATGATTAAAATTGCAAATACATAATTATTTTTGAAGATCCCGTAGCTCAGCAGGGAGAGCGCCACCTTGACAGGGTGGAGGTCGTGAGTTCGAGCCTCTCCGGGGTCATAAAATACGATGAAATGACGTTCTATCAACGGATAGAGCGTTATTTTTATGCGATGATTTACTCATTGATTTAGCCGACAGGGTTACGGTACACCGCCAAACTGTATGTCGGTATGGAAACCTCCTATTTCGTTATAAAACGGAAAGGGGGTTTTTTGTTTGTCTTCTAATCGTTTGAAAGGTAAACGTATAAAACAAACGCGTACTACTCGTCGTACCTTAGACGATTTACACGTTCTATTTACAACATTCACTCACGTAAAAGAAGCCGAAGGACAAGCGCCTGGTACCTTACGTCAATACCGTGAAAACTTTCATTATTTTATCGAGTATTTAAACGAAAAAGATATAGCGCATAATTTAGTCGCTCTTGATACAGATATAATCCGAAACTATGTCCTTTATATGCGAAATGAAAAAGTTAAATTCGAGGGGCATCGTTTTAAGAAAGAGAAATATATGACGGTTGGTTTGTCGGAATCTACCGTTAATACTAGACTAAAAACTTTACGAGCATTTAGCCGGTATTTATATGAAGAACGAATAATAGACGTAAATCCTTTGCTAAAAGTTAAAAATCTTTACGAACCTTTGGAGGAAACCGAAACGTTATCTTTAGTTGAAGTAAAACAACTACTAAACGCACCTGACAAAAGAAAATTTAGCGATTTTAGGGACTTCGTATTAATGAACGTTTTACTAGATGGAATGCTACGGATTAGCGAGGCTTTAACGTTAACTATTAACGATATCGATTTTGAGAATAACGTTATACATGTAAGAGGACGGAATGCAAAGAGTAGAAAATATCGGATAGTCCCAATACAGAAACAGACGAGCAAACTTATTATCGAGTTGATAACGGAGAATAAAGTTGATTTCGATAGTGAGTATATATTCTTAACCAACTACGGCGAACCAATCGATAAGGACCACTTTAATAAGCGTTTAAAGTCATTCGCTAAGAGAGCGGGAATAAAGAAAAACGTACACCCGCACTTATTCAGACATACGAGTGCTACCGCTGCATTAGAGTCAGGCATGGATTTACGCCATTTACAACTCATATTAGGTCACAGTGATTTACGGATGGTTATGCGATACACTCATCTATCAAAACAATCGCTAGTAGATCAGCAGAATCAACATTGGATAATTAAACAGGTCGTTGCACCTTTAAATAGAAATCGGAAAACTAATAGAACTCATTTTTAAGACAAAAAAATAGAGCATCCGCCAAGACCGCATATAAGCATACAAACCCACAACATCGGAATTAAATTCAGGTAATAACGTGTATAGTCTCACCAGCGAATTCGATACACGTGAAAAACCGGTAGGATCGCCGAAATGTTTTTTAAGTGTATCTTCCGCTAGGATATCTGCATCTTCAGTTTCTTTTTCCATACAAACGTCCTCCTTCGTAATTTTTACCGCCTATACTTATTAGGACGCGGGCGGGTCCTTCGTCGCGCATTTTCCGATTAAATAAACGTAAAAAAGAACGTGTGTAGGCCGCACGCTCTTTACTCGTTCTATATATAAAATTGCCGTCATCGTTTTCGTCTTACCTTGCCCGAGTTTGTTTTCCGACCAGTTGCCGCTGGTTTAATTCTGTCTCTCTAGTACCTCTTCAATAAATTCTGCGGCGCTCATTTCGTGTATATTTACGATTGTCGCTCTGCAATAAATTTTGACTGTTCTATAACTATCCGTATCATAAATCGTTAAATCTTTTTTACCGCGTTCGCACAAAGGTATTTCTCGGAATTATTGCCTTTTAGACTCTAAAAAAAATTCCCCAACAAAGGTTCTCTATCAATACGGAATTTTATACTAATATGGTATAATTTTCATTGTTTATTAAGTATAGAAAGGATTCAAGTAATGGGAAAATTCCAAAGTAATTTACAAACAGCAACACAAATTGCTACGAAAATGGGATTAGCCTCTGACAGGCTTCAAAGTGCAACAAGTCGTTCTATAACAAAGGCGACGCGTACAACACTATCTGTTAATTCCAAAGCACAAGAAGCGAATCAACAGGTTTTAGATTTAACGAAACAATTTTCTGCTGCTTTTCAACAAGCGATTGATAATATTCATTCGGTAGCTAACGATTTTGAGAGAATGGATAACGAACTTCAAAATATTTTTCGCTAATGTAATAACCTACGTAAAGTAAAACGGTAATAGTATACTTGGACGATATGTCGAAAGAGGATCAAATGGTGCTTTAGATGTGGAAAATGCTGTGATTGTTTTGAAAAAAGATAACCAAGGAAGTTTTATTATTACAGGATATCCAGAAAAGTAGAGGAGAATTTGTATGGAAAATAAATATAGCCATTATGAAGAATTAGGTGATTTCTTAGCAGGAACATTTCACCAAGATATTGAATCACCTGAGGAAGCTCTTAATGAATTTATAATGGAAGTTACTAAAATATGTATCGAAAATACTAAAAATGATATACTTTTGTTTTTAAACAGTAATCTAACTGATAGTGAAAAAGAGGAATTTATTAAATATAATGCTTACATTTATTTCCCTGCATTAAACTTAACAGCTATAGAATGGTTACAGCAGACCCTTGAAATACTAAAAGAAGCTATAAAAAGTAAAGAATAAAAACTAAACAAAGCCGACTCAGCTTGATATGAGTCGGCTTTACTATTACTTCACACTCACATACGCATCACTAGCCGTAATGTAGTACGTAGTTCCTTTCAAATTACTAATTAGAGTCGGTATTTTACGTTTTAAAGCCGTTTTCCCTAGAGAATTGTCTAGGAATTTAGCGGTATGTATTCGGAATAGTAGTAATACATAAGAAAGGTTTATAGTCCGTAAAACGTAGAGTATTATCTAGTGATTTAGACCCGAAGTTTTAAATTCTGCACGGATTTTGCGGGCACCTGGCAAAACTTTTTTATTTTTGATAGCCCCGGGGGGTAAAAAAGAAGCCGGTATTATTTTACCGACTATAATTTAAACGTTTTTAATTTGCCTTCAATTTGTTCTTCCGTAATTCCAATGTAATGTAACGTTATCGAAGGATGACTATGATTTAATATCTTTTGCAACTCCGCTACATCTTTGTGTTGTTTATAGTACCAATATCCGAATGATTTCCTTAGCGAATGATTGCCTACGCTTTCTACTCCTGCAAAATCTGCCGCTTTATTTAACTGACGATATGCTTGTGTCGGTGAGATTGCTTTGTCTCCTTTGCGTGATGGAAACAACCACTCACTATCTAACGTGGCTATGTACTCTTGTACCTCATCGTATACTGAATCTAGGTAGATAGTACGTTTCTTTTGCGTCTTACCTTCTTTAACGATAGCTTTTCGTTTCTCCTTTACGTCCAATACCTTTAGCTTTAGTAGATCACCTACACGTAATCCCGTATTAATACCGATCAAGAATAGTATGTAATCTCTTTCGCTACAGTGCCTACGTAATGCCCACTTCATGTTATCGATTTGTTCTAAATCTCGAATCGGTTGTACGTCCTTCAATTGATTCATACCAAGTACCCCTTTCACGAAGACAGTAATATCAGCATTTTGAATGTACGATTTTTTAGATGAATCTATTTTACCGATGATATCTCGAAACGTCAATAGAATAAATGAAATGAATGTACGTTTTTATCTAGAATATCTCCCTCTTCACACAGTTGTAAAATTTGATTGTATACTTTGTCATCTAGTTCCAATTCTCTTTACCTCCAATTATTTTTTAGTTGGTGGCAAATATCTCTCACCTAATTTAGCACCTGCTGATCTATTTAAACTAAAATGAGATAATTCTCTATCTCCATATAAATAGCAAAAGAAAAACCAGCAACTTTAAAATTACTGGCTTATCTCTTATTCATATTCGAAAAAACAATTACAATTGCTCCAAGTACATAATGCCCCGCTACCATCCACATACTCCGATCAAAGATCATAAGCGATAACCAAAGCGATATATTAATAGCAGCAAATAATACATATAAAATGAAGTCTCTTTTTTGTAGCGCCTCTCTATTCATCAAAATATAAATTGCACCGATAGGAGGCAGGATGAAGCAAAGGAAAAAAACAAACATTTTTCTTAACGACCATGGATATGAAGTTACTGTCTGCATATGAGTCTCCTTTTCACTTTATAGTACATGTAACATCGGTCTTACTATTCTATATTCGTCACTATAAGGCTCCTTTATGATTAAAGGGGAGTGAGGACCTTTTTCTTCTTCTATCACTGTGAATAGTTCTGTTTTTTCTTGTAATATATTGGATTCACTATTTTTAGTAGGTTTTTTACTTGTTTCAAGTTTCTTTGTTACTTCTCCGAGCCTTTGCCCAACTTCTTCTGCTTTGGCAGGTTCATTCGTTACGTAGTATTTCTGGCCCTCCCATACTAACATAGGTGGCACTTGTTCTCGTTTGTTACATATTATATAAGTAATACTAGCTATAAGTAGTAGGCATGTTAATAAAAAGAAGATAGTTTTTTTATTCATATACTATTCTCCCTATCTATCATTTTATTAAATTATATAATATCGATTATATGTAGTAAATGGATTATATGGGAAATTTCGGATTTTAAACCAAAAAGAAAAACCTTACTACAGTAAGGTTCCATTTTTAAATTCTATAGTGACTGATTTATTAAAACGATCATTACGATAATCGCTATAAACATAACAACTAAACAGCCGATCATTTTATAAAAGCCTCTTTTCGTTAACGTCCCACCTTGAACGTCTTTACGAATAAATAAGAATACGGCTAAAAATAATACAAGCCCCATTCCAAAAGCATACAACATTTGCATATGTTAATCTTCCTTTCTCTCTTCCATCTTAATATCTTTTCGCTAAAACAACAAATGAGATAAAAACTGTACTCATCGTAAGTGCCATTAGTATATTCAATAATTCAGTAGCAGATAGTGTAAGTATTTTTAAGTTTAGACCGATAGAGAAAAGAAGATAATATGCTGTTAATGCAAAAAAGGTCACGAACATTCCTTTATAACGAATGAGCTTCATTCGCTCGTCTTTTTCTTTAAATTGTGGGTGCAAGTAACTTAGACAGAAACTCATAATCATCATCCCAATCAATGGATACGTTATAGCTGGCGGTGCAGAATGCGTCATTATGCCTGTTAATATCATAAATCCACCCATAAACAGAAAAATAATTCCCATAATAACGAAATACTTTTGTGAATAGTTCATTTTTACTCCCCCTCTTCTTTTCCTTCATAAATAAATACATGTTCTATCGTTGTCTGAAATGTTTTCGCTATTTCAAATGCTAACGGAAGTGATGGATCGTATTTTCCTTTTTCAATTGAAATGATAGTTTGTCTGGAAACTCCAAGTTTCTCAGCCAATTTTTCTTGAGATAGTCCAAATTTTTTTCGGTATTCGACCATTTTATTTTCCAAGGAAATTTCCCCCTCCTCCCATATACTGAGTATATATGTAAAGGAAACTTTACGTCAAGTTTCCTTTACGTATGTTTTAGTTTGTTCCACTCCATTTATATAGAAGAAACTTTTTCAATTTCAGCACGTCTATTTTGTAATGAAACATGGGACAATGTATATATCCGTTACTATATCTCTTCCCCGTTTCTGTGAAAATTTAATATCCCCCTATTTGTTTTATCCTTTTAAAATATTTCATTTTCATCTTTATTCAGCAAAATCCATTGTTTGTTTTGCGGTGTTTTTCGGCATATTTATAGAAACTAACTGTTTATGAAGCATTTTTTATGTTTAACCACTTTTTTTGTAGAAATCCTTCACTTTCCTTTCAATATTTAACACTATCTAAATAAAGTTTACGATAAATTCATAATTTTTTATTTTTTATACTATATTCCGTTATATTGTTGTATAATATCAATGAAAGCGCTTATTATTTCAATATACATAATTCGAACTTATTTTTATCGAAACATTCTTACTATTATACTTATATTTACATGCAACAATTTTAGTTATTCGTATAGGTATACCAAATATATCCACCCCATTTTTCTGTAAAATTACTTTATAACATGAAAGATTAACTTGGGTGATAAGTTATTGTGAATGTTTTTTTACAAAACAGATAAGTAATAGTGTTTGGTATTATGTAAATTATTGTAATAACATAAGAGTAAAGAAAACATTTACATTGATTATTGATTCATCAATTATTGAAAAGAGCAAAATGCACCTTTTGTAAGGAAAAGGATTATATGCATTGGGAGGTTTAAACAAATGACGAGGAAGAATACAACGACAAACCCTTGGGCCAAGTTCCACGGTCCGAACCTTGGTTATGTGATTGAACAGTATGATCTTTACGTAACTGGAGCAGGTTCTGTTGATCCGGAATTACAAGAGCTTTTTGAAATTTTTGGAGCTCCTTCGTTTCAAGATGATGTCGTAACAGGGGACAACACAGCAACACATTTTTCTCCTCAAAACACAGGGAACATTGAAAAAATTCTTAAAGTCGTTCAACTTGTGGAACAGATTCGTTCTTTCGGGCATACGTTGGCTCACATCAACCCGATGGAAGATGCTGCAAATGGACAATCTCTTCTTGAGAAAGCAATGAACGAACTGAGCGATGCTGATTTGAAAGCAATTCCAGCTAAAACAGTATGGCAAGATGCACCAGAAGGTATTCACACTGCACTTGATGTAATTCATAGATTAAAAGACGTTTATACAAAATCTTTAGCTTATGAATTTTCTCATATACAAGATAGTGAAGAACGCGCGTGGTTGCATCAAATGGTGGAATCAAATTCATTGCGTCAACCACTATCAAATAAAAAACGAACTGCTCTTTTAAAACGTTTAACAGCTGTTGAAGGTTTCGAGCAATTCTTGCATAAAACATTCGTTGGGCAAAAGCGTTTCTCTATCGAGGGCGTTGATATGCTTGTACCCGTTCTAGATGAAATTGTTCTAGAAGGTGCCAAGGGCGGCGTTGAAGATGTCATGATTGGTATGGCTCACCGCGGTCGTCTAAGCGTACTTGCACACGTATTAGAAAAACCATATAGTCACATGTTTGCTGAGTTCAAACATGCAAAAATAGAAGGCGCAGTGGCAAACTCTGGCTGGACTGGCGACGTAAAATACCACTTAGGTAGAGAACAAGTCGTTAGTAACGAAGAAGTTAGCACTCGCGTTACATTAGCAAATAACCCGAGTCACCTTGAGTTCGTTAACCCTGTTGTGGAAGGTTTCGCACGTGCGGCTCAAGAGAATCGTAAAAAATCTGGTCTTCCAGAACAAGATACTTCAAAATCATTCGTAATTTTAGTTCATGGTGATGCTGCATTCCCTGGTCAAGGTATTGTATCTGAAACATTGAACTTAAGCAGATTGAACGCGTACCAAACAGGCGGAACAATCCATGTTATCGCTAACAATGCAGTTGGTTTTACGACTGATAGCTATGATTCTCGTTCTACAAAATATTCAAGTGACCTTGCAAAAGGTTTCGATATTCCGATCGTTCACGTGAACGCTGATGATCCGGAAGCTTGTCTTGCTGCTGCTAACTTGGCTATCCAATATCGCATGTTGTTCAAAAAAGATTTCTTAATCGATTTAATTGGTTACCGCCGCTACGGTCATAATGAAATGGATGACCCAGCAGTTACACAACCACAAGTATACAAAAAGATTAAAAATCACCCAACTGTAAGAGCAATTTATGCAGATCAATTACAAGCTGCTGGCGTTCTAAATGCAGATGAGGTTGAAACAATTACACAGTTTATACAAGAGCAATTAAAATCTGACTATGCACAAGTACCGCCAGCTGATACGAGCGATGCAACAATTCACGTTAAAGTGCCAGATGTTGTTGCAAAAGGCATTCAACCAATTGATACTGGTGTTGAGATTGACTCACTTCGTGCAATTAATGAAGGTTTACTATCTTGGCCAGAAGGCTTTAACGTATATCCGAAAGTGAAGAAAATTCTTGAACGCCGTAAAGATGCTCTTGAAGAGAACGGTAAAATTGAATGGGCACTTGCTGAGTCATTAGCATTCGCTTCCATTTTACAAGAAGGTACGCCAATTCGTTTAACTGGTCAAGATTCACAGCGTGGTACATTCGCACACCGTCATATCGTATTACACGATACTGATACAAATGAAACATATTCACCATTACATCGCTTACCGAACATTAATGCTTCATTCTCTGTTCATAACAGTCCGTTATCAGAAGCTGCTGTTGTTGGTTACGAGTATGGTTATAACGTATTCGCTCCAGAAACTCTTGTTATGTGGGAAGCGCAATATGGTGACTTCTCAAATACTGCGCAAGCATTATTTGATCAATATGTTTCAGCAGGAAGAGCAAAATGGGGTCAAAAATCTGGTTTAGTTCTTCTATTACCACACGGTTATGAAGGTCAAGGACCAGAGCACTCTAGTGCACGTCCAGAGCGTTTCTTACAGTTAGCTGCTGAGAATAACTGGACAGTTGCAAACTTAACGAGTGCGGCACAATACTTCCATATTTTACGTCGTCAAGCATCTATCTTAGGAACAGAAGCTGTTCGACCATTAGTATTGATGACGCCGAAGAGTTTATTACGTCACCCACTTACGCTTTCAACTGCTAGTCAGTTAAGCGAAGGACGTTTCCAACCTGCTCTAGAACAAGAAAACCTTGGTACAAAACCAACTAAAGTAAAACGTCTTGTTTTAAGCACAGGTAAAATGGCGATTGACTTAGCAGCAGAAATTGAGTCTGGTAAACATGAGTACAACTTAGATGAAGTTCATGTCGTTCGTATTGAACAGCTGTACCCATTCCCTGCTGAGAAAGTTCAATCTATTATTAAACGCTTTAAAAACTTAGAAGAAATTATTTGGGTTCAAGAGGAACCTCGTAATATGGGCGCATGGCATTATATGGCTCCAATTCTGTTTGAACTTGCTGGAGATAAAGTGAAGACAGGTTACATTGGACGCCCAGATCGCTCTAGTCCATCTGGCGGCGATCCATTCGCTCACAAAGCTGAGCAAGAACTAATTGTTGCACACGCTTTAGATGTGAAGTATAACTTCCGTCAAGATAAACAAGAAATTGAAGTTTTCAGCAACTGAAAATAACAATGAATGTTTCTAGCTTGTTCTTGGGCAGATATTCTGCCCAAGGTCAGGCTAACAAATGGAGATTACCGAAGACAAAAGAAGAAAAAACACACCGTTAGGCAAATAAGGGGAGGACATTTAAAATGATCGAAATTAAAGTACCTGAGCTTGCAGAATCTATTACTGAAGGAACTATCTCACAATGGCTTATCAACGTAGGCGACAAAGTTGAGAAAGGCGGCAGCGTTGTTGAGCTTGAAACTGATAAAGTCAATGTAGAAATCATTGCAGAAGATTCAGGTATTGTATCGAAGTTACTAGGCGAACCTGGGGATACAGTTGAAGTTGGCGCAACTATCGCAATTTTAGATGCAAACGGAGCACCAGTTGCAGTAAGTACACCTGCACCACCTGCTGAGCAACCAAAACAAGAAACGGCTGCTGAAGCACCGAAAGCTGCGGCACCAAATGCTGAGCAAACTGCAACTTTACAAGGTTTACCAAATACGAACCGTCCTATCGCATCACCAGCTGCTAGAAAAATGGCTCGTGAATTAGGAATCGACTTAAACGACGTACGTAGCACAGATCCACTTGGACGTGTGAGACCACACGATGTACAAGCTCATGCTGCAGCACCAAAAGAAGCACCAGCTGCTCCAAAAAGTCCAGCTCCTGCTCCAGTTGCAAAAACGGAATTCGAAAAACCAGTTGAGCGTGTGAAAATGTCCCGCCGCCGTCAAACAATTGCAAAACGTCTTGTAGAAGTTCAACAAACATCTGCAATGTTAACAACATTTAACGAAGTTGATATGACTGCAATCATGGAATTACGTAAAGAGCGTAAAGATGCTTTCGAGAAAAAACATGATGTACGTCTTGGCTTTATGTCATTCTTCACAAAAGCAGTTGTTGCAGCATTAAAACAATTCCCATTATTAAATGCTGAAATTCAAGGCGATGAGCTTATCATTAAAAAATTCTATGATATCGGTATTGCAGTAGCAGCTCCAGATGGATTAGTTGTTCCAGTTGTACGCGATGCTAACCAATTAAACTTCGCTGAAATCGAAAGTGAAATTCGTAATTTAGGTATGAAAGCACGCGATAACAAACTTTCATTAAAAGAACTACAAGGTGGTACATTTACAATTACAAACGGTGGGGTATTCGGTTCTCTAATGTCAACACCAATCCTAAACAGCCCACAAGTTGGTATTTTAGGAATGCATAAAATCCAAGTACGTCCAGTTGCAATTGATGCAGAACGTATGGAAAACCGCCCGATGATGTACCTTGCACTATCTTACGATCACCGTATTGTTGATGGTAAAGAAGCAGTTAGCTTCCTTGTTGCTGTTAAAGATATGCTTGAAGATCCAAAATCATTATTATTAGAAGGTTGATAGATTAATAATCTATTACAGGCTGTAGAATGAATCATTCTACAGCCTTTTTTTATTGCGTTCATACGGGACAAATTGCATGACATAAGCTAATAATGTATGCCTAAAACGTAAGGAGGATTAAAATGAGTAACCTTCCAATTCATGCAAAACTGAAAGCAAATAAGGATACTTTCTTTCTTCCCGACTCAAACGGTGGTGTCTATTTTCGAAATAACGCCAGTTCATTCCGCATGGACGGTGATGGAATTTATAACTGGATTGAAAAACTAATGCCGATGTTTAACGGTAATTATTCTTTAGCAGAAATAACAGATGGTCTCCCTCTCCCCTATCAAAATCGTGTATTTGAAATTGGAGAGCTTTTATATGAAAATGGTTTCGTTCGTGATATAAGTCAAGATGCCCCTCATGAATTGAATAGCGCATTACTTGATAGATACGCTTCACAAATTGAATTTTTAGAAGCTGATTCTCATTCAGGCGCTCTAAAATTTGAAACATATCGTGCGACAAACGTCCTTATAATTGGTTCTGGAGATATGCTTACTTCCTTAGCTTCTTCTTTATTAGAATCCGGATTACCTACCTTTCATTACCTTGTCACAGATTATACGGAAACAAATTACGACCGCATTCATGAGCTGGTAGAACTTGCATATGAAGTTGATGATCATGTTCTTGTTCAAGAAATAAATACGACAATTGATCGTCCCCTGCATGAAGTGTTCGAGCCTTTCGACTGGATTTTGTACGTTTCCCAAAATGGAGATATTGAAGGCCTAAGAGCAGTTCACACGATTTGCAAGGAAGCAGGAAAGAACTTCATACCAGCCGTCTGTTTATCAACAATTGGTATAGCTGGCCCTGTCGTAATGACAAATCGTGAAGAATGCTGGGAATCCGCATGGCATCGGCTACATGAAACGACTTTACAAAATGAACATTCATCAGCATCATTTTCAGCAGTTACATCAGCAATGTTAGCAAATATAATCGTATTTGAATTATTTAAGCATGTCGCTGATGATTCTTACCGAGAAAAAGAACCGCAATTCTTTTTATTAAATTATGAAACACTCGAAGGAACATGGCATCCTTTTATAAAACACCCTCTTGCAACTGATGAAAGTTTTACAATTGATACGATAGAAAATCTTTCTGAACAACTTGAGCATCGGTCCAACCAACATACCTCAACTGATTTATTCCGTTTTTTCGATTCATTAACTTCTAAAGAAGCCGGTATATTCCATCTATGGGATGAACAAGATTTATATCAATTACCGTTATCACAATGCAATATTCAAGTGGCTACTCCACTAACAGATGGTCCTGCTTCCCTCCTGCCTCTTATGACTTGCGCTGGTTTGACTCATAATGAAGCGCGCCGAGAAGCTGGTTTAGCAGGAATTGAAACATATGTAGCGGAAATTATGCACCGCCTTATTCCTGAACATAACGATATCGGTATCGGTGCTGGAGAAACGATGACAGAAGGTGTATACCGGGCGCTACAACAACATTTAAATAACAAATTGTATGAACGGCATTCACATATGTTAGAAGAAATTACAACAATCGACTTAACCGAAATTCATGATAAGCATTGTAGATTTTATTACGATGCCCTCTCTACAATTCATGAAACACCTAAAATTGCGATGAGTGAAGAAATTCTCAGCTTTCCAGTCGTTTGGGTCGGTATAAATGATCGATGGTACGGTGCATCTAATATTAATATGACGTTAGCACTACGAAACGCATTACAACTATCACTTCTTCATATTCAAAACGAAGAGACTCCTTATAGAGCTAATATCTTGCCTGAATCATCAATTATTTTATATGACACTGATTCTTTTAGAGTTGAAATACAAGAGGAAAAAGAAATTCCAGGCGTGCAATCTTTACAGCTTGCCTTGCAACATTTAGAAGAACATAATTTTTATCCATTCGTGTTTGATTTAGCAATTGAATCATTTTTGAAAGAAAACTTAGATGGTGTGTACGGGGTATTAATTGCAAAGGAGGACGGTCTATGACTCAAAATATTTTGCTTATAGGAGATGGCCTTCTTGCCGACTATGTAAACGATCAATTATGCAAACAATATTCCATCATTCGCCAACATACAATTACAGACGGACTCCCTGAAAATATCGACCTCGCTCTCGTATTACATGATGGTTCTCCTTCTGCCATTCATCATGATGCCGAGCTAATGTTTCGGTCAAATCATATTCCATGGCTACGTGCATTCACTTCATTTGGTGAAGGTATTATCGGTCCTTACATTCATCCTCTTACAACTGGCTGTTCCAACTGCTCTGATGGACGCCGCTTTATCGCCGGCTTTGATCAACAAGAAATGTGGGAACTACAGCGGAAATATACGTTAAAGGCAGATAATGTAACAAGGCGTGATGTACGTGCCACCCAAAATGGTATGTTACAAATGTGCCATCTTATTCGTGCAGAAACAGAGAAGATCTTAACTCATAACCATTCTTCTTTAGAAAATGAACTCATTTTACTAAACTTACAAACACTGCAATGTACGCGGCATTCTTTTCTTCCAGATCCCCTCTGCCCTGTATGTAGCAATTTGCCTGATGATACGGCAGATGCAGCATCGATTTCATTACAACCGAGCTTAAAAACAAGTGATGCAACGTATCGTTGTCGTTCGATTCATGAGCTAAATACATTTTTAACGAGAGATTATTTAGATTATCGGGTCGGTATGTTGAACGGAAAAATGCAGCATTCTTTATTACCGTTTGCTGACGTTATTATAAACATGCCGTTAATGTTTGGAAATGAAGGGGTTGCAGGTCGAACTCATTCATTTGCAATGAGTGAAGCAACTGCTATTTTAGAAGGTTTAGAACGATATTGTGGTATGTCACCTCGAGGGAAAAAGACAAATGTACACGGCAGTTTTCGTGAGTTAGAGGATCATGCACTGAATCCCCTCTCACTCGGTGTGCATACAAATGAACATTATAATCGTAATAGTTTTCCGTTTAAGCCGTTTGATCCTGACTACGAACAAAACTGGGTATGGGGATATTCTTTATCACAAAACCGGCCACTTTTAGTTCCTGAATCTGTTGCCTATTATAGCCTTGGTCATCGAGATGCCTTCGTATATGAAACATCAAATGGATGTGCAATTGGTGGTAGTTTAGAAGAAGCAATTTTTCACGGCATTTTAGAAATTGTAGAGCGTGACGCCTTTTTGCTCACTTGGTATGCGGAATTACCTCTTCCTCGCCTTGACCTGAGTTCAGCAAATGATACGGAATTACAATTAATGATTCAGCGGCTGTACACGATTACTGGTTATGAGTTACATGCTTTTAATGCAACGATGGAACACGGCATCCCAAGCCTATGGGTAATTGCGAAAAATACGCGTGCAAATGGAATGAACGTTGTTTGTGCAGGAGGCTCTCATTTAGACCCAGTCCGCGCTTTAAAGAGTGCCATTCATGAAATAGCAGGCATGTTACTTATAACAGACGATGAACTCGAGCAAAAAAGAGAGCACTACGAAAATTGCTTACAAGATCCGTATCTCGTAAATAAAATGGAAGACCATAGTATGCTGTACGGATTGAAAGAAGCAGAAGAACGGCTTCACTTTCTTTTACGTGACGATGCACCTGTGCAAACGTTCCAAGAAATGAACGGGTTGCAATCATTTAATCCTGATTTGACCTCCGATCTTCATCAACTTTTAAACCGGCTGCAGCAATCTGGACTTGAAGTAGTCGTTGTAGATCAAACCGTCTCTCTTATAGATAAGAACGGATTGCATTGTGTAAAGGTCATTATTCCAGGCATGCTACCGATGACGTTCGGTCACCATCTCACTCGTGTTACAGGACTAGATAGAGTGTATACCGTACCGATGACGCTTGGATATAGCGCTGAGCCTTTAACGAATGAACAATTAAATCCACATCCGCACCCGTTTCCATAGTAAAGGAGGGGATTCTATGCAGCTGGATACTTTTTTACATCATCTTCATTTTTCGATCGATGAAATTATGCCGAATCATGAAGTGGACTGGGCAGATGCACCGCTTCCTTATAAATTATATCGAAATGTACCTGCAATTCCTCTCTCTTTAGAAATACCATTATCTTTACCTAACTCTTCTACTACACCTACTTTAAAGGAGATTGGTCATTACCTTTGGCACTCATTTGGTTTAACCCAATTATGTCAGCTCAATAGCGAGAAAATTTTATTCCGAAGATCTATCCCGTCAGGCGGTGCTTTATATCCGAATGAATTGTATATATATTTAAAGATTGACGATTACCCAGACGGTATTTACCATTACGATGCCGCGCATCACCGGCTTGTTTTACTTCGTGAAGGAAATTTCGATTCTTATCTTTCGGAAGCACTTGGCAATCGTTGTAACATACAGTCTTGTTTTGGTGCTGCATTTGTATCCACTATGTTTTGGAAAAACTTCTTTAAATACAATAACTTTTCGTATCGCCTTCAAGGATTGGATAGCGGTGTTCTCATCGGACAATTACTTGAATGTGCCAAGCAATTCAGCTACACAAATGGCGTATATTTTCAATTTCTAGACCGTGCAATCAATCATTTACTCGGACTTTCAGAAGACGAAGAAAGCGTGTATGCTGTTGTTCCTTTAAGTACGGAACCGCAAACTGTTTGGTTTCACAATGATTACCGTGGAAATAAAACAATTACTTCTCATGAATTGTTGCAGCAAATTCCGCCGTTAGCACATGAACATTTCGTTCGCTCAAAACATGTAGAGAAATATCCGATGATAACAAAAATAAATGAAGCTTCTATGATCGAATCGACGGCACATTTCCAAACACTACATCATGAAGAGCACTATCAACATAACACGCACGCTGTACAACTGCCGAAAGTAGAGCGGTTATCTTATGATTTCTTACAACTTTGTAAACAACGGTATTCCCCTGACGCTGACTTTACTTTAACGAAATGGGATGCAGCCGAGCTCGCTACTTTACTACAAGAAGCGAGCCTCGCCTTCCCTTATTACAACGATCTTGACGGGAAGTATATAAATGAAAATGCACGCGTCTCATTATATGGATGTATTTATAACGTAAAAGATATAGAAAACGGTGCTTACGCTTATAACAGTAAAACTCATTCCATACAGCCACTTCGATACGGAGACCTTCGTTATCCCCTTCAATCTAGTATGACGATGGATAACGTAAATCTTTTTCAAGTACCGCTCTGCCTACATGCAGTCGGAAAGAAAGATTACTATACACATGCATTAGGCTATAGAGGATACCGTATTCACCAAATGGAAGCTGGCATACTCGTTCATAAACTCGTTTTCGCCGCAACCACGATGGGGATGGGCGGGCATCCATTACTAAGTTTTGATACAAATTCATGCGACCAATTGTATGGGATAGATGCTGGAAATGAAACGTCTCTCATTCAAATTCCTGTTGGAGCGTATCGGGCGCGGAATTGGTTACAAGGAGCTTTGCGGAATTAGAAGCACGCCGGTAGACGGCGTGCTTTTTTTAAAGGACTTAATTTATAAAAAGCGAAATAAGTATATATTCTTACATAAAAGGAGAGTTTAACTTGAGCATTTTACAACAATTAATTCAGCAAGCGAAAAATCCTCGTGGGACAATCGGTTCCTCCATGCTTTGTATTATGAACACTGCACATACGAGACTAACAAATTGGGGATTGCAAAAAATACATATAAAGACAGATGCAGTCATATTAGATATCGGCTGTGGTGGAGGTAAAACGATACACACTCTTTCAAAACGAACTCCACTTGGGAAAATATATGGGATTGATTACTCCGATCAAGCTGTAAAAAATTCTATACAGACTAATATAAAAGATGTTCAAAACCAAAAAGTAATTGTTCAACAAGCAAGCGTTTCTTCTATTCCCTATCATACGAACTTCTTTGATCTCATTACCGCTTTTCAAACACACTACTTTTGGCCTGATATGGAACAAGATATAAAAGAAGTATTTCGCGTCCTACAACCGAACGGATCCTTTTTATTAGTGGCTGAAACTTTCAAAATTCAATATCATATGGAGAAATGTAAAACGAATGAAGAATTAATAAACCTATTTTATAAAACAGGATTTACAAACGTGAAATGTTATGAAGAAAGAGGATGCCTTTGTGTAATAGGAGTTAAGTAAAAAGCAGACCCTTTGCGGTCTGCTTTTTTGTACTAGATTAATTTAAAAATACTCTTAATTTGTCTTGCAAATAACCAGTTTTTCGTACCGTAGTTATCATTTAAACTATCTAAATCGATAGATTGTCCGCTAGCAAACTTTAATTCTAGTGTTGTATTTTTATCATTTGTTTTTAAATTACTATGTGTAATAGCATCATACTTTAATTTTTCAATTTCAATATATTCGTCTCTTTCTTGTCCAATTACGACATGGTCTTGGAAAAAGAACAATACTTCTACCTTCTTACCGAAACAAAATACATTTTTCGTATAAATTAATGTCGCATTATCAAGTCCAACGCATACTTCTTTCATCTCTTCAACAACGTTTCCAAAGTTTTCTTCCTGTCTTGCGTTTGATTCAGCAATCCATTCTTCGATTGTTTTCATGTTAATTGCCATACTGTGCCCCCTGGTTCGTTCATTGCTTTATTTAAAAATAAATACTATATGAAAATATAAGCGATAAGTACTATGTTTTCAAGGGTGAAAGATATATTCAAAATAAAGTGAAACTTTAATCAGTGGGGGTTTTCTTCATCACCAACTGATTATCCGCCCTCACCAATCGGGCTTTTAAGGGCCGTTAATTTGGGATAAAGCTACATTTCAAAGTAATATAGTAAGAGCACCTATTTCATTATATTTTAAACGTTTGAACAAGGCACTCTTCATCATCAATTATTTGTTTTCGTTCATCAAATTCAATGTTTAGCTCTCTATATACTTTCTTCCAAAACGTAACAGCTGGTACGTTTTTTATAAGTTCAATAACGAAATATTGTCCTCTTTTCTCTTCTAATACATTTTTAATAACCTTCTTTCCGATTCCTCTTCCCTTATATTGATTCAATATGAAAATATCATTAATACCAAAGTCATTTTCCTTTTTTAAAAATGGACGTTCCAGTAGCAATAAAAACCCTACAATATCATTATCACATTTAATAAAATACGGAGTTATTCCATCATTTACCCAAAACATATGCAAATCTTCGTATTCAAAAAATCCATTTGCCCCCATCGTTATATGAGGAGTAAATGTAGAGAGGTCATGAAGATATAGTGCATACAAATTACGTAATATTTCTTTTTCTGATTCCTGAACTATTTGAAGTGTTACAAACATTTTTAATGATCCCCTTCCCTATATGTAACTATTTCCCAATCCTCTTCATTCGACAAAAATGATTATTCCCCTTTAACGAAAAAAATAGCACTTTAAAAAGTGCTATTCCGCTCTCCTTGCCGCTTGCTGAATCGGATCCCAAACGCTGTTATATGGTGGTGCGTAACTTAAGTCGACATCTTCTAAATCGTGAATACTCATTTTATTGAAGAGTGCCATTGCAATTACATCTATTCGCTTATCTACACCTTCTTCTCCAATTACTTGTCCGCCTAATAATTGTTTCGTATCAGAACGATATAGTAATTTTAAGTAAAGTGGTTTTGCATTTGGATAATAGCCCGCCATATTTGTCGAGTCTACTTTGACTGTTTTATACGGGATATGTAGCTCTTTTGCTTCTTTTTCATTTAAGCCTGTTCTTGCGAGCGTCAAATCCATAAATTTAATAATGCCTGTACCTAGCGTACCTTTAAACGCTCTTCGTTTATCCAGCATATTCAGTCCAGCAAGTCGCCCTTGTTTATTGGCAGTCGTTCCGAGCGGGATATGATCATGAATTTCCTTTATAACATGGTAATGTGTTGCGCAATCACCAGCTGCATATACGTCTTGCACATTCGTTTGCATGTATGCATTTACTTCGATTGCTCCTTTATAATTTGTACGTATATTCGTTCCTTCAAGGAAATCACTATTTGGCTTCACTCCAACCGATACTAAAACAAGATCCGCTTTATACGTTCCTTTATCCGTTTCAATTTGTTCCACTCTTTCATTTCCTTTAAACGCTTTTACATTTTCATTCGTTAAAATTTCAATATTATGTTTATCTGCTTCTTTATGTATATACTCTGCCATATCAGCATCATAAATCGTACCGATATGATTATTTCGCTCAATCATTCTTACTTTTTTTCCTAGTTCTACAAATGTTTCCGCCATCTCTAGACCAATTGCACCGCCGCCAATGATGGTTACATCCTCTACTTTATTCGTTTCTAGCGTTTTTAATATACGCTCAGCATCAGGAATTGTTTTCAAAAGATGAACGCCTTGTAACTCGCGTCCTTCCCATTCCGGCATAACAGGGCGTACGCCAGTCGCAATTAATAAACGGTCATACGGAAATTCAAAAACATCTTTCGTCTCCGTATGTTCTGCGTACACCATTTTCTTTTCCGTATCTACTTTCGTTACTTCATGTCGTACTTTCGCATCAATTCCGTATTTATCACGAAACGTCTTTACATTACGCGCGATTAATTTTTCCGTTGAAGCGATAGCACCACTAATGACATATGGTAACCCACACTGCGCGTACGAATAAATTTCACCTTTTTCTAACGTCACAACATTTGCATTTTCATCGTTTCTAACAATTTGCATAGCTGCACTCATACCAGCTGCATCTCCGCCAATAATGACATAGTTCACTTTACCACTCCTTCTTTTTTACATACTTCTTTACGATTTCCATATTTTATAAAAACAACACCTACCTCCATTGTAAAGAAAGAGAATTTCATCTACAAATTTGCTGCACAAAACTATGTGTAAATAGGTATTCGTCGTGTCTTATAAACAAGATATTTAATATGCTATAACAGTAATAATTGAAAGTAGGTGAAATATACATGTGCGCTGGCCTTCTCGCTCAAACTCCAGAGGAACCGCAAGAACCGAAAGCCGCCATGCCACTTGACCAAGAATTTTCCATTAACGCAACCATATACAGCGCTCGTGCTTGGTCATCTGACAATGATACTTACGCACAAGATATTTGGAAAGGCACTCGCTTCGCTTCAGCCTCACATGCTGGTAAGTCCATATTTCCAAGTGGTACTATTAAAGTTATTAACTTATCTCAAGATACAATAACGGTTACTACATCAGGAGAGTCAGATCATACTCTCAAAACAATCGTAGCACCCTATTCTGAAGTAGCTTTATCACCTAGTTCTTTATCCGCCGTACAGGCTAGTACATCGGGAAAAGCAAGTAAAGTCACATTCCTCTTTCATATCTTTTTTTCAAGGGATCCTGGTTCAGCTAAAAAACCATAGAAAAGGTACAGCTATGCACTGTACCTTTTTCACATGTTTATTCTCTTGCTTTAATCAGTTCCACATTATAGGATTCAATATTGGTTAACGTTCCTGAAAAATACGGATTTTCTCTATACCAAGACTGTTTTGAAAAGTACGCTTGCATATCTTTCGTTTGAAAAATATGTCCATGTCTTGCGTATATTTCATTTCTAGCAATTTTCAACTGTTCTTTCGATAAATATGTTAATTCTGCACTCGTTAGTTTTCGAATATCACTATCCGGGAAGATGAAACCATTATATACATACCGAGTCGTAGGCGGCGGAGTAACATTGTAAACAACTGTTTTTTCCGCACTTTTCTTTTGGAATGGAAGATTATAAGACGAAAGTGCCGTTACCGTTTCTACCTTTGTCGTTTCCCTTCCACTTTCTCCATTTCGTTCTAAATAAATCGTCGCACTTCCATCAGTTGCTACCGGTCCCCACTTAATTTCTTCTCCAGCTAGCGCTGTAACTGGTTTTTGGTTCACGTATAATGTTGCACCAGGCGCGTTCGTTTGAACTGTAATATATTGCCCTTGCAACGTTAAATCTATCGTTACGTTATTTTGACCTTGTTTCATAAGTACAACCTTTTCTTCACGTGATAGTTTTACATAGTCATTTTTATATTCTGATTGAAACACTTGAATTCCTGGGAGAAAAGGTCCATATTGCTTCTCAAACTTTTTATCATCTGACTTATCAATTTCTTTTCCGTTCATTTTTAACGCTACGCCTTTTTCATTTGTAAGCAAAGTTGTATAGTACGTCTTCGCTTTCAATTTATACCGATCAAATAAAAAGAAATACTTTCCGTCTTTTGTTAACGAAAAATCTGTTCTTTCGATTCCACTCCCTTGTTTTTCACCTTTTCTCAAATATTCTTTCAATTCACTCACGTAAGATGGATTTTCTTTTATATATGAAAATAGAGGAGTTAAACTCTCTCTCGTTACAATAACTGATGGATCATCTGTCGTGACGATTTTAGCTAACTTCTCCCCGTCCCTCTCTTGTAAAATCGTAATCATTCGGTCTACTTGTGCCGCCTGCTTATAATACGATGATCCGTACAAATACAATCCAACAATCACTACAACAAGTAACGTTAAGAGTGTAATGCCAACTTTTGTACCGCTGCTCATTTTCTTCTTTACTACAAGACTTTCCCTCTGCTGACCGCAGTTTTGACAAAATTGCACACCGTCTTCAAACTGAGTCCCACACTTTGTACATACATTCATCCATTCAACCACCTTTTCTTTAGAGGCCAGTTAATCCCTGAGTAATGGTTTGAATTATCGTGTTTATGTAAGACCAAAACACGATAAACGTTGCAATTCCGATGAAAACATTTGCGATAAAAAGAGTATAAACAAGATCTAATCCACCGTTATCTAGTTTTACTGTAGCTACAATTATACTAATTCCCATATACGTTGTAGCTAGCCCTAATAAGATTGGTAAGAAGAAGATTAATAAAAAACTAAATAGAAAAGAAAGCACTAATATAGCAATTGCCGGAGTTGCTATCGTTCCCCATATTCCAAATACTTCAAGAAACGAAAACGATGATTTCATCATCTTCCCACTTACAAAAATAATAAATCCGACAAATAAAGTTAAAATTAGTAAAAATAAAAAGACCGTTACAGAGTCCAAAAAGAATGTAGGAGTAGGTATATCTGGTGCAAATGTTTTCGTAACAGCTGCAGCAGCACTCATCATTCTATAAAAAATACATGCTCCTAAAAAACAAATAAGAACAAGACTTACAATTCCATTTCGTACTTCAACCTTGCCGCTTTTCATAATCGCTGTCGGTGCTTTGAAAGCATGTTTAAAAAACTGAAAATACCCACTCGCAAATCGCTTCGCTTGCTCTACCGTTTCATTTGGTCGAGTTTCCTTCGCTTGTACCGTGCGCGCTAGTTCCGTCCCTTCTTCTTGACCACTACTTGCCACTACTTCTTCCATTAACGAGTGTCCACAATTTCCGCAAAACTTTGCCTCTGCTACATTTTCTGTATGACATGACGGACATTTCATTCTCTCATCCCTCCTTAAGCATATACCATATAGGGTGTTACAAATTCAATATATGACTTTGGACATAAAACATGACTACAAGAAAAAGATTCTGAAATCCTTCTTTCAAAAGAAAATATATATGCTAGCATTCTTGAAAAATAATGCTATTATGAAACAGAACAAATAACATTTTTAACAGATTGGATGAAAGACAATGGAAGTGGTAAACTCAATTTTTCAAATACTCCTTACAAGCATAATCCAATTATTTTCCTTAATTGGCGTTATCATTGTAATTGGATTGCTATTAGGTTATTTAGAATCTCTCACACGCTTGTATTGGTCGAGAGCTTTCGGAAGAAAAGGATTCCTTTTAACGGCGTGGATTGGTGTTCCTATTCACGAACTTGGACATGCCATTATGTGTGTACTATTTCGTCATAAAATTGTAGCAACGCAGTTTTTCCCAACAGATACAAGTCAAGGTGCTTTAGGCTACGTACAACATCAATACAATCAAAAAAGTGTATATCAACGAATTGGGAACTTCTTCATTGGAATCGGTCCTATTATTTCCGGTATTACTGCGTTAATCCTTTTAATGCGCTATTTCGTACCAAATTCATATTTCTTATTTAATACAGCTCTCGAAAAAACAATCGCTTCTACTTCTATTAATGTAGAAATGGTTCAAAACATGCTCTTGTCGACGTTTGTATTATTGAAAAGCTTATTTACAATAAGTAATTTATTGAATCCTTCCTTTTGGCTATTTTTATTTATCGCCATTTGTATTTCTGCACATATCGCTTTAAGTAAACCAGATATTAAAGGATCGATAGACGGTGTTATCGTCATGTTTATCGTTTTATTTTTATTCAACATAATAGCAGGACTATTTCAGTACGACAGTAACCAGCTCATTGGAAAAGTGATGAAGTATAATATGTACCTCATTGCGTTTTCTAGTGTGGCTCTGCTGTTCTCTTGTCTTTCTACACTTGTTAGTCTTGGATTTTATAAAATAAGAGGAGGGCGTTCGTTTTGAACGCCCTCTTCTTATCAATTATTCCTCTTATAATCACAATGCTCAACCGGAACGCGAGCATGCCCCTCTTCATCGGTACACCATGACTGTGATTGGAAGGCAAGAAAGATACCGATCCATTCTTCTTCCTTTTCAAAATGAATGAGTATTCCTCCGTCTTGCCATATACCATTATCACCTTTCCATTTCTCTACATTCCCTTGATTCATATGAATATCGTGTATACCGTTTCCTGGTTCGAAATGAAAGTAAGAATCAGGTGTATTTTCTTCTGGTCCCCATCTTTCACCAAACGCGTAAATAGTTGCTTTTTCTTCTATCGCTCGTTTTATATAACGCTCTATTTTTTCATTTAAATCATTATCCACTCCTGCTTTTTCAGCTGGTAAAGGAATCATTTGCTGCGAATCAAATACATTACCTCTTACGTAGTCTAAAGCTACTTTCGGTTCATTGTTTTTTATTTCTGTAAAACCGAATGGTAATGTCGGTAAAATATGAATCGCCTCTGACCTGATATTATCACTCGCAAAATATAAAACTTCTGACGGATAACTTTGCGATTTCACGTTAATTGCAATACGATAGTCTACTTCTGCTTCACCTTGTAAATGAACTTGATAATGAGGTGTTTTCCCTTTTCCAATCTTTGATTGTATAACTGTACCTTTTAACACGCCGTAGTTTTTTAGGGGCATACATTTCATCTCCTATTCATCTAAAATCGGCAAGGATACCCCCTACTTCAATCGTGTGAAGGGCGATAGCCCAACGATAAGTGGGGGAGGAATTGCCGGCAGATACGGTATGGTACGTTAAAAATCGTAAGATTCTGTACCATATCAAGTATCTGAAACTTCCACCTTGCCTCCTACTTTCTCTACTTAAGTTGTTTGCTTTCACTAAAAATCTGTTACAATTTAATTAGTGAAAGGCGGTGAAAATAATGCCTACAATTACTGCAAAAATACAAATCCATGTTTCCGATAATCAAGCTGAAAGTCTAAAGATAACAACGAACGCTTACCGCAAGGCTTGTAATTGGTTATCAAAACACATATTTGAAACAAAGAACCTTAATCAAGTAAATCTCAATAACTTATATTATTCTGATTTGCGAAATCAATTTAGGTTAAAAAGTCAAATGGCTCAATCTGTGATGAAAACTGTAATTGCTCGTTACAAGTCGGCTAAATCAAATGGACATGAATGGTCTTTGATTGACTTCAAACTTGCAGAATATGATTTAGTCTGGAATCGAGATTATTCACTAACCAAAAACCAATTTAGTGTAAACACGCTTGAAGGTCGCCTAAAACTAAATTATGAGCGTAAGGCTATGAAGAAATACTTCAACAGCACTTGGAAATTTGGTACTGCTAAATTAGTGCATAAGTACAAAAAGTGGTTCTTACATATCCCGATGACAAAAGAGTACCAAACATTAGATTTCGCAGATGTAAACAACATCGTTGGTGTTGATTTAGGAATCAACTTCCTTGCAACCACTTATGATAGTCAGGGCAAAACAACCTTCTACAACGGAAATATTGTTAAACATAAGCGTGGTAAATTTAAAGCTACTCGTAAGCAATTACAAACACGACAAACACCATCTTCTCGTAAGAAAATAAAACAAATTGGCTCAAGAGAAAACCGTTATGTAACTGATGTAAACCATCAAATTACAAAGGCACTCGTTGAGGCATACCCTAGAGGTACTATGTTTGTTTTAGAAGACTTAACAGGGGTTCGTTCTGCGACAGAGAAAGTACGAGTGAAAAACCGCTATGTTTCTGTATCTTGGGCTTTCTATCAGTTCCGTCAAATGCTTGAGTATAAAGCTGAATTGAATGGACAAAAGGTAATTGTGGTAGACCCCAAATATACTTCCCAAACTTGCCCTAAGTGCGGAAACATTGAAAAAGCGAATCGTAATAAAAAGCTACACACTTTTAAGTGTAAAAATTGCCAATACCAATCAAATGATGACCGTATTGGTGCGATGAATCTACACCGTAAGGGAATTAAGCATATCAGTGTAGTTACCACAGGAGTATAGCTCTTGTGGTAGGGGCGAAGTCAACCGTCCTTATGCTCCACCATACTAAGGTAGGAGAGCATTGCTCGTTCGTACTACTGGGTAGGAATAAGCGTAGTTGCTCTCTATGAGGGTAGAAGCACTGTCGAACTCCGACAGACGCAAGCCCCCACTTCAAACGACCCGTAAGGGTGTTAAGTGGCGGGTTGTTGACTTAGTAGAAGCTTTTCATATTTAAAACATTATCCAATCGTACAAAAAATCCTCCTATGCTAGGAGGATTTTTAATTTCTCAACATATACCAAAAAATAACCTCTACCACTACAAGCAACACCGCGCCAAAGATCATTAACGTCGTCTTCTTTAATAGTTCATTTTCACGATACGGGATGTTACATAAATACGCACCTAGTGTAATACGTGACGGGCAAGCGATAGTCGCTACTGACGATGCAGTGTTTTGCAGTGTTGTGACGTATTGCCACGGGAGGGCTACGTTTTGCGCCGTTTGCATTTGTAGTTTTATAAACATCGCATTTGATCCTGCGTTACTACCTGTTAAAAAGCCACCGATTCCACCGATGAACGGAGCAACGAAAACGAAAAACGTTCCAAATGTTTCACCAGCTGCTTTTGCAAGTAATGAATGCATACCAGATGCACCCATTAGTTCTGAAATGGCGATAAACATCGTCGTTGTAATCGCAAATGGAATCCATTGTTTTATCGTTTGCGAGAGTGATTGTTTAATAATATGAGATGGAATGCGGAAGAAAATAATAGTAAATAAGCATGTCATACCGAGCCAAAATCCTGGTGAATACAGCATTTCTAATTTGTAAGAGTATGATTTTAGATCAAGGACGGCATATGATCTAAATACATCATGCAATGCTGGAACGAGGCGAGAAAGTAAAATACAAACTGTTAGAAATATATAAGGGCTAATAATTTTTATAATAGACACTTCTCTCTCCGTTGCAGCCGCATGCTCTGTCATTAGATTTTGCGCATTTTTTCCTTTTAATTTAATGATAAGAAAGCCAAATGTAATGGTAACGATAGAACTTAATATCCCGGCTAGTTCCACACTTACGTATGCGTTAGAAAGATAGATTCCGAGAGAAAATAATAGAAAGAAACCGAATCCTTCTTTCCACTTTTCAATAACAGCCTGCCAACCACCAACAACGTGTAAAGAAAGAATGACGAAATAAGCAAACATTGGAACGCTTAGTAGTGCGGTATTTGTTCCAAGTATTGTAAGCGGCATATTTATAAGCTGCGAACCGATAATTGTACCTGTTGCCATTGCGCCCCATGAGCTAGCTAGTAAGCCGATAAATGAAAGTAATACAGCTTGAAACGGTTTATAGCCTAATGAAAGAAAAATAGGTGCCGCAACCATGAAGCCAATTCCGAATCCACTTACTGATTCAATCAGCGGACAAATACCAAAACACATAAGAAGCATTTGTAATAAGCGATCCTGCGTAACTTCTTCTAGAAAACGTGCTACTTGATCGATGTACCCCATTTTGTTCATGAGGTGAAATAAAAAAATACCAAAAAACAAAACATACCCGACAATAAAACAAATTAACCATCCTTTAATCGTTGCGTGCACAGTTTCACTTATCCCTAATTGAAACGTTGGCGAGAGTAAAACGATTCCAACAGATACCACATAAGAAATTAATGAGGACTTTAATGACGTTTGTTTAAATAAAAATAAACAAATGAAAATCATCATAATTGGGATAAGTGCCAACAATATGGCCATGTTATCATCTCATTTCGTTTAAAATACAATTTTTAACTATTATATAACAGATGTTATAATTTTCAATTGTTTTTACAACAGTTGTAAAAAGAAGCCAAACGGCTCCTTTTCACTCCCATTTTCTATTATCCTGAAAAACGCTCTGCTGTCCGACTATTTTGTCTAACACAACAAACACAAGATAAGCACATATTACTTGCAATACAACATTTCCAAATTTCATTAATTCAAATAAATGGATCCATCTGAATAATTCATTTAATAATACAATCGAAACGATACTAAATAATTCTATACTAATCGAAAATATACATATTTCTAAAATAGACTGTTCTTGAATGCGATTTAAGTTAGAAAAGATAAATACATATCCTAAAAATAGAGCCATCAACTCTATTTTCGTCATGCTAATGAGCCAAGCGTATAGTGGTACGGTTAAAAGAAGATATAGTAGTTTTCGTCTTAGCATGCTTTCTCACCCTCTAAGTTATATGTATTTTCTGTATATTTTAACATTTATTACGTAAAACAAAAAGAAGAGACTTATGCCTCTTCTTTTTGTTTTGTTACCTGTATTAACTCACATATTTCTTCGCGTTTTTCATTTTCTAACAGCTCAATGACCTTACTTCCAACGACAACTCCGTCACATATTGTAATCATTTCTTCTACATGTTCCTTTGTTGAAATACCGAACCCTGCTACTACCGGTAAATGCGTATGTGATTTTACTTTTTCTAAGTAACTATGAATCTCACCTTTAAAGTTTTGACGTACTCCTGTTACGCCCGCTACTGTAACAGCGTAGACGAATCCTTCTGATTCACTCGTAATTTTTTCGATTCGCTCAATTGGACTTGTTACAGTTACAAGTGGAATTAAAGCAATATTTGCCTCTCGGAGAAACGGCGCAATAATGTCTTGTTCTTCATACGGTAAGTCTGGAACGATGATGCCATCTACACCTGCTTCTATACAGTTTTCGATGAATCGTTCTTTTCCGAATGCGAGTACTGGATTTAAATATGTCATGAGTACAAACGGAATTTGTACTTCTTTCCTTACCTCTATTAATGCTTGAAAAATACCTTTTACTGTTACACCGCTGTCTAGCGCTCGTTTCCCTGCTCTTTGAATCGTTGGACCGTCTGCGACTGGATCTGAAAACGGAATGCCGATTTCAACGATGCTCGCTCCTGCTTCATCTAGAAAACAAATTCTTTCTTTTAATTTTTCAAGGCCACCATCTCCGCCCATTACGTACGGAATAAATGCTTTCTTACCATTTTCAAACGCTGCTTTAATTTTTTCTACTCCCATTTTTTACACCTCTTCCATATAACGTTTTATACTTTCTACATCTTTATCACCACGGCCGGATAAACAAATGACAAGCCCTTCGTCTTTCTTCATTTGCGGTGCTAATTTTAATGCGTATGCGACAGCATGTGAACTTTCTAATGCTGGAATAATCCCTTCTTTTTTCGTTAATAATTGAAATGCTTCTAACGCTTCATCATCTGTAATCGAATGATAAGAAACGCGGCCAATATCTTTTAGCAAGCTATGTTCTGGCCCAACACCCGGGTAATCGAGTCCTGCTGAAATAGAGTGAGCTTCTTGAATTTGTCCTTCTTCATTTTGCAGAAGATACATCATCGATCCGTGTAAAACGCCAACGCTTCCTTTCGTTAAAGTAGCTGCATGCTTTTCTGTATGAACGCCTTTTCCAGCTGCTTCTACGCCGTAAAGAGCGACTTCTTCATCGTGTACGAACGGATAAAACATCCCCATCGCATTACTCCCACCACCAATACAAGCAACGACTGCTTCTGGTAACTTTCCTTCTAACGCTTCATACTGTTTTTTCGTTTCTTTCCCAATTACACTTTGAAAATCACGAACAATTTGCGGAAATGGATGCGGTCCAAGAACGGATCCCATAATGTAGTGCGTATCATGCACATGTGAAACCCAGTAACGAAGCGCCTCGTTCACCGCATCTTTTAACGTACCGCTACCTGCCGCTACACTTTCTACTTTCGCTCCGAGTAATTCCATTCGGAACACGTTTAATTTTTGACGTCTCACATCTTCTTCTCCCATAAAGATGACGCATTCTAATCCGAGAAGAGCACATACAGTAGCTGTTGCAACACCGTGTTGTCCAGCCCCTGTTTCAGCGACAACTTTCTTCTTGCCCATTCGTACTGCAAGAAGTGCCTGACCGATTGTATTGTTAATTTTATGAGCTCCTGTATGATTCAAATCTTCACGTTTTAAATAAATCTTTGCACCGCCGCAATACTTCGTCATATTTTCAGCGAAATAAAGCGGTGTTTCTCTTCCTACGTACGTTTTTAAATAATGATGTAATTCCTTTTGAAACGCTTCATCTTGCATCGCTTCTTTATATGCTTCTTCTAGTTCTAATACAGATTGCATTAACGTTTCTGGAACGTATCGTCCTCCGTATATACCGTAGTGACCTTTTTCATCTGGATATGCGTAATTCATTTGGAACACTCCTTCGCTTTTATAATAAATTGTTTTATTTTCTTTAGATCTTTCTTTCCTTCTGTCTCTACTCCGCTACTTACATCGACCATGTACGGCTGAATAGTTCGAATCGCTTCTTCTATATTAAGAGCGTTTAATCCACCAGCTAATATCGTTTTCTCTCGCAACTCTTTTGGCATATGCACAAGTAGTTCCCATGAAAATTTCTTTCCATTTCCTCCGTGAAACTTTTCTTTCGGGCTATCAAACAATATATAATCCGTTTCATATGTTTGAGCATTTTTCATATCGTCCTCCGAAGTCACTCCGAGAGCCTTTATAGACAGAATATTCAATCTTCTGATTTGATGATTGTCTTCATCCCCATGTAGTTGCACATGCGTTAACCCGCACTCATCTGCAATTTTCTGTATCTCTTCTACTGATTCATTTACGAAAACACCGATTTTTAATACATTTGCTGGAAGCTCCTGAATGATTTCTTTCGCTAGCCCTGGAGTGATTTTTCGCTTACTTTCTGCAAAAACAAATCCGAGTGCATCTGCTCCGTATTCGCAAGCACATTTTGCTGTTTCCATATTAGTAATCCCGCAAATTTTCACTTTCATATGTTCACCTTACAATCTTCAAAAAAGGTACGAATAGAAGATGATGTCATAAGTGCTTCTCCAACTAATACACCTTTTGCTCCGGCTCGTTTGACGCGAATAATATCTTCCTTTGAATGAATCCCGCTCTCACTAATCCAAAGTAATTTCTCCTCATTTAATCGTTTTCCAAGCTTTTCTGTTTGGCTTAAATCGACTTCAAATGTTTTTAAATTACGGTTATTAATACCGATAACGTGCGGATTTAATTGGATTGCAATTTCTAATTCCTGTTCATCATGAACTTCAACAATTGCTTCTAATCCTTTTTCTAGTACGTAGCTATACAGCTCTTTTAACTTCTCTTTCGTTAACGCCGCTACGATTAGTAAAATAATATCTGCTCCTGCTTCATATGCGCTATCAATTTGAATCTTATCAATTATGAAATCTTTGCATAAAAGCGGAATGCTACTTTCTTCTCTTGCCGTTTGTAAATCATGAAAAGATCCTTTAAAAAATTGACCATCTGTTAAAACAGAAATTGCTCCTGCGCCACAATCTTCGTATGTTTTCACTTGTTTTCGTACATCAACGTGTAAATTGATATCTCCTTTTGATGGTGATGCTCGCTTTACTTCGGCAATAACAGTAAACTGCTGTAATGCTTCTACGAGTGAATGTGTCTTTCTACTTTCTTTTATTGGTGTATAGGTTTCATATAATGCCTCAACTTCCTTTTTCTTTTGGTCTACAATTTTGTCTAAAATCGTCCCCACTTTAATTCACCCTTTCTAATTTTTCATTACTTGTTGCAATTAATAAGTTTAGTTTGGCTAATGCTTTTCCAGAGTCAATACTATGCGCTGCAAGTTTAATTCCTTCTTCAATCGTTTCTGCTTTTCCATTTGCGAAAAGGGCCAGACCTGCATTTAATAAAACAGTATCGCGATAGACGCTCTTTTCTCCGCTTAATACTCCAAGCGTAATCTTTGCATTTTCTTTCGAATTCCCGCCTCTTATCTCTTCGTTTTTCACTATTACGAAACCATATTTCTCAGGTTCAATACTCGTTTCTACTATTTCATTATCTTTTAAAATGACAACATGATTTTCTCCTTGCAATGATGCTTCATCTAAAAAACCACTTCCGTTTACGACAAGCGCTTGTTTTCTCCCTAGTTTCTGTAATACTTGCGCAACTGGTAGTAACATATCTCGTTTATAAATGCCGACAAATTGTGTTTCTAAATTCACCGGATTTGTTAACGGTCCAATTAAATTAAAGATCGTCGGAACGTTTAATTCTTTTCTTATTTTCATAATGCGCCTTAATGCTGGATGCATCGCTGGTGCGAATAAAAATGCGATCCCGACATGCTCTAGTAAATAATCAATTTCGTTTGGCGTACTGCTAATATTTACACCGAGTTCTTCTAATAAATCTGCACTTCCTGTTTTACTAGAAACAGCACGGTTACCATGTTTTGCAACCTTTACGCCAGCTCCTGCCAGTACAAATGCCGATGTTGTACTAATATTAAACGTTTGGGCACCGTCACCACCCGTCCCGCAATTGTCCATCGCTCCTTGTATATGGTTCGAAAACGGTAATGCCTTTTCACGAAGAGCTCGAACAAGGCCGTATATTTCTTCTGCTGTTTCACCTTTCGCTTTCAGTAGGACTAAGAAAGCTGCAATTTCACTTTCCAATATGTTTTCATTTAATAAAAGAAGCCCTGCTCTATACATCTCCTCTTCTGTTAAATGTTTCCCCTCCACTAATTTACGAAGATAGTTATTCATACTCTTTCCTCCTCTTTCACTTCGCCTAAAAAGGCACGTATTAACTTTCCGCCTTCTTCTGTCGCGATTGATTCCGGATGAAACTGTAATCCGAAGAGCGGATAATAATTGTGACGAACTGCCATAATTTCTCCATCGTCCATCGCTGTCGCTAGTATGTCAAAACATTGTGGCAAACTCGCTTGTGCTGCAACCAGCGAATGGTAGCGCATCGCTGTTAGCGGCTGTGTCACGTATGAAAAGATTGACGTTCCGTTATGTTTCACGCGTGATGTTTTTCCATGTTTAATGCGCTCTGCTCTAACAATGTCTCCTCCAAATGCTGATATAATTGCTTGATGTCCAAGGCAAATACCTAATATGGGAACGTTCTTATAAAAATGACGGATGACATCGATACAAACGCCAGCATCCTCTGGTTTTCCTGGTCCTGGTGAAAGCACAATTCCTGTTGGATTCATCCCTTCTAGCTGTTCTATCGTTATTTGATCATTTCTTACGACTACAATATCTTCTTCGTATTCCCCTAACAGTTGATACAAGTTATATGTGAATGAATCGTAATTATCAATTAGTACAATCATTTCATTACCTCCAAGAGCGCTCTCGCTTTATTTAACGTTTCTTCATATTCAGCTACTGGGTCTGAATCATAAACAATTCCCGCTCCTGCCTGAACGTATGCTTTTTCATCTTTTACGACCATCGTTCGAATGGCGAGTGCCATGTCAAGATTCCCTGAAAAACTAACGTATCCAACTGCACCCGCGTATACATTCCTTTTTTCATTCTCTAGCTCATTTATAATTTCCATCGCTCTAATTTTCGGAGCGCCTGACACTGTTCCTGCTGGTAGACAATACGCTAATGCATCAAATCCGCTCATCTGTTTTCGCAATGTTCCGTAAACTTCAGATACAATGTGCATAACGTGAGAATATTTTTCTACTTTCATATATTTATCTATCGTCACAGATCCAATTTCACTTACTCTGCCAATATCATTCCGCCCAAGATCCACAAGCATCATGTGCTCCGCTCGTTCTTTCTCATTTTCTAACAGTTCTTTCTCAATTTCCGCATCTTCCTGCTTCGCTTTCCCTCTCGGCCTCGTACCGGCAATTGGGTTCGTCATCACTTTATCGTCTCTTACTGATAACAAACTTTCTGGCGAGGAACCGAGTACAACATAGTCTTGAAAATCGATATAGAACATATATGGTGATGGATTGGCGATCCGAAGTTTTCGGTATAACGCGAATGGATCACCAATACATTCACTTTGCAAACGCTGGGATAATACGACTTGGAATATGTCCCCGGCGCGAATGTATTCTTTCGCTGTTTCTACCATCACGCAAAATTCTTTTTCCGTTATAGAGGAAGTGAATGATAATGTTGATTTTATTTCAGTTACTTCAACTTCTTCTCCCTGTAGCAATTCCTCTTTGTATACTCGCAGCCTTTCGTATACTTCTTCATAAGAAGCTACATCATCTTCCCTGCATACATATACAAATGATAATTTTTGGCGTAAGTGGTCATACACGATAAACTCACGATATAGTAAAAGGTGTACTTCTGGAATATTCAATGGATCGTGTAAATCCGCTCCAATGTTTTCATATTGCCGAATGACGTCATAGCCAATATAACCAACTGCTCCTCCGCAAAATGGAAATGGGCTGTCTACTTGAGCTGACGCGATTTCTTTTTCTAACACTTGTAGTACGTTACCTTGTAGCTTTTCTGTTTGACCATAAATCGTTCGTTCCACTTCTGTACCAATACTTTTCACTTCACCATACGGATTACATCCTAAGTAAGAATAGCGTCCTTTATCTTGATGAAGCTGGGAGCTTTCTAATAAAAACTTTTTCTTTCCCTTCATACGTCTATATAAAGAAATTGGCGTAATGCTATCTCCTTCTTCTTCAGCGATTACTAAAAATGCTTTTCCTTGTTCGTTTTGCTTCATAAATTCGTCTTTTGTCATCATGCCTTTCACCTCACTCCGAAAAATAAAAAAAGTCCCCTACATATCGAAATATGTAGAGGACGATAAATTTACCGTGGTACCACCTCATGTTGGACGCAAAAGCATCCCGCTTTATTCAGGTACAAAATATATACCTTATCCTTGTAACGGCGGAACCCGGGTTGCCTACTGAAAATAATTGTTCAGCATACCTCTCGTAAGCCCATTCCGTATATGGCACCGCACCGGGCTCCCACCTATCCCCGGCTCTCTGTAACGTCTCCAATATACGTACTCTTCTTACTTCAACGATTTCATTTATTTAATTTTTTGTACACAAAAAGGGAGTACTCATCCTATAGAAAGGACGGGTACTCCCGTGGTGCCACCTTAATTCGTTACAAATGTAACGCACTTTACCGTATCAAAAACAATACGTGTCTCTTGTATCGATGAGATCATGTCGCCAAAGCCTACTTCTTTCGTTTCGGTTTGGAAGCTCCGAAGCCCATTCCACATCAATCCCATACTGATTCGCACCAACCATCAGCTCTCTGACATGTTCATCATGTGTACTCTTCTTCATCAACGCTTGCATTTTTTTAAGTTGCACTCATTATAGACCTGACTTTTTTCACAAGTCAATACTTTTTAAAAAAATTTATTTTTCTTTCCTTTCAATATTATATTGACAAAACAACCTCTTTTTATGTAAATATAATAAATACTCTATTAAAAATAAGGTTTTTTGTATGAATATTATATATTAAAAAAGTAAAATGATGTCAAAAAACGCTTACATTTCTGAAAATTCATATTTCCGTATGGATTTTTCAGAATAATCATGATAGATTATAAATATGCATAACGCATCAAAAGACATGACAAAAGGAAGGGGAACTACATGAGTACGCAGATGTTAACTTTAACTTCTATCTCTATTTACATGCTCGGGATGTTAGTAATTGGCTATTTCGCCTATAAACGAACGTCCAACTTAACAGATTATATGCTTGGCGGGCGTACATTAGGCCCCGCAGTAACAGCATTAAGCGCTGGAGCATCCGATATGAGTGGTTGGCTTTTAATGGGCTTACCCGGTGCAATGTTTAGCGTTGGATTAAGTAGTAGTTGGATTGCGATCGGCCTGACACTAGGCGCATACGCAAACTGGCTATATGTCGCTCCTCGCTTACGTACCTACTCTGAAATTGCAAATAACTCTATTACTATCCCAGAATTTTTGGAACACCGTTTCCACGACAAATCTCACATGCTACGTTTAGTATCCGGACTTGTTATTATGATTTTCTTTACTTTCTATGTAGCTTCAGGATTAGTTTCAGGCGCTGTATTATTTGAAAATTCATTTGGCATGAACTATCATGTTGGATTATTCATTGTTGCAGGCGTTGTTGTAGCTTACACATTATTTGGTGGTTTCTTAGCAGTAAGTTGGACAGACTTCGTGCAAGGAATCATTATGGTAGTCGCTCTTATTCTTGTTCCTATCGTAACAATTATGAATTCGAACGGACTTGGACCTGCATTTGATACAATTCAATCTGTAGATCCAACACGTTTAGATATTTTTAAAGGTGCCTCTACTTTAGGAATGATTTCTTTATTCGCATGGGGCCTTGGTTATGTTGGACAACCTCATATTATCGTACGCTTTATGGCAATTTCGTCTGTAAAAGAAATTAAAAGCGCACGAAGAATTGGTATGAGCTGGATGATTTTCTCTGTTGTCGGAGCTATGTTTACTGGTCTTATCGGTATTGCTTACTACTCACAACAAGATTTAACATTATCTAACCCAGAAACAATTTTCCTTGAACTTGGAAAAATTTTATTCCATCCACTTATTACTGGATTTTTATTAGCAGCGATTTTAGCAGCGATTATGAGTACAATCTCATCTCAGCTTCTTGTTACTTCTAGTGCTATAACAGAAGATTTATATCGTACATTCTTTAAACGTTCTGCTTCTGATAAAGAGCTTGTATTTGTCGGTCGTATGGCTGTACTTGTTATCGCCTTAGTTGGGTGCGCATTAGCGTTTAAACAAAATGATACGATTTTAGCTCTTGTTGGATATGCTTGGGCTGGATTTGGTTCCTCATTCGGACCTGCTATTTTATTAAGTCTATATTGGAAACGTATGACAAAATGGGGCGCGCTTGCTGGTATGATTTCTGGTGCTGCGACTGTTATTATATGGACACAATTTAAATTCTTAAAAAACTTCTTATATGAAATGATTCCTGGTTTCGCTATTAGTTTACTAGTGATCATAATTGTTAGTTTACTAACGCAAACTTCAAAAGAAGTTGAAGAACAATTTGAGGATTTCGAAAAACAACATAGTCTATAAGGTGAAAGCTCTGCTGATATCGTAACAGCAGAGCTTTTTTAATCAAAGTTCGACAATCTTCTACTCGAATTTAACAAATTCTTTATGTTTCGTTAAATTTAGCATAACACTACTCCTTTATAGTGTTAGTATCAGCACTTATACAGAAAGGGGACTCCAACATGTTAGCAGCTTTCCAGCAACAACAAACACGAAAATTTTCACCTATCACCAATACTTCTGCGTCTTGTTTGAACATACAACCTAATCCACCTAAAATTTCAATTGCTCCTTCTGTTGTTTCAGTCATCGGTGTTCATATGGAAAAAAACAAGTTAAAAGTAAGAACGGGACAAAGCACTGAGTTATCCGCTTCTGTTTTGCCAGTACAAGCCACCAATAACGAACTTATTTGGACAAATATGAATGCTGATGTTATCACACTGTATCCAAAAGGTGATACGGTAACGATTACTGGAAAAAGTGCAGGAAGAGCAGTCGTAATTGTTACAACTGCTGAGGGAAAGTTCCGTGACCTATGTATTATTCATGTACAACCTTATATGACAAATCCAAAGTAAAAGAGTGGCTATGAAGCCACTCTTTTACTTTATTTCAATGTGTGGATTTTTATTTTTCACATGACTAATAAATTGCTCTTTATCTTTAGGAGAAATAATTTCTGTTTTATGTGCGCCGTAAACAATTTCAATTCGATCAAATGATAAGGCATGAGCTGCTATTGGATTTTTCGTATTTGAAATTTGTTTTATATCTCGTATAAATATACGTTTTTTAACGAGACCCGATCTAATAATAATTGCTTCTTCTCCAATAATATATTTTGTTGAAAACCAACTCCAAATAAATAATATGGCTAATGGGATTGTGAAAAACAAAAGAAAATGTTCTCTTCCTGCAAATATGGGAGCAAAACACGCTCCAATGACAACGAAAAAAATCGGATATAACCATACATCTTTTTTTGATGGAAATTCCACTAAACTTCCCCTCTCTTGATTTAAGTCAATGAATCGCCTCCTCTTCCCTATTACAATGAAAACAACATTAGAATAGGAGGACGTATTATGACTGAGCGAAAATTCGCCTTATTTGCAGGCACTTCTCTTCTTATCATGGCATTCACTGCATTTTTTTCTTACGGTTTTGTTCATGGAAATCTCGTTGTACCAAGTAATGCGAGCACGACACTCCATAATATTCAAACTTCAAGTTTACTTTTCAAAGCAGAAATTTTCGGATGGATTATCATTTTCATTACGGATATTATCGCCTCGTGGGCTCTTTATTTCTTTCTAAAACCTATCCATGCTAGCCTCTCATTACTAGCTACCTGTCTTCGTCTTATGTATACAGCTATACTTGGGATTGCTATATTCAATTTAACATTTGTATTACTTCTTTCAAAAAGTACAGTTGCTAATTCAGAAGCATATACAATGTTATTTCTAGAAGCTTTTAAATACATTTGGTCTGTAGGGTTAATCATTTTCGGCTTACATCTTTTCACTTTAGGATATGTAACTTTTCTATCTAAACAAATACCGAAATTGATTAGTGTATTACTATTCATCGCTGCTATCGGTTATATCGTAATTCACGTCATGAATACAATGTTTTCACAATATGATGCGATGATTTCCATTCTTACTGTTGTCTTTCAACTACCGATGATCGCAGGTGAACTAGGATTTAGTATATGGCTATTGATTAGAGGTGGAAAAGACTCTACTGTTTGAGTCGTTTCTTAATTCTACTTAATGATTCTGGCGTAATACCTAGATAACTTGCCAATTGATATTGAGGAACACGATTGATTAAATGAGGTCGTTTTTGTAATAATGATTTGTAGCGCTCTTCTGGTGTCGATGCAATAAATAATGTAAGTTCTTCTTGTACCTCACCAAAATTGTATTCAATCATTTGACGTGTCATTTCTTCTAACTGTGAATATTTCTTATACATGTCCTTTTCACAATACAGGTCGCCAACTACAACTAGGCAGTCTTCTAGACACGTTAATGTATGTGAGGATGATTTATCTTGTTTATGATGATTGAAATTTGCAATTGCTTGTTCTTCTGTATAAAAATTTGATGTAACTTCTTTCCCGGCTTCATCTATACAATGTTGCCTCACGCATCCTTTTAATACAAAGTAACATTTAGACGGAACATCTCCTTGTCTTAGGAGTACTGTTCCTTTTTTATATTCTTCAATTTGTAATTCTTCCACGATTATACGCTGCTTCTCTTCACTTAATGTTGTAAGCTTTGTCATGTATTTCATTAAAATATCTTTCATTTGGTCTCTCCCTCCCCTTCTATATTTGTATGAGAAACGTATGATGTAACTCCACTATATATTATCTTTTTTCATGCTATATGGCTGGAATTCCCCCTATTGATCTGTTTTATTTTCTGCATAGAACAAAAAAAGAGAAGTTACCAATAACTTCTCTTTTCGTATATTAGAATAGGCTCGTTATAATTCCTGTGTATAAGCCGGTTCGTTCACTACATTTTTTGCTGTTCGTTTTTGTTGCTGTAGTAAGAAAACAGATACACCAAACAATACGAGCATGCTACCGATAATTTGCATTGCGTTTAATTTTTCCCCAAGTAAGAAGAACGCTAGTATAGTTGCTCCAACTGGTTCTCCTAAAATACTCATTGAAATTGTTGTTGCATTTACGTAGTTTAATAACCAGTTATTAATGACATGTGACACTGTGGGTACAATCGCAAGTAAAAGAAAAACGGTCCAGTCCCACTTCGTATAACCTGTAAAAGGCACTTGCAATACTATATTATAAATCCCCATAAAAATACCTGCGAATGCAAAAACTGTAAAGCTGTAAATCCAGTGTGATACTTTCTTTACTGTCGTTTGCCCGATAAATAAATAACCGACAACTGCTATCACACTTAAAAAGGATAATATATCCCCATAAATCGCTTGTTCACTTAGCCCTAAATCTCCCCAGCCAATACACATTACACCTAGTATCGCAATTCCCATTGTCGCAATAGCTGAGTATGTTGTTCTTTCTTTAAATAAGAAAAAACCTCCAACTAAAGATACGATTGGTTGAAGTGCTAAAATAATCGTCGAACTAGCAACTGTCGTATGCTTTAAAGATTCAAACCATAAAAGAAAATGAAGCGCTAAAAAGAAACCCGATCCAATTAAAAATCCCCAATCTTTTCTTTGAATCCTACTAAATTCTTCCCGCTTTTTCCAAACGATTGGCAGCATAATAAGCACGATAATCCATAATCGATACATACTTAAAATAGAAGATGGTGCTGAGGACATCTTTACAAAAACTGCTGCGAATGAAATTGCTATAATTGAAATTGCTAATGGTAGTGCGATTGATTTTTCTTGTTTCAAATTCCGTCTCCCCTCTCACCTGTCAAAAATCCCACTTCATTATATCCGTTTTCTTTCCTAACTTAAATACTAATTTTTTAGATTCTTCGTACCATTATGGTAAAATAGAAACGAAAGCACCTATTAGTGAATATTGCTTTCTTTTTCACTACAAGCGTCGCTCTTACAATCATTACAGTAAATTTTTATTTAGGGGGATCCACATGAATCAAACAATAGGGAGAATTGAAGAAATTTCATTTTATAGTGCATCACTTCAAGAAGATGTTACACTGCTCGTTTACTTACCAGTAAATTACACACCACTGCACAAACATACAGTTGTAATTGCACAAGATGGTAGAGATTATTTTCAGCTTGGGAAAGCACACCGTGTAATTGAGCGCCTTCGTGAAACTGAAGAAATTGACCGTACAATTATTGTCGGTATTCCATATAAAAATGTACACGATCGTAAGGAAAAATATTTCCCGAGCGATGTAAAGAATGCTGCTTACATTCGTTTCCTTGCTCATGAGCTTGCACCATATATCGATGAAAATTATCCAACGTACCAAATGGGAAAAGGTCGTGTGTTAATTGGTGATTCTCTTGGCGGAACAGTTTCCTTTATGACTGCACTTATGTATCCGCATACATTTGGTAAAGTCGTTATGCAATCACCATTTGTGGACGAAACAGTGATGAACTTAGCAAAAGAATTCAAAACTCCGGAAGCGCTAGAGCTTTATCACGTCATTGGGACAGAAGAAACAGCTGTAAAGCGCACTGATGGGCAAGTATCTGATTTCGTACAACCGAACCGTGAGCTCAATACACTTCTGACAGATAGAAATTTCACCACGCATTACGAGGAGTTCGAAGGTAATCATACGTGGAAATATTGGCAAACTGATTTACCGAAAGCTTTCTCTCATATGCTATCAATGAAATAATAGAGAGCAGTATTCAGAATAATTTGATATAATAGATTAAGAGAGTTATTTTCTCAAAATCTAACTAGACTTACAAAGGGAGGAATTGGAACATGAAATTAGGCATTGTAATTTTTCCATCTAAAATGATTCAAGATAAAGCGAACGGATTGCGTAAACGTTATGATCCGCACTACGCATTAGTTCCGCCACATATTACATTGAAAACACCCTTTGAGACGCAAGATGATCAACTAGAATCGATTGTAAACGAGTTACATACAATCGCAAGTAAAACGAACCCTTTCACCCTTCATGTCGGAAAAGTTGGTTCATTCGCACCTGTTAATAATGTTCTTTATTTTAAAGTAGAAAAAACACCTGAACTTACTTTCTTAAATGAGGAAATGCATAGCGAATTCTTCACACAAGAACGCGAATACGCTTTCGTACCTCATTTAACAATCGGACAAGGCTTATCAGATGCAGAGCATGCTGATGTATTAGGTCGATTACGTATGAAAGATTTCTATTATGAACAACCAATTGATCGCTTCCATCTTCTATATCAATTAGAAAACGGAACGTGGACTGTATACGAAACATTCCACCTTGGAAAGGGGAACAACTAATTTGCATGCACAGATCGTACAAACAGACGAACAACTAAGAGATGCATTCTCTGTACGTAAGCAAGTATTTGTGAATGAGCAACAAGTTTCTGCTGACGAAGAGTATGATGAGTTTGAAGAAACTTCGACACACGTTGTTATATATGATAATGATGTTCCAGTTGGTGCTGGTCGTTTTCGCATACTGGATGGAATAGGAAAAATGGAACGCATTTGCGTACTAGCTTCCCATCGTAAAAAAGGCGTTGGAAAAATTGTTATGGATGCACTTGAAGCATATGCGAAGGAACACTCGCTACCAAAATTAAAGTTACATGCCCAAACACATGCTGAAGATTTCTATAAGAAACTTGGATATGTAACGAATTCTGATGTATTTATGGAAGCAAATATTCCTCACATCGTTATGATAAAAGAATTGTAATTTGAAAACAGGAGGTATCCCCTCCTGTTTTTTACATTGCTATTTTCTTTTTCTTCCGCTAAAGTTAAATGTTGATGCTATAGTTTTGAAGGTGAATATATGACACAAGAAAAATTTTCACAAAAATCATTAACGCACGCTGATATTCCACGTGCAACATATCATATTCCGAAAACATCTACCCATTTAATTATGGAAGAAGATGCAGATGCAGCGTATTTCCGCGCTCTCGAACAGCAAAATGTATTTTTAAACGAGAAACAATTAGAAGCCGTCCGAACGACAGAAGGTCCAGTCCTTACATTAGCTGGTGCCGGAAGCGGAAAAACATCTGTTTTAACAACTCGAGTAGGTTATTTAGTAAATGTAAAACAAGTTCATCCACGAAATATTTTATTGCTTACATTTACACAAAAAGCGGCTGAAGAAATCCGAAATCGTGTAGCGAATTTACCAGGTATGAATCATGCAGCGAGTAGCTACGTTGTTGCTGGTACGTTCCACTCTGTCTTTTTAAAATTGCTTCGTAGTCAAGGATATAATCAGCAAATTTTAGCAAACGAAAAACATAAACAAATTATGATAAAGAAAATTTTAAAAGAGTTACGTTTAAAAGATGCTTATGATGCTGAAACGATGCTCGCGATGATTTCACTTGAGAAAAACAAATTGAATCGTCCGAAAGATGTAAAAGCAAAAACACCCGTTGAACAAGAATTTAAAGAAGTATATGAACGTTTTGAAGAAGTGAAACAACGATATAATTATATCGATTTCGATGACATCTTATTAGAAACATATTATATGTTAGAAAATAATGCTCCTTTACTTACCCAATTACAACAACGGTTCCACTATATTGAAGTAGATGAGTTCCAAGATACATCGTATGCACAATATGAAATTGTAAAATTGTTAGCTTCGCCAAGAAATAATTTATTTATCGCAGGTGATGACGACCAGGCGATATATGGCTGGCGAGGAGCAAGTCACCAAATTATTTTATCTTTTCCAAAAGAATTTGATAACACTACGATTATCGCACTTAATACGAATTACCGATCCAATCCATTTATCGTCGGACTTGGAAATGAAGTTATCAAACTAAATCAAGAGCGTTTTGATAAGGAGCTATATTCTGTGCGCGAAGAAGGTGTACAACCTTTTTATGCACGACCGGCTACGACTCTTGATGAAGCAAATCAAATTTTGCAGCTCATTCAAGAAAAGGTAGATAGCGGCGAACGAAACTATAAAGATTTTTGTTTACTGTATCGCACACATTCTGTAAGCCGTTCGTTACTTGACCAGCTTACAATTCACAAAATCCCGTTTATCAAACACGGTGCGAGTCAGTCATTTTATGAACATTCTTTAATTAAGCCTGTATTAGATCATTTACGGCTAGTAATTGAACCGTTTCGACTAGAATCACTTTCAAATATATTGCCAACGATGTATATCGGGCGTGATGATTGTATTTCATTTATTGAACGTGAACAATGGAAATATGGTGAGGGCCGTTTCCCTTCTCTTCTTCATTTCTTACTATTAAATCCGAGCTTGAAACCTTTTCAAGTGAAAAAGGTAAATGAGCGCATCGATTTTATTAAATTTATAAAAGAATTAGAACCGAAAAAAGCATTAAAAGAAATTATTCATGGTAAGGGGAAATATTTAGAGTACTTACAAAGTAACGATCGTTCTTCCTTTACGATGCATAAAGATATACAAGAAGAAATGTTAGAAGAATTAATGGAATCAGCAAATCGTTTCACCGATATTCCAGCTTATTTACAATTTATTGCTGAAGCAATTCAAGGTCAAAAAGAAATGGAAGCATTAAAAACAATGCCGCAAAAAGATGCTGTTTCTCTTATGTCTATTCATAACGCAAAAGGCCTTGAATTTCCATGCGTCTTTTTACTTGGAGCAAGCGATGGTATTTTGCCCCATACTTCTTCTTTAAAAGATGCAAATGATCGCGTTACAGAGACTTCTGAAGCTTTAGAAGAAGAACGCCGACTACTTTATGTCGCAATTACACGTGCGAAAGAAGAACTTTACATTTCCTCCCCACAATTTTTCAGAGGAAAGAAATTAGATATATCCCGCTTTTTATATACAGTACGCAAAGATTTCCCTGAAAAGACATCCACCAAATAAGGATGTCTTTTTTTTTATATTGCATTATGTACATCCCTCTCATATAAATTCCTTGTTTTCATCATGAGAATTAACGTAATATCAGCCATATCCCGTTCATATTGTAATAGTGTATGTCAGAACTCACGATAAGGAGTGAACATAATGAGCTGCAATTGTAACGAAGACCATCATGACCATGATTTTGATTTCAATTGTGTATCCAATGTCGTCCGTTTTATACATGAACTACAAGAATGTGCAACGACAACATGTGGATCTGGTTGCGAAGTTCCGTTTTTAGGCGCACATAATAGTGCATCCGTAGCGAATACACGTCCTTTTATTTTATACACAAAAGCCGGAATACCTTTTGAAGCCTTTGCACCATCTGCAAGCCTTACTAGCTGCCAATCTCCCATTTTCCGCGTAGAAAGTATAGATGATGATGACTGCGCTGTATTACGTGTATTAACTGTAGTATTAGGTGATGGTTCTCCTGTACCACCTGGTGACAACCCAATCTGTACGTTTTTAGCTGTACCAAATGCAAGACTAATATCGACCAACACTTGTCTTACTGTTGATTTAAGTTGCTTCTGCGCTATTCAATGCTTACGCGATGTTTCTATAAACTAAATACTAATTTAAGCATGGATTGGGTGGCAGAGTTTTCTGCCACCCAATCCATGCTTAAAAGGTATTATTATGTATTTTTTATAAAATTGGGAACTTGTCTAGAACATAGAACCTGTCCTTTTCATTAACTGAAAGTAGAAACAGATAAAGGAGTGAAAAACATGTTCTCTTCTGATTGCGAATTTACTAAAATCGATTGTGAGGCGAAACCAGCTAGTACACTACCTGCCTTCGGTTTTGCTTTCAACGCTTCTGCCCCTCAGTTCGCTTCATTATTTACACCACTACTATTACCTAGCGTAAGTCCAAACCCAAATATTACTGTTCCTGTAATAAATGATACAGTAAGTGTCGGAGATGGCATTCGAATTCTACGAGCTGGTATTTATCAAATCAGTTATACATTAACAATTAGTCTTGATAACGCACCTGTTGCACCAGAAGCTGGTCGTTTCTTCTTATCATTAGGTACGCCAGCTAACATTATTCCTGGATCAGGTACAGCAGTTCGTTCTAACGTTATTGGTACTGGTGAAGTAGACGTATCCAGTGGTGTTATTCTGATTAACTTAAACCCTGGCGATTTAATTCAAATTGTACCAGTTGAGTTAATTGGAACTGTAGACATCCGTGCGGCAGCATTAACAGTTGCACAAATTAGCTAGTAAAAAGCGGTATTTCTTCCTTAGAAATACCGCTTTTTATATTTATAATAAAAAACACTCACAGTAATATGAGTGTTTTATTCTTCATAATGTTTTATTGTGTTTTTCTTTTTCCCACAATTACATCCCTTTTTCTTCACAAATCCTTGTTGCTGTAATTGTTCTTGATATGCCTGTTGTTGTGCTTGGTGTTGTTGCTGCATATTATACCATTGCTGCAGGTCATATGAATTTTGCCTTGGATTATTGCTCACAGCAAACATCTCCTCTACTGTCAATTCTGTCTATTTACTATATGAACAACTCTTTATTTCCGTTCCCTCATTCTTTTGAACTCCGCTTTCTCTCGTATTATGAAAATATATTATTCTCCCATAAAATATCCTGTAATCGTTTCAATAATTGCTGCTGCTCCTGCAATAGCTAATAATGCAAGTAACGGCTCTGCAACGATAGGAATCCAATTATATAAAACTAATAAAAAAGCACTAACCCATACACCTGTACACCAATAACAGCTTAATAATTCTCCAATCCACTTTCTTAATCCTTTACCTTTTACTTTTGTAAAAGTTGATACACTTCCATCCGGCTCTGTAATCTCTACTTCATCAATAAACGGTCTTCGCAAAAAAACTGTAATTTTATCATAAACAATTAAACGGGTGAGCCTAAAAGCAGCTAACGCGAAAATGAAAAATAAAAGCCAACTTGTAAACAGCATGATTCCACCTTCCCTTATCTTCTTTCGCCTATTTAAAAAAAAAGCTCTTGAGATTGTGACCAAATCTCCTCGACTCCAATATCTTATTAATGTAAATACAAACAAGAAGATAAGGAGTGACATTAATGAGTTGTAACGAAAATAAACACCATAGCTCTTCTCATTGTGTAGTTGACGTTGTAAAATTCATCAATGAATTACAAGATTGTTCTACAACAACATGTGGATCTGGTTGTGAAATTCCATTTTTAGGCGCACACAACACTGCATCGGTAGCGAATACACGCCCTTTTATTTTATACACAAAAGCGGGAACGCCATTTGAAGCATTTGCACCATCTGCAAGCCTTGTTAGCTGCCAGTCTCCAATTTTCCGTGTGGAAAGTGTAGATGATGATAGCTGTGCTGTGCTACGTGTGTTAACTGTTGTATTAGGTGACGGTTCTCCGGTACCACCTGGTGATAATCCAATTTGTACGTTTTTAGCTGTACCAAATGCAAGATTAGTATCGACATCTACTTGTATTACTGTTGATTTAAACTGCTTCTGTGCGATTCAGTGCTTACGCGACGTTTCTATCTAATAAGTAAAGTGAACTAAAAAACTATTGGGGTGGTAGAAGATTTCTACCACCTTTACATATTTAAAAACCGGCCATATCAATTGATTTTATCTCTTCTATAGATAACCTAATATCTCTCATACTATTTGGCGGCATAATAGCTACAATTCCATTACGATACGATATGATCGATCCAATATAAGAAACTGTGGTCGTTTTTATTCTGCACCTTACTTTAGGAATGTAATGAGGACGGTTTAATAAAAAATGAATTTTCTCTTCATTGTTCATATCCTTAAATGATTTATTATACGGAACAGTTCTCACTGGCTCTTGCTGCTCTTGTACTTGTTCCTCTTCTTCTATTTTTTCTTCTACCTGCTGTTCTTCTTGTTGTTCTATCACCTCTTCCACAGCACTACTTACAGCATTTTCATTTTCATTTCTATTACTTTCCTCTTTCTGATCCTCATTCCTAAAATTTGTTAAGATAATCCTTTTTATTTTCGGTGCAGCAAGTTCTAAACTTACTTGTGCAATATATAACAACGGTTTTCCAACTGTTGAACTTTTATTTTTATTCTTCACACTCGTCCCTCCCACTTCCATACGTAGCTGAATAAATCGTGTACTATTATAGTTATATTCATAACGTGGTAAGAACTTTCGTTAAAAATCGTTCTTTCTAAGAACAAATAAAAAGGACAATCTCAACATTTAGAGATTGTCCTTTAAAAATGAATATTATATTTATCCTAGGATATGATACCCTGAATCAACGTGAATGTTTTCTCCTGTTACGCCGCGTGCTAAATCACTGAATAAGAATACCGCTGTATCCCCAACTTCTTCTGGCGTTGTTGTACGACGAAGTGGTGCGCGCTCCTCAATTTCTCTTAAGATTGAGTTAAAGTCGCCTACACCTTTTGCAGATAGCGTACGAATTGGACCTGCAGAAATAGCGTTAACGCGAATGCCATGTTGACCTAAATCGTTAGCTAAATATTTCACGCTCGCTTCTAATGAAGCTTTCGCAACACCCATAACGTTATAGTTTTTCACAACGCGCTCGCCGCCAAGATATGTTAACGTTAAAATATTTCCGCCTTCTGTCATTACTTTCTTCGCTTCTCTTGCTACAGCTGTTAAAGAGAATGCACTAATATTTTGTGCAAGTAAAAATCCATCGCGAGAAGTATCTACAAATTCACCTTTTAAATCATCACGATTTGCAAAAGCAATACAATGTGCAACACCGTGAATTGTACCAACTTCTTGCTTGATTGTTTCAAAACAAGCTGTAAGTTCTTCATCATTTGTTACATCACAAGGTAATACAAGTGATTCTTGTCCTTCTAATGTATCCGCTAATTCACGAACATTTCTCTCTAAACGTTCTCCTGCATATGTGAAGATTAATTTTGCACCTGCATTATGCAAAGAGCGAGCAATTCCCCATGCAATACTTCTTTGGTTCGCAACGCCCATAACAACAAATGTTTTCCCTTGTAATAGTTCCATGATATATCCTCCCAGAAATACTTATACTTGTTATTAGTACCTGATACTATAATTATAGTAACATAAAACCTCTTAAAGGCAAACAAAAAAGTCATTAACTTAAAATTGTTAATGACTTTTTGTTTCTATAAAAAAACGCTCTAATCCTTCTTCCCAAGAAGGCATTTGTAAAAAACCATTTAATCGTAGCATGTTATGTTGGAAAATAGAATATTTTGGTCTCGCTGCCGCCGATCCAAATTCTTCAGTTGAAACCGGTAATACATCCACTTTCATATTTGCATACGAAAATATTTTCTTTGCAAAATCAAACCAAGAACATGATCCTCTATTGGATACATGATACGTACCGTATAAAGAAGTATGAATGAGCTTATTAATCATTACATTTAAATCCGCCACATACGTAGGAGAACCGATTTGATCCGCTACAACAGATACTTCTTCTCTTTCTTTCCCTAATCGTATCATCGTTTTCACAAAATTATTTCCATACTTACCATATAACCACGATGTACGAACGATAAAGTATTTATTATGTAACTCTTTGATGAACTGCTCTCCCGCATATTTAGAAGCTCCGTATATATTTATCGGCGCCGGATTATGAAATTCATCGTACCCCTCCGGTCTGTCGCCTTGAAATACATAATCCGTACTAATATAAACTAACTTCGCCCCAACTAATTGTGAAGCAACCGCTACATTTCGAGCCCCTATTGCATTTATTACATAAGCAAGATCTCGTTCTTTCTCAGCTTGATCAACCTTCGTATACGCTGCACAATGAATAATGATATGTGGCCTTATTTCTTGTACCACTTGCTGCATTCGAGATATATTTGTTATATCTAGTAACTTTTTATCAAATGGATATATGTCATATTCTTCAGGATTTAACTCTTCTTGTAGTTGCTTTCCCAATTGACCATTTGCTCCTGTTATGATAATCCGTTCTTTCATTGATATGCCCCTTACTTTTCTTTTAGTGGTTTCCACCATTCTATATGATGTTCATACCATTCCACCGTTTCTTCTAGCCCTTTTTCAAACGTATACTGCGGTTCCCACCCAAGCTCATTCTTCATCTTTTGTGCATCAATCGCATAACGACGATCATGACCTAAACGGTCTACCACATATTCAATATCTTTTTCTGTTTTTCCTAAGAGAGTAATGATTTGTTCCACAACATCTATATTTGTTTTTTCATTATTTCCACCTATATTATATACCTCTCCTATACGCCCCTTATGCAGAACAACGTCAATCGCACTACAATGATCCGTAACATGTAACCAATCTCTTACATTTAATCCATCACCATATAACGGTAATCTTTTTCCTTCCAGCACATTCGTAACCATTAACGGAATTAATTTTTCAGGATATTGATATGGCCCATAGTTATTGGAGCAACGCGTTACTATAACTGGTAATTGATATGTTTTATAATAAGATATAGCTATCATATCGGCGCTCGCTTTACTTGAAGAATATGGACTATTTGGAGCCAACGGGGTTTCCTCGGTAAATCGCCCTGTTTTTCCTAAAGAGCCGTACACCTCATCTGTTGATACTTGGACGAATTTAATATGTGGATATTTTTTTACTAATTCTAATAAGGTGACTGTCCCAATTACATTTGTATCATAAAAAGGGATTGGATTTTCAATACTGCGGTCCACATGTGATTCCGCTGCAAAATTGACAATTACTTGCACGTCACGTTCCTGAATAACATATTCTAGCAGCGCTCCATTTTGAATTTCCCCTTTTACAAAATAGTAATTCGGATGATCTTGAATAGACTTTACATTATTTAGGTTTCCACTATATGTTAATGCATCGAAATTAATAATTTTATATGTTTCATAGCTTTGTAACATGTAATGCACAAAATTACTTCCAATAAATCCGGCCCCACCTGTTACTAATATATTCATAAACAACTCTCCTACTCAAAAACTATCTTCACATTCCTGAAGTGATGGTAATATTCGATCCTTGTCAGACAAAATAGGACTTGTTACCGGCCATGGAATTGTTAAGTCTTTATCGTCCCATAGTACCCCTGAGTCATGATCAGCACTATAATACTCATCTACTTTATACATAACAATAGTATGCGGGACAAGTGTACAAAAACCATGTGCAAATCCTTTTGGCACTAATAATTGCCGATGATTATCCGCACTTAAAATATATCCTCTCCACTGCTTAAACGTTGGTGAATCTTTTCGCAAATCAACGATAACGTCATAAATTGCTCCTTGCATAACTTGAATAAGTTTCGTTTGTGCTTTCGGTTTTTTTTGAAAGTGTAATCCCCGAATCGTTCCCGCTTCTGCCGAATACGAAACATTATCCTGTACAAATGAATACATAACCCCTAATGTTTCCAGCACCTTCTTATTATAACTTTCAGTAAAAAAGCCACGCTCATCTCCAAATAACCTCGGTTCTAACAATTTTGCGTCGGTAAAGTTTGTTTCTATAACTTTCATATTCTCACCTATTCTCCGTTAAACTGTTTACCAAAGTTGATATCCCTCGCTAACGTATTCGCCCTTTGAAGAGAAACGTGAGTTCCTGCATCAGTCCACCAACCGCTCATTTCATTATAAGTAAGTACCCCTCGTTTTAAATACCAATTATTGATATCTGTAATTTCAAGTTCTCCCCTTGCGGAAGGTTTTAATTCTTTTATATAAGAAAAGACTTTCGAATCATACAAATAAATTCCTGTGACTGCATAGGAACTTTTCGGCTCTTTCGGCTTTTCTTCAATTTCAATTATTTTGCGGTTTTGAATATTTGCTACGCCGAATCTCTCCGGATCATCTACAGATTGCAGCAGTACTTTCGCACCTTCTTTTTGACTCGCAAACTCCTCAACATACGGACGAATATCATCAGAAAAGATATTATCTCCTAATATAACTACCATACGATCTTTCCCGACGAAATCCTCACAAAGCCCTAATGCTTGCGCAATTCCGCCAGCCTTATCTTGCACACGATACGTAAAGGACACACCAAACTCTTGACCGCTTCCTAAAAAACTAACAACATCTCCCATATGCTCTTTACCTGTAATAATCATAATATCTGTAATTTCGCATTGTTTTAGCTTATACACCGCATGATATATCATTGGATAACGTCCAACAGGAAGCAAATGTTTATTCGTTACTTTCGTTATTGGATATAATCTCGATCCAGTTCCACCTGCTAAAATAATTCCTTTCACCCTGCATCTCTCCCTTATGATGGAGATAATATATCTTTGTAATGTTCTACAAACACTTTCCGATACTTCTCATATGTATCCGCATCAAACTCATCCCCGTTGTAGTGAATACACCATAAATTCGCTTGATTAGGGACACCAATTAAATAACCCGCCTTTTGAAACTCTAAAGACTGCGACACATCATAAAAGTGGAATCCTTGAAACAAGTCTTCTCGCCACGGAATATCATATTGTGTGGCCATTAATAATCCATCAATTGCCTGAACTGACATAAATGATTGATTCCCATAAAACAGCTGATCTAAATTTAATAATTGATAATTCTGTCTTCTGTACTCAATCACTTTCCCTACTAAATTTTTCCCTTCCCACCATATCCCGTTGCTCGGTAAAAACTGAGCACCAGCTACGCCAATTAAACCAAGTTTTTCGTTATCTTTAAAAAGAGAAATGAGTGTATAAAACATCTCTCGATTAACAAGATAAGTGTCTTGATGTATATAAACCTTATACTTCGCGGGATATGAAAGTGCTCGGTTATATGCACTTGCCATACTTTTCGCATCTCGTATCGGAAAAATTTGTACGACATAACCAGGGGGAACAAAAAGGTTTCTTATTTGTCTCTCGCATTGTTCAAATAGCTCTTCATTATTTATACAAACAACGACTAGTATTGTATGATCTTTCATTTTGTAGCCCCTCTATTCGTCTTGATTTACATCTGACATATAGTGCTCCACAAATATCTTTCTATACTTTTCATAGTTGGTCATATTCACATCAATATGATAGTGAATGCACCACGCATCACGCTGTACAGGAACCCCAACTGTATATCCAGCTTTTCTAAATTCAAACGATTGAGATACATCATAAAAGTCAAATCCATCAAACAAGTCTTCTCGCCACGGAATATCGTATTGCGTTGCCATTAATAAACCGTCAATACATTCAACTGGCATAAATGTTTTTGACTCATGGTACGGCTTTTCTTGACTGGCCATATAAAATAAATCATTCATATAACCAATTACTTTTCCAACAACTCCTCTGCCTACATTCCATGTTCCATTTGGAGGAACATATTGGGCTCCAACCATACCAATCATTCCAAGATGTTCATGTTCCTGAAACAATTGAAGTAATCCATATAAAAATCCTACATTTACAATGAAAACATCTTGATGTATATACACTTTATATTTTGCTGGATGCGAAATTGCTTGATTATATCCGCTCGTCATACTTTTCGCATTCCGAATCGGCATAAACTGTATAGTGTATCCTGGAGGAACTGGCAATTGTAATATATGCCTTGCACATTGTGCATACATTTTTCGATCATTTATACACGTAACAAATAATATTGTTTTATCTGCCGTACTCATAATTGTGATTTTTCTGCTTCAATAATATATTGAAATACAACCGTCTCAGCCATGAAGCCACTTCCAAGACGATATTTTTTACAAATTCCATATAACTCCTCAATAAGCGGTTCATACATTTTATGATCAACATATACACGATCTACTTTACTAATCGAATAACCTGCTTTTAAAAACATTCGTAGCATTTCATTAAATGTAAAGAAGCGAATATGCGTTTTATCTAATAATCCATATTCTGTATACGTCCAATTTCCAGCGAGTAAGGGCGCTAATATTGAAATGTGAGAAACGTTCGGTATACTAGCCAAAATTACACCATTTTGCTTTATATATGGCTTTACTTTTTCTATTACAGCCCACGGATCAAATAAATGCTCTAATACATCACCAAATATAACGCAATCAAATTGCTCCTCCTCATACGGCATATCCATTGTTTCTATATCGCCTAAAACAACATGATCTAGTTTTTCTTTTGCTTGTTCTGCCGCCTCTGGGAATGCCTCGATTCCTGATACACGTGTGCCATTTTCTTTTATGGCAGCTCCCAGTGCACCACTCGAGCAACCGATATCAAGAACTTCTTTCCATTCCTTTTTTATATGCTTTAATAAATTCGGATTCACTGCATTATAATAATGCCCAGACTTTTCTTCGTATAAAGAATTTTTTTGGGAATTCATTTCACACACTCCTTATGCAAATTGAATTAGAATTAGAAATATAAATCTCATCTAAAGTCTATAGATGTAACCAATACTTTACTATATAGCCAATCTATTAGAGTTAGAATCCCAATAAGCCATTTCTAAAAAAAGCAACCTATAACGATTTATATTGCTTATCAAAAACACTCCGAAAATATTTGCGGTTATATTCAATTGCAGCATTATTTGGAACATATGAAGCTGCTAATTCATTGTAATAATAAGCTTTATCTTGCTCGCCTAACTTGCTATAACAAATACACATTTGTAAATAAGGAATCCACGTGTAGCTAGCTGGACTGTGAAAAGGACTATCTGTTGCCATTTGCACTTCTGTTGCAAGTTTAAACCAAAAAATTGCTTCATTGTATTTTTGTTGATCCATATATATATATCCTATTCTTGTACAATTCTCTCCTCTAGGGACATCATACCGAAATGACTTTACACAAGATTCAACTGCCTTCTCCCACATTCCAAGCTTTGCATAGCAATCTCCTAATTTACCACATGCATAAATTTTCTCTTCATACCAACCTTCGTCTTGATTAAGAAATGTTTCATATAGTAGAACTGCATCATCATATTTTTGATTATCCATAGATTCATTCGCGTAATAAAACAAATCTCTCGGACTCAATTCTTCTCCAGCTGCTACAGCATCTTGAAAAATTTTTAAATTACGGTTCGTTACTTTCTTTTCTTTTTTATGCGTAATCGCAACATTACTATTAAAAATCTCACCAAAAATAGCTAAATACTCATGCACCTTTCCAAACCATTGAAATTGTTTTTCACGCTTTACAAGTCGATATCTTTTTGTACAATATAAAGGTTTCCCGTTAGAATCCATTACAAGATGATAAGGCATCGAAACAGCATCCACATTAGGATCTAATTCTCTTTTTAATAGGCTCAATGCCTCTTGAGCATCTTCTAATAACACATCATCAGCATCTAGCCATAATATATATTCTTGCGTTGCTTTCGAAAAAGAAAAATTTCTAGCTGCCGCAAAATCATTAATCCATGGAAAGTCATATATGTTAGAGGTATATTGAGTTACAATTTCTTTCGTACGATCAATGGAACCTGTATCAACTACAATAATTTCATCAACAATTTTTTCTACTGCATCTAAACATCGACCTATTGTATCTTCCTCATCTCGAACAATCATACATAAACTAATTGTAATTCCTTGCTTGTTCAACATAATCACCCTCTTCCAAATCAATCATATGTTATACATACAATAAACTTTCCACTTTTTTAACTTGCACAAGCAGTTTAAGATTTCTTTTCAATAATTCAAATGTCCGTGTCATTTTCTTCCGGTTTTGCATCTACTATATAATGAACGCTTTATGGAGGTGAATTTATGTCAAATAATAATTATTCAGATGGATTAAATCCCGATGAATCTTTATCAGCTAGTGCATTTGACCCTAATCTTGTAGGACCAACATTACCACCAATACCACCGTTTACTCTTCCAACCGGGCCGACTGGACCGACTGGACCAACTGGGCCGACTGGACCAACTGTACCAACTGGGCCAACTGGACCGACTGGGCCAACTGGACCGACTGGACCGACTGGACCGACTGGACCAACTGTACCAACTGGGCCGACTGGGCCAACTGGACCGACTGGGCTGACTGGGCCAACTGGACCGACTGGGCTGACTGGGCTGACTGGACCGACTGGGCCGACTGGACCGACTGGACCGACTGGACCGACTGGGCCGACTGGACCGACTGGGCCGACTGGACCGACTGGAGCTACTGGACCGACTGGAGCTACCGGACCAACTGGAGCTACCGGACCGACTGGACCGACTGGGCCGACTGGACCGACTGGACCTTCTGGATTAGGACTTCCAGCAGGATTGTATGCCTTTAACTCAGCTACAGTTTCTTTAGCTCTTGGAATTAATGATCCCGTACCATTTAATACTGTTGGATCTCAGTTTGGTACAGCAATTTCTCAAATGGACCCTGATACTTTCGTAATTAGTGAAACTGGCTTCTATAAAATTACTGTTATTGCGTATACAGCGTCAGTAAGTTTATTGGGAAGTCTTGGAATTCAAGTTAATGGAGTTAATGTACCGGGTGCGGGCACAAGCTTAATTTCACTTGGAGCTCCTATCGTTATCCAAGCCATTACACAAATTACTACAACACCATCACTCGTTGAAGCAGTTGTTACAGGAATTGGATTATCACTAGCTCTTGGTACCAGTGCATCAATTATTATTGAGAAAATCGCTTAATTTTGTACCTAGCAGTAAGGCTGAAATCAGTTTTACTGCTTTTTTATTGGTCAATTCAATCATTAAATCTTTCTTTTCTACATAGTCATAATGTTGTATGACATTCCGCAGGAGGCTCTTATATGGAAAATAAATCTGCTGTCCAGCTTTATCTTGAGTTATTAAAGAAAACAATTTTATTTGAAATATGGTTAGAATACGAACCATACTTACCTGCTTCGTTACATATATCTAAAGAGCTATCATATGAACCAGTTACAGTTCCGCTTCCTTTATTTCTTAAGCAATACGTAGAAAATCACAATTTAAAAATCGTTGATCCTAACGTTTCAAAAAATGAGCGGCAAGGCGGCAAGGATTGGCCAAGAGCAGCACACAGCATGGTTGGTCGAAAACGTATGAATCAATTACATGAGGCTATGGAAACTGTCGTCCGTGAAAATATAGAAGGTGATTTTATTGAAACTGGTGTATGGCGCGGAGGATCATGCATTTTTATGAATGGTTTTTTACAAGCAAACAACATTACGGATCGTACTGTGTGGGTTGCCGATTCGTTTGAAGGTCTGCCAGCACCTAACTTAGAACAATATCCGAAAGATTACGGTGATTATTTACACACATTTGATTACTTACGAGTTTCTTTAGAAACAGTGCAAGAAAATTTTAGAAAATACGATTTATTAAATGATCAGGTGAAATTTTTAAAGGGTTGGTTTAAAGATACATTGCCTTCAGCACCGGTAGAAAAAATTGCAATTGCTCGCCTTGATGGTGATATGTATGAATCAACAATGGATAGTCTTGTAAACTTATACGATAAAGTTTCAACAGGTGGCTATATGATTATTGATGATTATGGATTGGTAACATGCGCAGAGGCTGTAACAGATTTCAGAAATGAAAGAAACTTAAAAGCTCCTATTACTAAAATTGATGATTTCGGTATTTATTGGCGAAAAGAATAGCATACAATTTTATTTTTTGAGGGGTTCTATCACACTACTTATTCATAAGAACCAATCGTGTAAAGTTCCCCTCACTATAAATGATTAACTTATATACAATAGAAATCCCCGACTTTACTACAAGGACGGAGTGAATGTATGAACGAAAATGAGAAAAAAATCACATTAATTCCACCCCCAGAACTCGTTCAATATGTAGGTGGTGACTTTGAAGAGGTTGGAAAAGAATTTATGCAGTATTTTATTGAAATTGGCAACTTAAAATCAAATGAGACAGTGTTAGATATAGGCTGCGGTATCGGCCGAATGGCGGTTCCATTAATGAATTATTTAAACGATGATGGTACTTATTATGGATTTGACTTATTCAATGTGGGAATTACATGGTGCAAAAATAACATTTCAACACGCCGTAACAATTTCCATTTTGAACATGTCGATATATATAACCAATTCTACAATCCCGATGGAAAAGAAGATGCCTCCCAATACAAGTTTCCATATGAAGATGAATCATTCGATTTTATTTTTTTAACGTCTGTATTTACCCATCTCCTTCCGAAAGAATTAGAACATTACGTATGCGAGATTGCACGAGTTCTGAAAAAAGATGGGAGATGTTTTATTACTCTCTTTTTAATTAATCATGAATCTTCCTATTACTTAAATGCAGGACTAAGTACGTTAGGTTTTTATCATCAAATTGACAATTGTTATGTACTAAATAAAGATATCCCGAATTTCGCAGTTGCCTATCCTGAGGAAGATATTCGCACCCTATTAAATAAATATGGGTTAAAAGTACAGACTCCCCCCCATTATGGTTCATGGTGTAGCAGAACTGAACATACAAGCTATCAAGATATTATTCTTACACAAAAAATTGCTGAAAGGTAGTTGTATATGAATATTAAAAATGGTCCGCCTCTCGTTTCCATCCTTATTCCCACCTATAATCGACCACATTATTTTAAAATCGCTCTAGAAAGTGCATTAGCACAAACGTATTCAAATATTGAAATTATCGTAGGAGACGATAGCACAAATAATGAAACAGAAAAATTAATATACAGACATTATTTACATAAGCATAAACATATAACGTACATTCGAAATGCCTCTACTCTAGGACAATTTCATAACGCCCTTATGCTCTTAGAACAGTCAAATGGAGAGTACATAAATTTCTTAATGGACGATGATATATTTTATAATAATAAAATCGAAAAAATGATGTTTTATTTCCAGCAAGACTTAAATAAAAATCTCGCACTTATCACATCCTATCGTACTTGGATTGATGATAATGGCGATACAATTGAACAACATCCCTCCATGAAAAAATTATATGACGAAGATACTCTACTAAGTGGGAAAGATTTTGGAAACCGTATGCTTTTAGCTGGACAAAATATTATCGGCGAACCTACAATCGTACTCTTTAGAAAAAATCTATTAACAGAACCTTTCGGCACTTTAAATGGCAGAAAATATGGTTGTAGTGTTGATATGGCCTCTTGGATAAGTTTACTTTCAAAAGGTGATGCGATGTATATCACTGAGCCTTTAAGTTCATTCCGCCTTCATACTGGACAGCAAGTACGTCACAAATTCCTTGAAGGCTGTGAAGATTTTTCCCAGCTCGTTTTAACCTCAAAAAAGTATGGTTTCTTACAAGACACCAAATATTATAAAAAAGGGTTGATAAGAGCTTACGGATGGTATAAAAATGCGGTCAAATTTTACAATCTATTTCCAAACCTCATTCCAGATATAAATACACATGCACGTCTTTCCTATTGTTTAAATATAATTACAAAAGAACTCCGTGCAATATAGTCCATCACAAGGAAGGAACTATTCCTTCCTCGTGATGTATGACTTCCCACAAATAGTGGAATAAATGTATGCATAGTCTGCTTGTATATTATTTTTATCATGACATGATCCATATACTTACTAGGCGATAGAAAGGAATACATACATTGAAAGATCCAAATTCTCAATATCAAATAGACTACGTATTACTATTCATCTTATTTGCCATTGGGACTGTTAGTTGCTTTGCAATTGCAAGTGCACAAGCCTCTTTACCACCATTTTTGCAAAATGTAAATTTTGTATTAAAGCAAATCCAATGGTACTTCATTGGATTTATAGCCATTGGCATGATTATGATTATCGATTTCGATCGTTATCAAAAAATTGCTTGGTATTTATATAGCTTTGCATTGGTACTACTTATTGGACTAGAACTTCAAGTACCAGGTGCCGTTACAATAAAAGGTGCTACCGCTTGGTACAGGCTTCCAGGCATCGGAAATTTCCAACCTTCTGAAATTATGAAATTGTTTTTAATTATCGTCACCGGACGAATTATAGCAAATCACAATGAGAAATATTTTTTCCGAACAATACACGACGATTTTTTATTACTCGGAAAAATATTCGCAACAAGTTTGCCACCACTACTACTTATTGCAAAGGAACCTGATTTAGGAAACACAATGGTAATTTCAGCTATGCTCGCAGCAATGATACTAGTTTCTGGTATACGTTGGCGCTTTATTTTCGGATTAGTTTCCGGTATTTTTGCAGTTGGCGTTACATTAACTTATATTTTTTTCACGCATGCAAAATTCTTTAAAGCACACATTTTACAAGAATATCAACTAAATCGCTTCTACGGCTGGTTAGCGCCATACAAGTATGATGCGCAAGGCTATCAATTAAGACAAGCTTTCTTAGCTACTGGATCAGGGGAAATGCAAGGAAAAGGTTGGGAAAATGGACAAATATACTTTCCAGAACCACATACAGATTTTATTTTCACCAATGTCGCTGAGCAATTTGGCTTTTTAGGCGCAAGTGTCATCATTTCACTTTTTTTCCTACTTATTTTCCGCATGATTCATATCGCTTTAGAAAGTAATGACCCTTTCGGTAGTTACATCTGCGCTGGTACAATCGGAATGTTTACTTTTCAAGTATTTCAAAATATCGGGATGACCATCGGATTACTACCTATTACAGGAATCACATTACCCCTTATGAGCTACGGAGGAAGTTCCTTACTCACATACATGATAGCAATTGGATTTGTTTTAAACGTTCGCTCCAGAACGAAAATCTTTATGTTCAAATGAAGCATAAAAACGGTATATTTTTATCTCTATCCTTTTTTAGATATACTAATGAAAAATATGATGGAGGTTTAAATATGAAATATGACATTATAGGGGATATTCATGGATGCTTCCAAGAATTTCAAAATTTAACGACGAAACTCGGATATAACTGGAATAGCGGTCTACCGATTCATCCCAATCGACGTAAGCTTGCATTTGTTGGTGATATTACAGACCGTGGCCCTCATTCACTACGTATGATTGAAATTGTATGGGAACTTGTTATAAATAAAAAATTAGCTTATTACGCTCCGGGAAATCACTGTAATAAACTATACCGATTTTTCCTTGGGCGTAATGTGACAATCGCTCATGGACTCGAAACAACTGTTGCCGAATATGAAGCATTACCTTCTCATAAACAAAACATGATAAAAGAAAAATTCATCACACTTTATGAGCAATCCCCTTTATATCACGTACTCGATGAGAAAAGGTTACTTGTATGTCATGCCGGAATTCGGCAAGATTACATAGGAAGACAAGATAAAAAAGTACAAACCTTTGTATTATATGGCGATATTACAGGAGAAAAACATGCTGACGGCTCACCTGTCCGTCATGACTGGGCAAAGGACTATGCAGGAACAGCTTGGATTGTATATGGACATACACCCGTAAAAGAACCTCGCTTTGTAAAGCATACAGTCAACATTGACACTGGCGCTGTATTTGGTGGCAGTTTAACTGGATTACGTTATCCTGAAATGGAGACTGTTTCCGTCCCTTCCTCCCTGCCTTTTGTCCCTGAGAAATTTCGCCCAATTTCATAACTCTCCTTATTTAGGTACCATTCATAAATTACGAGGGATTACCGCATCATTTAGGCGGATCTCATATAAAAACTGGGTGAAGTAATTAAAAAAAGATGCAATAAAGTGCATCTTTTTTTAATTACACCGCATATACTGTCGCAGGAGGTGACAGAATGAAGAAAAAATCTTCTAAACAAAAAAGAAAATGCCCGCCTTTTTATCTGCCCATGTACGGAATTAACAACTGGTGCAGCATTCGAGCTGCAGCTTTAGAAGAACTGGAAGGACAAGAGGCATCCCCCAAAAACAAAACTAGACCAAAATATGTCTCTTTAGAAAATGCTGTAATGAGCCGCATAATCGATAATAGAAAAACAAAGATGCAGCAAAAAAACAAACCTCTCTCTACTCACACAGAACATATAATGCTTTCCGAGCAAACAGAGAAAAATGAGGAAGAAAACATTCCTGTAGCAATAAATAAAAAAGCGGAACCAGAAATTCCAGCTACTATAATAAATCAAGTAAAAAAAATAAAAGAAGCATTAGCTTCATCGAATGATATACAGATAGAAAAACCACTCATAATTGAGACTCCTACATCTGAAAATACAAAAGTAAAAAAGGGCAGTCGATATGCATATGCAGAGGGGCTTCACTCTCATGCTGAAGGCATAGCAACACATGCAGAAGGCTTCTTGACACACGCAAAAGCTTCTTTCTCTCATGCAGAAGGATCAAAAACAAAAGCCACTGGACATAGTTCCCATAGTGAAGGAAGTGAAACGACAGCAGGCGGCTCTTATTCTCATGCGGAAGGTAAACATACGATTGCTTTAGGCGAAGCAGCACATGCAGAAGGAACCGCGACTATCGCTAACGGATTGTCTTCTCATGCGGAAGGTAATCATACATCAACAGCTCATTTTGCAGGTAGCCATATTATGGGACGCTTCGGCACAGCAGAAGAATCTTATTCTTGGTTTATTGCAAACGGCACAAATGAAACCGATCATAATATCGGTGCAAAGTGGCTTGCTCATAATGGAGAAATGTACATTGATGGCGCTTCTTACAATGCAAGCGGAACTGATTTTGCACAAATGTTTGAAACAGTAGACAATAAACTTATTGATGTAGGTTATTTCGTTACATTTAGTAGCGAAGAAAAAATTCGAATCGCTACTTCAAACGATTCATTCATCTTAGGTATATCTAGTGCAACCCCCGCTCTTATAGGAAATAGCGGTGCTTTAAGTTGGCAAAAGCGCTACAAAACAGATAGCTTTGGAAAACGCCAATATGTAAGTACGGAATCGCAAGACATACAACCTCTTTTAAATACCGAATGGGATCCAACTTGCAAATATATAGCAAGAAAAGATCGTACCGAGTGGCTTCCTGTAGGATTAATTGGACAAATGTTAGTACGTGATGACGGCACTTGCGAAACGCATGGATATTGTCGTCCAAATAACGATGGCATTGCTACAAAATCCGAAAGTGGATTTTTCGTTATAAAGCGCACAGGTGAAAACCAAATTTTAATATTATTCCGCTAAGAAAAAAAGGGAACAAAATTCTTCATTACAGAAGAATTTTGTTCCCTTTTTAAGTATGTCTTAATACCTCTTGCATATCGCTTGGAATGATTGTAGTGAAAGACATTTCCTTCTCTAAAATAGGATGATAAAACGTCAAAGATATACTGTGAAGTGCTTGTCGTTTCATTTCATCCCTTTTTCCACCATACAAGTTATCGCCAAGCAACGGATGTCCTATATGCGCCATATGTACACGGATTTGATGCGTTCTGCCTGTCTCAAGCTCAAGTGATACATGCGTCTTATGATAGGCACTATCAATCACTCTAAAATGAGTAACTGCTCTCTGCCCATCCTCACAAACGGTTCGCTCAATAATGCTATCCGATTTTCGTCCAATCGGTGCGTCAATCGTTCCTTCTCGTTCTATCATCTCGCCATGAACGATTGCTTCATATGTCCTTTTCACAGCTTTTTGTTGATGCTGTTTCGATAAAAGATGATGCACGAAACGATTTTTTGCAATAAGCATAAGCCCTGAAGTATCACGATCTAACCTTGTTACAATGTGCACCGTACTTGCAAGATGCTGCTTATCATAATGAGATAAGAGTGCATTAGCAACACTCCCTGCCGGATGTTCTCTAGACGGAATCGTTGACATGTTCGCCTCTTTGTTTATGACAAGAACCGCATCATCTTCATAGACAATACACAAAGGGATATCTTCTGCAATCATCCCTTCACTTCTTTCCTCCACTGGAAAAAAGACACGCAATTCTTCACCAGCTTGCAACTGATGACGAACGCTCGCATGTTGACCATTTACTTCAATAGCTCCGCCGTGAAACTTTATATCCGTTAATGCGGCTTTAGAAATCCCTTTTGTTTTTAAAAATTCTCTAACTAAAGTTCCCTCTTCAGCCAATTTTATATCCCATTTCAATGTAAATCTGTTCAAATATATAAACCCTTTCTATTTATCTGCAACAAACGAGTCACGAACTCGTTTCCAGAACGGGAATGGACGGAAACGAACAAATCGTACTTTCTCATTTGCAACGCGATACTGAATTGATTTCACATCTTGATGAACCATTGTTAAATGGTCCACCGTAATTTGCAAGTTCATTCCTGCAGTCGGCTTCAACACACATGTATGATGTTTCGGCAGTACGAGTGGCGAACCTACAGTACGAAACACACGGTTATTAATGGATGCCATTTCTGCAATTTGAATCGCTTCAATAGAAGGGTGAATAATCGCTCCGCCAAGCGCCTTATTATACGCAGTACTTCCTGAAGGAGTAGAAATACATAGACCATCCCCGCGGAACGTTTCAAAGTACTCTCCGCGTATTTCCACTTCTGTTACTAATGTACCTTCTGCGCTTTTTACAGTTGCTTCATTCATCGCCAAATACTGTGACTCTTTACTCCCATTCACATAGCGAATAATCACTTCTAAAAGCGGATATTCCACCACTTGGAATGGTGTTTTAGCAATTGCAATTACTAATTTCTCTACTTCTGTCGGTAACCAATCTGCATAGAAACCTAAATGCCCTGTATGTACACCAACAAATGCTGTTTCATCCAATCGATTGTAATAACGATGAAACGCATATAAAAGCGTTCCATCTCCCCCAACAGAAATTACAATATCGGGTTCCTGTTCATCCATTATAAATCCAAAATCTAGCAAGTATTCTTTCATCGTGCTTGCCAGTGTATCTGATGATTGATCTCCCTTTGACATAATTGTAAATTTCATCGCCCAACACCCTTTAGTTTATGATTCGGAATCTTTCGTTTCTTGCTTTCTTGAAAAAGCCTTCTGCGCTTCTTGAATTTCAAGACGGATAGAAGACATTTCTTCATCTAATAAAAATGCCGCTTCCGCTGCACGTTGCAAGCGTATTTTAATATCTTCAGGAAAACGTCCACTATATTTATAATTTAAAGAATGCTCAATTGTTGCCCAAAAGTTCATTGCTAGTGTGCGTATTTGGATTTCTACTAATACTTTTTGTTCTCCCTGAATCGTTTGAACAGGGTAACTAATGACAACGTGATAAGAGCGATAGCCACTGTCTTTCTTTTGCGTGACATAATCACGCTCTTCCACGATTTCAAAGTCATTTCGTTTTCGAAGATATTCTACCACAGGCTTAATCTCATCAACAAATTGACACATCATTCGAAGGCCCGCGATATCCTGCATATCTTCTCTGAGCCGGTCTAGCGGTACATTTCTCTTCTCCGCTTTATCAATAATACTGGCAACCGACTTTACCCTTCCTGTTACAAACTCAATTGGAGAATGCTCTGTTAACATTGCAAATTGAGTGCGCATTCCTTTTAGTTTCACTTTCAGCTCTGCCACCGCTTGATGGTAAGGTGCTAAAAATTCTTCCCAATTTCGATTCATTTCAACCACCACCAAAATCAATCCATTTGCTTATAGAAATACTTTTTCTACAGCAGTTACTAGTTCTTCTCCGTAATTTGCATTACCTTCAATATTTTCAACTAAATATTCTACTTCTTCTTTTAAACTTTCTAATTCCATTTCAACGTCATTCACGCGAACGAACATTGCCATATCTTTATTCATCGCTTCATGCATTGCTTCCCAGCATGTGTGCGGAATACTTACATAAATGAAAGACGATTCGTTTTCTAAGATATATAAAAATGATAAATTGTCTGAGTCTACAAGTACATGATTACGCGCACTTAACTCCTTTACCTCTATCTCATTATTTTCCGCACAAAAAATAAGAGCATTCTCTCTCTTTTCTACGCTCTTAACTTGAATTTTATTTTGCATGCTCTAACTCCTCCATCTCAACTTCCTGTCTTACTTAACAGTATTATTGTATCATAACATGGACGCAAACAAATAAAACATTGAACCAAATTTGCGAAAAAGCGATAATGTGTAAAGAATTATTTTTCAAAAGGAGCGCGCATACAATGACACAAGAAATTGAAATTGAATTTAAAAATATTGTTACAGAAGAAGAATTCAATACATTATGTAAATCATTCTCTATTGAGGTATTTACGAAGCAAGTGAATCACTACTTTGAAACACCGGATTTCTCTTTAAAAGAAGCTGGCTCTGCACTTCGTATTCGTCATAAAGGGGAAACTTATACATTAACATTGAAACAACCTGCAGAAGTCGGCTTGTTAGAGACGCATCAAGTCATAACAGAAGACGAAGCAAGAAAGATGATGGAAACAAACGTAATCATTCAAGGGGCCGTACTAGATCAACTACACAAATTACAAATTCCTGTTTCCACTTTAACTTATATGGGTAGTTTAACAACAGAAAGAGCTGAAACATTATTTGAAGGCGGAACGCTTGTCTTTGATCATAGTTTCTATTACAATCACGATGATTATGAAATTGAATTTGAAGTGCAAGATGAAGAAACAGGAAAAGCTGCATTTATTCATTTATTAACGCAGCATAACATACCAATCCGTCATACAAATAACAAAGTAAAACGCTTTTTCCTTGCCAAACAAAACAAAGCACGCTAAAGTGAAAATTCCACTAGTGAATACGTTCTACTAGTGGATACATCTCACTTTTAAAAAAGTGAAAGATTCATTTACACCTATAGAATAAGCAAAGAATGTTATGAAGGCTGTTTATTTGCCCTCCCTAACATTCCATTGCTACAATAGATATACATTTCATGGAAAAAGGAGTTTATAAAGGATGAGCAAGCAACCGATGACACCATTTGAAGCAATTGGCGGTGAACAATGCATTGCAATATTAGTAGACACATTTTATTCCTATGTCAGTAAACACCCTGACCTATCTCCCATCTTCCCGGATGATTTAACAGAAACCGCTAGGAAGCAGAAACAATTTTTAACACAATATTTAGGTGGTCCTAATTTGTACACTGAAGAACATGGTCATCCCATGTTAAGAGCACGCCATCTTCCGTTTGAGATTACCCCAAAACGAGCAGAGGCTTGGCTATCATGTATGGAGCAAGCAATGGATGACACAGGAGTGCACGGTCATATAAGAGAGTTCGTTTTTGAACGTTTAGCATTAACTGCTCAGCATATGGTTAATACTCCAAACGAAACAGGTGAAGTGTAATGGATAAGCAGGAAGCAAAGCATATCAATATGCCATCTCCTTCCGCATGTGAGCATAAGTCTGTAGAAGCATATTTATTTATTGATCCACTTTGTAAAGATTGCTGGGAAATTGAGCCCTTTATTATTAAACTATGGCTTGAATACGGGAAATACTTCTCTATTCGTCATATCGTAACAGGAAAAGTGGACGGAACGAACGCTTCCTCACACAAATGGAATAAACCTGCTAATATTCGATTTGTGTGGGAAAAGACAACAAGTTTACAAGGTTTTTCATGTGATGGAAAGATACATATGCAAGAGGCATCGTCAACACCATATTTAGTTTCTATGGCAATTAAGGCAGCGGAGTTACAGGGCCGAAAAGCAGGTTCGAAGTTTTTGCGAAAACTCCAAGAATACATTTTCCTTGAAAATGTATCAAACCCTGACTGCGAATTATTACTTGCATGTGCAAGAGATAGCGACATTGATGTAGAAGAATTTAAAAAAGACCTACATTCCGCTAGCGCAAAAAAAGCTTTCCAATGTGACTTAAAATTCACAAATGAGATGCATATTACAGAAATACCTTCTCTCGTATTTTTTCATGCGAATTCAGATGAAGAAGGTATTAAAATCGCTGGAACTTATTCCTACGACGTATACGTACAATTATTGAAAGAACTTGTAAAATGTGAAATCGAGCCAGAACCATTACCACCTTTAGAAGTGTTACTAGAAGCAACGCAATTTATATCTTCAAAAGAAGTAGCATTTATATATGACTGCTCGCAGCAAGAGATCGAGCGTGAACTAAAAAAATTACAACTGAAACGAAAAGTACAAATGATTGACGTAAAATGTGAGCGTTATTGGAAATGGATAGTAAAAGAAAAAGACCTGGTGTAAACACCAGGTCTTTTTCTTTACGGCTTATAAAAATATTAAAGGGGATGGGAGAAATTTTCACGTTCAAACAAAGGGGTATATGTTTGTATGTGAATTCGTTCACGCTTATTATATTACAAGATTCGACGTCAGATGACAACCCCTTTTGTCGAATTTCACACTTTTGTCACATTCTAAACGTTTTCATTTCTGAATAAGCTATAAAAAAGCTATTTTGGAGGTGTTCTGTATGAAAAAAACGTATATTTCACTTATCTTTCTAGCTGTCATCGTTTCTTTTTTCTTGTATATCCTCTCTCTACTACAAGCTTTTCCTAAAATTATTGCCTTTCCTCTTTTATTTGGAGTCATTGTCATCGCTCTCTCTTATTTCAACCATAAAAAACGATTTAAAGGATTTTAATTAACTACAAAACTGCCTTCTAATTTAGAAAAAAGAAGGAAACCCACTTTGTTTTTTCGACAAATATCGACAAAATAACATGTAAACAAAAAGACGAGGTAAATCCCTCGTCTTTTCTATTACTTCTCTTCAAATAATAATGCTTCTAATTCATTTAATTTCTCTTCAAATACCTGTAGCGCTTCTTTTACCGGTTCTGGAGATGCCATATCTACTCCAGCTTTTTTCAGCACTTCAATTGGATAATCTGAGCTTCCCGCTTTTAAGAACTCATTAATGTAACGTTCTACTGCTGGTTGCCCTTCTTCTAAAATTTGTTTAGATAGAGCCGTTGCTGCACTAAATCCTGTTGCATATTGGTATACGTAATAGTTGTAGTAGAAGTGCGGAATACGAGACCACTCTAAGCCAATTTCTTCATCGATTACTAAAGCATCACCGAAATATTTCTTATTTAAATCATAGTAGATTTCCGTTAACATGTCTGGCGTAACCGCATGTCCCTCTTGTACTTTCTTATGAATAATATGCTCAAACTCTGCGAACATCGTTTGACGGAACACAGTACCACGGAATCCTTCTAAATAATGATTTAATAAGTATAGACGCTCTTTCTTATCTTCTGTCGTTTTTAATAAATAATCGTTTAGAAGCGCTTCATTACAAGTTGATGCTACTTCCGCAACGAAGATTGAATAATCACCGTATACGTGCGGCTGCGTCTTTCTTGTATAGTAACTATGCACGGAATGACCGAACTCATGAGCCAGTGTAAATAGATTATTTACATTATCATGCCAGTTCATTAAAATATACGGATTTGTTCCATATGCACCAGATGAATATGCTCCGCTTCGTTTTCCTTTATTCTCATACACATCTACCCAGCGATTTTCATATGCTTCTTTTAAAATGTCAACATACTCATCACCAAGTACGTTTAAAGACTTTAATAACATGTCTTGTGCTTCTTCATACTTCACGTTCATTTTCACTTCTGGTACAAGTGGTGTATATAAATCATACATATGAAGCTCCTCAAGTCCTAGTGCACGCTTACGAATATCAATGTAACGATGTAGCAAGTGTAAATTATCATTTACAGATTCAACAAGTTGATCATACACCGCTTCAGGAATATTATTATTACTCAATGCCGCTTGACGTGCAGAATCATATTTACGAACACGCGCATTGAAATTATTACGCTTCACAGCTCCGCTTAACGTACTTGCAAATGTGTTCTTATACTTTCCGTACGTTTCATATACAGCTTTGAATGCATCTTCGCGCACACGACGATCATCACTTTCTAAAAACTGAGTGTAACGACCATGTGTAATTTCTACTTCTTCTCCATCCTCATCTTTAATAGATGGAAATTTCAAATCCGCATTATTCAACATACCAAATGTATTACTTGACGCACTCATTACTTCAGATGCTTCTGCTAATAGAGCCTCTTCCGCTTCAGATAATACGTGAGGGCGTTGACGCGTAATTTCTTCTAATGCATGTTCATATACACTTAAGTCTCTATTTTCTTTCAAGAATGTTTGCAGTGTATCTTCTGAAATCGATAAAATTTCAGGCACAATATATGCTGTGCTACTAGATACTTGTGAATATAAATTTGTCGCGCGGTCATTTAACGCTTGATACACAGAGTTTGTTGTATCTTGATCGTAACGCATATGTGCATATGTATATAACTTACCTAATCGCATTGAAATTTCATCCTCATATTGCAATGCTTCAAGTAAATTGTTCGCAGAACCACCAAGTTTCCCTTTAAATTCAGTTAACTTCGGTAATAGCTCTTTAATAGCTTGGAATTCCTTTTCCCATTCTGCATCTGTTTGGAAAATATCCTCTAGTCGCCATGTGTTTGCTTCTTCAATCTCACTGCGATTTGGTAATGTTTTTGTGTTTTGTTCAGACATCCTTTAAGCCCTCCTTTAAATATCTCTACTTACATACAATTCGATTTTTCTTATGTAATTCCTTCACGATCAGTCTTTATTATATCCCCTTTTCCTTCTCTCATGTTGTACTTTGCCTCAAATAAAGATAAGGCATACGCTAAGCAAATTTCATCATATTTCATGATTTCCTCCTCTGTTTTTAACATAACTATCCCCCTTTTTTTCCGGTACTTATAAGTCCCTACTTTCTGCAATACACCTGCATAACATAAAAATGTCATATATTCAGTAACTGCTACTTTCCATATATGCTGTGAAAAGTACGGGAGCATGCGCCTTTTCGTATACGTTTTCACATAACTACACACATATTGAAGGGAAATATAATCCCCTACCGCAAACTTACCTATACACTTCATATATAGAAAAGCTTGCCATACAAACGGATTTGTTTGAAAAGCAAATGAGGACGGGAGCGGCACACCGATTTCAGAAGGAAAATTCGCTGGGGTACATTTACATTGATATAAGAGGCGTAATAGTGACTTATGATTATAACTCCAAATAGGCAAAGCATTTTGCCGAAAGTAGCTCTTTCGCTTTTTCCATTCCTCACCTAATGTTTCTTTTCGGAAAGAGATGGGGGAAAATAGCATTTCAAAAGTAGTCGTTTCAGTTGATAAATATATAGTATGTGAAAAAGAGACATTTGTAGAAAATGGAGTAACAAATGCGCATTTCATAAATGATTTTTGTTTCGAACAGAAGAAAATAAGAAGTGGCTGAGGATAAGACTGTAAGGAGAAAGCCAGAAGTGAGGAGAATTTCATCCAGTATGCAGAGTGCTTTTTCAATTGATTTCCACCAATGATCCAAATAACTTGTATACCAGCTCGCCAATACGAATAGGTTCGCTTGTACAACTGCTCTATGGAGAGATTTGCGCATTGGTATTCAATCGCAATTTTTTTGCCCATTCTCTCTAAGAAAATATCGGGTCTTTGTTGAATCTCCGGAAGATAATGCTCTATATCTACATGAAAGTTTTGACGTTTGAACCACCTATATAACAATTCTTTACCGTGCATATGATACATAGATTCCGCTTCATAAAAGGCTAAACATGAATCCACTTTCTTATGAGCAAAATGCCAACTTTTTTGTTTCCCTAATTTCATTTGCACTTCCTTCCCGCAAGCTATGCAAAAGAAGCTTTCCGTTTTACGCATACGGTGTAAAAGCTCTTCATCATGATGATAGAGTAGATGAATTTTTTCTCCGTTTTCTCTTTCGGCGATAAACATCGGAATCACACCCTTTCAGCTCCTTATATTCTACAATTTATTACAAATTCCTTTTTAAAAAAGAGATGTCCCAATTTCGGACATCTCTTTTTATAATAAAGGTGATAATAACCGATACGTTGATTCAACAATTCGTCTATGAAGACGCCTTTTATGAAAACGATCGACATGAATTTCACTTGATTCTTCTATATCCTCTTTAAAATCTTGAACAAGTTTTCTAATGCTATCTGTATCATATAAAAAGGCATTTACTTCAAAGTTCAAATGAAAACTTCTCATATCCATATTAGCGGTCCCAATTGACGCTAAATCAGAATCAACAATGACAACTTTACTATGAAGAAAACCTTTTTCGTATTCATATATCTTTACCCCTGCATCTAAAAGCTCTGGGAAGTACGATCTTGATGCGTAAAAGACAGTGCGCTTATCAGGCTTACTCGGCATTAGCAAACGAACATCAATACCAGCAAGTGCCGCTACCTTTAATGCGGATAAAATATCATCATCCGGAATGAAATACGGCGTCGCAATCCAAATGGATTTCCGCGCAGAAGCAATCATGGCAAAATATAAATGTTTAATTGTTTCCCATTTATTATCCGGTCCACCTGCAACGAGCTGCACGCCTCCCCAATGATCACCCTCAACTGCTTTCGCTTGTAAATATTCAGGGGCCAGCACAGCCTCACCAGTCATATAAAACCAATCTTGAAGGAAAATAAGCTGTAAACTTTGTACAGCTTCACCACGCAAATATAAATGCGTGTCTCGCCAAAAACCGAAGTACTTATCTTTCCCTAAATATTCATCACCAATATTTAATCCACCTACAAATCCTTCATTTCCATCAATAATAACGATTTTTCGGTGGTTTCGATAATTAATCTTATCGTTTAAAATCGGAAAGCGCACAGGGAAAAATGGAACCATTTCTACTCCTGCATCATTCAATTCTTCAATATACGAATTCGATAATTTAAAACTTCCAACCGCATCATATAAAAAACGAACGACTACGCCTTCTTTTGATTTTTGTATTAAAATATCTTTAATTTCTGTTCCAAGCTTATCATCACGTACAATGTAATATTCCATATGAATGTGATGTTTCGCTCGTTTTAATCCATCTAAAATGGCTTGAAATGTTTCATCTCCATTTGTTAATGTTCTCGTTTCAGTTTGAAATGAAATATTTAAAGCGCCTAAGCGGTCCGCTAAACGAAATAACAGCTCTTGATGTTTATGATTGCGCAAAATCCGTTCTTCGTAATCTTCATGCCCCTTATATTGTAAAAATGCTTGTTCATCGAGCAACGCCTTCTTTTGGAACATTCTCTTCCTCCGAAAATTCTGTCCAAATAATAAATAAGCGAAAAATCCAAATACCGGAAAAATACCTAACACAATGAGCCATGTAAGTGTTTTAGACGGATGACGGTTCTCTAAGAAAATAACGCAGCCAATTAAAAATGCAGATACTGTAAATAAAATACTAATAATACCTAAAATCGAAACATCTTTTATCCCAATTACATCCGAATAAAATGCTACATCAATAAACATACGTAACGAAACAAATAATGCGAACAATAGTAGAACAAAGAAAATCAACTTTAACGTATTTTTCATCTCTTACCTCCTTACTAAGAAAGCTTTCCTATTCTTCATATAAAAAGCCGATTTCATACTACAGAAATCGGCCTACGTTTTAGCAGGAAAATTATTGCGAATTGTTTCAAGCGCATGCTCTTTCACAATTTGTTTTCCATACTCACTTACACGATGAATTGTTAAAGTTGATTCTTCTCCGTATTCTAAAACAATACTTAAAATACGATCAATTTCTTCTTCATCATGTAGCACTTCATCGAATTGCACATATACATAATAGCGGTTCTCAAATGAATATAGCTCATCTTTTATATCTTCAAAGATCAGACGGTGGCTTAATGAAATGACATCTTCAAAATCATTAAATTTAATTAAAAAGCCAAACGTACCATCTTCGTTAAAGTTTGTTCCTGCTTGTTCTTCTACCTCTTCCACTAATTCTTGCTGGAATAATGATTCAATGCCTTCATCTAGAGGAATGTCTATAATTTTATCTACACCTATTGGTAGTTCTAGCTTTTGTCCATCCTTTGAAAGCTCTGCTTTCGTTACAAGTACTTCAATCCCTTTATCGACTGCTTGCACTTGAATCCATAACGGTCCATCAATAAAGAAATCATCATGATCACGAGCTTCGTCCATCATCTCCCAAAAGAGCTCTTCACTTCGTTCGCGGTCATACCAAATCTCCTCACGATTAAACCCTCTGTCCTCTATATCAATGTACGTAATAAAAAATTTCATCGTATGGTCATTAATTCTTTCAATATCCAAAATACAACTCTCCCTTCCTGCTTAGAATTGTTATGAAGGGATTCCCCACTCATATGACAAATCAATAGATTCTTGTACTCTCATTTTATGATAAGATTCTCCAGAATGGAAATAAAATCGATTTATTTTACAAAAATAGTTATATACCTATCTTTATTCGACCATCTACACAAATATATCATTATAGCGATTTCTCACTCACAAAAAATTTGGACATACATTTCCCCCTTCCCCCGTACACTGTAATAAAGTGAAACTTTTATTAGAGAAGATTATTTAGTCTCTTTCTTCACCACATACATATAGTTCGCTTATTAAAACATCATAAATGGAGGCAGACGAATGGACTTAGAGTTTTTAACATCTGTACTAATGATTGTCGGTATCGATGTTGTACTAGGGGGTGACAACGCAATCGTCATCGCACTAGCTAGCCGAAATTTACCTGAATCGAAACGAAATAAAGCTATTTTAATTGGTACTCTTTTAGCAATCGTACTAAGAATTATCCTCACTATACTAGCTGTCTATTTACTCGATATTCCATTTCTGCAACTTATCGGGGGCGTTTTACTTACATTAATTGCAGTAAATTTACTAACTGATAATAGCAACGATCTTTCTTCTATTCAAGGAAAAACAACTTTATTTCAAGCTGTGCGTACAATTGTATTCGCGGATCTCGTTATGGGATTTGACAATGTTATTGCCATTGCAGGGGCAGCTCACGGAAGATTTTTACTCGTAATAATCGGCTTACTCATTTCGATCCCGATTATTATTTGGGGCAGCAAACTCATTTTAATACTGATGGAACGCTTTCCATTCCTCATTTATTGCGGGGCAGCGATTCTCTCCTATACAGCAGGAAAAATGGTCACACATGAAGACAGACTTGCAACCTTTTTTCATAACAACCCAAGTTTCACTGCAAGCATTCCATACTTGTTTATTTTCACCATTTTATGTATCGGCTTTATCGTTCAACAAGTTCGATTACGAAATGTGAAACATTAAAAAAAACCTTCTACTATATAATAGGTAGAAGGTTTTCATATTATTATAATTAATTTACAAGACGCTGTGCTTCACGTAATTGGAACGTTCTTACTGTACGTGGTAAGAAACGGCGGATTTCGTCTTCATTGTAACCTACTTGAAGGCGTTTCTCGTCAATCATAATTGGACGACGTAAAATCCCTGGATAGTCACGAATCATCTTATATAAATCTTGAAGTGGTAAAGACTCTAAGTTTACATTTAATTCTTGGAAAACTTTTGAACGAGTAGAAATAATCTCATCCGTTCCGCTTTCTGTCATACGTAAAATCTCTTTAATTTCCTCAATCGTTAATGGATCTGAGAAAATATTACGTTCTGTATAAGGAATATGATTTTCCTCTAGCCATAATTTCGCCTTTCTACAAGACGTACAGCTTGGAGAACTATATAATGTTACCATACAAAGCTCACTCTCCTTAAAGAGTACAAATTCTGTACTAATTACAGTTTAAATTTCTAAATTCAGCAATTTTTCGCGATACCTTGTCTTAAAACAAAGTGCAAAAATCGCATTTCATGTAAGCAACAACTTTAAGCAAACAACAATTACTTTTAATAAGTAACTTCTATAATCATTATACAATAGATTTTGCAAGAAATATACAGTAAATTTCCTTCTAATTGAGAAAACTCTTCCGTGCATTCCACTGCTATGTAACAAGATTACACTCACATTACCTGTTCTTTAACAATAACCTTTAACCCTTTTAACACTCAGTTTTCATAGATTCCTCATATGATATATAGTTATTTTCTCATAATCTTTCCTATGAAAAAGAGAACGTTTTCTTACCTTTTCCTGATAAATCAATTAAGAAATGTAAGACTGTACAAGTGAGAATTGAAAGGAACATTTGTTCTTATTTTAACAAATATTCTCATTCATGTCTATACGATTTCTAAAATAAATCCATTATTTTTCTGACAGTTCTTTCTTTTTTATCTTTTATCTCATACAATAAAAATACAGACAGGCAAAGGGGGAATTTGCAAATGATTGCTTTTTTTATTGATTTTGTCACTGTTGCTGCCCTCATCATCGGAATAACAGCATTGATTGGTGTCATTACAAATAGCATTGGTGAAAAACTCTTTGGCGGAAAAGAAAAGATGAAGTTTGTTAATAAAAGCTTGGATGTACAATCCGGCTGGAACCAAGTTGGCGGAAAAGGTATTTATAAGAAACGTACGTATTAAAAAAAGCAGGCGGTCAGCCTGCTTTTTTTATTTTTCTACAGATGCCCACTTAAAGCTTAATTCGCCGCCATATTTGTGGATATATACATCTTTAATTGTTTCTCTTTCTAATATAGATCTACCGCGTTGGAATACTGGTGCAATTGCTGCATCCTCAAATAAGATTTTTTCCGCTTTTAACAGGTCATTCCAACGTCCTTTTACATCTGAACCTTCTTGCTTTGCCTTTTTAATAAGGCCATCATACTGGGCATTAGAATAACTCATTTTATTTTGTGAACCATCTGTTATAAACATATCAAGGAATGTGATTGCATCAGGGAAATCAGGCCCCCATCCAGTAAATGAAATATCAAACTGTCCACTATCTTCAAGTTTTAATTTTTGTGCAAATGGTTGCATCTTAATCGTTACTGTTAGACCTGGTAAATTCTTTTCTAATTCTCCCTTTACATACTCACCAATTTTCTTAGATTCTTCATTATCAAAGTTTAAAAATTCTAGTTCTATTTTATCCTTACCTAATTCTTTCTTTCCTGCTTCCCAGAATTTTTTAGCTTCCTTCACATCTACTTTTGAAAGTTTTCCATTTTCTTTTCTGAAATCCTGCTTATCTGGTCCCTTAACAAAATCAGATGGTACTAAACCATAAGCTCCCTTAGAACCATTGTTTAAAATAACCTCACCAATACCATCTCGATCGTATGCACTAGAAATAGCCTTACGAATATTTTTGTTAGCTAACGCTGGATTTTTTTGATTAAAACGCAAGAAGAACACAGTTGGATCATTAATTGTTTTAAAATCTTTTTGCCCTTTATACTTATCAACTAATTCCGCTGATAAACCAACTCTGTCAATCGCATTCGTATTATATAAATTAACAGCTGCTCCTGTATCTTTTACAACATTAAAATTAACTTCTTCTAATTTCACTTCTTTTTGATCCCAATAACCTGGATTTTTCTTTAGTTGGAAACTTTGTTCATGCTTCCATTCATTTAATACAAATGGACCGTTATACAACGTTGTATTTGCTTCCAAACCAAATTTTTCTCCCTGTTCTTTCATATACTTCTCATTTAATGGGAAAAATAGTGGATACACCGTTAAATCAAGAAAATATGGAACTGGATTATCCAATTCAACTTCTAATGTATAATCATCTATCGCTTTTACACCTAATTGATCCGGTGATAGCTCTCTTTTATTAATTTTCTCTGCATTTTTCACATCTAACATAATATATCCTGATTTCGCTGCCGTATCCGGGTTAACAGCTCTTTGCCATGCATATACAAAATCTTTTGCTGTTACAGGATCACCATTCGACCATTTAGCGTCTTCACGCAATTTAAATGTATATTTTTTACCATCTTCAGATTTCGTATGGGATTTCGCTACACCTGGAACTAACTTATCGCCTTTCCCAAGTCGATATAGCCCTTCCATTGTATTATTCATAACTTTTGAAGAAGCAGCATCCGAGGCAAGTGTTGTATCCATTGTCGGAATTTCAGACACTTCTGTTAGATTAATAACTTGCTTCGCACCGCTTTTCCCGCTATCCCCTTTTGCGTTCGCTTGCGGTTCATCTTTTTGATAGCTACATGCCCCTAACATCATGCTCATTGCTACTGTTGACGCTACAAAAACTGGTATCTTTTTTTTCATACTTCCACCCTCCAAAAAATGTTAGCCCTTTCATTTTCAAACAGAAAGAAATATATATATGTTCTAATAATTCATATTATACACACAAATATATTTTTTGTATATTTATATTTCTATTTCATTAAAATTTTCTGTTAAAAAATGTATCCATGTAAACGTTTCATATTACTATTTTTCCTCGCTAAAGTGTCGATAATAACTATTTTTATATTTTTCTAAATTATCAGAGAAAAATAAATTTTATATTTCATAATACTTTGTGCATAATTATCCTTCTCTTTTTAACATAAAATTGCAGGCCCTTCATATTAAAAATATGTAGGCTCAAATGGGTGCAAAGGATAAGAAAGTATGTTACGATACACCTTGCTAAAAATAGATATCGGTAAAGAGGGGACGGACATGACAGCAATTCAGGCAAAAAACGGGCCAACAGAGAAATTAAGTTTATTCTTATTAACATGGCCTATTTTTCTAGAAGTTTTTCTATTTATGTTAATGGGTATCGCTGATACTTTCATGTTAAGTGCATTATCAGACGATGCTGTATCTGGGGTTGGTGCAGCGAATCAATATCTCCATATCGCTATTTTGGTACTAGAAGTCATCGGGAACGGCGCAGCTATCGTCGTATCTCAATACCTCGGTTCCAAACGTTTTATGGAAGCATCTAAAATATCAGCTTTAGCCGTCACATTAAATTTAGTGGTCGGACTCGTTATAAGCGCTGGTTTTCTTTTATTTTCAAAACATATGATGATGGCAATGAACTTACAAGGCGATGTACTCATGTATGCACAAAACTATTTATCCATCGTCGGGGGAGCTATTTTCCTTCAAGCTATTATTAATTCATTAGCCGCAATTATCCGCGTACACGGCTTCACAAAGCAAGCGATGTTTATTTCACTTGGAATGAATATTATTCATATCGCTGGAAACTATGTACTCATTTTCGGGAAATTTGGTTTCCCAGAACTCGGTGTACAAGGGGCTGCCATTTCTTCTGCTGTCAGCAGATTAATCGCTCTTATCGTTTTCTTCTGGTTACTGTACCGCGTTATGGAATACCGTGTGAAAATACAATATTACTTCACCTTATCAAAAGAATACATCGGGAAAATTTTAAAAATCGGGATTCCCTCTGCATTTGAGCAAGTTATGTATCAAGCTTGCCAAATTGTCTTTCTGTATTATGCAACGTACTTAGGAACGGAATCATTAGCGGCTAGACAATACGCTACGAATATTTCTATGTTCACTTATTTATTTGCTATTGCAATCGGTATGGGAACAGCAATTATTATCGGGCGCCTCGTTGGCGGTGGTGAAAAAGATGAAGCATATGAACGCGTATGGAAAAGTGTGAAATGGGCAATTGGCGTCACTTTATGTATGGTCGCTCTCGTTATTACATTCCGCACACAATTAATGGGACTATTTACAGATAATCCGCACATTATTACATTAGGTGCATCAGTTCTTTTACTAAGTATACTACTTGAAACGGGACGCACGATGAACATCGTTATTATCAATTCACTTCGTGCAGCTGGTGATGCAAAATATCCTGTTTTAATCGGAGCATTCTCTATGGTGTTAATGAGTTTACCACTCGGTTACTTTTTCGCCTTCCATTTAGATATGGGGCTCGTTGGTATTTGGCTAGCGATTGCTATCGATGAATGGACACGTGCCATTATTATGTTCTTCCGCTGGAAAAGTAGAGCGTGGGAGCGTTATGCACTTGTTAAACCTGAAGAAAAAGAAGAGATTGTTTCTGTTCAAGCGCAATAATACTCGTTTGATTAAGGTGTAGTCTTTAGTAAATGAAACTTATATGAGCGATTCTTTAAATAAATCGACTTACCGAGAAATGTTGACAACTCTTTTATATAGTAGAAAAAAGCCAATCTTCCATAACGGAAGATTGGCTTTTTTATTATTGATAAATCTCTTTATATTTCTTATACTCTGCTTCAGAACATAATACGAAATGTCCTGGGCGAATTTCACGCATTGTTGGTGCTTCACTAGCATAATCATGCTGAGATGGATCGTATACGATACGTTTACGATTGCGCTCATAATCTGGATCCGGAAGCGGGATCGCTGATAATAGTGATTTTGTATATGGATGAATTGGATTCGCATATAACTCTTCACTTGTTGTTAGCTCAACGATTTGACCACGGTACATTACGCCGATGCGATCACTAATGTATTTTACCATTGATAAATCATGGGCAATGAATAAGTATGTTAAACCTTTTTCCTTTTGTAACTTTTTCAGTAAGTTTACAACTTGCGCCTGGATTGATACGTCAAGCGCTGAGATTGGCTCATCGGCAATGATAAATTCAGGCTCTACAGCAAGTGCGCGAGCGATACCGATACGTTGACGTTGTCCACCTGAGAATTCATGTGGGAAACGGTTTGCGTGCTCTTTATTTAAACCAACTGTGTTTAATAGCTCATGAACACGTTCCATACGCTCTTTTTTGCCTTTTGCTAGTCCGTGAATATCAATACCTTCTGCGATAATATCCCCTACTGTCATACGAGGATTTAATGATGCATATGGATCTTGGAAAATCATTTGCATTTTACGGTTGAACTTCTTCAGTTGTGCGCGTGATTTTTTACCATGTACATTTTCACCATCAAACAACACTTCACCAGCAGTTGCATCATATAAACGAATAATCGTTCTTCCAGTTGTCGATTTACCACAACCTGATTCTCCTACAAGACCAAATGTTTCTCCGCGGAAAATATCAAATGAAATATCATTAACCGCTTTGACAACACCACCACTCACGTCGAAGTGCTGCTTTACATTTTTTACTTCAATTAATTTCTCACGTTGTTTAGTCATGTTGTTCACCTGCTTTCATTTGAAGAATACGTTTTTCAACAACTGCCGGCGGTTTTACTTCTGGAGCTTGCTCGTGAAGTAACCAAGTTGCCGCATAGTGTGTATCACTTACTTTAAATAAAGGTGGGTCCATTTCAAAATCAATTTTCAATGCCTGTGGGTTACGTGGTGCAAAAGCATCTCCCTTTGGCGGCTTCAATAAATCTGGAGGCGTTCCAGGGATTGCATATAATTCTTCTTCTGAACCATCTAAACTTGGCATAGATGCGATTAAGCCCCAAGTGTACGGATGTTTTGGATTGTAGAAAATTTCATCTACAGTTCCGATTTCAACAACTTTACCAGCGTACATAACTGCCACGCGGTCCGCAACGTTTGCCACTACACCTAAGTCATGCGTAATGAAAATGATTGCCGCTTCTGTTTTTTGCTGAATGTCTTTCATAAGCTCTAAAATTTGCGCCTGAATTGTAACGTCTAGCGCTGTTGTCGGCTCATCGGCAATTAATAATTTTGGGTTGCAAGCTAACGCCATCGCAATAACTACACGCTGTCTCATACCACCTGAGAATTGGTGAGGGTATTGTTTTAAGCGCGCTTCTGGATTTGGAATACCTACAAGGTCGATTAATTCTAGCGCAACTTTACGTGCATCAGCTTTACTCATCCCTTGGTGTTTAATAAGGCCTTCCATAATTTGATTTCCAATTGTCATCGTTGGGTTTAATGATGTCATTGGATCTTGGAAAATCATCGCGATATCTTTACCGCGCACTTGTTGCATTTCTTTTTCTGTTAGTTTCGTTAAGTCACGACCTTCAAATACGATCTCACCGTTTTTAATACGTCCTGGAGGATTCGGAATTAATCCCATTAACGCTTTAGAAGTAACTGATTTACCAGAACCAGATTCTCCTACAATCGCTAATGTTTCTCCTTTTTTCAAATCAAAAGTAACACCGCGTACAGCTTGTACTTCACCTGCATGTGTATCAAAGGAGACTTGCAAATCTTTTACCTCTAGCAATGTTTTCATTTTTACTTCTCCCCTCTTTTACTTACGCATTTTTGGATCTAACGCGTCGCGTAATCCGTCTGCCATTAAGTTGAATGCTAAGATTAACATACTGATGACAACCGCTGGGATGAACATCATATGTGGATACGTTTGAATTGATTTATAACCATCGTTTACAAGAGAACCAAGTGATGCGAATGGTGGCTGAATACCTAAACCGATGAAGCTTAAGAACGCCTCACCAAACACTGCTGTTGGAATTGTAAACATTGTCATTACGATAATTGGTCCCATTACGTTCGGGATTAAGTGTTTTACAATTAACTGTGTATTTGTTGCACCTAATGTACGAGATGCTAATACGTATTCTTGATTTTTTAATTTCAGGATTTGTCCACGAACGATACGCGACATCCCTATCCAACCTGTAATCGCCATTGCGAGTGTAATTGACCATATACCAGATCCCATAATGATTACCATTAAAATAACGATGATTAAGTATGGAATACCGTTAATAATCTCCATAATACGTTGCATAATATTATCTACTCTACCGCCATAGAACGCTGAAATACCTCCATATGCAACCCCAATTACTAAGTCAATTGCTGCTGCTAAAAGAGCGATATATAATGATACGCGTGTACCTTCCCATGTTCTTGTCCATAAATCGCGTCCAAGATCATCTGTACCAAACCAGAAATACTCTTTAATATCACGTTTTTCATATTGGTCAACACCATATTGATCTGTACCGTCAAATGGTAGCCAATGAACATTTTCAATAACAGGAATTTTCGGTGGTAATTTCGAACGACCTAAATCTTGCTCTTTATAAGAATGCTTACTTACCATCGGTCCTAAAATTGCTAGTAAGATAATAAGCGCTAATAAAACGAAACCGAACATTGCCCCTTTATGTTGGAACAAACGTCTTCTTACATCTTGCCAAAACGTTAAGCTTGGACGGGCAATGACTTCATTATCAACATTATTTTGATTGGCTTGTTGAAATAAATCTGGAGATAATTTTTGTACATCTTTCATCATTTTTTCCCTCCCGCTAAACGAATACGAGGATCAATAATTCCGTATAAAATATCAACAATGAAAATAACTAAGATGAAAATCGCACTATAGAAAATTGTAGTTCCCATAATAACTGTATAGTCGTTCACTGTAATCGATTTAACGAATTGTTCCCCAAGTCCTGGTACAGCATAAATTTGCTCAATAACTAATGTACCTGTAATTAAACCTGCAACCATTGGTCCTAAAATTGTTACAACTGGAATTAACGCGTTACGAAGTGCGTGTTTGATAATGATAACGCCTTGGCTAATTCCTTTTGCCTTCGCTGTTAAAATGTAGTCAGCTTGCATAACTTCAATTAACTCTGCACGAGCGAAACGTGCGATTGTTGCGATAACTGCCATCGATAAAGCGATTGTAGGCATTACTGTAAACTCTGGTCCTTTCCAGAATGCTACTGGGAACCATCCAAGTTTTACCCCTACGAAATATTGTAGTAATGCGGCGAATACGAACGATGGTACCGACATCCCGAGTACGGAAATAATTGTCGCCCCATAATCGACCCACGTATTGTTGCGAAGTGCCGCAACGATTCCTAAAATTAAACCGATAAATGTTCCTAATATAATCGCTTGTAAACCAAGTTGTGCTGATGGTCCAATGCGATCCACAATCATATCTGTTACCGGACGGTTATCATATTGGAATGATACCCCTAAATCACCTTTTGCTAAGTTACCTAAGTAACGTGCATATTGAACTGGTACTGGATCATTTAAGCCATATTTTTCAAGAATGATTTCTTTTTGTGCCGGTGATAGCTTCTCCTGGTTTTTAAGCGGAGAACCCGGAAGTAATTTCATCAAAAAGAAAGTCAGTGTAGTAATTAAAAATAATGTCAAAGCCATGTACACGAAACGTTTTAATACATAACGTCCCATAGTCAAGCACCTCCCCGTTTTTCTCAAAAGCAATAAGATAGTTTAAAATATTCTTACTTTTATTTTTTTAAAATAAGAGCATATGCCCATCATAGGCATATACCCTTATTCATGATGGAAACCATTTTTAGTTTTTAAGTTCAACCCACTTATAGCTAAATTCTCCGCCATATTTATGTTCTAATAGGCCAGTAATTGAGCCACGTTGTAAATATGCTTTACCAGGTTGATATACTGGAGCAATCGCTGCATCTTCAAGCAATTGTTTTTCTGCTTTTAATAGAGCATCCCAGCGAGCTTGTACATCAACTTCTGTTTTCGCTTTTTTAATTAAATCATCATACGCTGCATTTGCGTAATTCACTTTATTTTGTGCATTACCTGTTGTATACATTTCAAGGAATGACATTGGATCCATATAATCTGGACTCCATCCCGCATATGACATTGCATAATCTCCACTTGCTTCAAGTTTTAGTTTTTGTGCAAATGGCTGCATTTTTGTTGAAACTGTTAAACCTGGTAAGTTCTTTTCAAATTGGCCTTTTAAATACTCTCCGATTTTTTTCGCATCATCAGTATCAAAGTTTAATAGCTCTAACTCTACTTTGTCTACACCAAGTTCTTTTTTACCAGCTTCCCAGTATTTTTGTGCTTCTTTCATATCCTCTTTTATAAGCTTTCCGTTTTCTTCACGGAAGTCTTTTCCATTCGGACCTTTTGCTAAGCCTTTCGGAACAAAACCATATATTCCTTCTGAACCATCGTTTAAGATCACTTTTCCGATGTTTTCACGTTCAAAGGACATTGCAATTGCTTTTCGGATATTTTTATTTGCTAAAAATTTATTCTTTTCATTTAAGCGAATAAATTGTGTAGATGGTCTCTTAATCGTTTTAAAGTCAGCATCTGATTTGTATTTATCTACAAATTCTGATGTTAACACTACACGATCAATTGCTTTCGTTTCATATAAATTTATAGCAGTTGAACGATCCTTAACAATATTGAAGTTTATTTCCTCAAGTTTTACTTCTTTATTTTCCCAATACGTTGGATTTTTCTTAAGTTGGAAACTTTGTTCATGCTTCCATTCATTTAATACGAATGGACCATTATAAAGTGTCGTATTGGATTCTAATCCAAATTTTGCTCCTTGTTCTGTTACAAACTTCTCATTCAAAGGATACAAGGTTGGATAGACTGTTAAACTTACAAAATAAGGAACAGGGTTATCTAATTCCACTTCAAGTGTATGATCATCAATTGCCTTTACACCAAGTTCTTCAACTGGTAATTCTTTTTTGTTAACTTTTTCCGCATTTTTAACATCAAATAGTATGTAAGCAAACTTAGCACCCGTATTTGAATCTACAGCTCTTCTCCAAGAATAAACGAAGTCTTTCGCTGTTACAGGTTCACCATTAGACCATTTCGCATCTTCACGTAATTTAAATACATACTTTTTTCCATCCTCTGATTTCTCATAAGATTTAGCGACACCTGGAACAAGTTTATCGTCTTTCCCCAGACGATATAATCCCTCCATTGTGTTATTCATGATGTTAGAAGATGCTGCATCTGTTGATAACGTCGTATCCATAGTTGGAATTTCAGCTGTCTCGGTTAGATTTAACACTTGCTTGTTTGAGGATTTTTCTTTTGCGCCTGCTTTATTATCCTCTTTTTGGTAACTACAAGCTCCTAACATACTGACCGTCAACGTCGATGCAAGTAATAACGGTATCTTTTTCTTCATGTTGTGTTGCCTCCCCTAATTGCACTTCCTGTACCCTCACTTGTAAAAAAGTAGAATTGAAAGAATAATCTCCAAGTTTCTACAATTTTCATTATACATATAATATAACAATTGTGAATATAGTTTTTTGTTTTTTTGTTAAAATTTTTAATAAAATGTTTATTTTTTTATTTTTTTGTAAAGGGATACGTTAACATTGCTACCATCATCTTGAAATCAGACCTTTAATTGCGTATAATTTTCAAAAAATTAATTCTAGTACATATTATAGCTTTTATAGTATAATAATTCTAGTAATATTTTGACGGAGGGGAACATTTTGAATAAAGTTTTTTTTCATACTTGTATACTAATTTTCATAGCGATAGTCGCTTCTAGTATTGGCGCATTCCTCGTTTCATCGCAATTTTTGTTGAATTTTGTCAATATCTCGTTTTATATTGCGCTATTTTTTATTCTTATAGGCGGTTTTTTATTCATATTTCAAAATGGATTTTTTAACGTAACAATTTACGCCTTCCAAAGAGTATTTGGTACGAACAAAAAAATTGACTCATTAATTGAAGAAGTAGAGGAACCTGTCGATAAGAAAGAACGTATTTATAAAACATATTCATTCAAATGGACGTATCCAATTTGCATTACAGGTCTCGTTCTTGGGTTGTTCTCGACCATCATTAGCTTTACTATTTTGATGTAGTTTGCAAACACTATCCCATATGATATAATAATCAGCAAAACATTTTGTTATAAAACTTTAGTTCTTTCATATTAAAAGAGCTCAGGTAACAATAAATAAATTTATATGTATGCGATGATAAAGAAGAGTACATATTGAGGCAATTTCAGAGAGCTTGTGGCTGGTGTGAACAAGTAATTGTACAGTATGGAATGGGCTTTTGAGCACCAAACCGAACCGAAAGTAGTAGGCTTTGGCGTTATATCCAAACGTTATTATGGATTAGAGAGATTTCACAGTAGTGAAATAATTAGGGTGGTACCGCGGTCCATTCGTCCCTATAGTTTTTGGGATGAATGGGCTTTTTTGTTTGCCTTCTCTTCCCCCATCACGCATTCAAATTTAGGAGGAATTACTTATGTCAGTTATCTTTTCTGGTATTCAGCCAAGTGGAACGATTACACTTGGAAACTATTTAGGAGCTATGAAGCAATTTACAGAGCTTCAAAATGAACACGACTGTTATTTCTGTATTGTAAACCAACATGCAATTACAGTACCTCAAGATCCCGTACAACTTCGTAAAAACATCCGCAGTCTTGCTGCACTTTATGTAGCATGCGGCATCGATCCTGAAAAAGCTACTTTATTTGTACAGTCAGAAGTACCAGCACACGCTCAACTAGGATGGATTATGCAATCAGTTGCTTACGTTGGAGAATTAGAGCGTATGACGCAATATAAAGATAAATCATCGGGCAGAGATTCAGTTCCAGCTGGATTACTAACGTACCCACCATTAATGGCTGCTGATATTTTACTTTACAACACTGAAATCGTACCTGTTGGTGATGACCAAAAACAACATATGGAATTAACACGTGATCTAGCAGAGCGTTTCAACAAACGCTTCCGTGAAGTGTTCACTGTTCCTGAAATTCGCATTCCAAAAGTAGGAGCTCGCGTTATGTCATTAACAGAGCCTACGAAAAAAATGAGTAAATCTGATCCAAATCCAAAATCAATGATCAGCATGCTTGATGAACCAAAAACAATTGAAAAGAAAATTAAGAGTGCTGTAACTGATTCTGAAGGTATCGTGAAATTTGATAAAGAAAACAAACCTGGTATCTCTAACTTATTAACAATCTACTCTTCATTCTCTGGAAAAACAGTTGAAGAAATCGAAGCAATGTACGAAGGAAAAGGATACGGCGACTTCAAAGGCGACCTAGCACAAGTAGTCGTAGAAGCAATTCGTCCAATCCAAGACAAATATAACGAACTAATCAACTCACCAGAACTAGACGAAATTCTAGACAAAGGTGCCGAAAAAGCAAACCGCGTTGCATTCAAACAACTACGCAAAGTAGAAAACGCAATGGGACTAAGTAGAAAACGTAGGTAATTTATAAAGCGGAGGCGACTGCTTAGCCCTGACGGCTAAGGTTCTTTCCCACAGAAGGTGCTTTTTACCTTCTCGTGGGGAAGGTTCTTAGACGCGAAGGGCTAGGAGCCGGAGCTGGATTACATAAAAAGCGGAGGCGGCTCGCTTAGAATATGAGGGGGATGGAGCTCCTGACGTAGAGGTGCTTTTTGCCTCGCAGGAAGGCGCGAAGCCACCGAATATTCTTGCCGCCGGAGCTAGACTACACAAAATTAAAAAAACCGCCAATTGGCGGTTTTTTTAATTTACCTTTTGCTCGTTTTCCATTTCCCATAACTTTTCAAAAAATGGCTGTCCTTTTACAAGACGCTCGCATAATTGTTCGTGCTTCTCAGACCAGCCTGCTTTCGCTTCATCATACAATCTAGCCCAAATATCTTCAAATTCCATATGTTGAACCATTCCGTATGCTGATGGATCCCACTCTGTGAACCAATAGCGAATTTCTGCTGTGTTTTTCGTTGTATGTAATTGATCTAACGCCATAAATAATAATTGTTTTAGCTGTCTTTCTTTACGAGTTAAGCCATTCATAATGAAAGGTGATGGTGATAAAATATGATGTTCTTTTTCCATTTCTTCTACTTGGAACTCATACTTTTCTGCTTGTACGCTTTCTACCATCTCATACACCATCTGCTCTTGGCGCGGTATAAGTCTACTTTTTCGAATTGGTACATTGTAACCAATTGTGTCGATCGCAATAATTCCTTTTCCATCTGTAACAACAAAGCAATACTCTTGCTGCAAACGTTCATGATTTTTACGAATATAAGCCTTATGATGTACGTCTTCCAACAATTTTTGCGGAAGCTCTAACAATTCGTCCTCGATGTAATGATATAATGTGGAATCTACTTTTAATAATGGCACTTGATCTAATAGCTCAATCGTATCATCTTTCCGCCATTCGTAAAAATGACAAACGTTATACCCATTTTCTTCACCTTCAAACCAATTTACCCATACATCATGTAGATATAACATTCACTACCCCTCACTTCACTACTGTTTGTATCAATCATTATGTTCAATTTTTCTTAACTTTATTCCACCTAAGGAAATATATTCTAATTATTATTTTTTCTTCTATTAATACTAAAAAAAACAGGAAATAGAGCTCCTGTTTTTTATATATGAAATGTATTTGCTTTATTCAATATTTCTTTCGCATCTATAGATAATAAAGAAAGTGTATCTATAGATGCGGAAGCTACACAGTCTTTGACAATATGAAATCCAAGTGCATAGCCAAGCATCTTCGGATAAGAATGAAGTCCATTTAATAAGATGTCGTGCTCCCTTGTTCCTCGTTTTATACTTATTCTTTCATGTACAACGTTTTTCCAATAATATATAGCCTCTTCTTTTGAAAGATACTTCGTCCATGGTGCATTGTTTTTTTCTGAATATCTTTCCGTTACTGCTTGCTCAGCTAACCCTTCCATAATCATCGTATCAAGTAATGTATATTCTGTTTCTTTCGTCTCAATTTGATGTAACCTGCATATGTGGTGATATTCATGCGCCAATAACACTTTTAATTCTTCCACCGAATTCCGTCCACATACGAATAAGAAAATAACGTGACGCATAGATAATCCAGCCCTGCCGTTATATTCTTCTTGTACAGTCCGATTATAAGAATCTGATAATAAAATAAAGACAGGGACATCCGGACCTTTTAACCAACTTTTCAGTTTCTCATACTCCATACGTAACTCTTTCCAAATTTCCTTTTTCTCTAACTCTTTAATTTCTTGTTCTCCCCGCATAACTGGACGATACATACCTTTAGAAATTAAAAAGCGATACAACCTTTCTTTTGGCAGCGGGATATACTTCGTAAATTTCTCACACAGCTTTTCTGGCCGCCCGTAATATAGATGTAACCACTCGGCTGTTTCAATAACCCCCATCTTTATCCCTCCTTATTCTTATGTATATGCAAAAGGAGAAAAAGGCGTAAAAATAAATAAGGAGTTTTTTCGTAATATATTACGAAAAAACTCCTTATTTCATCTATTATTTATACGATTTAAATACTAACACCGCGTTATGACCACCGAATCCAAGTGAGTTACTTAATACTGCATTTACTTCTTGTTGTCTCGCTTTATTCGGTACGTAATCTAAGTCACACTCTGGATCTGGTGTTTCATAGTTAATTGTTGGAGGGATTACTCCGTCTGTAATTGATTTAATTGAGAAGATCGCTTCAACAGCACCAGCTGCTCCTAATAAGTGACCTGTCATTGATTTCGTTGAGCTAATTGCTACTTTATACGCGTGCTCACCGAACGTTTCCTTAATTGCCATCGTTTCATACTTTTCATTCGCATCCGTACTTGTACCATGTGCATTAATGTAATCAATATCTTCTGGCTGTAGACCTGCATCTGCTAAAGCTTGACGCATTGCGCGCACGCCGCCTTCACCACCAGGAGCCGGCATTGTAATATGGAATGCATCACCAGTTGCACCGTAACCAGCGATTTCCGCATAAATGTGAGCACCACGAGCTAATGCGTGCTCTAATTCTTCAAGAATTAGAATACCTGAACCTTCACCCATTACGAAACCACTACGGTTTTTATCAAATGGACGGCAAGCTGTTGCTGGATCTTCATTAAATGTTAATGCTTTCGCTGAACTAAATCCTGCGAATGCCATACTTGTTAACGGTGCTTCAGCTCCGCCTGTAATCATTGCATCAGCATCACCGCGCTGAATTGCTTTAAATGCATCACCAATTGAGTTTGCACCAGATGCACAAGCCGTTACAGAACAAGTGTTAATCCCTTTTGCTCCTGTCGCGATTGATACTTGACCTGCTGCCATATCTGGAATCATCATCGGTACGAAGAATGGACTCACGCGGCGCGGTCCTTTCTCAGTAAAAATCTTAAATTGTTCTTCGTATGTTTCCATACCGCCAATACCAGAACCAATCCATACACCAATTCGAGGTCCGTTTTCTTCTGTAATTTCAAGTTTTGCATCCGCAACTGCCATTTTCGCTGCTGCTACTGCATATTGTGTAAAGCGATCCATACGGCGCGCTTCTTTTTTATCAATATATTTCTCGACTTCAAAGTCGTTAATTTCTGCTGCTACTTTTGCTGGAAATAGTTCCGGATCAATTCTTGTAAGTCGTCCGATTCCAGATACACCCTTTTTAATGTTTTCCCACGCTGTTTCAACATCTGTTCCGATCGGTGTAACAGCTCCTAGTCCTGTAATTACGACCCTCTTTTTTTCCATACAAAATACACTCCTTTTTTTCTCTCAGTCCTTATTTACCCCAACGAAGAGCGACCGCTCCCCATGTTAATCCGCCTCCGAAACCAACAAGTATAATTAAATCCCCATCTTGAATACGTCCATTTTGCAATTCCTCTACCATTGCAATTGGAATTGAAGAAGCTGATGTATTACCAAACTTTTCAATTGTCATACTCATTTTTTCTTGCGGTAAATTTAATCTCTCTCTTGCAGATTCCATAATACGAATATTTGCTTGATGTGGTACTAAGAAATCCACATCCTCTTTCGTAAGACCAGCTTTATCCAGCACGCGAAGACAAGATTCACCAAGTTGACGAACGGCAAATTTAAAGACTTCTCTGCCATTCATCATAACATACTCGTCTTGATAAAGATGCTTACCGCCACTTCCGTCTGCTCCTAATTCGAAAGATAGAACGCCTCTTCCTTCTGAAACGGCTCCCATTACAATCGCACCGGCTCCGTCTCCAAATAATACTGCTGTATTGCGATCATTCCAGTCTACAATTTTAGATAGTTTATCACTACCAACTACTAATACATTTTTATAAGTTCCCGTTTGAATAAATTGCTGCGCTGTAATCATTCCGTACATAAAACCAGCACATGCTGCACCTACATCCATTGCAGCTGCATGTTTCGCTCCAATCGCTTCTTGAATGACACAAGCTACTGCTGGAAACGCACGATCTGGTGTTACTGTCGCCACCAAAATAAGATCGATATCTTCTCCGCTAACCCCTGCATCTTCAAGTGCTTTTTTAGCAGCCTCTACGGCCATATATGAAGTATCTATTGTATCATCGGCAATGCGTCTTTCTGCAATTCCCGTTCTCGTACGAATCCATTCATCGGATGTATCCATTATTTTCTCTAAATCGTGATTTGTGACTACTTTTTCTGGCACATATCTTCCGATCCCTAAAATGCCCACGTTCACATCGCAGCCCTCCGTTTTATATCAATTATTATGACTTGGTACTAATTTTAAAACATAAATGTATTTTTGTCTAGAATATATTTCAGCTAAAGCATAAAGCTAGGCATTATTCACTTTATTGTTTATAAAAAGAAACAGAAACATACCTTTCCTAGTTTCTTTCGAAATATAAAAAGACCCGAACCGCTTCTACTTACGGTTCGAGCCTCTCTCCCTTCAAAAAAGAAGGGTCTTACTCTTTATCTGCTTTCCCAAGCTCATATGCTTCATTCATAACTTTCATCAATAACTCTAATACTGGTTGTGCTTTCTCCATATCAAGTGCAATTCCATTATCATCTAAAATTGCTTTTGCTTCTGGTAAATGCTTCATTGCGATTTGTAAAAATTGCATGCTTTTTTCGTTCATAGTATGTTCTTCCTCTCTCCAATAAACTTTCACATACAATAGTGTAACACGTGCTCTACCCTTCGTATAACTCTTTATATTTTTTCATATGTGCCAATTGTTTATTTAAACCGTATTCTAACGGGGTATTTCTTTTTATCGAAATAACCTCTACAGCTTCATCTCTTTCTTCCTCATTCTTTTTATTCACTTTATCCTCTGCACGTAAAAGATTCATACCTTTTTTCCATAATGACTTTTTACCACTAAGTAAATTGTATATACCGAGATACTCCTCGTTCATTCCATTTTCCCATAAGCATTCACATACATCTTCAACATACAGTAGATCACTTCCGTTTTCCTCGCTCGCATAACGGCACTCTTTCTCATCCAGTTCTGATAAGATGAGCTGATGATACATCATAAAAGATGGTTGCCATGGTCCATATAATGTAGGAACTCGAAATACACTATATTGTACCTCTCCTTTTTTCAATCCTTCTTCCACTTTCGAAAATAGACGTTTATTTTCAGATTCATCTGCACTTCCTACTTCAATAGAAGAAATTAAATTTAACTTTACTTTATGTTCTTCACACATTTTTATAATTCGCTTTAAATATTGCAATATAAGCCTTTCATTCCGAAACCCACTATGCTGATTTGGCTCATACAAGCAAAAGTAAACCGTATCGAACTTCTCTCCTTCCACTGATTTCCATCCATCTTCACCTCTTATCGAATAATACGTAAATAACGCATTTCGCCCAATTAACAATAACTTCTCTTCATTGATTTTTGTCATACTATCGAATTCATCAAAATCAAGACCATACACTTCTACTTCTTCTGCGATCATTTTATTCACAAGGTGATAACCTACAAACGTAAGTGCACCTATAATTAGCACGCGTTCCATACCACCAACCCTTTCCCCTTGAAACAAATAGCTCCTCATTTATGTATATGGGAGCTTCACAATTCTTCTTCATATTTTTTAAAGAAATCAGTCGCTTGCCTAACCATTTTATATTTCACATCTTGCAGATGGAATAAGACAGAAGTATCACATTGATTAAATTGCCTCATTTTCTCATATTTACGTAACAACTGTTTTCTTCCTCTTTTTTCTTGTGTTGACACGAAAATTTTAACAGGTACACAAGACGGAAGAAGGGTAAATGATTTCTTATTTATTTTTGATGCTAATTCTTCTTCTTTGGAATCATACGCCAAACTTAATTCCTTCACTAACCTTTTGTAAAAAAACTTATGCTCTTTCTCAAACTCCACATATTCTGGTAAATCTAAACACGGATTTAACATAATGACAGAGCGTATAGATTCAGGGTATTTGTTCATCATTTCAAGTGCTACAAGTGCACCCATACCATCTGCCATAATGTGCATTTTCGCATTCAATGTCTCTTTTCTCAAAACAACATCATATAAACGTTTTGCTAGCCGAACAGATTGGTCGTTTCCCCAATGTCTTCCGTATAAATTAGAAGAAAAGACCGTGTAGCCTTCCTCAATAAGGCCATGTAAAAAATAAGATCTTCCCGCATGCTGTGTCCATAAACTTGTACCATTCTCAATAAAGTAGTTGTAATCACCAAGAAGCATTACAGAAAATCCATTTGGCTTCTCTGGTAAATAAATGACACATGGTTCTTTTTCTAAGTAAAAAAAACGTTCCGTAATACTCATTTTTCCCCCGCCTTATTTTCTAAACATATAAAAGTACTCTTTTATAATGTATGAACAGAATGCAAATTTGCGTTGAAAAATCTACAAATATTTTTCTATATTCTTTTTTCAATTGTGTTACAATAAGGACAGATTGAACGAATAGAGGTGTAAAATATGCGTTTCATTTGGGCATTAATTTGGTCGTTCGCGCTTGTACATATGATGAGCTATGTAATTGGTTCTATGACTGGCGGTACATACGATTTTAACCAAGCGTCTATTTTCTCAGTTGTTCTTGCGGTATTAGTACTTGCGATTTCAGCTGCAATTCCAAACGAGCCAGTAGAACAACACTAAAAAAAGAGTCCGGATTTTATCCGAACTCTTTTTTCATTTCACACGAACGACTAATTCGTTATTTTCTACATCTACAACTACGTGACTGTTATCAGTAATCGTTCCTGCAATTAATTCTCTCGCTAATTTCGTCTCAACTTGACGTTGTACGTATCGTTTTAATGGACGAGCTCCGTACATCGGATCAAAGCCAGCTTCTACAACGAATTCTTTTGCAGAATTCGTTAATTCCACTGTAATGTGACGATCAGCTAAACGGCCTTGTAATTCTTTTACAATTTTATCAACAATACCTTTAATTTCATTCGTTGTAAGAGGCTTGAATAAAATAATTTCATCGACACGGTTTAAAAACTCTGGTCGGAAATGTCCTCTTAATTGTCCCATTACAAGTTCTCTTGATTCTTCTTTAATGGAACCATCTTCTTCTAATCCATCTAACAAATGAGCGGATCCAATATTTGAAGTCATAATAATGACCGTGTTTTTAAAGTCTACTGTACGACCTTGTGAATCTGTAATGCGTCCATCATCTAACATTTGTAATAAAATGTTAAATACTTCTGGATGTGCTTTTTCGATTTCGTCTAATAAAATAACAGAATATGGTTTACGTCTTACTGCTTCTGTTAATTGACCGCCCTCTTCATATCCAACATATCCAGGAGGCGCACCAATTAAGCGTGACACAGCATGTTTCTCCATATACTCAGACATATCGATACGAATCATTTGCTCTTCACTATCGAATAAAGACTGTGCTAACGTTTTTGCAAGTTCTGTTTTACCAACACCAGTCGGTCCTAAGAAGATGAAGGAACCAATCGGACGGTTCGGGTCTTTAATACCAGCGCGTGCACGAAGAACTGCGTCTGATACTAAGCTTACCGCTTCCTCTTGTCCGATTACACGCTCTGATAAAATTTGCTCTAAGCGTAGTAATTTCTCGCGTTCACCTTCAACGAGTTTTGCGACAGGAATACCAGTCCAGCGTGAAACAATATCAGCAATCTCTTCTTCACTTACTTCCTCACGTAATAAACGATTTTCTTGTTTATTATGCGCGCCCATTTCTTCTGCTTCTTTTAACTCTTTTTCAATTGCAGGAATTTTCCCGTGACGAAGTTCCGCTGCTTTATTTAAATCGTAATTACCTTCTGCTTCTTCTAATTCACGGCGCAGTCGCTCTAAATGTTCACGTAAGTCACGAACTTTGTGAATATCTTCTTTTTCTTTCTCCCATTTCGCTCTCATACCACTTGCAACTTCTTTTAAATCCGATAATTCACGTTGCAATGTTTTGAGACGTTCTTGGCTACCAAAGTCCTTCTCTTTTCCAAGAGCCGCTTCTTCAATTTCCAGCTGCATAATGCGGCGCGTTACTTCATCTAATTCTGTCGGCATAGAATCAATTTCTGTACGAATTGTTGCGCACGCTTCGTCAACAAGATCGATCGCTTTATCAGGTAAGAAGCGATCTGAAATATATCGATCTGATAAAACAGATGCTGCTACAATCGCGCGGTCATGAATATTTACACCGTGATAAATTTCAAAACGCTCTTTTAATCCACGTAAAATGGAAATTGTATCTTCAACAGTTGGTTCTTCTGCTAATACTTGTTGGAAACGTCTTTCTAGCGCTGGATCTTTCTCAATATATTTACGATATTCATCTAACGTTGTCGCCCCGATACAATGCAATTCACCACGCGCAAGCATCGGTTTTAACATATTTCCTGCGTCCATCGCACCTTCTGTTTTACCAGCGCCGACGATTGTATGAAGTTCATCAATGAATAATAAAATGCGGCCTTCACTCTTTTTAATTTCATTTAATACCGCTTGCAGACGCTCTTCAAATTCACCGCGGAATTTTGCTCCAGCTACAAGCGCACTCATATCTAACGCAAAGATTGTTCTATCTTTTAATCCTTCAGGTACATCTTTCTTTACAATACGCTGTGCTAATCCTTCAACGATTGCTGTTTTACCAACACCTGGCTCACCAATTAAAACCGGGTTGTTTTTCGTTTTACGTGAAAGGATACGAATGACGCGGCGAATTTCACTATCACGGCCGATTACAGGGTCAATTTTCCCCGCTCTTACTTCCGCCACTAGATCACGGCCATATTTTTCTAACGCTTCATAAGTTGCTTCTGGATTTTGACTAGTCACTCTTTGATTCCCCCGAACTGTCATTAAAGACTGTAATAAGTTGTCTTTCGTAATATGAAATCTTGTAAGTAATTGATTTATATCGCCTTTTTCTTCAGCAAAAGCAAGCAATACATGTTCAACTGAAATGTAGTCATCTTGCAATTTCTCTGCTTCTTTTCCTGCTCTTACAAGTAGTTGTTGCAGAGCACCTGTTATATATAATTTGCCCGCTTCTGCTCCGCTTCCCGTTACAGAAGGCTTTTTCTTAATTAAACTTTCGGCACCTTGCTTTAACGCTTCTATATCGACATTCATTTTTTGAAAAATACGTACTGCTAACCCATCTTGCTCTTCTAATAATGTAAACAAGAGATGAACAGTATCTACTTCTTGATGATGATGAGACACCGCTAAAGATTGGGCACTCATAATCGCCTCTTGTGTTTTTGTTGTCATTTGATTTAAGTCCATCTTTACAGCCCTCCAAATGTTTGACTTTCTTTGACCTTTGATTTGATTATACGCCAACTGACTTTTTTATACAATAATTTTGCTTATGTATTTTCAAACTTATTATTGGAAAAAAGAAAAGTGCGCATGCATGATACAATTGAAAAATATACGGTAAATGAAATTATAACGTGTAATGACAAAAAAGCCGCAATGATGATTGCGGCTCCTTTTACGGTTTTCTTTTATATGTCCACTGACGGTTATGATTCGTGTTCTCTGGAAACTTTTCACCGGCAGTTAATTGTACCATTTGGGGATTTTTCACCATACTTCCCGTTTCACCAATTTCTACGTAAATGCCATCATTTGGCGCTTTTTGTCCAGAACGAAACCTGCGATTTTGTCCCATCTTCATTCTCCTTCCATGACGTCTTGCCTCATTAGTATATCCATTTTAAAAGAAAGCTTTTCTGTCATGTTTAGGAAACAAGTACTACATCTCGTTCTTGTACATATATATGAATGACACAAGTGTAAGCAGGGATTTCTTCCCTATTTGTAGAAAAAAAAGAAACCAACCTACTCTAGGCTAGTTTCAAAGGAGAGTCAAACATATACGAGAAGATTACATGTTCATTATAAGCCTCCTCATACGAGCAATGTAACCCTTTTCACAATTTGTACATAATGAAAGAAACATTGTTTGAACTTTCTAAAAAGATGTTGACTTTTCCTAATTTCCAGCGAGAAATAGTAGACACCACAGCACTTCGAGACGTAAGATGGATATATAGTGAAATTCCCATCTATGGTGGTATCACCCAGTTTAACCTCTTATTTCTGCATATTAAAAAACGGAAATACAGATAAAAACAAAAAAATTATTATAAGAGGTGAAATTATGAAAAAACAGCATTTAATCGCATTAGACTTAGACGGCACTTTATTAACAGACAACAAAATAATTTCTACTCGAACGAAACATACAATTGCAAAAGCAAAGGAACAAGGACATATTGTCGTTATTTCAACAGGACGTCCATTCCGCGCTAGTTTTGATTACTATAAAGAACTTGGTCTTAACACACCAATCGTAAACTTTAATGGCGCTTACGTACATCACCCTCTTGATTCAAAGTGGGGTACACATCACTCACCTCTCGAGCTAGCAACAGCTCAAGAAATTGTCCGAGCTTGCTTTGATTTTGGCGTGAAAAATATATATGCTGAAGTAATGGACGATGTGTATGTTCGTGAAATTGATGAAGATAAAAAACATATTTTCGAATTCGGTTCTCCAAAGATTTTTACAGGAGACTTATTAAATATTTTAAACGATCATCCAACTTGCTTATTAATCGACGCACATGACGAGCATTCCAGTGCAATTCGTCAACACTTAACTGATATGCATGCTGAAGTAATCGATCACAGAAAATGGGGCGCACCTTGGCCAATTATTGAAATTGTAAAAAGCGGGTTAAATAAAGCTGTCGGATTACAAAAAATTTCTAGTCATTACAACATTCCACAAGAGCGAATTATCGCTTTCGGTGATGAAGATAACGACTTTGAAATGATTGAATTTGCTGGTCACGGCATCGCAATGGGAAATGCCATCCCTGAATTAAAATCACTTGCAAACCATACAACGTTAACGAATGAAGAAGATGGTATCGCTCTATATTTAGAAGAGGTTCTTGGGTTATAATCTAAAAATTCCCTGCTTATAGTTTCTCGCCAAACGCTCATACTATAATTAGACGCAAAAGTCAGCGCGTCGATTGTTTTCAGCTAAATAAAGGGGGTTTTTCGAATGGGTAAAAAGAACAAATCAAAACGTTTTATCCAACAAGGAGCCGATGCTGTTATGAAGCATGATGCAAGATTCCCGTACAGAGGTACATTAGCTGAGGCAGAAAAAGCGAGAAACAACTCTTCTTTTGGAGGGGTTTAAATGGGGAACTTACTATTCCAACAAGCTAGAGATGCTGTCACAAATGCCGTATCTTGTTCAAGCGGCACTGAGCAACAAGATCTCGTATATAGAGCAAAAAACGCTTTGCAATCTGCTTATGCAAACTCTTCAACAGCTGAAAAAGTTCAGCTACGCGAAATGCAGGAGCAGTTGCAAAACATTACGAATTTACATTAAAAAAGAGGACCAGCTTTGGTCCTCTTTAATCTTTTCGAAACAATCCAAACACCCCAACCGTTTGCAGTACGTTTGTAAATGCACCTGGGTCCACTTGTTTAATAACCCTCTCTAATTCATACAATTCGTAACGAGTAATCACAATCATTAACATTTCCTTATTTTCATTTGTATAAGCACCTGTTGCCGGTATAGTTGTAATCCCCCTCACTAAGCGTGAATGAATCGCCTTGCGTACATCTGCCCCATTCTTCGTAACGATTAATGCTGTAATCTTCACGTGACGGGTATGAATCGCATCAATAATTCTCGTTGAAACATACAACGTCAACAAAGTATATAACGCTTTTTCCCATCCATATACATAACCTGCAGCGATAATGATAACTGCATTAAAAAAGAAAAAGTATGTGCCAACAGGTTTATCTTTTATCTTAGATAAAATCATCGCGATGATATCTAAACCACCTGTAGAAGCCCCCCACTTTAAAGCAATCCCTACCCCAATTGCTGAAATTATCCCGCCAAAAATCGCATTCAATATGATGTCGTTCGAAACTGCTTTAACTGGGATAATTTCTAGAAACAAAGTCATAAATATAACGCAAAGAAAACTAAAAAAAGTAAAAGCCTTCCCAACCTTTTTCCACGCTAAAATAACGACAGGAATATTAAATAAGCTAAACAATACCCCCGTTGATATATGAATAGATAAAAAGTCACTTAATATTTGTGATAATAATTGAGACAATCCAGCAAAACCACTCGCGTACACTTTCGCTGGCGTTAAAAATAAATTCATTCCAATCGCGTTTAACAAACCTGCGACGATTACAACGATTAACTTCTTTATAAGTTCGGTATAATTCAACTTCAAATCCATTTCTAATCCACCCTTATTATTCATGAATGCACTGCTATACATAGTCTTTACGAAAAAGGAAATGATAAACGTACAACGTTTAGAAATGGAGTTGATACATATGCCACATACAAGTGATAACGACAAAAAAGCACGCGATAATAATGCAAAGCGTACGCAAAAAAATGAACAAGAACAAAAGAATATAGAGCAAGGTAAGCGTGCCTATTCCAAAAAGACCGATCACCTTTGATTCCATCGTACACCAACAGTATTGTTGGTGTACTTTTTTTACAGTTTACGGGGAAAAAACATTAAAAATTCACTTCATGTTCACTTCTATATTCTACAATAGCGATAACATATTCGGATGAGGTGTTAGCATGAGAGGGAAACATATTTTCATTATTACTGCACTACTAAGTATATTAATGCTATCTGCTTGTGGACAAAAAAACGGCTCAACTACAGTCGCTACGGCAACAGACTCAACCATTACGAAGAGTGACTTCGAAAAGCAGTTGAAAGATCGTTATGGAAAAGACATGCTATACGAAATGATGGCACAAGACGTTATCACAAAAAAATATAAAGTATCTGACGATGATGTAGATAAAGAAGTACAAAAAGCGAAAAATCAATACGGAGATCAATTCACAGCAGTACTAGAAAACAATCGTTTAAAAGATGAAGCCGATTTCAAAAATCAAATTAAGTTCAAACTTGCTATGAATGAAGCAATTAAGAAGAGTGTTACAGAAAAAGATGTGAAAGACCACTATAAACCAGAAATTAAAGCGAGTCACATTTTAGTAAGTGACGAAAATGAAGCGAAAGAAATAAAGAAAAAATTAGATGCTGGTGCTTCATTTGAAGAATTAGCAAAGCAAGAATCACAAGATCTACTATCAAAAGATAAAGGCGGAGACCTCGGATACTTCCATTCCGGTGCAATGACACCAGAATTCGAAACAACTGCCTACAAACTAAAAATCGGCCAAGTTAGTGATCCAGTCAAATCACCAAATGGCTATCACATTATTAAACTAACTGGTAAAAAAGATTTACAACCTTACGATGAAGTAAAAGACTCCATCCGCAAAAACTTAGAAGCAGAACGTATTGCTGATCCTACATTCAGTCAAAAGTTGTTACAAAGAGAATTAAAAAAGGCAAATATTAAAATAAGTGATAATGACTTGAAAGATACATTTACTTTTGCGCATGAGCGAGGAAATTAAGAAAGCATCCCCTTATATTTCACAAAATATAAGGGGATGCTTTTATTTGCTTTATTTCTTAAAGTAAGTCCAGCCTTCTTCTTGATAAACCTTTTCTTCTTTCATCAACTTACCAAGCGCGCGCTTAAATGCAGCTTTACTCATGTTGAAACGTTCTTTAATATCTTCTGGGTGACTCTTATCCCAAAACGGCATTGCTCCGCCACGTTCTTCCATATATGCATAAATCACTGCAGCGTCATCTTCCATTCCTTCTTCTTTACGAGGAAGAAGTGAAATGTTAATTGTACCGTCATCTTTTACGTCAATAATACGGCCCGTTACACGTTCACCGATGCGGACTTGTTCTTTTCTTTCAGTATGGTGTAAGAAAGCACGGAAATGCTCATCAGTTAGTATGAATGAACCAACTTGAAGTGAACGATACACACGTCCATTTACGTTTTTATTACGCATAGATGGCGTCGCATCTACGATAATTTCTTGCATATCACTGTCTCTTGCCGGAAGAGCGATAAGGCGATCACGATTCGTTAATTTTAACGTACAATATAATTCGTCTCCAACTTCTGGCCATACTGGCATATAAATCGGGAACTCATCAGCTGGGATTAGTATATCTTTTGATACACCAATATCAACAAACACACCTAAACTAGGAATAACTTCTACAACCTTTACCCAGTTCCAATCAAAAGTTGTAATAAGTGGCTCCTTCATTGTTGCTGAAATACGATTTTGGTGATCGAGGTATAAGAATACATCAATCTTAGCGCCTTCTTCAATTTCTCCAACTAATTCGTTTTTATGTAGGAAAATTTCTTCTTCTTCATTCCCAACCATATATCCGATTTCCGTTTCGCGTAAAACAGTTACCTGTTCAATCGATCCTAATTGCAAATACATATTTTTTTAATTCCCTTCTATATATATAAAATTATCTTTTTTATCATTCCAAACAAAAGTTAATTATAACACGATTTTTCCTTTATTTGTCCAACTGCCCAAAATTCACTATAATAAAATGAGGTTACATGAATATAAGTATGAAAACACTTAAGTCTAAGCTCGTTTTCAGCTATACTTTAGTATGTACAGTACATAAAAAGATTAGAAATTTATTTGGAGGTGCTAACTATGGCAAAAGATAGTTCTTTTGACATCGTTTCGAAAGTAGAATTACCTGAAGTAACAAACGCAATTAACATCGCATTAAAGGAAATCCAAAACCGATATGACTTTAAAGGAAGTAAAAGTGATATTAAATTAGAAAAAGAAGTACTAGTTTTAACTTCTGACGATGAGTTCAAATTAGACCAAGTAAAGGACGTTCTAATTTCTAAACTTGTAAAACGTAACGTTCCAATTAAGAACTTAGATTACGGAAAAGTTGAAGCTGCAACTGGTAACACTGTTCGCCAACGCGCAACACTTCAACAAGGTATCGATAAAGATAACGCGAAAAAAATTAACAACATCATTAAAGAAATGAAATTAAAAGTAAAAACACAAGTACAAGATGACCAAGTACGTGTTACAGCGAAAAGCCGTGATGACTTACAAGCAGTTATCGCAGCTGTTCGCAGCGCTGACTTACCGATTGACGTACAATTTATTAACTACCGCTAAAAAGAAAACTCCTCTTAATTAGAGGAGTTTTTCTTTTTATCATGTAGGGACAATACGACAAGGACATGAGAGGGTATTTGCGGTGAAAATTGCTGAGCGAACAGAGTCTATTCATACGAATATCTTACCGGTGACCGCGTGGTTAGACTAGGTCTCATTGTAGAATTTTTTTATACATGGAATTGAGCATGTCCTTTTAAAAATAAGGAAAAGACACCTTAGGACGTTTCCCTTCAACTTGAATCACTTTCCTTATCAATTGAATCCCAAGCCAAAGTCACCACAACTACCTCCATAAACCAAAATCTCTCTCCCTACTCAAGCGTAACAATTTATGAGTATAAGAATATTTTCCACCCTTCAATGTAATGTAGAATTAATAAGGAATCTTATTTTGTGAAAAAAAGTTAATTATAAAAGGGTTAGAAGTGGTTATTTGAAGAAGTTAATATTATGTTTTTTATTGGCTATATTCTTTCTAAATATTAAAGGATGTTCTAATAATATGACTACACTAAAGGATAAATCTAATTGCATTAACAAAGCTTGGTACAAAAAAACTATGTTATGTAATAATTTAAAGAAACATTAAATAGTTGATGATAAAGGTCATAAAAAAGACACTCTAAGGTGCCTTCCTCTTACTTGAACCATCTTAATTTTAATATGGAAGTGAAAAGAAGTATAAAGTGTTAATAGGGATGCAGATTTCAAAATAGAAAGTACGTTAAGTAAACTTTCATTCAACATATTAAGTAATAATATTTTAGAATCAAGTTTATAAAAAATATTAAGAGGTTTATAAGTGTAAAACCTACGGGAACTTTTCCTGTGGGTTTTATTGTACTATAAGTAGTTATTTAACAATTATGTTTTTCGAAATATTCTTCTTTAATTATTTGTAATTTTTTTTCGTTTTTTGTTAATTCAAATATAAATAACGCTTTTTTCATGTTATTAGCAACATTTTCTTTATTAGATTGTTTAAGCTTTAATAAATTCGAACCTTTTTCATAGTATAGTTCACCCAATAAGTATAAAGTATTTAGATTAATAGCTAATTTGATACCCTTATCAATGTATTTTTTTGCTTCTTCGTATTGATATGTGTAACTTAAACATTTTGCTAAATTATAAATGATTTTTAATTTAATTTCTTTATCTCTAGGAAAATCTAACTTATTAAAATTATTTAAACATCTTTTTAATATATTAATACTCTCTTTATATTCTTTATTTTCTGCATGAAATATAGCCATTGTCTGCATAATATCTATTTCTCTCTCTGTTAAAAAATCAATATTCGTTACAGTTATTTTTAATGCATTATTTAAAAGAGCTAAAGCCGTTTTTATTGAGTTATTCACACGATATATAGCAATTGCTTCATGCCATATTAGAAATTGTTTATCTTCTTTTATTCGAAAATTATTTAAGTTTTTTTCTTTTGTTACTATTTCATAAAGCTCTTTATATTGATGTTGTCTTATGCAATCCTTCATTACACATTTCACATTTTCTATATATTTAAATTTTTTGTTTTTAGTTAGTGCAAATATATTATTTGGATCAATACCAAGTCTTTCTGATAATTGATATAACAATATGCTAGATGGATAAATCACACCTTTTTCGATCTTGCTAATTTGACTTTGTGAGCATATTCCATGACATAATTCGGATTGCGATATATTTTTTTTAATTCTAAGTTCTTTAATGGTAATACCCAAATCGTAAAATTCCATTTTTCCTCCTACTATTTAGTACTTTAGTATAAGAGTATTCTCTAACTTTTAATGTAATGTAAAATTAATATAGTTGCAATGATTGTTTATTTCAAAGGTCTTTTCCTCCCACTATAAGAAACCTTCCCCTTCCCTTTTTCTATCGGTGTTGACAAAAAAACTGGCTAGGAAGAAAAATTTCTCCCTAACCTGGAAAACTCCTCTCATTCGAGGAGTTTTTATATTTATTAAGAGCAACACCATATCGCTTTATCAAATGATTTTTTAGGAATGTACACTTTATCATTTTCGATTTTGTATTATTTCCCTTCAGAATTGCTGTATCAACAGAATGAACACTATCGCCCCACCGAACAAATTCCCCATCATCATGGTTGTCCCAAACATCTCACCCCACCACGCACTTTCAATTCAACACAAAAGAGAATGTCCCCTTATCTACGCTTCTTTTTAACGGCAATTAAAAACGCAATAAATAATACGTTCACACCGACGATTAAAGAGATAAATAACCAATTCACACCTGTTTCTCTGTTAACTTTATACACATTTGATTCTTCCCGCTTTAAAACGAGATAAAACTTTCCGTTTTCTTCTCTTATAATTTCATCTTCTAACAATCCTCTTAACTCTTGTTTTTCACCAATTGCACTTACAGGTAAAGCAACTTTTTGTGTTTCTTTCGTATTATTAATCGCTACTACTGTCACTTCATCTTTATACTTTCGCTTTAATATACTCATTCCATCTTTATCGTATAAAAGCTCAAACGTACCATGTCGTAGAGATGGTCTCGTTTGTCTAAGCTCACCAAGTTTCGTTATATGTTGCATAAATTTTTCATCTGATTTGAAATCCATTAATCGTCTATTATCCGGAGTATCCCCTCCATCTAATGCAATTTCAGTCCCGTAATAAAAATTCGGAATACCGGGTGATGTTAATAAATATGTAAGAGCTAGTTTCAAACGAGATGGTGGATAATTCATATTCTCTTTTGCAATCCGGGCAAATCTTTTTGTATCTTGATTATCTAAAAATGTAATGGATTCCCCTTCTTTTTTACTCACATCATATAAGGGTTTCACCGATACATCCGCTTCGGAAAACGATTCTACTATTTTTTCGTTATATTCACTATCTTCTTTTGTTATAACACGAAAATCTTTCTTTATCACTTGCATATCTTTTTGCACGTCATCCCAGAAAGAACGCGGCTTTTTTTCACTATGTATTACATAACTTCCATCTAAATCGACTTCTTTGATCCACCATTTCATCGAGTCGATGACTTGTTGTTCGTTTTCTCCAAGCGGAAATTGAAGTACAACTTTCATTCCTTTTGCATGCGCTTCTTGTACAAGTTCTTTCACATCATTTTCTGTTCCGAAATGTTCATTTACCTTTTGAAAATCGCGCACGTCTAATCCGTCGTACTTTCCACTTTCAAAAAGCGGAGAAAGCATAACAGCGGTAAAGCCCATTTCTTTTATGTAATTCAGTCTTTTTATAATCCCTCTTATATCTCCGCCCTGATACCCTTCTAAATTACCAACTTCTAACTGTTTGTCATTTTTCGGTTCTCCATTATTGAAACGATCAATCATAATGGAGTATATAACTTCGTCTCGCCACTCTCTTTTTTCATCTGCAAAAGCATGTATTGGTACAAACAAAACGACAGCTAAACAAAAACAAATGAATAGTTTCCTAGTCTGTATTTTTCCCACACGCATCCCCCATGTTTTTTAATTGTAAGAATATTATACCAATTATCCGAATGAATCGCATACGTTGATTTCTTTCTCCCTAAAATAATTCATGTCAGATTTCCTAACATAAATTATAAAGTTTTCTGAATTTTTAGTTGATTTTTCATTTCGTTTCGAATATGATATGAAACATAACAAGTTCATGTTATTTTTTCTAACATTATAGGAGGAGAGAGAATGAATACAAGCGATACGGTTTTTATGTTTGTAACGACAGCAATGGTCATGTTGATGACACCAGGATTGGCTCTTTTTTATGGGGGTATGGTTCGCAGTAAAAATGTACTCAGTACGACAATGCATAGTTATAGCGCAATGGCTATCGTTTCGATTCAGTGGATCGTAATTGGTTATTCTTTATCATTCGGACCAGATTGGCACGGGCTTATCGGCAATCTCGATTGGTTCGGTTTAAACGGAGTTACCTACGCACCAAATCCAGACTATTCATCCACTATTCCTCACAATTTATTTATGATGTTCCAACTCATGTTCGCTATTTTAACTCCCGCTTTAATTTCAGGTGCATTCGCCGAAAGAATGCGATTTTCAGCTTTCCTTATTTTCATCCTTCTATGGACAACAATTGTTTACAATCCTGTCGCTCATTGGGTATGGGGCGTTGGCGGGTGGCTAAGAGAACTTGGCGCGTTAGACTTCGCTGGTGGTAATGTCGTTCATATTACATCCGGCGTTGCTGGTCTTGTATTAGCTATTTTCCTTGGAAAACGAAAAAACATAAACGGTTCTTCCCCTCATCATTTACCATTTACGATGTTAGGCGCAGGCTTACTATGGTTCGGCTGGTTCGGTTTTAACGTCGGTAGCGCATTATCTTTAAATGATGTAGCACTAACCGCATTTATTAATACAAATATAGCCGCCGCTGCCTCAGCATTAACTTGGATGCTTTCAGAGTGGTTCTTCCAATCAAAACCGACTGCGATGGGGGCCGCTTGTGGTGTAGTTTCTGGTCTAGTCGCTATTACACCAGCTTGCGGGTTCGTTACACCTTTCTCCGCTCTTCTTATCGGAGCAATTGGCGGCGTATTATGCTTCGGAGCGGTCTTCTTCTTAAAAACGAAATTCGGATATGATGATACACTTGATGCATTCGGATGCCACGGCATCGGCGGAACTTGGGGCGGGATTGCAACAGGATTATTTGCAACTACTACTGTAAACGGTGATGGCGCTAACGGATTATTGTACGGAAACGCCGCTTTACTGTTTAAGCAACTGGTAGCAATCGGCGCAACATATGCATTCACAATTATCATGACATACGCCATCATTAAAGCGATTAACTTCTTCCTCCCCGTTCGGGTAGATGAGCATGAGGAACATATGGGACTTGATATTTCGATGCATGGAGAGAAAGCTTATGAGTATACGGAGCGAGTGAACTAAAAAAGAGATGCAATCTATTGGTAGTAGATTGCATCTCTTTTTATTGTACTTGTTGGTGGCATACCCCATTCAGTATTTCTATGAATATATCAGCGCTCATTTCGATATATCGATTTACCAACAAATTCCGACCTGATTTAAACGTAAAATACCCCTTGTAACTTACGAATCACCGTACTTTCTTTTATTGGCACTTAAGATAATAAGAAATGCCACAGCTATGACAGCTAAAAAGCGAACTGGATTAAACGGTGTTCCTACCGTTTCATTAAAACGATGATAAATAAAAGGGATCATCTCAAGCACCATTAGCCCCATCGCAATTTGAAACGTCTCAGCCATCGCTTTGTTTTTTATAAATGCAGCGCGTTCATCACCTTGTTTTCCAATCGCTATAAACATTTTTATAATAGCAAACACTACAAATAAAAAGACACTGAGCGCAATAATAAAAATAGCAACATCCATTCAATACACCTCTTGTATGTAAAATTCATTTGACAAAAGTATAACATCTTTTACACCTTATGTAAAACATGTTTTACATAAAAAAGACGACCGAAATCCGGTCGTCTTTTTCTATTTATTTCGGAGCGTTTCCAACGTACTGCGTGATATCAACATTTAACGCTTGTGCTAAACGCATACCGTACTCTTGATCTGCACGGAAGAAGTTACACACAGCTAATAATTTCGTGCGTTCATTTACATCTTTTAAGTCATTTGTTAAGTTTGCAATTAAGTTCGCTTGCTCCTCTTTAGAGAATGAACGGTAACGCTCACCTGCTTGTTTGAAGTCATTTGGTTTCTCAATTTTTTCACGAGATACATAGCCTTCTACTTTCATAGTTGAATCGCGGTAAGTTGGGTCTTCAACTGGATTTTCAGTATGACGACTAGGTTCATAGTTAATTGTAGATGGGTTTTGATTCACTTGCATCGCACCATCACGTTGTTGGTTATGGACAGCTGCATATGGGCAGTTTACAGGAATTTGTAAGTAGTTTGCACCAAGGCGGTAACGCTGTGTATCTGGGTAAGAGAATAAACGACCTTGTAATAATTTATCTTCAGATGGTTCAATACCATTTACAGTTGCACTTGGAGAGAACGCCACCTGTTCTACTTCTGCGAAGAAGTTTTTCGGGTTACGATTTAACGTCATTGTCCCTACTTCAATTAACGGGAAGCGATCTTCTGGCCATACTTTCGTTGGATCTAGCGGATCAAAGTCTAAAGAATCCGTTTCATCTAGTTGCATCACTTGTACGTGTAAATCCCACTTTGGATAATTTCCTTTTTCAATTGCATCGAACAAGTCACGAGTTGCATGGTTGAAATCTTTCCCTTGTACTTCTTGCACTTCTTTTGCACTTAAGTTCCGTACACTTTGCTGTGGTTTCCAGTGATATTTAATGTAAACGATTTTACCTTCTGCATTAATCCATTTAAATGAATGGACACCGAAACCTTCCATTTCACGATAGCTCGCTGGTGTACCATAATCAGAAAATACCCATGTCATCATATGTGTTGATTCTGGAGTTAACGTCATGAAATCCCAGTAACGATCTGGAGTTTGAATATTTGTATCAGGTGCTGGTTTTAAAGAATGCACCATGTCTGGGAATTTAATTGCATCACGAATGAAGAAAACTGGTAAATGATTACCTACGATATCGTAGTTTCCTTCTTCTGTATAAAATTTAACAGCGAACCCACGTGGGTCACGCGCTGTTTCCGGAGAACCTTGACCATGAATAACCGTTGAGAAACGAACAAATACTGGCGTTTCAGTTCCTTCATTTTGTAAAAATGCCGCTTTCGTATATTGCTTCATGCTGTTTTTCGTTACGAATACACCGTGAGCACCTGCACCACGTGCATGCACAACACGCTCTGGAATACGTTCACGATCAAAGTGTGCCAGTTTTTCTACTAAATGATAGTCTTCTAATAATACCGGTCCACGGCGACCAGCTGTACGAGAATTTTGGTTGTCTCCAACTGGAGCACCTTGGTTTGTTGTTAAGCGATTATTTGGATTCATCTAGGGGGATCCTCCTCTTTCTTTCATAGTAATTATTATTTATTTAAAATTATTATAAACTAATTATTATTCAAAACTAAATCTTTGTCAACTATTTCCTTCATTTTTTTGGAAACAATTGCAGCTAAGCAATCGATAAATACAGATTTTGAATTTGGCATATTTGGTCTAAAATATGCCAAATTTAATTCATCAGTTACCACTTTACACTCGTAATCGTTGTCATATAAAACTTCTAAATGCTCTGCCACAAAGCCAACTGGGCAATATACGAAAGATTCATATCCATGCTCTTCAAATAAATCTCTCGTTAAATCTTGCACATCCGGTCCAATCCATGGATCTGGAGTATTCCCAGCACTTTGCCAACCAATTGTATAGTTCTGAATATTCGCAGCTGTAGCGATTAAATCCGCTGTATGTTGTAATTGCTCTACGTACGGGTCCCCTGCTGCAATAATTTTTTCTGGTAAGCTATGTGCAGAAAAAATTACGACGGCTTTCTCTTTATCTATAATTTTAGTAAACGTTTCTTGTATTTGATCTGCCCAATAGGAAATAAATTTCGGTTCATCGTACCATTGTTCAATTGGTTCAATAACAGGACCACCGATTTCTTTTGAAAGACGAATCGCACGGTCATTATACGCTTTAATGCTAAAAGTAGAATAATGCGGCGCTAATACGATACTAATTGCCTGCTCAATTCCATCGCGCTTCATCTCTTCTACTGCATCTTCTATAAATGGTGCAACATGTTTTAAGCCTAAGTAACAAGTAAATTCATACTCTGTAAATATATTATTCATTGAATCTGTTAATTTATGCGCCTGCTCTTTCGTAATTTTTGCAAGTGGTGAAATTCCGCCAATCGCTTTATAGCGCCCGATTAAGTCTTGGAGTGCTTCTTCGGAAGGTTTACGCCCGTGGCGAATATGTGTGTAGTACGCTTCTACATCATCTAATGATTCTGGCGTCCCATACGCCATTACGAGTAAACCTATCTTTTTCTTTGTCATCTATATCACACCTCAATTTTATAAATGAGAATCTTTTTCAAGAACATTCGTTTCAAATTATAACAACTAATAATAAGTACGTCAAAATAATTATTATAAATAAACATTATTTCTAATATGATTTTTAATTTTATTTGACAATTTATTTAATAAAAAAGCGACTTACTTTTATGTAAGCCGCTTTTCTTCTATTCTTTAATATTTACCCCGTATTCTTTAAACCAAACGTGAATTTGTGCTAAATGAGCTAAAAGTTGTGGCCCGCTCATCAATTGACCAAACCAAGGCGTTTGAAATGCACTGCCGCCTGACTCAATTAATCCGCTAAGCTGTTCTTTATCAAATAGTTCGTGTAAAATTGAGCCTTTATCCGTTAATAAATCTTGTAGCCATACTGTTACCGCTTTTGTATAGTGCGGATTATGCGTTTTCGGATAGGGGCTCTTCTTTCTATATAAGATGTCATTTGGAAGTAATCCTTCTAACGCTTTACGCAATAGACCTTTTTCGCGGTTTTTATACATTTTCATTTCCCAAGGAATATTCCACGCATATTCGACAAGTCGGTGATCCGCAAATGGAACGCGTACTTCTAAGCTTGCGCCCATACTCATACGGTCTTTTCTGTCTAATAATGTTGTCATAAACCATACCATGTTTAAATAAAATAATTGTCTTCTTTTTGCTTCTAGCGGGCTTTCTCCCTCTAAAATAGGAACTTCTTGAATAGATTCTTCATAACGCTGTTGTACATATTGTTGTAAATTTAATTTACTTCTCCATTCTTTCTTTAGCAGTTGTTCACGCGCTTCTGTAGAGCGCATCCACGGAAATGCACTCGATTGCAAATCATCTTCTCTATAAAACCACGGATAACCACCAAATATTTCGTCTGCACATTCCCCAGATAAACCGACGACAAAATCTTGTTTAATTTCGCGACAAAACCATAATAATGACGAATCGATATCTGCCATACCAGGCAAATCACGAACGATTACTGCTTCTGTTAAATACTGTGCTAATTGTTCATTTGAAATGACGCAGCGATGATGGATTGTTTGAAACGTCTCCGTCATCAAATGAATAAATGGTGCATCTGAATTCGGCTGGAACGCATTCGCTTTAAAGTATTTATCATTATCTTCGTAATCAACAGAATATGTGTGTAATTGCCCTTTTCCTGACCTTGCATATTCTTTCGCAGCAATCGCTGTAATCGCGCTCGAATCTACACCACCTGATAGAAAAGTACATAGTGGTACATCAGAAACGAGCTGCCTTGTAATCGCATCTTGTAATAAAAAGCGTGTTTTCTCTACTGTTTCTTCAAAGGAGTCTTCATGTTTTTTACTTTCCACATTCCAATATCTCCATATACATAAACCGTTCTTTGAAAATGTCATCGCATGACCTGGACGTAATTCTTTTATACCAGCATAAATGCCGTGACCAGGCGTTCTAGATGGTCCAAGGCCGAATATTTCGGATAACCCTTCTAACGTTACTTCCGCCTTCACATCTGGATGAGCCAGTATCGCTTTTAACTCTGAACCAAATAGCAATCGTCCACTATCATATTTATAAAATAGCGGTTTTACACCTAATCGATCTCTTGCAATAAATACTTGTTCTTTCTGTTCATCCCATACGGCAAACGCATATATACCGTTTAAATGATCGACACATTCTTCTTTCCACTCAATATACGACGCTAATAGTACTTCCGTATCAGAATGACCTTTGAACGTATATCCTCTTCTTAATAGTTCCTTTCGAATATCTTCTGTGTTATACAGTTCCCCGTTATAACAAATTGCATAATTCGCTTCGTCCTTTAAACAAGTCATCGGTTGTTTACCACCCTCAGGATCAACAACGATTAACCGTTTATGCCCAAATGCGACATTGCCTTTAATCCAAACTTTATTATCATCTGGGCCACGCTTCGCTAACGTCTCAGCCATCTTCGTAACGACGTCCCGTTCTCCTTCTAATGAGCGTTTATAATCCACCCATCCTGTAATCCCGCACATATAAATCATCCTTCCATCTTATTTCTTTTCCTAAACGAGCAGTAATCCCCACCTTAGAGATGCGGATCAAAAAAATGACAAACTTGACGATAACGTACTATCCACATACGGAATAGCATTTTCACTCAGTAAAACGTGTTTTATTGTATGCCCACCTATGTCTAGGTGTGTCTAGTTATAAAGTACGCCCGAACTGTCTATAACAGAAATAACTACTTTTCATAAAGGAGAAATCGTGTATGATACAACGTAACCATATTTTATATAACCAGCCACGCGCTCATACAGTCGGTAATGTAGAATATATAAACAATGAATGGGTATTCTTTGACGATGAAAATGATGAAGCATTTTTATTAGAAGATATTGCCGAAGATGGCTTTGAGATTTTATATAACAACAACTGGCTACCAGCTCGTTTCTATGAACAAGATGTATTACAAATCGCCAACGAACAGCACCATTTGCAAAATGGGGAAATGATACGAATTCGAAAAAAATTACTTCTTAGCTATACGGAATGGCTTGAGGAATTACCTGACTCTGTCTTTACATTATTAACGGAATCATTGCAATCCCTTCATTACTCTTTATATGATTGCATGTATTGTCATAATTATTTATCTTTCTTACCGAAAGAGGAAACGTGCGAAGGAGTAAATATTCTTTTGTTCGATAACGAAGAGATGATTTGTACACTGCAACACCATTTCGTTCGTCACCCTACGTCAAATAAAAACATGTTTCGTTTTACGAAAGTAAACGGAGAAGAGTTGCATATCGATGCGACATAAAGTAAAAAAACCACCTTATCTCCCAAATATTTGAGATTATAAGGTGGTTTTATTTTTAATTAAAATACTTGCCAGCCAATCGGTAATTTCAGTCCAAGGTAAAATACTGCTACTAACGCAACAATAAATAGTCCCCAAACTGCCCCTGTTGCTTTGTTCTTGCTCATTTTTACAAGAACCATTTCCATTCCACCGATAACTAAAATACCAGCTAACATTTTTAAGCCGTACCACATGTGCATGCTACCTGTTGCTGTTTTCACAATACTCATGTACAACATGAAGCCCGTCACAATAATGATAATGTACATTAGGCGAAGCCCCATATGTACACCTTTACCTTTTCTTCCTGCTGAATAAAGTGAATACGCAACGAAGAATAAAATTAAACCTAACGCCCATGCTGTAATATGCATATGTACCATCGTATCCCTTACCTCCTCTTTTCACACTTTTTCACTCTATATGATAACATGTTCATTTATTTTCAGGAAATGTTTCGCTTTTTTACATTTAAATGATATAATATTTAGAGTATTTACAAACTTCTTGTAATAACAAAAGGGGGAACAATCATGATTCAAACTAAGGATATTATCGAACTTACAGACACATACGGAGCAAATAACTATCACCCACTTCCAATCGTTATTTCTAAAGCAGAAGGCGTTTGGGTAGAAGATCCTGAAGGAAACCGCTATATGGACTTATTAAGTGCATATTCTGCAGTAAACCAAGGTCATCGTCACCCAAAAATTATTAACGCTTTAATTGACCAAGCTAATCGTGTTACGTTAACTTCTCGTGCTTTCCATAGCGATCAATTAGGTCCTTGGTACGAAAAAGTTGCGAAACTAACTAATAAAGAAATGGTACTTCCAATGAATACAGGTGCAGAAGCTGTTGAAACTGCAATTAAAACAGCTCGCCGCTGGGCTTATGATGTGAAAAAAGTAGAAGCAAATCGTGCTGAAATCATCGTTTGTGAAGATAACTTCCACGGCCGTACAATGGGTGCTGTTTCTATGTCATCAAACGAAGAGTACAAGCGTGGATTCGGTCCAATGCTTCCTGGTATTATCGTAATTCCTTACGGTGATTTAGAAGCGTTAAAAGCTGCAATTACACCAAATACAGCTGCATTCATTTTAGAGCCAATTCAAGGTGAGGCAGGAATTAACATTCCACCAGCTGGTTTCTTAAAAGAAGCTCTTGAAGTATGTAAAAAAGAAAACGTTTTATTCGTAGCAGATGAAATCCAAACAGGCTTAGGCCGTACTGGTAAAGTATTTGCTTGCGACTGGGACAATGTAACTCCTGACATGTACATACTTGGTAAAGCCCTTGGTGGCGGCGTATTCCCAATCTCTTGCGTAGCAGCAAACCGCGACATTTTAGGCGTATTCGAGCCAGGTTCTCACGGTTCTACATTCGGTGGTAACCCACTTGCATGTGCTGTTTCTATCGCAGCTCTTGAAGTGTTAGAAGAAGAAAAATTAACAGAGCGTTCTCTTCAATTAGGTGAAAAGTTAGTTGGGCAATTAAAAGAAATTGATAACCCAATGATTACTGATGTTCGCGGTAAAGGCTTATTCATCGGTATCGAATTAAACGAGCCAGCTCGTCCTTACTGTGAACAACTAAAAGCAGCTGGTCTATTATGTAAAGAAACACACGAAAATGTAATTCGTATCGCACCACCTCTAGTAATCTCTGAAGAAGATTTAGAGTGGGCGTTCCAAAAAATTAAAGCAGTATTATCGTAATAATAGAGAGGTTGTCCTACATGTTGGGACAACCTCTTTCTTTTTATATTGATTTATACTAAAATAAAATTGTAATTTTCTGTATTTTATTTTAGAAAGCAGGTGCGATATGTTATTAAGGTATGGTAAACATATTAACTATTTAGCCACATCTTTTATTTTAGTTACATTCTTTGGCTTCCTCCTTTCCGTAACATTACTTAGTCACTACTCATCTTCTACTACATTCACACTACTGAAAGCATCATTTTGGACCGCTGTTATTCTGACTATCATTGGTTTTGGACGAGAAAAAAGCGCACTTACGGTTATACTATTTGGTATTTGTACACTTGCATTTATTGGTCTTTACACTTTTTCCGTTATCGATTACCTCTATAACCCAAGACCATAGAAAAGGGCTATCTTTTCACAAGATAGCTCTTTTTTCATTTCACTACATTTCGCAAAGTACCAATTCCTTTTACTGTAATGATCACCTCATCACCAGCATGTAAAAACTTCGGTGGTGTGAAACCTTTTCCGACACCAGATGGCGTTCCTGTTGCGATAATATCTCCTGGTTCTAATGTCATTCCTTTACTTATCGTTGAAATAATCTCTTCTATTGAAAAAATCATTTTATTTGTATTTGAAGTTTGCCTTACTTCCCCATTTACTACCGTTTCAATGTGTAACGCATTTGGCGTTTCAACCATTGATTTATGAATTAAATACGGTCCCATCGGACAAAATGTATCAAAACTTTTTCCAAGGAAAAATTGTTTATGCTTCCGTTGAATGTCGCGAGCAGTTATATCATTTATAATGGTATAACCAAAAACATGCTCTAGCGCTTTTTCTTTTTTTATTTGTTTCCCTCGCTTACCAATGATGATAGCTAGTTCTCCTTCATAGTCTAGTTCATTCGTTGCGTGGGGATGACTATTAATTTTTTCATTCATTCCAATAACTGTCGTTGGCGCTTTCGTAAAGATCATTATATTTTCTGGAATGGACTCTACTCCGCCCATTTCTATCGCATGCTCACGATAGTTTTTTCCAACGCACAAAATATTCTTTCTTGGCCTTGGAATCGGTGCTAATATTTTCACCTCAGTTAACGGATAATACGCCGTTTCCCCATGCTCTTTTGCCCAATTTACAATTTCACGTACTTTCTCAAAACATTCAGTCCCTCTTTCAATACACTCTAACATTGTAATGGGGATTGTAACCTTTTCTCCCTTTTGCCTTTGCGCTTCTCTTAAGTGCAATACCTTTTCTTCCTCTTCATCCACAATACCTACAAATACCTTTTCATCTTTTTTCGCTGTTACCAAACGCAATATTTCCACTCTCCATCCTAAAACTCATACCCTTTAATTGTATTCGCATCCGTAAGAAAAAAACCTTCTCATGCACGCTAATTTTTACAATATTCTTCTCATATCCTATTCGTTACCCCTTTATCATTTGGCATAAAATGTAGAAATTTTACTTTTTTTAGCGAAGGTATTTCTTTTTTATGGGATTTTTGTATAATATGTACTACATATATACTAAAAATTTCATTTAGAGATGGAGCCGATTTCAATGTTTGAGCAAGCGATTGAAAAAAAACGTGAAAAAATGATTTATTTTGCTGAACGCTACGGAATGACTTCTCAAAAAACAGTGGATTGTAGCCAAGAACTGGACAGGCTCTTAAATGCAATTTGGCATGTACATACGGATTTTCACCCCAATCAAACACTCGATACACACACACAATAACGTGTGTGTTTCTTTTATTTCAAAAACACACACATTTTATTGAAAACGCCCATACAATAGTAGAAAAGAAAATTTTAAAAACGAAAGGTGTTTTTTATGCCAGCTATGGTCGGACATATTCGTATCGTTAATATTGGATCAAGTGGTATTTTTCATATTGGAGATGTATTTGCGATTAGACCTATTAGTTATTCACGCGCTTTCGCTGGGGCAGGCTCCTTTAATGTTGGAGATAACGTTTCTGTCTACAATTATCAAAGTACAACGACTGTCAATGATTCAGATGTAATTGATCAAGCGATAATTGGTTCAACTTAGAGGAGGCGATTGCATTGAATTTTTATGTAAACCAAAGTATCATCATCAACAGTATTAGGATTGATAGCATTACAACTTCTTCTGTATTCCAAATTGGAACTGCCGGAAGTATTAAAGCTCTATCTAAATTTTCAAATTCCGGCGGATTTACACAGCCTCTTCGCCCATTACAGGGGAAGGGACAAATTATTTCTATCAAACCATCAACTAGTTCTTCTTAAGACATCCTTGTCATAAATATATAGCAGGAATATTTTTACCCTCCCTATTGAAAAGGAGGTTTCACAAAATGAACCAAGATATATATACTTACTTACACCAACTTCAACAAGCTCTTCAAGCACAACAAGCAAACATTCTTCACCTAGAAGATCAAGTGCGCCAATTACAAGAAGAGCTTACCGAATTAAAAAATCGCCCCTCCTCTTCTGTAGGAAAAGTGGAATACAAATTCGATCAGTTAAAAGTAGAAAATTTAAATGGTACTTTAAATATTGGTTTAAATCCGTTTTCAGCAAAAGGACAGCCAATTGAGGATTTTCAAGTGGATACAGAAACATTAAAGGTAAATCCTGAAACAGATACAAACCCAGATTTTTACCAAGGCATCCTTCAAGAAATGCATCGTTACTTAGATGAAGAAGCATATAATCGAATTCTCCATTTTGAACAAGAAGAGAGAACGCCGCTCGATGAAATGTATCGACAAATGATGGTGGATGACATAAAAAAACAAATGGAGCATAGACTTCCTTATTATTTATCACAAGCGCAATCATATGAAGGGATTTCAACAGATCCAGATTATTTACGAGATATCATTATTCAAGCAATGAAACATGATATCGACAAAGCTTTCCTATCTTTTATTCAACACATACCGGGCAATTTCCGAAAGGAGTAAGTATGTATGAATGTTAACGTTGTAAATCGTGAATTAAAAGTCGGACAGATTAAAATGAACGGTGTATCGTCGTCCGCACTCTTTTTAATTGGAGATGCGAATCTCCTCATACTATCTTCTATTCTTGATACACCATTTGAAACTGTTACAGAGGGTCCATTTGTACCACTAGTCACAGATGTCCCTCCTACTCCAGGTTAAGGAGACTGAGAAATTATGTTACATCATGTGTCTGTTGTCCAAAATGTTTCTATTATTTCTTTAGGGATTACTGGTGTATTTCAAGTTGGAGATGCAAATCAAATGGAATTAAAAAGTAGAGCTCTTGCCGTACACAGGGAAATTCCTTGTTATATAAAGGGAGAAGGTCGCTTAGATGCGTTTGAAATCTTTACAGACGAACACATCACAATCCCAAAGCGAACGACAGATGTAAAATTAAATATTGTAAATGAATACCCTTTTATTGAAGTAAACAATGTTGAATTACGAACCCTTTTAAATTCTGGTTGCTTTCAAATTGGAAATGTTGATTATGTTTTTAATAACTCTCGTATTATGCAAATCCGCCAATATATTTCGGATGAACCTTCCGCTCAATAGTTCATATAGTAATTAAAAAGCTTAGAAAAGTAGGTGGATGGTATGCCCTCTGTTGTTGGAAATCTTGTCGTTCAAAACAGTAATGGCTCTTTCAATTTAGGAGATTTTTATAACGTATCTCCGAAAGAAAATACGAAAGCTTATAACGGATCTGGTGCTTCCAATGTTGGATTTGTCGTGAATACGTTTAGCGGCGTTAGTGCAACAAATACGTTTGATTCTGATGTGGCAGATCAAGATCAAATTGGAACAGCGTAAAAAAAGTAGGAGATGCTCTCCTACTTTTTTCTTATTCCCATACAAATTATAATTTCATTTTATTTAAATGATAACCCGTTCTCCTCCAAAGCCTTTCTAAGCTTTGGTAAAGATGCCGGGCCCATACCATGTAGTTTTAAAATTTCCTTTTCACTATATTTTGAGAGTTCTTCTATAGTGTGAATTCCATGATGTTGTAACGCATTTCGTGCCGGTGATGAAAGAAGTGAAAGAAATCCTGTTTTTGGTTTCTTTTCTTTCTCACAAGCTGGGCAAGTTGGACAATCGCTACTTTTATAGTATTCATGTCCTTTTTCACACGTTCTTAACGTTTTTTCCGTTGCCATTTTCCAGTTCCTCTATTCCTCAATTTTCACAACATGGTTGCCATCAAAGAAGTATAAGCATTTCTCTTTCACAGGATGTTGCAAGCTTTTCTCTAGCGCCTTTGCATATAACGAAAGCTGCACTTTATATCGATCTTCTAAAATCGGTTTCGCTTGATCGAATCCGCCTGGGAACTTCCCTTCAATCGTATCTGTTTTAAAGTCGATTAAAGTGATACCATCTTCCTCTTCAATCATGCAGTCGATAACCCCTTGGACAAGAATCGATTCTCCGCTCTTCCCTTGCCAATCTTGATATGCTTCTTCTGCTGCAAGCATCATCGTAAATGGTACTTCACGCTCAACACTTTTCGCCGCTAATACCCTTTTACCAAGATCACTGTCAAAGAATGAAATCACTTTTTCGATTGCTATTTCTTCCGCTTGTTCAAATGTTAATAGTTCTTTATTAACCATGCCATTAATTTGCTCCCGAATCACTTCTTCTGTAATCGGCTTCTTCAAATCTACATGCTGCATAACAGCGTGTACTGCCGTACCTCTTTCAGCGTACGTTAATCCTTTTTTCTCCATAAAACGAGGACGTGTTTTAATTGGCGCACGTAGTTTTTTAATAAAGGCGTTATCGCTACCTTCTTCAGATTGATAATTTCTCTTTATTTCTGTAACAGACTGTTTCGCACGATATGATGTTGCTTCCTCATATCCGTACTTCCACATTAATCTGTCGTACACTTCTTCTTTCCGTTCACTTTGTAACGGAACAGCTTTTTTCTCACGAAGCGCTTCTAGTAATTCTTGTTTCTCTTCTTGAACCGGTTCTGGTGCGAGTAACGTGTTACCGTCTACAATTTCTACTTTCCAGCTAGTGTCATACCCATAAATTTCACCTGGAATACTTCCTTGTCCTAATTCCAGAAGCATTTCACTATCACGATGTCTATATAATGAAGGTGCAATCCAGTCTAAATAACAAGACGCTCCGGCACGTATATGGTCTGGTAATAACCACTCACTATGCTCCCTCGCATCGAGCCATTTTTCCATTTCTTTATTTGCATCCTTAACCGTTCCAATTAAAATTAACTTCTCTTTCGCACGCGTTAACGCCACATATAATACACGCATTTCTTCCGCAATTAATTCCATCTTCATTTTACGCTTAATCGCTAATTGTGATAATGTCGTATATTTAATTCGTTTACGAGGATCAATGAACTGTGAACCGAAACCGAAATCTTTATGAAGTAAGAAACGTTTCATTAAGTCTTGTGTATTAAAACGACGCCCAAGTCCAGCTACAAATACGACTGGGAACTCTAGTCCTTTACTTTTATGAATCGTCATAATGCGAACGACATCTTCTTGTTCACCTAAAGCTCTCGCCGTACCCATATCATCACCGCGTTCTAAAATACGCTCAATAAAGCGTAAGAAGCGGAATAATCCTCTAAACGATGTTGCTTCATATTGCCTTGCGCGATCATATAGTACGCGTAAGTTTGCTTGCCTTTGCTTTCCAGCAGGTAAACCACCAACGAAATCGTAATATCCTGTCTCACCGTACACTTTCCAAATTAAATCAGAAAGTGACTGTTGACGCGCGAATTCACGCCATCCTTGCAGTAAATTATAAAACCACTCTAATTTATCATGTAGTTCTTGCTCTTCTTCAAGCGGTGCTCCTTTTAAGAATGAGCTCATTACTTCATAAAATGACCCTTTTTTCCCGTGAGAACGAAGCGTTGCAAGTTCTTCATCATTTAGTCCAACAATTGGTGAACGAAGTACTGCAGCAAGCGGAATATCTTGCATCGGATTATCAATCACACGGAAGACGTTCATCATAATATTTACTTCTGTCGCTTCAAAGTAACCAGTCGCAAGATCAGCGTATACTGGAATTCCTTGCAGCTTTAACTCTTCCATAATTTGCGGCGCCCACGGCATGGAGCGAAGTAAAATAACGAAGTCACGGTATTGCACCGGACGCATACTATTATTTTTACGGTCATACACTTCATAACCTGAATCGACCATCGCTTTAATACGTTGCGCCATAAGACGAGCTTCCAGCTGTGCTTTTTCTACCTCGGCACCTTCTTCTCCGTCTATCACTTCTTCTTCTGTTTGCTGAATACATAGTAGCTCAGCTGCTACATCTTCACCTTCTGGATAGCTAGCACCTAGCTTTAATTCAGCGTCAGCATCGTAATCGATTTCACCGACTTCTTCACCCATAATTTGTTTGAATATAAAGTTCGTACCTGCTAGCACTTCATGACGACTACGGAAGTTTTTTGCTAAGTCAATCTTCATTCCGCCGTCTAATCCTTCTTGTGTGAAACGTTTATATTTTCCTAGGAATAGGCCTGGTTCTGCTAGTCGGAAACGATAGATCGACTGCTTCACATCACCAACCATGAACAAGTTTCCTTCACTCTCAGAATCTTTCGTTACGAATTTAATAATAGATTCTTGTACGAAGTTCGTATCTTGATATTCATCGACTAGTACTTCAGCAAATTTATTACGATATTGAAGCGCTACTGCTGACGGCTTCATTTCACCGTTTTCACTTTGTTCACTTAAAATTTGTAAACAGAAATGCTCTAAATCTGTGAAATCGACCATTCCTTTATCACGCTTCATCGATTGGAAACGCTCTGTAAATACTTTTACGAGCTGTACGAGTTTTTCTAATACAGGATGCATATCTTGAAAATCTCGTAAGAAACTTTCCGGTCTGCGGCTAAACAACTCTTCTTGTAATTTCTTCACTTCATCTTTCGCTTTATTACGAAGAGCGTCTACTTGTTTTACAACATCTTCGTTGTAATCACTTTTCTTAATACGTTTTAACGTTTGCCACGATACATTTTGCATCGCTTCATACACGCTTGTCCATGATTCACGAGCCGCTGCTGATAACGTTCCAAGTAAAGCTATATCTGCTTGCAGCGTTTCAACGCGAGGCGCTGGACCGTCAGGAAGCATCGCAAGTTCAGTCGCTTTACGAATATGCTGTTCCGCTGTTTCAAGCTGGAATTTCACATCTTCTAATAAGTAAGAAGCGTACACTAAATCTTCAATTGTCTTTCCTTCCACGTCGTATGCTTCTACTAATTTATCGAGCCATTTTTCCGGATTCGGGTGCGCTCTTGATTCTGTATGAAGCGCTAAAATCATACGCTGTAAGTCATCATCACTACGGTCACTCGTATAACGATCAACAAGTTCAAAGAAAATACTATTATCTTCAATTCCGTACTCTTCTTCTAATATGTCATCTAATACTTCTTCTTTTAACAGTTCATTTTCCGTTTGATTCGCAATGCGGAAACGAGGATCCACATCAAGCATGTAATAGTATCCTCTAATTACTTGTAAACAAAATGAATGGATTGTCGAAATAGAAGCTTTATTTAATAAGCTAAGCTGCTTTCTTACGTGCTGAGAGCCTGGTTCATCAATTAATACTTTTTCTAACGCTTCCCCAATTCGGTTTTTCATCTCTTGCGCCGCTGCATTCGTAAACGTTACAACGAGCAGGCGGTCGACATCGACTGGGTTTTCTTCATTTATAATCTTTTTAATAATACGTTCAACTAATACTGCTGTTTTACCCGATCCAGCTGCTGCTGCGACTAAAATATCACGTCTGTTCGCTACAACCGCTTTCCACTGGTCATCTGTCCACTGACTACCTTCTGGTTTTTCAGGCCAATTTTCAATCATTCTCCGCCAACCTCCTCTCTAATTTTCTCCATCGCTTCGCTATCTTTCATATCTTTTAACGTACGGAATTGATTATCTTCAAGTGATTCATCGAACTGACAAACAGATTTGAAGTTACAGAACGTACATGCCGCTTTATTTCCCTTTTTGTAAGGAGCAATATCGATCACACCTTCTGTAATGTCTTTTCCGATATTTTCAAACGTATGGTGTACGTATTTTTGCAGTACATTAAACTCTTGTTCACTTGCAATGCTCGAACGCGCACTAAAACTACCGTCTTTTTTCAGACCAGCAGAAATAATATCAGAGCTTCCTGTTGAAAGTTTGTTATCCATTAAACGAACAACATCAGCATCGCCTAGTACGAGACCTTTCATTTTAAATTTCTTTAAAATTTCTTTCTCAATTTCTGCTTCCGATGCGTCACCTTTCATCTCAACAATCGGGTTATGAATATGGAAGTACAGTACACCTGCCGGTGATGCCGTGCCGCCTTTTTTCATCCACGTATGTGCATTCGAAGTAACAACATCCAAATACGTTAACATTTGCAGTGCTAATCCGTAATACACTTCCGTTAAATCTAGCGCTTTTGAGCTTGATTTATAGTCAATAATACGTAGGAATGTCCCATTTTCATCTTCTGCCTTATCCACACGGTCAATACGGCCGACAACTTCCATCTTCACACCATTTGGTAATGAGAATTCCATCGGCGGAAGTGATCCTGTACCGCCCATACCGAACGGCACTTCTAAATCAACTGGTACGAAACCGCTTGACTTCGCGTGCTCACGTAGAATGATTGATGTACGGAAAATGATTTGCTGTAATTTTTGTTTTAAGTAGAAATGACGATTTGAACTTAATAAAATTTGTCTTTGTAATAACGGTGCAATCTCCTCTATTACTAAAACAGAAAGATGCTCACACTCTTTTATTGATAAATCTGCCCAAGTACGGTTTTCACGCAATAGCCTGTCTGCAATTCTCTTCAGCGCTGCATGGAATAGCTCCCCGATATCTGGCGCATCCAATTTGAAAATATCACGCTCTCTTAATGATAAACCGTGCTGCGCGAAATGAGCGTACGCACAACGATTAAATAATTCCATACGAGAGACGCTTCCCTTAATGGTATCTCCGTATAAATCTCTACTTACAACTGTGCTTAGTTTCTGCGCACGATTTCGGTAGAATAAACTTGATAGCACGCGGCTACTTTTTTGCTTCCATTCATCTGAAGTTACGTAGAAATTATATACATCCCACCAAAAGTCTAAATTCCCTTCAAATCCATATCGCTTCCACGTTTGTAATTGCTGCATTACGTAAGACAACGTTACTTCTGGTGTTGCTACGTATGAAATTTGTTCTGAACGTGATAAGTCATTTACGTCATTTGTAATAAACGAATCTTTCACATCCGGGAACATTCTTTTTATTTTCTTAATAAAGCTAGACGCTAGTAATGTCTTTCCTTCTTCATCTGCAAGCGGGCATGAAATATATAATTTCTCAGTCGCTCTCGTTACCATTTGATACATAACGAACTGTTCTTCTAATAAAGTTTGTCTCGTCGTTGGCGCTAATTCAATTCCTGCCGCGCCAAGAACTTCTCTTTCCTCATCAGAAAGCATACCTTCATCCATAGGTGCTGCTGGAATGACGCCTTCATTTACTCCTATAATGAATGTTGCTTTCACGTTTGATAACCTGGAGTGATCAATATTGGCAACTAACACCTGGTCTAATGACGGCGGAATGTTAGCGAATTGAAGCGCTTCAAGACCTGTCGACATAACATCTGTGAACATAGAAAGTGACATTTTCTCTTCGCCAAGCATCTCTACAAACGTATCAAGAAGACTCATTACTTCTTCCCATACTTGCTCATGATCTGTCGCAAATAAGAAATCTCCGCTCTCTTCTGCACGAATACGTAATGCTTCTAGTTTTTTCGGAACGTCAAGCTCCTCTAAAAATAAGTAAACAGCTTCACACATTTGCATAACTGTTCCCGCACGCTTCAGTCTTTTTTGCATACGAATAACAGGCGTTCTTACAACGTCGCGCAGTCGATTTATTCTCTCTTCCATTTCACGTTCACTGTCTGTAATCATTCCGTCCGTATCGTCAAGAGAACGATAGCGGCGATACATCCACGGGTCCTCTGAAGTCCATCTCTTCCCTTGTACACCGTACGCTAAACAGTAGTTTTCAAACTCATCCATCTCTTCGCGCATCGTTTCTTTTCTTACATCTAATGGATATAAAAGCTCTGTTTTCACGCAGCGGAACACCGCGTCGTAGCGCCAGTTCCCGCTAATAATTTCTAATGCAGAACGAATACATTCTACTAACGGATGATGTGACATCGGGCGTTTTTCATCGATGAAATGCGGGATATTATAATCCGTAAATAACGTTCGCATCACATCGTAATAACTTTCTCCGTTACGAAGAAGGACTGCAATATCTCGGTAACGATACTGTTCATCCCCGACAAGTTTACGAATTTCCCGAGCAACACCTTCTACTTCAGCTCGTAAATTCGCGGCTGTACTAATCGTTACACTTGCTTCACCGTGAAACTTTTCATTCGGACGCGCTTCATAATGAGCTTCTAAATGAGCTAATGCCGGAGAATGAAAACGCGGTTGTTCCATAAGTGGAATCGTTTTTTCAATTTCTATCTTCTCTTCACGTGCTACTTGTTTTATTTTTTCATATGTTAACGTCGTTTCATAAAATAAATCTAGTTCATTTACTGGCTGTGCTAACGTTTTTTCATCTATCGTTAACGTGATCGTAACTCTCGCTCCACAAATCATAAGCTGTCTTACAATTTCTAGCTCTTGCGGTGAGAATGAATGAAATCCATCTATATAAATTTCAGCCCCATTTACATATTCAGACTGCGGAAGCTTTTCGACTAGTAATTGCAGGTAGTCTTCTGAATCTAAATATTTTCCGATTAAAGCACGTTCAAAATCATCATATAGTAGTTGTAAATCATACACTTTATTCGCTAATAGCTTTTGCTCGGCACTGCTACTATGCGCATCTAATTGTTGCCACATTTCATATACGTTTGATGGCGTCACATTGTAACGTTTAAACTCCGCAATCATACTACCAAGATGTTCAAAGAAACCGTTTTGCTCCGCTGCTTTTTGGAACACCGATAATCCATCTTTACGAGACTCTACAATTTTACGAAGCAACATATGTACGCCCGCTTCATCAATGTGAAGACGACTCGCTCCGCCAACTTCTTGCAGCACCTTCCACGCTAACCGTGAAAAACTAAAAACTTGTGCCCGAATAGAACCTCTTACATCCTCGCTTCCAATTAAGGCCTGCTGCGTTTGGAATGTCATCTGTTCTGGCACAAGGTATAATATTGTTTCCCCTCTTGGGCGCTGCTTTAACTCTTCTTGCACTTCGTGTAAACAAAGTGTACTTTTTCCACTTCCCGCTCTACCAATCACAAATCGAAGTGACATGTAACCCCACCTTTCACTTACATAACGAACGTTAGTTTGCTACTATAATTGTATTATAGGACACGAAAAAAGACAAACGGAGTAGTTTGTCTTTTTCTATACTTCTACCTATTATATCAACCTTTTGAAAAATTCGTTTGTACCTCTTGAATTGGCCAATATCGTAAATCAACTTTACCGACTACTGTATCAGCTTTTACAAATCCAAAGTGTCTACTATCCCAGCTCCCGAGGCGGTTATCGCCTACCACAAAAATGTAACCAGGTGGTACAAACTTCTCTTTCGTTAATTCTTCTAATTTAAAATCACCTGTTAGTTGTCGTCCATTTATCTCTTTCTTATATTTCTCTAAATAAGGTTCATCTACGAATTGTCCATTTATATATAGCTTATCATGCTTATATTCAATATGGTCCCCAGGTAAACCAATAATTCGTTTTACATAGTCCTCTTTTTTATTCGCATGAAACACAACGACATCAAACCTATTCAAGTCCCCTACTTGATAACTCACCTTATTTACAACGAGCATATTGCCATCTTGCAATGTTGGCATCATTGACTTCCCCTCTACAACGTACGTTGAAAAGAAAAACGTTCGAAAAAATACAGCTAATAATACACCAATTAAAATTGTTCGTATCCACTCTATGCCTTCTTTTTTCAAAGTTTTCTTCATCCGCTTCTCCCCTTACCCTTTAATAATGAAGCTTGCATTTATAAAGTGAAACTTAATCGGTGGGGTTTTGTTCATCCCCCACCGATTATCAGCCCGCACCAATCGGGCATTTACGGGCAGTTTGATCTCCCACCTAACTTTTTTGCTTCAGCCGATTTTTTTGGTGGGAGTTTTACTGCCCACAAATAGCGGGACAAAGAAGACTATTCTTAATGTAGCTCTAACTTTACTTCGATTTTCTTACCGACATACCATAAAATAAAAATACCAATTGCTACAATGACTGATTTCACCGGATTATGAATAAATGACATTAAATCATGGCCGATATACGTTAAAATAAAAATCATTACAAGCTTTCCGAACGCGAGCGCAAGTCCAAACTGTTTTACACTAATGCGAGATAAACCAGCGACAACATTTATAAGCGCAGACGGTGTAAACGGAAAACAAAATATGACGAAAATCGGCGCGAACCCTTTCCTTTCAATCCATCCCATTGCCTTTCGTACTCTCTCATGCTTATTTACAAAAGAAAAGAAACGACTTCGGCCAAAATGGCGGATAATGAAAAAGACAAGTAAGGCACCCATTACTGATCCAAGCCAAGAATAAAGAAAACCGAGCCAAAATCCAAATGCAACAGCATTCGCCAGTACAAATACGATGAGTGGCAATGCTGGAATCAACGCTTCTATCATCGGTAAACCAATACCAAGAAGTGGTCCGAACGCTTTATAACTTTCAACAATATGATCCATATTTTCTGGTGAAAAATAATCTTTGATTGTCTGAAAATCCATTCTACACTTTACCCCTTTACTCTAAATACTACCTCTACTGTATCATCGCTTATAAGAAAGAGGAAATGGTAGATACGACATATGGAGATGTATTTATTAAAGTTTCCATATCTTTCATGAGAATTCCTTCATTATTTAGCTATGATAATCTATCAATATTCGACAGGATGTGTCGTATGTTTGGTTACTTGGGTGATTTTTCTCAGTACTTGTCACGACAAGTGAAATTATATCGACTTACCGACAAATAAAAAAAGATGGGGTTTTCCCCCATCTTTTCAAACTTCGCCTTCCTTAACAAAATACACTTTCTCGTATGCTGGTTTTAATTTAGATTCTTCACTTTTATCAATTAGTTTAAAGGAAGGGTTCCCTTGTTTTTTTCTACAATCTTCATATTCAGTACGCAATTTCGCTGTACGATTTTGTTGATTTTCAAAACTACTTTTTGATATTTCTAATTTCACAGCAAAGCCATTTATAAATCGAACAATGACATTTCCATCTTTTGACTGTTTATTACTTTCGATATAAAAATGAGACAACCAAGCGCACTCTTTTCTAGAGTAAGAATAAGTAGGGAAAAAATAAAGTTGATCTGTCGGACTAATCGCAATCGGTGCTTTATGTGTAATATGAGTTAACTCTTTCGTTCCTTCTTTTCTGCCTAAGAAGCTAGAGCCATGCTTACGGCAACTTCTTTCTATAATATCTAGTGGCTTTTGAAATACGAAAAAAGAATCTTCCCTCTCAACAACTCGTGTAACAATTTTCTTCTCACTCAAAATAACAGGAAGTAAGGCCATTGTATTTTTATTTACCACATAGTTTTCGACATAGCGCTCTACTTTACTTTCCATATTCTACTGTCTCCTTTTTTCTATTTATATTAGCAGCTGCATATGTAATTTTAGCATCTATGAGACGAAAATAGGCTACAGATTCCGCTTTTTTACAATACTTTATCATTTATCAAACATTTTTTAAATTAAAAAATAATTATATAGCGATTAAATAATAAACAACCTAAACAAAATGTATTTATACTATCTATAAATATTTACAATCACTTCCTCATTTCGCATCATTACGACAATTAACTTTGCTATAATTAAAAGGAAAATCCAATATATGGAGGTCCACTATGGAAGAAAAAGAAATTCAACCAACGATTCAAATGAAAAATAGTAGTATTGTGATTGTGAAAAACTCAGCTAGTATTATATTTGGGCTATTTTTCATTCTCTTATTCTTTGCAAAGCCTTTTCGTACATCGAAATGCTCTGAATGTAAGAAACGCGAGAAGAAAAAGGTTGAAAAAGAATAGTAAAAGGCCTTCCATTTCGGAAAGCCTTTTACTATTCTTCATATTCATATTTTCTTCCAAGATTCTTTGTATCTCTTTCAATTTGTAATAGAACTATATATCGATCCTCATCTAAAACAGGAGAATGAGATTTCTTCAAATCGATTAACGTCACTTTATCATGTTCATACGTTTTCGCATACGCTTTTATCTCTTCAATCGTATTGTTTAAGTCTTCTTCGTTACCTCTACGAACATTGAGTATGACTTCATTTGTATACTTTTCCCCAAAATATAATCATTATGCTCGTATATTACAACAAAAAAAGGGATGGCAGCAGCCATCCCTTTTTTCCATAATAAACTATAAAATTATAGTTTGATTACGTTTTTAGCTTGAGGTCCACGGTTACCTTCTTCGATTTCGAAGCTAACTTTTTGACCTTCTTCTAGAGATTTGAAACCTTCAGTTTCGATTGCAGAGAAATGTACGAATACATCGTTTTCGCCTGGAACTTCGATGAAACCGAAGCCTTTTTCGTTGTTAAACCATTTTACTTGTCCTGTTACTGCCATAATTATTTCCTCCTAAAGAAAACACAATTTATTTTAGTCTTCCTGTCTAAAAAAAGAATCCACACATTATCAAATACGAAACATAAACTAGTTCTCACATACTTTTTCTCGTTCGTTTTCAGCACTTGATAACATATGGATTGCTTAATTTAACTATTCAACTGACACCATCATAGCACACTTAAAATGAAATGTACAATCTTTTTTGAAAATAACTGACAAATTAAATTGATTGTACATACACAAATATTTGATTTTAACATATACGGATTTCACTATAAAGTGAACACACACATCATTCGAATGCGATTACATCCCTTATTCTAAGGTGTTACAATATAATCGTACAGTCGTGATAATGGAGGGGATTATATGCCAAACTACGCTAACGAAGAAAAGCTTACAGGGGGAAATGTATCCAATGTATATCGTTCTGAAAATACTGTTCGTAGAGAATTAAAGCCAGACAGTACAAAAATTCATAAGTTATTACAACACTTAGAAAACAAAGGGTTTCATCATGCTCCAAAGTTTTTAGGTGTAGATGAAAAAGATAGAGAAATTTTATCCTTTATTGAAGGAGAATCTGGGAATTATCCGTTAAAAGAATATATGCGGTCTAATGCTGTTTTAAAAGAACTAGCAAAGATGCTTCGTCTGTACCATGATGCTGTAAGTGATTTTCCTTTATTAGATGATTGGAAACCGATGGATCATACTCCAAATAATATTGAGGTTGTATGCCATAACGATTTTGCCATATACAATATTATTTTTAATCAAGAAAAACCAGTAGGCATTATTGATTTTGATGTTGCTGCTCCTGGTCCAAGAATTTGGGATATCGCCTATACGCTTTATACTTGTGTACCTTTAAGTAGAATGTATTATACAGAATCGGGTGAGGCCGTTCATTATGAATCGTCACGACATGCTGCCCATACGAAAGAAAGAGTGAAGTTGTTTGTCCAGTCCTACGGTAAAAGTATGGACGAAGATTACGTAGGTATGGTACTACTACGCCTAGAAGCGTTATGTGCCTATATGAAACGAAAAGCGCAAGAAGGCGACTTGAATTTCCAAAGAATGATTGATGAAGGACATTTAGAGCATTATAAGAAAGATATTGCATTCATTCGTACGCATGGGAAAGAATGGATTTGATAATATCTTCTTTTTTGTCGAATCGTTCATAAAATAACAAGGGGCACCCTTGAAAAAGGTGCCCTTTCCTTTTATTTCGTAAACTGTGCTTCTTCCGTAGATCCTTTTAATGCTGTCGTTGATGATGTACCGCCTGTAATAACTTGTGCTACTTCATCAAAGTAACCTGTCCCTACTTCTCGTTGATGACGAGTTGCAGAGTAGCCGTGTTTTTCTGCTGCGAATTCTGCTTGTTGTAGTTCTGAGTACGCTGCCATGCCGCGCTCTTTATAGCCACGCGCCAATTCAAACATGCCGTAGTTTAATGAGTGGAATCCAGCTAGCGTTACGAACTGGAACTTATAACCGTAAGATGCGATTTCTTTTTGGAAGCTCGCAATTGTTTTCTCATCTAGTTTTTGTTTCCAGTTGAATGAAGGTGAACAGTTATATGCAAGCAATTTCCCTGGATGCTCTTTATGAATTGCATCTGCAAATCGTTTTGCATCTTCTAAATTTGGTTCAGACGTTTCGCACCAAACGAGATCTGCATAAGGAGCGTATGCTAAACCACGTGCAATCGCTTGATCAAGACCTGCTTTCGTACGGTAAAACCCTTCTGGAGTTCTTTCTCCTGTAATAAATGCTTTATCAACCGGATCAATATCGCTCGTAATTAAATCAGCTGCATCCGCATCTGTTCTTGCAACGATAATGGTCGGCACTCCCATTACGTCTGCTGCAAGACGTGCCGAAATTAAATTACGTACCGCTGTTTGCGTAGGTAATAATACTTTTCCGCCTAAATGGCCGCATTTTTTCTCTGAAGATAATTGGTCTTCAAAGTGCACGCCAGATGCACCTGCTTCAATCATACCTTTCATCAGTTCAAATACGTTTAATTGTCCGCCAAATCCAGCTTCTGCATCTGCTACAATCGGTACGAAATAATCTGTATCACCGCTTCCTTCCATATGCTGAATTTGATCCGCACGTTGAAGTGTTTGATTAATTCGTTTTACTACAGCAGGTACGCTGTTCGCTGGGTATAAACTTTGGTCTGGATACATATGTCCAGAAAGGTTCGCATCCGCAGCGACTTGCCATCCACTTAAATAAATTGCTTGTAACCCAGCTTTTACTTGTTGCATCGCTTGGTTTCCTGTTAATGCGCCTAGTGCGTTAATGTAATCTTCCGTATGAAGCGACGACCAAAGCTTTTCAGCACCACGGCGCGCTAATGTATGTTCAATATCAATTGATCCTCGCAGGCGAATTACATCTTCTGCCGAATATGGACGTGTGATCCCTTTCCAGCGCGTATCTAATTCCCAGCTCTCTTGTAATTTCTCGATTCTTTCGTTTTTCATATGATCCATCCCCTTTTCATTTTTTATAAAATTTCATAACCCGGTAATGTTAAAAATGGTACGAATTCATCATTCCGAACGAGATTGGTAAACAACGTTGTTGCCTCTTGGAATCTCCCTTTCTGAAAGGCCTCTTTACCAATCTCTCTTTCTATTTTTTCTAATTCTTCTTCTTTTAGCTCTTCCATCAATTCAAGCGTAATATTACGGCCATCATGTAGCTTTCCACCTTCATGGCGAATCCATTGCCATACTTGTGCCCTAGAAATTTCCGCTGTTGCCGCATCTTCCATTAAGTTATAAATTGGCGCTGCTCCCCGTCCACTTAACCAAGATGCGATATATTGAATACCTACGCTAATATTTAGGCGAAGCCCCTCTTCTGTAATCGTTCCCACTGGTACTTCTAATAAATCCTTTTCTGTAACATGTATTTCTTCACGTTTTCTAAAAATTTGATTCGGTGTTTTCATAATGTGATTAAATACTTCCATCGCGACTGGTACAAGTCCCGGGTGGGCAACCCAAGTCCCGTCATGACCGTCTAAAGCTTCGCGCTCTTTATCTGCACGCACTTTTTCAAATGCTTCTTCATTCGCTTCTGGATTGTTTTTAATCGGAATTTGTGCTGCCATTCCACCAATTGCCGGTGCATTGCGGCGGTGGCACGTTTGAATTACTTTCAAAGAATACGCGCGCATAAACGGCGCCGTCATCGTGACTTGCGCTCTATCTGGAAGTAAAAATTTATTATGATTACGGAAACTCTTTAGAAAACTGAAAATATAATCCCATCTTCCGCAATTTAATCCAGCAGAATGATCTTTAAGCTCATACAAAATTTCATCCATTTCAAACGAAGCGTGAATCGTTTCCAGTAACACCGTCGCTTTAATCGTTCCGTTTGGAATACCGATATATTTTTGAGCAAATATGAAAACATCATTCCATAACCTTGCTTCTAAATGGCTTTCCATTTTCGGTAAGTAAAAGTATGGACCGCTTCCTTTTGCTAAAAGAGCTTTCGCATTATGGAAAAAATAGAGTCCGAAATCTACTAAGCTACCAGACATATTCTTCCCATCAACTTGCATATGTTTTTCTTCTAAATGCCATCCTCTTGGACGCACAATTAATACTGCTGTTTTACTATTTAAATGATATTCTTTTCCGTTATCATTTTTATGCGAAATCGTTCCCTGCACTGCATCTCGTAAGTTTATTTGACCTTCAATCGCATTTTCCCAAGTTGGTGAATTCGAATCTTCAAAATCCGCCATAAAAAGATGCGCTCCTGAATTTAAAGCGTTAATAACCATCTTTCTATCTACTGGTCCCGTAATCTCTACACGGCGATCCTCTAAATCTTTTGGCAGTTTGGCAATTGTCCAATCCGCTTCACGTATACGTTTTGTTTCTTCTAAAAACTTCGGAAACTCTCCTGCATCAATTCTTTTTTGTTTCTCCGCACGCTTTTGTAAAAGTTCTATGCGGCGCTCATTGAAATTTTCATGTAGTTCCTTTAAAAAACTAAGCGCCTCAGGTGTCAATATTTCGTTGTACGCTGGTAACATTTCTCCGACGAGTGTAACCCGTGAAGTTTGCGTCGACATATTAGCATCCCCTTCTTAAACTGTTTTATAACAGATTTGATTTTATGTTTTATATTATATAACAAATCTTCAGAAAAGGAAGTTTTTTTTGAAAATTCATTTCGTTTTTTTCCAAAATGCTTTTCTTTCGCGCTTTATTCCATACAAAAAAAGGTCACTGTTATACAACAATGACCTTTTTGTATTATTTTCCAAACCTCAATTTACTAATTAAACCTTATTACTGTCCTTGTTCCATATCATGCAAAATTGCTTTATATAAAAACTGTGCGTATTGTTCTCTTTTTACTTTCATGGAAGGACCGAATTTATTATCTCCGATTCCCGCTGTAATACCATTTGTTTGTATTGCACTAATTGCATTCGTTGCCCATGAATTCGCTGAAACATCATTAAAATTATGAGGACCCTTCGCCTGTAACTCAAACGCATTCGTAAGAACTTGCGCCATTTCTGCACGAGTTAACGTTGCTTTCGGTCTAAAGTTTCCATGCTCATCTCCCATGAAAATTTCTAGTTCCGTTAAAGCTAATATTTCTTCAATAAAGTTTGTTGAGTTTTCATCGATATCCCCATATGGGTTTTCATATTCATCTTGTTCTTCTATATCAAACACACGATAAATTAAAGCTGCAACTTGCTCACGTGTTACATCATCTCCAAAACCGAAAATTCCATCTCCATATCCAAAAATAATTTCGTTTGCCGCTAAATTATGAATTGCCTCTTCTGACCAATGTCCTTTTGGTACATCTTTAAATACAATTGGATTTGTATTTTGTAACGGTGCACTTTCCGCTTTTACATTGTTACTCTCTGCTGAGAATAACATCCCACCCATAATTGTTAATGCCGTAGCTGTTTTTAATAATTTTTTGCTCATCAAATTATCTCCCCAATATGTATATGTTTTTAAAAAATATACATAACAAATGGTATAGTGACAATAGATTTCTCGACACATTTCGTGACGGTTTTGTGAATCATATTACATATCATGTCTTTTTTACGGGGTTGATTATAAAGCTCATGTACAACAATAAAAATACATAAAAACGCATAATAATTCTTCTATAAACAAACAAAAAGCACAAATAGTTCTATTTGTGCTTTCCTATTTCACCCTATTTCCAATCCTCTTTCAAATGATAATTAATAATTGCGTTATTTATAAACTGAGCATATTGTTCTCTCGGTACGAAGCTATTTAATTCATACATACCTTTTCCAGTTCCTGTCACAACTTGATTAGATTGTAATGCACTAATTGCACCTTCTGCCCAATGTCCTTTTGGCACATCTTTAAATGTATGCTTTTGTTTTGCTTCGAAAGTATATGCCTTTTGAAGTGCTACTGCCATTTCAGCTCGAGTAATTGGTGCTTTCGGTCTAAAGTTTCCGTTTGCATCACCTTTAAAAACACCACGTTTTGTTAACGCTAAAATTTCCTTTTGGAAATTAGTTGAACTTCCAGAAATATCTTTGTATGGATTCGCTACTGCCCCTTCGTCTTTCATTTCAAGTGTTTTGTAAATAACCCCAGCTACTTGTTCACGTGTTGTAAGATCTCCAACACCATACTTTCCATTTCCGTATCCAACTATAATTTTATTATAAGCTAAGTCTAAAATAGCATCATATGCCCAAAATCCGTATGGAACATCATCAAATACAATCATTTCCGGATATTCTTCCGCTTTTACAGGGGCCACATTCGTTCCTGTAAATATACCGCCTACCATTGTCGCAATCATCATTACACCCAATATTTTTTTCTTCATTGTCCTCTCTCCCTATTTCTATTTTATGTTAAATAGAAAAATAATAGATAATACGAAGTTATCCATACTACATATGAAGTATTTCCAAATAACATGAGCAAATATTTTTAGCCATGCATTTTAATAAGCTTCACTGCTTTAGGAGTATTCATTTATTGATGAATGTACGATAAAATGCAAATCTTCTAGAAGAAACATTTTTACTACCTTTCTGCTTCATACCTCCTTCTTCTATTGTCAAAAAGGAAGCTGTCAAATCTAAGGTGTTATATAATGAAATATTCTACAATCTCTTTGTGAACTCCTTTGCATTTTTAAATTTCACTTTATTGACACAAAAAGACGCAAATAATATATATTTGCGTCTTTTGTAATTCTATATGAATTAATAACGATTTTGTCCAAATCTAGCACAAATAGTAAACTAGATTAATTATTTAATGCTTTCATTACCATTGCATTTTTTAAAAACACCGCAAATTGCTCACGTGTTACAAAAGTATTCGGCTCATATTGTCCATTACCCATCCCTTTAACAACATCATTAGATTGCAACGCACTAATTGCATCTGTTGCCCAATGGGTATCTGGTACATCTGTAAATGTATGCTTCTGTTTCACTTTAAATTCATAGGCGTTCACAATAATTTGTGCCAGCTGTGCACGAGTTACTGGATCCTTCGGACGAAATGTGTTATTTTCGTATCCTGCGAAAATTCGACGAGTCGTTAATGCTTTAATTTCATAAGCAAAATTTGTTGTGCTTTCATTGATATCTGTATATGGATTGTCTAATAGTTCTAGATTATTTGGTATTTTAAGAGCATGAGCAATTACAGCTGCCGCTTGCTCACGTGTTACATTATCTTTAGCACCAAATGTTCCATTTCCATAACCAACCATGATTTTATGATATGCTAAATCATAGATTGCATCCTTCGACCAATGATCCTCGGCTACATCAGTAAATACAATCATTTCTGGCTCATGCACTGGCCATTCTTCTGCACTAGTACTATTTGCACTCACAAATACTCCACTTAATAAAGTCATCGCTGTGATTCCTTTTAATACGTGCTGTCTCATTACGTCCATCCACCCTTTTTTCTTTTCTCTCTTTTTCCCTTTATTTACTAATTTATTGTATAAAACATGTAAATAAATTGCAATATCTTCTTATTGAAATGAAAATGATATCTTCTAAAATTAAGAAGTAGCACTTTCCTTTACCGATAATTCCTTTTCTCTTCCCTTGCGAAAAGTTAGAGCCATCCCTACAAAGATAAGAACAATCCCTACTACTTGCATACTAGTCGGTCTAAACCCGGTAAAGACTGTATCTAATAGTATTGCAACCGCAGGATCTAAAAACACTAATACAGAAATTAATCTTGTCGATAAATCTCTTAAACTGTCAAAAAATAAATAATAAACAAACCCCGTATGTATAAGTCCTGTCGCTGTGATCATCATCCAGTTCATCTCTGTTAGTCCTTGAAACTTCCCGAAGTCTACGAATGGTAGCAATAAAAATATCCCTAAAAATGTTTGTAAAAATGTCATCGCATATGCGCTCGTATGCCGAATTCCTTTTCCTAATAAAGTGGTAAAAGCATAAAATACAGCTGCAAGAAGTGCCCATACCATGCCAGATGACATAAGTTTTTCGAGCGATAGACTTCCATCTACTCCAGCTACTAAAACTGTACCGATAAAACAAATGACAATGGACATAACAGCAAACACTGTAAGTCTCTCTTTAAATACAATACTACCAATCATTAATACGATAATTGGTGCAAGATGGTACACTGAAATCGCAATTGTAATTGACATAACTTCAAAGGCTTTAAATAGAAACACCCAGTTAAAGACGAGAAATACGCCGCATGCTAATATTTGCATTACTTCTTTTTTATTCCATTTCTCACTTTTATACTGTCCTGTTACGAGCCAACATAATGCTAAAAATAGAGTCGCACAAATGCAACGAACGAATACTAATTCAAAAGACGGTAAACCTGTTTGAACAGAAAAAAATCCAATTGATCCGAAAATAGACATCGAAAGGATCATTTTTATAGCCGGCATTGATTTTTTATTGAACACCCTTTCTCTCCTCCTATAACCTACCTTTTACAAACGAAAAATCTCCAAAACATTACGTATTATTATATATTACAATCGGAAAATTGTAAAAAATTAGAATATAACAAGTGACAGCCGTACAAAATTCCCATAAAAAAATCATCCTTGTTTACATAGGATGATTTTTTTATTTATTGAGAGGAATTTCTCTATATTAAAGCTTAAATATACTACTACTTTTGAAGAGTAAATCGAGCAACTATTTGTTTTAATTCTCCTGCTGCGTTATGCATATGTTCCATTGAAACCGAGATCTCTTGAACAGATTTTTCTTGCTGTTGAATAGACTCTTTTACCCTATCAGTTCGGTCAGATGATCTTTGGGAAATTTGAGCCATATCTTCTGCAGAAGCCGAAATCTCTTCACTACTCGCTGCAATTTCATCTGTAGACATAGATACAGTTTGAATTTGCTCAGATACTTGCTGTACTTTTTCTGTAATTTTTCCAAATACTTTTTCTGTATGCAGTACCACTTGTGTACCTGCCTGTACCTCATTATCTACTGCCCCCATCATATCTACGGTGTGGCTCGTTGTTCCCATAACTTGAGTAATAAGCTTCTCAATTTGTTTTGCAGAATTACTAGATTGTTCAGCTAATTTACGCACTTCATCTGCCACAATTGCAAACCCTCTACCACTTTCCCCAGCACGTGCAGCCTCAATTGCGGCATTTAATGCTAATAAATTAATCTGAGCGGCAATACCTTGCATAACATCAATGATTTTAACAATTTCTTCTGATTGTTCTTTCATAGTCTCTACTTGTTTCACACCGCTATGTACTGAAATTTGGATTATATCCATCTGTTGAATCATTTGTTTCATTAACTTATTACCACTCTCTGCATCTAATGCTGACTGAGCAGACAATTCATTTACAGATGATGATGTATTCACTATACTCTGCATTCCTTGTGTCAACTCTTCCATCGCACCCGCAGTTTGTTCCATTGCTTGCATTTGGCTCTCTGCACCATTTGCAACTTCTTCAATATCCATCGTTATTTTCTTCGCCGCACTGCTAGATACTTCTGATGCACATACGACTCCGTCTGCATGTTGGAATAAAAGCTGAATATTATTATCTACTTCTTTCATATTTGTTCTTAACCCTGTAATCATTTCATTAAAATCACTTACTAATACACCTAATTCATCTTTAGCATTATACTCACCATGTACAGTTAAATCTCCATCTTTTGCTCTTTCCATCATACGACTAACCGTTTGTAAAGGAGCAACTATAAGCCTGCTAATAATATAACTTACTATACATATAACGATTGTAGTAACTACTACAAGAACGATAAAAGTAATAACGGATCGATCTATCATTTTTTGAGAATCTTTAAATACTTGATCAGCTAAATTTGAAACATACGATTCTAAATCCACCGCATAACCAGCTAACTCTACTCCCTTCGGTTTTAATTCCTTCTGAAATTCGTTTACCATTTGTAGCTCGTTTGTTACCTTCGCCTTTTCAAACAACTTTTTATATGTATCTATATAACTTGGCAAAGATTTTTTCATCTTCTGAAACAGCTCATCCTCTTGCTTACTTAAATTAAAGCCATCATCATATTCTTTTAATAAAGAATCATATTTTTTAAGATCCTTTTCAATATTATCAATTATCCCCTCTTTATTTGTCCCTTCATTTTGTGATACCGTAATTAATTCTAATAAGTTATATTCTAATGAATTTTGTGTACGAAGCATTCCTTCTAATAAAATTGCAGAATATTGATAATCATCTACTACAACCTCTGTATCGTGCTTAATCTTATTAATAGAATGAATTGCTACACAGCTCATAATTACCATACCTAAAACTGCTAATGAAATAAGCGATAATAATTTATATTTCACTTTTAAATTTTGTAAAAAATACATTTTTTCACCTTTATTCCTTTATATATAGATTTTTAGAATTTTATAGCTTATTATTTACAAAATCACAATAAAAAGCAATGATAAATATTCCCAATATCAAACTTATATTTCTATAAAAAAAGAAGTAGCATAATAGCTACTCCTTTTTGCTTTGTTTCTCATATTGTTCAAACGTATGAATTCTTTCGAAAATTGGTGGATGTGTGTATAAGAAAAACTTCACTAACGCAGGTGGATTCACTTGGCTTAAACTCGTTTTTGATAAATATTGAAACGTTTTTACACCAGATTCTCCATCTTTCGTCATATCTAAAGCATATTGATCTGCCGCTCGTTCTTCTATACGAGAAACATAGTTTGTTGCTGGCTGTGATGCAAACGAGAGTACAGAAGAAATTAAGAAAAATAAAGGTAAAATTGAGAAACATGCTACTTTTGAAATTTGCAGCGTATCTCCCCATTTTCGAATACACATATTTATAATACGACTAATGAGATACATACCTATAAACGATAGCAACACATAACTCGCAACACCCCAATATATATGTTTCATAACATAATGCCCCATTTCATGGGCCATTATAAATAAAATCTCTTTATCTTTTAATTGCTTAAGCGTTGTATCCCACATTACAATACGTGCGTTAGGACCAATTCCTGTCACGTAAGCATTTAACGCTTTCGTTTTTTCCGACATATTTACTTCATATACATGTTTAGCAGGAATGTCAGCTTTGTCTGCTATCGCTAAAATTTTCGTTTCTAATTCTTTATTTTTCAGCGTCGAGAAGTCGTTATACAGTGGATCGATAACAACAGGCTGTATAAATGTTAAAAAGATTGTAAATGGAACAGAGAGTGCCCACCCTGCTAGCCACCATCGCTTCGGGAATTTACGGATAAGCCATAACAGAACGGTAACTACGATTAGCATCGTCGCATAACTCTCCCAAAAACCGATAATGTGATCTTTTATCCAGCTTTGTGTACTTTGCGTTGAAATGCCGTAATCAACTGACACTTTTCGGCTAATCCATTGCATCGGCAGGGCTAGAACTGTTGTGAGTAGTGATAAATAAAAGAAATAAATCGCGACTTGCAGGACACTTATTTTCGTCGTTTCCTTCGACCATTTCTCAAACTTTCTTGAAACACCGAGCACAAGTACAAATAATAAAATAATCCATTCAAGAGGCGTCGCTAAAAAGTACAGTAAATTTTTCACGCGCGAATAATCTTGGCTTAGCGTAAGCTCTCTTGCATTCATAAACGTTTCTGGATCTGCCTTTGTTCCTTTATACATGTCCGGAATCAGTTCATGATTCCATCCAAATAAATACCAATATATAAGCAACGCAAACCCAACGTACAAAAAAAGCGACCACCCAATAACCTTCCTCACGCTATTCCCTCCTCTATGCTGCCTGTCTATTATTATTGTAAGTTCGTACATGCTAAATTAGAACAAGCTTATTACGCGAATTGCTCGAGATCCTTTTATTTACATAAAAAAACTCTTCTACAAAAAGAAGAGTTTTACCTACCTTTAGACACTTTCTTCGGTTCATACTCTGGGATAAGAAACGTACTTACAACCCAACATATTAAACCAGCGCCTTTTATATAGCGTATATATTCATAGTCTTGAAAAAATAAAGTCGTTACAATAAGCGTAAAAAATCCAATTAAAACTAGTACGTATCCTATTTGCTTCTTACATAACATAACGTGTCCCCCTTAAGGAAGTACATCCACTAATAAACTAAAATCTTGTAAAGAAAAAGTACTATATTTCATAATACCTTGTACAGCTAAAAGTAAAATAAGACCGGTCACACACATATAATTAATGCTTTCTTCACTCTTTTTTTCAGCAACTATTCCGCCGCTTATACATAATATTCCTAACAAATGGAGTGCTAAATACATAAAGAAATAAGCTTCCTCCCAGCGAAGAATAACATTGACTGTCGTTATCAGCACAATACTAAGCAAAATCAAATAAAAAAACTTATTTGATGATATTGTTTCATTCATATAATTTTATACATCCCTTTCAAATTTAGAATGAATGATGTTTCAAAGCTATAAAGTAAATGATTGTTTTCATACTATAAAACAAAAGGAAAGCCACTATTACTTTCTCGAATACTTTATGAACCCACATATACTTCTCTTCATTTTTTCTGAAGATGCGCTTCATCATTTCTTCTACAATTAGACCAAATATTAGTAAAACCCCTAACACAATAAGAAGAGAAATAATATTTTCTTTTACATGAGTACTAGAAAATAAGTAATACTCTGGAAACACAATCGTATCTACTACAGGTTGCACCCAATGACAAACGCTTTTATCACACATATCTGTAATAGACGTAGAATCTATAATGTCTTTCAATATTTTTTCAATCGTCTTCTTCATCTCATTTACTCCCCACTACGTCTGAAAAGCTTTTTTCCTGCTCTACATATATAGCTGGCATTTCTTTACTCCAATATTTGCGGTTAACAAATAAGAAGATGAGTACTAAGTTTAATCCTGTTATAAAAATAATAAGTCCTGGGAAAAAGGTCGTATAATTTGAGAAATCTGCAAAACTCATTATTTCTTCTTTATTTATTAAATAAGAAGCGCCGATTACAAATGCATTGTTTAACATGTGAATAGCAATTGGCATAAGTAAACTATTCGTACGAATATATACGATTGATAGTACAACGCTAAATACTACTGCGCCTAGGAAATCAACATGTAACAACGCAAACAACATCGCTACTACAATAATCGCTATACTCGTTCCCCATTTTGCTGCAAAGCGTTGCAGTAAAAATCCACGAAAAACAAATTCACCAATAATTGGCGCAATGAATACGACCATAATAAATTGATATACATATCCCCCTGTACTATCTATAATCGGTTCACGTAATGCGTTCATAATAAATTCCGGTGTAATCCACGCAAAGCTATACATGTACAAAATAAGATACCCGTAACTAAACACGCATAACATAATCGTAATGTATAAAACTTGCACCAGGTTAAATGTTTCATTTTTATTAACAAATAATGAAAATGAAACACGGTGTTTTCTATATTCATAAAAAATCCATATAATCGGAAGGATGTAGAATATAAGAATATTTATAAAAGTAGAATTTTGCATATGAAATGTATTTTCTATCAATTCATTACTGACTCTTGCAACTAAAGTTAATAGTGCAAATACAATTAAAAAATATCTAGCTCGCATCGTTTGAAACGGATTCACACTCATCTCCTCCCCTATGTTCTTTTATCATATCATTTGATTCTTAATTTTTTGCGAAAGAAAACCTTAAAATTTCCTTAAAAATTCCATAAATTATAGAAAGATGATATGATATTCGAGGAAATTAGGAGGGATTTTTTATGTACCAAGCAAATATTTTGCTCGTTGATGATGAAACAGCAATTTTACAATTACTAACTACCATTCTTGAAAAAGAAGGTTTTTCTCATATTACAACTGCAACATCAGCTGAAATAGCATTATCTCTCACTGAGCAAAACAATTACGATTTAATTATTTTAGATGTCATGCTTCCTGGACAATCTGGTTTTGATATTTGTCCGATTATTCGCCAAAAAACAGATTGCCCTATCTTCTTCCTCACAGCTAAAACATCTGATTTAGATAAAATATCTGGATTTTCACACGGTGCAGATGATTATATTACGAAGCCATTTCATCCACTTGAAGTAGTAGCTCGTATGAAAGCACAACTCCGAAGACATATAAAACAAGTAATGCCACATGAACAAAAAGTACACTCCAATTCATTTGGTAGATTTGAAATTGATCGATATTCCGCAGAACTTACAGTAAATGGACATGTTGTCGAATGTTCAGCCCAGCTATTTCAGCTACTACTCTTCTTTTGCGAGAATCCGAACTATGTATTTTCGAAAGAAGAAATATACGAAAAAGTTTGGGGAGCACCTGCCTATAATGGCGATGATAATACCGTTATGGTTCACATTCGAAAACTACGTGAAAAAATTGAACAAGATCCAAGTAAACCAGAATATATAAAAACCGTTCGTGGACTTGGCTACAAGTTCATTACAAAGTAGGGTGACGATATGAACTTTAATAAACGACTTATTATACAGTTTATCCTGCAGCACGTATTTGTTTTAGTTACGTTACTGATTGCTGTAGTAGCTGCTTTTACTTATTTATTTTTTCTTGTTACTAGTACTTCATATGAACCGAACATTCCAGATTCTGATAGTTTTATGATTTCAAGATATATATCTTCAGAAGATGGCGATATTTCGTTAAAAGCTGAAGTAAAAGACTTAATTAAAGAGAAAAATGATTGGATACAAGTTGTGGAGGAAAACGGAAAAGTTCTCTATCACTTTAATACACCAAGTGACGTACCAACATCTTATACGAAAATATCTTTATTCTCATATATACAGAATCAAATAGAAAGCCCTTATACATTTACATATTGGGAAATTGAATTAGAAGAAAAGAACGTACTTGTTATTTACGGTGGTATGTTAAAAAGCAATGCATTACTAAAAACAATTCAGAAAGGGCACCCTTCTGTATCTACTGATTCGTTCACATTAACAGAAGAAGAACAACAGTTACTTTCCAAAGAAGAAGCAACACTTCAAATTTTTAATAGTAACGGCGATGAAGTCTTCTCCTATCCAAATGGAAAGAAAAAAACGTTTTCCGTTATACAAGCCGCTCTTAGCGAAAAAGAACCGTGGAATCATAAGGAAAACACGTCTAGCTTTTATGACACAAATAGCAATCATCTTCTTGTTGTAACTGCAAAAAATGAGTACTACTACCCAGATGATGAAATAGACGATGTATTTACTAAAAAGTTTCTAATCGGATGCGGATTAATCCTTCTTATCGTATTTGTTTATTTAGTCATTCTTTCTATTTGGTACGGTAATAAATTTGGAAAACCGTTATTACATGCGATGCGCTGGCTTAAAAACATCGCTGGTGGAAAGTACGAAGAGCCTGTTAGTAAAAAAGGGAAACCTATCCGGTTCAGGCGGTCCGGTAAAGAAAAATGGTCATTCCGCTTGTTTCGAGATGTTACAAATTCACTAGAGCACCTCTCTATTACACTCAAAAAAAATGATGCAATAAGGCAAGTACTGCAGCAAACACGTGAAGAATGGATTACCGGTCTAACGCACGATTTAAAAACACCACTAAGCTCTATTTACGGCTACGCTTTATTACTAGAATCAAAGCAGTATAACTGGACCGATCAAGACATCCAGCAGTTCGGTAGCGTTATGAAAGAGAAATCTCAATATATGACGACATTAATTGATGATTTAAGCTTAACGTATCAATTAAAAAATAACAGTCTTCCTGCGCAGCACGTGAACATTGAAATGAATCAATTCGTCCAAAAAGTCTTATTACAATTTATTAATAATCCGACACTTCAAAATCAAAATATTGAATTCGTACCGAGCTCAAACAAAATTCAATATTTCATTGAAGAAAAATGGTTCCAGCGTATTATCGAAAATTTACTCGTAAACGCTGTAAAACATAATAATGAAACGACAAATGTCAGCGTAAAACTTTCCCAAAACGCTACTTCATTCACACTTTCTATTTCAGATAACGGAAAAGGAATGGATGATAAAACGAAAGAGCTTCTATTTGAGCGCTATTACAGAGGAACAAATACAGAAGAAAGCAACATCGGAACTGGACTTGGCCTCGCCATTACGAAACAGCTCGTTCATGCTCATAACGGAACAATTTCAATTGATAGCGAACTTGGAAAAGGAACGACGATTATACTTGTGTTCCCGTTTCATTCGTAGGAAAGGCGCTATGTGGCGTCTTTTCTTTTTTGGGTGAATGGAATCTATTCTCTCGGTAGTTCGGTGGTAAATGAAATTGTATCGATTTACCGACAATGCCAGTCTTCCTCCCCTACTATACAAAGTAAAAGTAACAATAAAACTATTAACAAATACATTTCTAAACTGTTAATTGCTTATTACTAACTCCGAACTTTTCTCATCTGGAAACTTCAATCCTATTAACGTCCAAATAGCCCCTTCTTCTAATTCTCTTTCTATAACCCAGTTTTGCTTCATTCCCATTTCTGTATAAAAAGAAACTGATTTTTCTATATCCTTCGTATGTATAGATACACATTCTAATTTTTTGAACATTGTCCCATTTCCCCCTTTATAAAAAAGCGAACCATTTCTCAATGACTCGCTCTCAATCTATTATTTTTTCTTCACCGGTATCCAAAGCTCTACTTGAGCGAACTCACTCTTATCTTCATGGCAACGCTCATCGTATAGTTCAAACTCTGTAACGCCGCAATGTTCATATCCTGAATGCGGGAACCATTCTGAGAATACGGCGTTCCACGTTTGGTGAATAGACGATACCATTTCTTCATGAGGAACTTTCGGCGTTGTAAATACTGCATATGTTGCTGCTGGGAAAGTACGCTTCGCAACTTCATTTGGTACATTTTCGAAGTCTGTAACTTCCATTCCAATAATATACGTGAAGTCCCCTGTTTCTAAATTAAAATCAGTACATAATCCAAGCTCTACCCATTGACTCGTATCTTTACGATTCGGAATTGTCGTTCCAAGATCTTTTTGTAAATATTCTTGCCAAAATACTGGGATGTCTTGATGGTTTTTCCCTTCCTTACTTGTCGTCTTCAGTTCATAACCTGCCACTAAAAATTCTGGTTTATTTACAATACGATATTCCATTTGTATGCCTCCTAAATACGGATTTAATTTTCTTTGCTTTACATTCACACTGTAATACATCGGTGTTTCAATTTCTTGTTTTCGATATTCACTTGGTGTCATTTGAAATAATTTTTTAAAGGCTCTCGTGAACGTTTCGTGAGATTGAAAGCCATGCTCAAATGCGATATCAATAACTTTTTCATCCGTATGAGAAAGTTGATAAGCTGCCCGGGCTAACCTCCTCTTTCGAACATACTCCATTACCGTATCACCTACTAACGCCTGGAATACACGATGAAAATGCGACTCAGAAAAACCTGCAATGCGAGCTAAATTACGCAGCGTCTGTTTTTCCATTACATCTTCCTCAATATAATCAATGGACCTTTGAATTTGTGTTTCATAGCTTTCCATCTCTGTTCACCCGCCTTATATGTATTATGATAAAAGAGAACGCAATCCAATTCTTGACGTTTTTTACTATAATTCCATAAAACATTGTAACTTTTTTATATGTATTTCGTTGTTATGTATGAAGGGAGGGAAATGTAGTGAAACGCAAACAATCATTAGAAGAAATTTACTCAGAGCATACGCAAGATTTATTTCGCTATCTTCTCTCCCTAACCGGAGATTCCCACTGTGCGGAAGATCTCATGCAAGAAACATTTTACCGCATGCTCGTCCATATTGACTATTATAAAGGAGAAGAAATTAGGCCGTGGTTATTTACAATTGCCTACAACGCCTTTATCGATTGGTATCGTAAAGAAAAGAAATATAAAACAACAAAGCTTGCAGAATTCCATTTACCAAACGTGCCTAGTACAGAACATGAATATTTCGTAAAACATGAGATTGCTAGTTGGTTAGACAGTTTATCTTCTCTTCCGCTCCAAAGACGAAATGTCCTGTTACTACGAGATTACTACGGATTCTCGTATAAGGAAATAGCCGAAATGACCGGTCTCTCATTAGCGAAAGTGAAAATTGAATTACACCGAGGACGAAAAGAAACGAAAAGCATAAAGGAGTGATACGGATGGGTTGTACAGCATTTAAAAAACTATGGGAGAAGTACGAAAACGGAATGCTCACGCATGATGAACAAAAGCGATTAGAAAGTCATATTGAGACATGTGAAGAGTGTGAAGCTTACTTAGATGAGTTGCTTTCGAAGAGTGAACCACTAAAGAAAAGACTACCACCAAAAAATCTAAAAGTCCCGTTTTGGAAAATAAAGTGGAAACAGCGTTGGCAAACTGTTAGTTTTGTCCTTGCGGTTTGTATAGCAATCTATTTTGTCGGTCATTTTTCGTCTTCTCTTTACTTCTATAATATGAAAAAGTTAGTCGAAGTAGATGAGATTCCAGCACTCGCACTAGAAGCAACAATTCCAAATAGTCGTTCCACTGTAGGCAGTGCAAAAATTAAACCCTTTTTCCGTACAGAAAATGAAATGAATTTAGTTAAAACGGTCGGCAAAAAAGAAATTCCAATCGGTACAGTAACAACGCGTAGTTTCTTATCATCTGTAACTGCCACAAATCAATCTTGGAAAAATAAACCCTATTCAAAAAAACTTTCCTTTGTTCATCCAAAAATCAAGGAAGATGCTTCTTTGAAAGAATCATCTAAAAAAGTTTGGGATACACTTGCAAAAGTACATGACGGAACCGTTGCTGAAGTAGCGATATCTTTCGACAAACCTTACACTTTACAAGAATTAGAATCCCTTTTATATAGCGTATTTGAAGCGCAAGAAATGCCACCAACTCCTGTATGGTACGCTTTAGACACAGGACAAGAGAGAATAGATGAGAAAGATTTCATCCTACATGGCGGAGAGGTTATCGGGTTTTCAGAACATATAAATCTCCCTGATAATGAAGAAATGCGACCAAAGACAAAAGAATATGAAGTAATCGAAATGATGCGTATTCTTTCTACACATAAAGAAACTGTAAGTAAAACTACTCGGACTCCTGAAAAAGAGCTGAACTTAGATAAGCGTTATGAGTATGTAAAAGATAACGGTGTAAAAGTATACGGCATTGTCATTACTGGCCCGTCAAAAGAGTTATTAAAATTACAAAACTCACCGCACGTTCGTTATGCGACTCTTGGAGATATTGAGGTTTGGAATTGGTTTGATCAGTAATATAAAAAAAGGAGAGCATCTAGGGGTGATGCTCTACCTTTTTAATCCGAAATCACTTTCACATACATCCCTCTCACCGCTTTTTCATAAGCGATCTCACTCATCCGTCTTATTTCTTCCGACACAACAGACGATCGAACAACTTCACCTTCCCGAAGTAATGGAGGATCAATGAGACGGACTTTATTTTTCTGATACAAATCATAGTCGTTTCTATCTTCTTTTACTTTTACATTCGGATGAACTTTGCTTAATAAACTATGTACTTCTGGATTGCTACATTGCTGCAATTTCGAAATTAGCTCATCATCTTCAAGAAGAAAATCATCTGCATGAATAACCTCTTTATGAAAAGCTAGCTTTAACGTCTTAGCTAACATATCATTTCCGTAAATATTCATTGGTTTCATAAAGAAATCGATTACTTCTTTATAGTACGTTTCTGTAAACCACTCTGCCATTTCGATACTTTGAAGGACCATTTTCCCCTCTACTGCAATGATATCCTCTAAAAATCTATGAACTTCTTCTAACGAAATATATCCGTATGTATACATATCTCGTAACGTATAATCCACACGATCTGCGCATAATTCGGGCGCTGACCTTTCCAGTAACGTCCACTTCGAATCATCTAATAAAATATCTTCATAGTTATAACCATACTTTGAAAGAATCGCTGGAATTTCTGAGTTTTTCACAACAGAACTAAATATCTCTTCATGATAACTTTCATTTCTATTCTCAAAAACGTAATCAATCACATGAGAAAAAGCAGTATGCGATACGTCGTGCAGTAAACCAGCAATTTGCTCTTCTACTGAACCACCTAGTTTTTTAACTAACAACATAACACCAACTGAATGATCAAAGCGTGTTACATTCCATTTCTCATTTATTAAGTAGCTTGCGCCATTTTGATGAGTACCTTTCAGCCTTTGCACAGACTTACTTACAATTAATTCTTCTACTACTGGATCCACTTCAAATTCTCCGTATAGTACATCTGATATAATCACTTATAATCCCCCTTTATTTCAGCCACGTTTTATAATCGTACCTCTTTTATGAAATCGACATCAACACAAATTGTAAATCTGAATATTTTTATATCAATTATTAATGTTGTATATTATACATGTCTGTTATTTGTTTTAATTCATTTGTTTTTATTGAATGCTCCTTATGTGGAGCCTTTTTTTATTTATAAAAATAGAGAGCCATTAGCTCTCTATTACATACACTTATTCAAACGTAACCTCCACCTGTACAATCTCCGACCTACTTCCGAGTCTAAGTGGTGGTCCCCAGAATCCGAAACCAGAAGAAACAATCGCGTGGAATGCACCTTTTTGTGCGTATCCCCAGTCTAGTTCGTACATTCTTCTCGTTACAATATGATTCGGTGCCATTTGTCCGCGGTGCGTGTGACCGGATAATAATAAATCGACGCCAGCATCCGCTGCTTGTTTCAATTCAAACGGCTGGTGATCCATCGCGATAACTGGCATCGTTTTATCTACCGTACTCATTAGATTTTCAAAACTTTGGCGATCTCGCTCTGTTTTATCTCTTCTTCCAACGAGATAAAAATCATCTTCAATGGTGATCACTTCATCTAAAAGAATACGAATATCAATCTTATCCATCTCCTGCAAGAATTCAGGAACCGCTCTTCCGTAATATTCGTGGTTTCCTAACACACCATATACGCCTAATGGAGCCTTCATTTGTTTCATAATTGGTCCCATATTCTTTTGAATGAATACACCTGGATGATCATCGATAATATCACCTGGCAGTAAAATAATATCAGGCTCCATCTCATTTACATGACGGACAAGTCTTTTTAAATGTGCAACGCCAGATAATTTACCGAAATGCATATCAGAAGCCATCGCAATGCGTAAGCTTTTACGTCCCTCTACTTTTTTCGGGATGTGCACCTCGTACTTTCTTACTACTGGGCTATATGCGTTGAATACCCCATATGCAAAAATAAAGATGAACGCAAGTAACACTGCCGTTCCTGTCCAAATAATTGCCGTCTCTTTCTCCATTGAAAACTGTAGAAGGAAAACTGTAATATCAGCAAGTGGCAACAACATAATCACATATTGTATGACCGCAAACCAAATTGAACCGACCGTTCGTAGAAATGGCAAAAACTTAAACACTTGCACAAGAATGTACGCATATGAAATAAAACCGACTACGAAAGCGTAATATCCCCAAGATTCCCAGCCGAACACCGCATGAAGCCAAACCCATCCGTTCCAGCCAATGTAAAACATGAGTAGTGTGTATACAATTAAAATAGTAAATATATTGAGATACCGAAAATTTTTCACTGATAGCCTCCTTATTGATTTCTTCTATTATATCTTGTTATGCACGTTTAACGTAAATATTAAGCACAGCAACCTTCACAATAAAAACCTCTAACTGCTAGATGCAAACCTAACAATTAGAGGTGCCATTCAAAACAAAATTACTTTTACAGATTTTCGTTATAGAAACTTGTTAATTTTTCAACTGCAATTGTAACTGGTTCTGGTTGGTCGTATAAATCGTAATGACTCGCACCTTCCACAACAAGTAAATCTTTTTTCTCCGAAGCTGCTTTCTCATACAGCTCATGACCATCTTTATAAGAACCGAATGCACCTTGCTTATTGCCGACAATAATTTGTAACGGTTGTGTTAATAATGTATCTGCTAAATGGAACGCATCAAAACCAATTACCGACCCCATGCTCGTAAAGTTTAACTTATTTGGAGAGTTAACACTTCGCCCTCGCGGTGTTGTATAATACTCAACTGCTTCTACAATATCTATATCCGTCATACCTGCTGCCTTTAATTCCTCTTGATTTTTAGGAATCCAGTTTGTAATCATCGCCTCTGCTCCGCGTGCTTCAGCGGTACGTTGTTTACCGATAGCCTCTAAACCCCCGATTGGATCAGCTTCACGATTTAATCGGCCGATATTTGCACCAACAACTGTGCCAACTGCTTTAATACGGCGCTCCGTCATTGCAGCACTTACCGCATATCCTCCGCCCGCACAAACACCTAACACACCGATACGTTCTTCATCTACATAAGGAAGAGTAGTTACATAATCTACCGCTGAGCGAATATCTTCGACGCGCGCAGCTGGTTCTTCCATATATCTCGGTGCCCCTTCACTTTCACCTTGATACGATGCATCAAACGCAAGCGTTACATAACCTTGTTCTGCTAATTTCTCCGCATATAATCCTGCTGTTTGATCTTTACAGCTACTACCTGGATGCACACAAACAATCGCTGCATTTTGTTTCTTTTCCTCAGCACCTACAGGAATATTTAAAATGCCTGCAACTCTTAATCCTCTTGCATAAAAATGAACATTTCTCTTCGTAACTGCCATATATAAAACCACCCTTACTTTATTTTTCATTTACACTTGTGAGAGTTAATACTCACGTGTATATTTATAATAAAGCGAGCAACCACTTGTTTCAATGACCACATTTACGCATTTGGGTGATAATACACACATAACGAAATATGTGTATCAATACCGGAGGAACATCATATGGAGAAAATCGATAGAAGAATTATAAAATCACAAAACGCCATTCAATCCGCATTTATCGAAATGTTAATTGAAGATGGCTTTGATGAAATTACAGTAAAAAACATTACAGAAAAAGCGAACATCGGAAGAAAAACTTTCTACCTACACTACCTAGATAAATACAATTTATTAGACAAAATTGTGGACGACCATTTAAATCAATTAAGAGAAATATGTGATATAAAGCAAACAAAAGGCTATATAGAAGGAACTATCATATGGTTTGAATACTTCAAAGAACATAAACCATTTTTTACATCGTTATTTAGAAGCAACAGCACATTATCATTTCAGAAAAAGTTCCTAACGTTCATCATGGGTGAACTAGAGAAAAAATTAAATACAAATACCTCATTAAATAAAAACATTGATACACACATCGTTTTAAAGTTTTTAGGAACCGCTGTCATGGGCATTTTGGAATCTTACGTGTTGGATGAGATTGATAATGATGTTGAGTACGTTGCGAAGCAGGTTGGGGAGTTGATGAGGAGGAATATATAACGGTTATGAAAAAGTGCACCCAGATTGTTGGGTGCATTTTTTACATTTTAACGCCTTTATTTTAATCCGTAATATTCCTCGATATCATCATCCAAATCATCCCATGCTACACACATGATTGGATATGTTTCTTTTGATGGTACTTCTATATTTTTATGTACGAGGTGAATACGTTCTTTCGGATCAATCGTCTTCAAAAATACCTACTCCTGATACATACATTTTTGTACCTCAACTTGGTAGATTTATAATAAATTAAATGCCCCTTCACTAGGATAAACCTGTATATAATCTTCCTCATCATTCACATAAGCAATCTTCACACCATCTAACAACTGCTGGTTTTTCAATTCCTCTAGCGTTGTTTGCAGCGCTTTATCAACATCAATTACAAAAGTAAATATGTTAATTGTCACGCTACCAATATCTCCACCATCACAATGTCCATTTCCAGACCAGCCTAATGCTTCATCCATAACCTCTTGAACTTGATGGCGCTTTTCCAATGCTTCTTCCAACTGATCGTCTGCATACTCATATTGCAAAACAAATTCTATCAATTCTTCCTCATCGAGTTTCTTATACCCATCTGCTAACTGTTCATCTGCTAAGTCTTTCATTTCTTTTTCAACACGCTGAAATGGATAAAGTTCTATTTCATACATTTCACCTGTATCACCAACACAGCCACAATGTACAATTAAAGTTTTCTCATCTTCTCCCCATACTTCCCAGTACAACATTTTATCTTTTTCTTGCTTAATCAGTTTAATCATATAGTCGCCTCATTTTAAAATTTTCATTACTCATAAAAAGATCCAACTAGTAATACCATCGCTTAAAAATTCCATGAGGCATCTCTTCACCTTTATTTTGAAAAGCACCATCACAATCATTTAGCCATGCTTCCATCGATTCTAAGTAATCTGCTAACGTTATATTCTCCCAATCTCCTTGATTTTCTTTGAAATCTTTTTGAAGATAAAATAAGAATTCTACTAGTTTTTCTTTTGAATCTACACCATCAGCTAAATCGTAAATATCCATTTCGTTACTCCTTCTATCTAATACATTTAGCTTTCTTTCCATATCACTATCTCGACATTATACTCATTTTTTAAAAAAGAAAATGCACTTCTCATAGACTCATTTACTACAATAAGGCTAGAATGAATTAATCCTCTTTGAGCCTCATCATATCCAATGAAATGTAATACTTCTTTTGTATATAACATGAAATCTTCTAATTCTATTTGCACACCAAAGTCCCAATTTTATAACTATATCCTCCAGCATCAAGAATCGATCCGGTACTTGAAATGTTGTAGAATCAAGGATCAGAATACGTTCAACGGAAGCAGAAAGAGCAAGAGAGGTAGTAGCGATATAACCCTTCAGGAAAATAAAGACAACTTTTGATTTTGATGCATATTCGTAAAAAGCACGTTACTATTCTCATTAACATAAGAAAATAGTAACGTGCTTTCACCTTCAAGAATAGTCTCAATCCTTAAGTTATGGATATGTGATGGTACCTCTTATAGAAAAGGTTAGATATACCTCTGAATATACCTAATCCTTTCTTTGCTATTTGTCATCATAGAGTGTAAATGAATTAGCCGGGAGTTGTTGTGTAAAATTAGGAGTATTGAGTTGTTCTATTGGTTCTTGAGATGTTTGTTTCATGTGTCGTTTTTCAAATGCTAATTGTATCCTTTGTAGCATAATATGTGCTGTAATAATAGTCAGGATGAAAAATGTAATAGGAACCATTGGAATCCAAGGTTGAACAGAGAGGGAACGAAAATAGAGACCAATTAAACCTGACCATTCATTGCTAACTGACTCAGCTTCATTTCCGTAGAAAAGAATTGTACCACCAAAAAATAATTCTAAAATACCAAAATGAGAGAAAATGATTAAAGTTTGTACAAATTGTTGCATCATGACAATGATTAGAATAGGAAATATATTTGGAAATATGTGTTTTATAGCGAGATGAAATTTGCTTCCTCCTAATATTGTAGCAGCTTCTATAAATTCTTCGTTCAGTATCTCTTTTGTCTCTTTTGCAAAATAAAATATAAGAACGGGTAAAGCGAGAATGACTAAGACTATGATTTCAAAGGATGCTCGTTCAAAGAAAGAGGGAACTGGAGACCCGTTTTGAAAACGCAATACTGTATCAAGAATAAAGTAACCAATGAGGGTCATTGGAACAACTGTAAAACAATCAAAGAGAGCTTCAAGTGTCTTAAAACTTTTTCTTACATAAAAAGCGAAGAATAATCCAATTGCTAGCCCGATAAATGTTCGTAGAAATGCTATCAATAACGATATACCAATGGTCCATTTCGCTCCATCTACTACTCTATGTAATAAATCAAATCCCTTCATATCCGTACCTAACAGAAAAGTGAAAGAAGGGGGAAATGGTGCCGCTTGTACATTACCACTTTCATCATATAGAATAGATGTTTGGCGAACTTTCCCATCAAAGAATATGGAATTTCCAATGCTTACTATGATTAATAGAAGCAAAAAGGATATACAAATTATGAAATACTTATCTCTTTTTAAATGGGCCCACATGTTAAGATTCTCCTTTCAGTTCATCAGGTATGAAAATATTGAAAAGCTTAAAGACAATAAAGATAGGAATGTAAATTAAAAACAATGTAACGCAAAATATTTCAGGTGCTGGTTCTAATTCGGTATTATACGTTTTTAAAAATGTGAAAATACCTTGAACATTGAGTAAGTATTCAATAATGTATAAATTAGATAACATATACCAAATATTTGTTTTTGAGAAGTAGAGAGTACTTAAAAAGACGTTTCTTAGAACGTGACGATTGAGAATATAAAACGTGTCAAATCCTTTGGCGCGTGCTAGCAAGGTATAATCTTTTTGTAATTCATTTTCAAAACGTAGCAATAGTAGTTTGTTAAACATAAGAATAGTTGGAAAACTTAAGCAAATAATTGGAAATAGTAAGATTGAGTTGTCTTTTGTACCAGCTATATTTGCGATTAAAAAGTTTGTCTGTTTATAAATCCAAACGACAAGTAATTGGAGACACAAAATAATAAAAATATCGGGAATTGCTTCTAATAGTAAAAAAAATGATTTTATTCTTTCTCTTTTTTTTACAGGGAGTAGCAACAAGGCATAAACAGTCATAAAAGAAACTAATACGGAAATAAAAAGAGCAGCTAAAAAGATAATAACCGTGTTTCCATATTGAATTAGAATTTGAGGAAATAGGGGTTTTGCAAATTTCGTGTAAGTTAATGGATCCCACCCTATTAATTTAGAGGTGACGTCCGTAAGTGTGTGCAGGTAATTGTTAAAGTCAATCTTCATCCCAATAAATAAGTGCGGTAATGTGCCGATAAATATAATGATAATAAACGATAAGAATAGGTGGAACGGTATCGTTAAATATGTTTGTGCAGAAATTTTTTTCATGTTAGCCTAACCTTTCCTATAAAGTGAAGCTACCATCAGTAGAGATTCTCTACTGATGGTAGCCTAATGAACTAGTTTTTACAACAAATTCAGGAAAAAGAAACACTTCATATACTTGAATTGACAGGGGAAAAATTTTATTTATTAGCTTTTCATTAACTCTTCTTTGTTTATCTCCATATTTGTCTTAGCAGAATTTTTAAATTCGATTATATTTACTTGATTTTGGAATTTATTCAAGAAGTCTGTTACTAACCTAATTAACAAAAAGAAAATAATCATTTGGATAATCATGCAAGCCCAAAGTAAATAATCCGTCCAGTTCATATCTTTCACTCCTTTATTTGTTTTGTAAGATATAAAAAATGATTCATACTACGATAAATTGTGAATGTTGAGTTTAAAATTGCTATTAATAAAACTAAGAATGTTGATAAAAGTATAGAGAAGATTCCATTATGATTGAAAATTAGTGATATATCCTTTTCATATATAAGAAGAGATTGCAAGCTGAAAAAATCTGTTTCATTTTTAATAAGGAAAATAATTAATCCTACTAAAAAAATATTGCGAAACACTAAAGTCCAAGATAAGTTATGATCTCCTACAATTCCACCACATCCGCAAGAAATATTGGTTCTCTTCCTATATAAATTAACAATGATTCCTATTGTATACATAATTAATAAAAGTAAAAGTATAGCGCCTACCCAAAGCTGTAATAATCCTAGAATGAGTGAAATGGAACAAATTAACGCAAGGCTTACTTCCATCCTAGAAAAGAATTTTATGAATTTTTTGGGGAGGATTTTATATTCCCCTACAATGACAACGTGTTTGCTAAAATGTAATAGTTTACTAATAGAGGACGATAGAAAAAGAGTACCTATTAATATCCTTAAAATTAAGATAATTTCATTCATATTAAAACCTCATCAAGTTTATTTTGATATAGAGTTGCTTGGGTTGTGTATAATTCATAGTATTTCCCTTTTTTTAGGAAGAGCTCTTCATGAGTGCCGAACTCAACTAATTCACCATTGTCTAATACAACAATTTTATCTGCTAATTTAGCTGCAGACATTTTATGAGAAATCATAATTGTAGTTTTCTGGTTGGTCAGTAATTCAAATTTATCAAAAATTTCTCTTTCTGAAATAGGATCTAACGCAGCAGTTGGCTCATCTAGAATCATGATATTACCATTTTTAAATAACGATCGAGAGATTGCTAATTTTTGCCATTGACCTCCTGAGAGCTCTTCACCCTCTTGTAAAAATCTCCCTAATGGAGTGTTGTATGCATTCGGGAATAGTTGGATATCTTCATGGATTCCTGACTGCATAGCTACATTTTTTAGTTTTTCATCATTATTTATTTCGGAAACATTACCAAGAGCGATATTTTCTCTTATGGTTAAATGGTACTGAATAAAATCTTGAAACATTACTGTCGTGTGCTCTCTTAAAGAATGTAATTGAATTTTGTTAATAGGTATATTATCAAAATATATATTTCCAGATGTAAGTGGATATAGTCCAAGCAGGCATTTTATTAATGTAGTTTTTCCAGATCCATTATGACCGACTATTGCTATCTTTTCATTAGGTAATATAGAAAAAGATACATTTTGTAAAATTTTATTTTTATTATTAGGGTATGAAAAAGATACATTTTCAAAGCGTATGCCATATTGTAAAACACTAGGAAATGGTACTTGTTCATCGGTATTTATTTCATCCTCATCTAGTGAATCGATATAATGAAAATAGTCATATATATATAATACATCCTCATATAATTGAGCCAAATTAGCTGAAATGTTATGTAATGCATTTTGTGTATTATGTACTGCTTGTCCTATAGAAACGAAGTCACCAATTTTAACAGCAGATTTTTTAATGAGCCAAATAATAATTCCGGCCGAACCGCAATATGAAAGAGCTACTAGCAAATCTAAGAATATTTCCGCTTTACTTTTGGTTTTTAAGAAATTTAAAGAATAACTCATATTTTTATTATATTTTTTTTCCCATCTTTGTATGAAGTACGTATGTAGGTTAAAAATTCTAATTTCCTTAATCGTATCTTTTTGCATTAACAAGTTCTCTATATAATTTGTCTCCCTTAAGAGGGGAGTAGTTTTTTTTGTGAGTTCAAATCCTTGTTTACCAAGATATGATTTTATGAAAAGAGCTGGAAAAAAGGTAATACTAGCAACTACAGCTAAACTCCAATGAATAGAGAGTAAAAAAATAATTAAAGATGAAATGGTTATTAAAGATTGTGCAATTAAAAATAAATTGTTAATTGGTGATAGTAGACGTCTACCAGTATTTGATTTTATTCGATTGGTATAGTTATAAAAATCAGGATTATCAAAATATGAATACGGTATTTTAAATGTCTTATAAGCAATTTCTTCAGTTAAAAATTTAGTGAGCTTAAAGCGCATATTTTCGTCAATATAATACTGTAATTGTTTAATGATAGTTTCAATTAATAATAGCAAAAATTGTAGTACAAGCAGAGTAATAGCTAATGTATAATTTTTATTTTCACTTGTAATGATGGTGGATACATTGTTAACAAGTTCTTTTGTAGTCCATATTGTAGCCACAGGTAACATCCCTAAAATAATCATGAATATGCTAGAAAAGCAAAACCAAATCTTATTGAGTTTCCAAATTAGTTTAATAGTTCTTAGTATGTAAGTAATGAACATATAAAAAACCCTCACTTTTTCTTCTTTTAGAGGACATTGTCAGATATTGGAGAAAACTTAGTAATATTAGCTTCAGAATTGATACGTATAAATGTCGGGAAAACAAATATTTGTAATTGTTTTTTTTGAATCTCAGATAAAGGAAATATCGGAATCTTACAATGTGCTGGAATACTATTATTAAATTGATTGTATAAATCTGGGGTTTCGGAATATAAATATATTATTAGGTTATGTGATTTGTGCTTATTTTTATGAATAATTTCATTTAATTTTTCATGACATATTTTACATGATGCGGCCATTAACAAGATAATAGATTCATCATGGGTGGAGTAGGAATTTGGTAATTGTAATATATTACTAATATCTTTTTTTATTAAGGAGTTTGATTTTTTCTGAATAAATTTTGGTTTGGGTAATAGAGCGAGCGCTTTTTTCAACTTACTAATTTGTATAAGTAGAACTAATAGAAAAAGTAACCATATGAAAAATAGTAGAAGATATATAATCATATTAAACGCCTTTCTATCTTTAATTTAATAGGATTCAAAGCTAAGAATTTTATATTCTTAGCTTTGAATTTTACACTTTTAGCAACAACCAACAGCAACAAAACGTCCGTTACCATAATGACGAAGTAATGTGCGACGGCTTGTACCACAATAACTATCATAGTCACAGCCTTCTTCATAATATTGTGGACCAACAACCTCATTTTTTACCCCAAATAATTTTGCTAAAACATTACTCATACTAACAACCCCTTTGTAAAGTATTGGTAATACATTACAAATTTTAACAATAAAAGACAGAATATTCAATATAAATAAAATTTTATCAAGTTTTTTAGTTTATAGCACATTAATTATAAAAAGAACCCATTTCACAATTATTTCTTTTCCTATTTGCCAGTTTTTCTAGTAGAGAAGACGTTAAATTACAGCACAGTTATTAAAAAAATAGTTATAATTCATTTTGAATAGAAAGATTTATAAATTTTCTCAAGTTTTTTCAGCTTATAGCAAATTAATTATAAAAAAGAATCTGGTTCACAATTGTTCTTTTTCTATTTGTTAATTTTTACAAATAAAAACATTGAATTAAAGTGGAATTCTTCAAAAAATAGTTGAAATTCATTTTGAATAGAAGGATTCATGCAGTATGAACTTTCCTTTCTAAATAATCGATAGAATACGAGCTTGATGGATCCACTAAATCACCTATCGCACCTGAAAGATGATCAATGACTTGCTGCAAAATTTCTAAGTTTTTTTTCTCACTTTCAGCGTTCATTTCATCCATAATGTCACAAATAAGATATTGCACTCTCCGCAAGCGTAATTCCTTTTGCTCCACGTATATCTCCTCCTTATTAGTCATATTACGGTTTAAATATATGGGGTTATAGCTTAACCAATGCTAAAAAATACAAAGGCAACCATCTTCAGAAAGATGGTTGCCCCTATTTTTAAACTTGCATCGCTTTTTCTCTCAAAGCTCTTCTTAACAACTTACCTGTCGTATTCTTTGGTAACTCTGTTAAAAACTCGATACTCATTGGCACTTTATATTTCGCTAAATGTAACGTGCAATAATGCATAAGTTCTTCTTCTGTTACGCTCGTTTGTTTTAGAACGACGTAAGCTCGTACTGCTTCTCCTAAGTTTTCGTCCGGTACGCCAATTACGACAACTTCCGCTACAGATTCGTGCGTGTACAATACTTCTTCTACTTCACGCGGATATACGTTATAACCACCAACTAGGACGATATCTTTTTTGCGATCAACGATATAGAAGTAACCTTCTTCATCCATTTTCGCTAAGTCACCTGTATATAACCAGCCGTCTTTTAATGTCGCAGCTGTATCTTCTGGCGCGTTATAGTATCCTTTCATCACGTTAGGTCCGCGAACAATTAATTCACCGACTGCACCGACAGGTACTTCTTCTCCAAGTTCGTTCACAATTTTATTTTCTACATGCCAAATATTTGTGCCAATTGAACCTGGTTTACGCGGACGATCTAGCGGATTGAAACAAGTAACTGGTGATGCTTCTGATAAACCGTACCCTTCTGAAACAATTACGTCAAAACGTTTTTCAAAGTTTTGCAGAAGAGCAACAGGCATTGATGCACCACCTGAAATACAAAGGCGAAGCGTCTTCACATCTTCTGCGCTCGCTTCTTCAAATAAATATAAATAATTGTACATTGTCGGTACACCAGCAAAAATCGTTGGTTCGTACGTACGACAAATACGGAATACTTCTTTCGGACTAAATTTCGGTAACATTAAAATCGTTGCCCCGTTCACAATCGGCGCATTGACCGCCACTGTTAAACAAAATACATGGAACATCGGCAGTGCCGCAACGACGCGATCGTCACCAGTATATTGTAAATACGACGCCACATCGCTCGCATTACTATATAAATTTTTATGTGTTAACATAGCACCTTTTGGTTTTCCAGTTGTGCCTGAAGTGTATAGAATAACCGCTACATCTTCTTCATCTAGCTCTGGGCCTTCGTAAGTTAAATCTCCAGCCCCTATCATTCTAGTAAACGTTTTCATTTTTTCGGTTTCTGTATGGTTAAAATCTGATGAGGTTTCGCATATAATGATGTTTTCTAATGAAGGAAGTCTTGTTGTAAGAGATTGTATAACAGGTAGAAGGACGTCGAGTACGATGATTGTTTTTACATCTCCATTTTGTAAAATGTAATGCATTTCGTCTGCTGTATAAATTGGATTAACTGGAATGACAGTTGCTCCTGCTTTCATTGTTCCGTATAAACCGACCAAAAAATGTGGTGAATTTCCAACAACTAATGCGACATTGTCCCCTTTTCCAATGCCCATTTCTGCTAAATTGCTAGAAAACCTTGTGACCATTTTGTTTAATTGGTCATACGAGACCGACTGATCCATAAATATATAAGCCGGTTTATCCCCCTTTTTTTTCGCCGTTTCAGCCAAAGATTGAACGAGATTCACACAAACCCCACCTTTATAAAATTTAGAATATTTAAAAATTCTAAATTAATTATATTAAAAGAAAATTAAAGTAGCAAGTGATATTCTATTAACTGCATATACAAGGATCACCTCCTCTTAGTTTACTTTGGAAAGATAAGGGGATTTTGTTTGCAAGTAATTTATGAAACTAGACCAGAAATCATTTTAGGATAATATGCATTCATCTTTTCTCTAAGTTTATTAAGTTCCTCTTTATTTAACGTCGTATGCTCTCCAAACAAGTTGATCGCGTCCGCTCCATCTTCATGAAAATACACCGTAACATATAATGTCGGTAACCCTGTATTGTCTTCATCTATTGAAAAAACGACATCTGGTGTCTTATTAACAGTGCTGAATGTTTCATTTCTTTTCCACTTCTTATTTTGAAACATGTCTTGTATTTCCTGTATCTTTCGTCTGTTATCTGTATGCGTAAAATATATAACATTATCTTTCGCTGGCTTTCCAATCGATAAAAGTATGTGACTTGAGGACGTTTCATCGTTACAAGCTTTCATTCCGATGACAAAGCTAAGCAATAATACAACGTACATTACCCTTTTCATTTCGATCCGCCTCCTTTTGAATATATATATTCCTTTGTAAGGGGCAGATGCCCTGTGATTTTATGGTAAGTGAAATTATATCGACTTACCGAAAAAACATGACAATCTACGCAAAAAGAAAGAGGCTGCCAGTTATGACAGCCCCTCTTATTTTTAGAAGAACAAATGTAAGAAATCTTCTGTTGTAATATTACCGAAGTAGCGTGCGATATCTACGCCTTCTAAAGCTACAGTGAATGCATCTTTATCAAATTGTACGCCTGTTAGACGTTCTTCAATGTCATGCACATCTAGTGAACCGAAGAAGTCACCGTAAATTTTGCATTCTGTTACTGTTCCTTTTTTCACTTCAAGACGAACGTCAACTTGTCCAACTGGGAAGCGGTGTGAATGTTGTAAGTTGAACTTCGGAGATTTTCCGTAGTTCCAATCCCAATTTTGGTAGCGTTCTTCAGAAAGTTTATGGATTTCCTTCCAATCATTTTCTGTTAATTCGTACGTCGGAATTTCTGTTTCTCCTTCGAAAATTGTTTCTAGAAGAAGTTGTCTAAACTCTTCTGTCGTCATTTTTTCGTTTAAGAACTCTGTAATGTTCGCAACGCGGCTACGGATTGATTTAATGCCTTTTGATTGAATCTTATCCATTTTTACTTTTAACGCTGATACGACGTGATCGATTTCAGAGTCAAATAGTAACGTGCCGTGACTGAACATACGACCTTTCGTTGAGAACTGCGCGTTACCTGAAATTTTTCTACCTTCAGCTAAAATGTCGTTACGACCACTTAGTTCTGCATTTACTCCTAATTTACCAAGCGCTTTCGTTACAGGCTCTGTGAATTTTTTGAAGTTGCTGAAACTGTCTCCATCATCTTTCGTAATAAAGCTGAAGTTTAAGTTTCCTAAATCATGATATACTGCGCCTCCGCCTGATAGACGACGAACGACATGAATACCTTTTTCTTTTACGTAATCTGCATTAATTTCTTCTACTGTGTTTTGGTTTTTACCAATGATAATGGAAGGCTCGTTAATGTAGAACAATAAATATGTTTCGTTAATATCTAAATTCTTCACACAATATTCTTCAATTGCTAAGTTTATTCTAGGATCTGTAATCCCTTTATTATCAATAAATAACATCGTATCACCTCATGAGTTCCATACGTAGCCACTATGCGCTAGCGTAATATGGCCACTGAAAATTTGTTTTGCTTCTGTTACTAAATCAGATGGATTGCCTGTATGCGGTAAGTGCGTTAATAAAAGTTCTTTTACATTTGCATCTTTCGCAATACTTGCTACTTCTGTACTATTCATATGCCCTGCTTTTGCAGCTTCTTGATGTGCATACATATTACACTCACAAATGAAAAGATCAGCATCTTTTGTGAATGGAATAAATTCAGGAATATAACTTGAATCAGCACTGTATACTACAGCGTCACTACCAGCTGTAATACGCATCGCAAAGCATGTAACAGGATGAATAGTTTTTAAGAATGAAATCGAGAACGGTCCAATTTGAAGTGTTTCTTCTGGATTGTACGCGATTCCTTTCGTATGTGGTTCATGCGTTAAAGAATGGAATCCATTCTCGTCAAACGTATGACCGTATATTGGTAATTCCGGTAGTTGCCCCTTTGTCGCACTCGTAATTAATCTCGCATATTGCAATACCCCAATGTCTGCAACATGATCGTGATGATAGTGCGAAAGTACAACTGCATCTATATCAGATGGTGTTATATATTTTTGAAGCTGTGCTAGTACACCACTGCCACAGTCTACAAGTAAACGAAAACCATCGTGTTCAAACAAATAGCCCGACGTTGCTTCTCCCGCTTCTGGAAAGCCGCCCCAAAAGCCGACAACAGTCATTTTCATATGTATCCATCCTTTCTAAACCGAGTAGGAATGCATGTTTCACTTACATCCTACATTGTTAACTATAATCCATTTCCTAAACTTTTTCATTAATTTTCACTTTTGTTATAAAACAGTTGTTGACTTTTATTTTTTGTACTAATACAATGATAGTAAGAAATGGAAATGGAGGGATTGACATGATCGATCAACCAATGGAGTTTTTCAGAAATTTACCGACGAAAACTTGTGCGCACTGCGGGAAAGAAATTGATGAGCAACACGAAGCATACCATAACAAATGTGATGACTGCGTTCACGAAGAATAGTAGTTTATGAACATAAAAAAACCTAGCAGACATAGTCTACTAGGCTAATAACATCGTATCCTTCATCGTTGAACCTTTCACCAAGAGCTCCAGTTCAAACTCATACAATTCTTTTTTTCGATAATTTTTCGTATGGATTTTATCCATCATCAGGTCGACAACTTTTCGGGCCATCTCATCGATTGGCTGTTCAATTGTCGTAATACCTGGCTCTGTAATCTGTGATAAAATTTGATTATCAAAACCAATAACAGCAAGATCATCTGGAATACTCCAATTATGGCGTTTCGCCTCTGAAATAATTCCAGCTGCTACCTCATCGCCTCCTGCCAAAATCGCGGTAGGATTTTTTTTGTCCTTTAATACTTCATGGAATATTCTCTTTCCATCATCCCAAGAGAAAGCGTTTTCAAGAAAATCGATCGCTTCTACTTGGCGGCTCTTCTCCGTTATGGCACGTAAAAAGCCCATTTTTCGCTGCTGGCTAACTACTTTGGTTTCGTTACCACGGCAAAAAATAAGATTACGATATCCTTGTTCTAACACATGCTTAGCAGCTATGTATGCTCCTTGCGCATGATCAAACTTCACTGTTGGAACATTTGCTTCCTCAATATATTCATTACATAACACAATTGGACCGTGCTGTAAGTATGGCTCTACATCTTCCCACGGATTTTCTAGTGAACATAGAATAATCCCATCTACTTGTTTCGTAGATAATAATTGTAAATACTCCATCTCTTTTTCTGGTAAATATCTTGTTTGACAAATAATCAGTTTATATTTATGTTCAGAAGCAGCAATCTCGATTGCTTCGATAAATCTACTGAAGAAAGGATTTGTAATCCTTGGAACGAGCACCGCAATTGTTTCCGTCTTTTGTTTACGAAGCCTTCTCGCCGCAGAATTAGGAACGAAGCCTAAGTGCTTCATTGCTAATTGAACCCTTTTTTTCTTCTCATCTGAAACATATGGATGATTATTAATCACCCTAGAAACCGTTGTCCTTGATAACCCCGCTAATTTCGCCACGTCCTCTATAGTCGACACGAAATTCTCCCCCTTTGCATGAAAACGTTTTCTTAAATTGATTATATAGTATATTATTGGAAACTGCAATATGGGTTGTTATGATTTTACTATATTAATATTATTCATAGGGAAAAGTCTGTTAATGGGAGGGGAATTTATACTACTTTTAGAACTTTACAGTAGGCATATTTACTAAAGATAAAGGGAGATATTTCATGAATCGGACGGATCGTTTATTAGCTATATTAATTGAATTACAAAGAAGACACACTGTTACAGCACAAAGCTTAGCGGAAAAATTTGAGACAAGTATAAGAACTATTTATCGAGACATGGATGCACTTAGTGAATCTGGCGTCCCACTTTTCGCCATGCCCGGCCACGGTTATTCATTAATGGATGGTTATTTCTTACCCCCCATTCAACTTACGCCTGAAGAGGCTGTTACTCTTTTATTAGGCGGTGATTATATCGAGAAAACTTTCACTTCTTCTTTTGCTGTACATGCACGATCAGCAAAAGAGAAACTTGAAATTGTTCTCCCTGCTGATTAACAAAAGAAAGCCCAGGAATTACGAGGAACTTTTCGTTTCCTTTCTCCTATATTCTCACATCAGCAATCTGAACAAGAAACACTAGAAAATCAACTTCTCCTATTGCAAGAATCTATTCAAAAAGAACAAGCTATCTCTTTTTCTTATCGTAAACCGAGGGAAACTACAAAAATACAGCGGGCCGTTCATCCTTACGGTTTAGTCAATATTTCGGGAATTTGGTACATCGTTGCCTACTGTTTACTTCGAAAACAAATACGTAATTTTCGTTTAGATCGTATGGAGGAATTACAACAAGAGCAAGAATTCTTTACGAAACCGAAAGACTTTTCTTTACAAAACTATCAACCTGAAAATAATCGCACTGTTATGATTCATTTATTGTTTCCATCTCATATTGCACATAAAATTATTGAATCACGATATTATTTTATAGATTCATATGAACATAGAGATAGCGGTTTTCACGTTTTTTTGAAATCAAGAAACATAGACGAAGTATTTCAATGGGTATTAAGCTGGGGAAGCCAAGTACAAGTACTTGAGCCAAAAATTCTTTCTGAGAAAATCCGTGATGAAGCAAAAAAAATGTTAAAACTGTAATTTCACTACTGACATAATGCTGTCAGTATCTCTCCTTTATAGTAGGTATTAACAAATACATTTTCATAAAAAGGAGTTAGTGATATGAAGAAATTTGAAGAGTTAGCAACGTACTACATAGAGGAATTAGAAAAGTACTCTATAGAACAATTTAGGATGAAGCCTTCTAATGAGGAATGGTCTCTCGGTCAAATGTATAATCACTTAATTTCAGCTACACGCATGCAGTTAGATGCAATCGCAAAATGCAGAACTGAATTACCTTCTGTAACTAACAAGAAAACAGATATGGGAGAAAAGGTATATATGATGGGAGCTTTCCCAGACATAAAAATCAAATTACCAGATCATCCTGGATATACGCCTGAAAACCCAGCTAATAAAGAAGACGTACAGAAACAGATTCTAGAATTAATTACAATTGTTAAAGACATTGAGCCAACGCTTTCTTCTATCTCTAGTGATTGTAAAGTCGAACATCCTGGGCTTGGTTACTTACATGCAGCAGAATGGTTCCAGCTTATTTCTATGCATTTTGCACATCATTTACGTCAGAAAGAAAGATTGGAACTTAAGGTTTGCTAAGTGTTAACATTTCCACTAAAAAGAGACTGCCCATATTGGCAGTCTCTTCACTAAAATATGCACCGCCTATACAATTCATAAATTCCCACTTGCTATCAATAGAAGACTCCTCTTTTTTATTCAATATAAAAACACATCAATACGTCATCTCCATATGACCCATCTTCATATTTAATTTGCTTTCTTTGTCTGCCTTCTTCTACAAATCCCATACGTTTGTACACCTTAATCGCTCTATCATTAACAGAAACTACGCCTAAGCAAATTTTCTCTAAACCTTTCTGCTCTTTAGCCCAACTAATAAGAAATTCAATTAGTTTCGTACCAATGCCTTGATTACAGTACGCCTCCCTTATCCCCATTCCCATTGTACCTGCATGTCGTAAGCGTTCTAGTTCATATCGATTGAAAATTAAAAAACCAACCAATTTTTTATCAACTTCATAAACTATGTAAAGATTACCTTTTTCATTACTTTTCCGTATCTTTTCAATTTCTGCATTACTATCATTTGGTAATTTATTTGGAGATACTATAAAAAACTTTGTAGTAGTTTCCAATAGTATAATTTCTTTTCTAATATCTATAATTGATTCTGCATCAATCTCTTTTGCAAATCGTATCACTAAATCACCTCGTACCTTTTTCTTTAAAAAATAACATTAAAACTATATAACGCTCAAAATGCAACATTACATATTGAGAATTTTTCCACTTTTGATACAATATCTTTACATCTATATAAAAGGAATGTATACAATGAATCCAATTTTAACAGCTGCAAAACAACTATTACATAAAGAAGAAACAATTTTATCTACTTTAAATTGTTCACTTACTGGCTATATAATTACGCATAAAGTTCCGCATCCAGGCATGCTACTTGCTACGAATGGAAGACTTCTCTTTTTTAGCCAATATAAAAACACATTCATTGCCGAATTTGATTATGAAAAAATTCTATCCATAGAAACGAAGAGAAGAATCTTTGATAAAAAAATAATATTTTACTATGAAGATGAATATATCACGCTGGGATACATTACAAGTTCAAATATTGAAGAATTCATAGACTTACTACGCAGAAAGTGCAAGACTAGTACGAGCTCATAATCAGTGGGGATCCCCCTGCTGATTCATTATTTTAACTCCTCCCACTTCACCCAAACTTCTCTCCCATTTATACGGTACGTATTATCCTCTCGATCCATAAACCCGTGCACAATAAACTCACGTCTAATCGTACAAAAATCATCATGGTATTGTTTTATAAATGTATTCATTTCTTTTTCCGTATATTGATTTCCAGCGTTTAATTTGCTAATTAAATGCTCTAACAATACTATTTTTTTCTTCTTTTGACCTGGAATCGATTTTAAACGATCCTCTTTATCGAAAAAGTTACGGATAGTCGTATCCCTAAATTTCATTTCACTTTCAGTCATTTTATTGTCCCCCATTGATTTTTATACAATAAAACTTTATTGTTTGTCCTTACTATTCTTCTTCATTCTTTCACTTACAACATCCATAAAGTAATACCCACTAATTAGCACATAGTAAACTACAAGTATTCCTAGTGCATCTTTCATATTTATATATTTTTCTTTGTGAAACAAGAAAGATGATTAATGGATTTAAGATAAAATAATAAATAAGATTTCCTTTCATCATATCAACTCCCCTACCCTATGTTTCTCTGTAAATTGTTGTAAGTCCTTTTCACTTTTACTCCTCTCCTCCACACTTTTTTAATTTATTCATCATTTTTATACTTGTAACTTATTATTCAAATCAATAATTCCATATGGTAAATTATGTTATAATTAACTTATACATACTTTGGAGGGTACATAGTGAAAAAAGCTATTATAGTATTAAGCATCCTATATCTGATTTTAACTGTACATACAGGAGCTGTTCTTTTAGGAAAAGAAGATTATAGAAATGCTATCAATACATTAAAAAAAACGGAAGAAGTCTCTTCATTTCAATCTGCAAAAGACGGTGTAATTTTATTAAAAGGGACGTTAACTACTGCGCAACCTATTACAGAAGAAAAACTTCAAAATAAAGAATTCGCACTCCTTGAAATTAATACGTATAAACGCCGAAAGGCAAATTGGATAAACATTGATACTGAGCAGCATATTGCAAAGCAACTCTTATTAAACAATGAAACTCTTCCTACATTAAAAGAAATCCGTTTTTCAATGGAGCCAATTACACTGTTAGGAAAAGATATTTCTGCCGAAGATTACTCACTAAAAAAGGATGATACTCAATTAACAATTAAAGGTAAGGGCTACCGATATACAGGAATAGAAAACAAATCAGATACTCTTATTTTTGGTATAAAAAAAGGAGATACACTTGAAGGCTATAGTGGCTCAGAAATTCTAATAGGAAAAACAAAAGAGGATATTGCCAGGAACATGAAACTATATACTTTTGCTGAAAGATATGGTCCATTTGTTTGGATTGTAGCTACTATTCTCCTCATAAGTGTTGGTATACACTTGTTCCGTAAAAATAAAAAAACAAATAAAATTTCTCATCCAATAAAATAAAACCGATAAAAAAGGCACCTTTTCAGTGCCTTTTTTATTGGTCTTATTTACGCTTCAACCGATTGATTTTCAGCAATATTTTTAAACTGTCGTTTATGCATCCAAGTTAATGAGGCGATAGTTCCAAGTGATAACACAACGATGAAAATCATGAGTATTCCTATGTTTTGCCACATGAAGTTAAAGTCTCCACTTGATACGACTGCTTTCAATCCTGATACAGAGTATGTCATCGGTAACCAAGCGTTGAATGGTTGTAAAAACTTCGGAATCAATTCTAGTGGGAATGTTCCAGCACTTGTTGTAAGCTGAATAATTAATGTGATAATGGCAATAAAACGCCCTGCATCACCGAATGCTGTTACTAAACATTGAATTAATGCGATAAACGCTAAGCTTGTAACGATGCTAAAGAGTATAAAGTACGGAATGCTTTGTACTTCTACACCTAACCCAAATAGTAATATAACATCAGCTACTACCGCTTGAATAACTCCAACTGATAGTAAAACACCAAACTTACTAATAAACCAGCTAAATCCTGATTTCGGAACGCCGACTGTATCACGTAATGGATATACGATTGATAGTAGCAATGCCCCAACGAATAAACCGAGTGATAAGAAATATGGTGTGAATCCTGTTCCGTAGTTTGGAACTTCCGCCATTTTCTCCGTCTTCACTTTTACAGGACTTGCAAACATATCATACGTTTTATCGGTTCCTTTTACTTCACCCGTTTTCTCAGCCCCTTCGCCAAGTTTCTCAGCAAGTTCACCTGAACCATCGTTTACTTTTACGAGGCCATCTGTCACTTTTCCTGAGCCGTCTGCTAGTTTATTTACGCCGTCGATTAGCTGGGTTGAACCAGTTGACATTTTATTTAGACCACCATTTAGAGTACCTAAGCCAGTTGTTACTTGACCAGAGCCATCTGCTAATTGATTTACTCCACCTGTCATTTGGTTTGCTCCTACAGATAATGTACCTAAACCGCCTGTTACTTGGCTTGAGCCATCTGCTAATTGATTTACTCCACCCGCCATTTGGTTTGCTCCTGCAGATAATGTACCTAAACCGCCTGTTACTTGGCTTGAGCCATCTGCTAATTGATTTACTCCACCTGCCATTTGATTTGCTCCTGCAGATAATGCACCTAGACCAGCTGTCACTTTTCCAGATCCGTTTTGTAATTGCGTTACGCCATCAATTAATTGAACTGATCCATCTTTTAATTTATCAGCACCTATTTTTGCATTATCTAATCCCTCACCAAACCCATGAAACTTACTAACAAATTCATTTTGTGCGTTCGTTAGTTTCTCAATACCACCTGCTAGAGTTTCCACCCCTGCTGGATTTGGTAATTTGTTTTGCAATCCATTTGTTTTTTGATGTATTTCGCCTTTTAATTGTTTTACTTCTTCATTTAATTTATTTGTTCCACCCGCTACTCCGGAAGCTTTTTGCTGAACTGTCGCTGTACTTTTTACAGCACTTGTTATGAACGGTTGTAACTGCTCTTGATATTCTTTTGGTAAACTTTCAATTTGCTTTTGTAAATTCGCTACCTCTTGCGCTGCATTTTTTGCATCTCCTGCTGTTGATTGTGTAAGTTCATTTAACTGATTTACATTCGCCCCAGCCCCATCTATTTTCTCATTTACTGCATTCAATATAGAAGGAATTTCCGACTGCATTTCACCTAATCCTGCAGCAGACTTTTGTACGTTACTATTTAAATCTTGCAATCCCTTTTGAATTTCTTGAGACCCTTTTTCTAATTGACTTTGCCCTTCAGCAAGTTTTCCCATACCATTTGATAGATCCGTTGTTCCTGCTTTTAATTCACCGGATTTACTTACTAATTGGTTCAAACCACCGGTCACTTTCTCAGATCCATCACGCAATTCGCCAATTCCTTTTTGCATTTCACCCGTTTTACTATTTAACGTATTTAAACCGTCTGTTACTTTTCCGGAGCCATCTACCAATTTTCCAATACCTGTTTGCATCTCACCTGTTTTACTATGTAACGTATTTAAACCGTTCGTTACTTTTCCGGAACCGTCTAATAATTTCCCGACACCTATCTGCATTTCACCTGTTTTGCTATTTAGCGTATTTAAACCGTTTGTTACTTTTCCGGAGCCATCTACTAATTTATTAGATCCATCTGCTAATTTCTGAACTCCATCCTTCATCTCCCCAGACTTCCCTTGCAGTGTATGAAGGCCATCTGTCACTTTACTTGAACCATCGTGCAATTCACTTGATCCGTCGTGTAGTTTATTTGCTCCTTCCGCCCCATCTGCTAATCCTTTTGAGACGTCTTGAATGGAATCAAACATTTTCTCTGCATATGTTTTGGTTAACGTACTTGATACTTCAGTTTTAATCTTTTCAATGGCTGTTCCGCCAATTTGTGAAGATAAGAAGTTTAAACTTTCGTTTGGAATGTATTCTAAGTTTAATGGTTTTGGATCATCTTTTAATAACGTTGTAGCGTTACTTGAGAAGTCATCTGGAATGCGTACTAACATGTAATACTTTCTACCTTCCATTCCTTTTTTCGCCTCTTTTTCACTTACAAATTCCCATTTAAAACTTGTATTATCTTTTAAGTTATCAACGAGCCCTTTTCCGACCTCAATTGGTTTCCCATCAAATACTGCACCTTTATCTAAATTGACTACCGCAACTGGTAAATCATCTAACTGTTTATACGGATCCCAAAAGGCCCATAAAAACATACCTGCATATAAAATTGGTACGAATAAAACCGCGATAATTGGAATTAATATTTTTTTACTTTTTATAATTTGTGTGAACTCTTTACGAAGTAACTGATTTCCTTTCATCATTTCTCCCCCTTTTTTCTGAATGACCAAAATGTTCATTTGGTCATTTTTACCCAAATAAAAAGGCTATACTTATTCATACATATGCCTTATCCCCGAATTTATACTATGCAAATGTTCCTTACTATGAAGTAAATATTTCTATTATCCCTCCTAAAATAAATATATGACCATTTTGTTCAAGTGGTCACTTTTTATAATAATAAAAGGATTATCTTAGTTTGACAATCCTTTTAATAAATAAAGTTCAAATAATTCTGCGATTTTTTCTTTTTCTAACGGTTTATGATTTTTTTCCCAATCAAAAATAAGCGATACGTATAAGCGAAGCATAATAAATGCTGTAATTTCTGGATCACATTTGCTAATTTCACCTTTTTCAATCGCAATCTTTAAATACGATTGAATGACAGAAACGATTTCCACATCTACTTGTTGCATCACTTCTTGTACTTCTTTCGTTCCCATATCACGTTCTTCTTGAATTAACTTAATCATGAGCTGATGTTCTTTTCTGAATTCTAATATGCTATATAATGCTCTATGTACATTTTCAAAAAATGAAACATCTGAACGAATTGCATGTTCTGCAACTTGCTTCATTTCTGTAATTAAATTAGAAATAATTTCACCAAATAGCTCTTCTTTATTTTTGAAAAAAGTATAAATCGTTCCTTTTCCTACATTCGCTAACTTCGCTACTTGATCCATCGTTGTTGCTTTATAACCGAACGCTGAAAAAGACTTTGTTGCAGCTTCAATAATAGAACGCTTTCGATCTATCGCCACATCGTCACCTCCAAAAATGACCAATTGGATAATATAGTCAATCAGTACATCTTTGATATTACCACACGCTTACATTCTATACAAGTTCTCTTTTTTATTATTTCCAGTATAAAAAATTCCAGTCAAGTTATATCATACTGTCCATAGTGTATCAGAAGAAAAGAGAAAAGGAAAAGGTGTTCTTGAGATATACATCTCAAGAACACCTTTTTATTATTTCAACATAGAAAGCATAACCTTCTCTAACTCTTCTTTATTTACATTCTTATCGAATACTGCTTCTCCTGGGTTCTCTAAACTATGATTAATAATAACGATTTGGTATGCACTATTTTTCCCTTTTGCAGGAACAATCATCTTCATACCTTGTAAATTACTATGCGAGTTATGAGTCGCATAGTATATTTGATTACCTTCTAGTTCGTACTGTTCAATGTTTTCTTCTACAACAAACAAAGCATGGAACGGATCTTTACTTTCCCCAAAAACTTGTGATTGAGAAATTGCATAATTTCCTTTTCCGTTTGTATATTCTAAATCAATAATTAATTCAGGTCTTCTCTTAATAAAATAACTTACCTTTTCATCCTTCAGATTGTATCCTTCAATTGTGTAAGTTGGCTTCTTAATTTGAAAATCAACATGTTCCTGCGCTTCCTTCACCGTATAATTTAAAGATTCATGCACTTTGTCATCAAATGGTTTTGCTTGATCATAAAGTGCATATAATTTGTCACGATCAGCTTCTGTTAAACGCTCTTCTCTAAAAAATATTGACTCGTAGTCAGAATCTCTCGGAGCCCCTTTTTTCTGTATATTAATAATTTCTTTAGATAATTTTATGTACTGCTGGAATTCATCTTTTGTTAAAGCCTTTTCAGCTAAATATATATAATCTGTCTTTTGTTCATACACTCTTGCTGAATAATGATATTCTTTTTTCGCATTTTCTTCTGTACCATACAGCATATCTACAGCATTTTGGAAAGCATCCTTTGACTGCTCTACCTGATCCTCTTGTTTTTCTTGCCCTTCCGTTGCACGTGCGTTGAATAAAGAGAGGGATGCTATAGCAACTATAGCAATAACTCCAAGTAAAGAAAGACGATACGATTTCTTTTGGAACTTTTTAATCATAACGATTCTCCTTTTTAGTGTTCGTTTATTTCTACTTAAATTTGCTAGGCTTGGTGCTTGATAGGAATAGTGTTCTAGAAGGGTAATAATTGTATGACCGTATGCAATTTGCTCCTCTTTATCTATAAAAGTAAGCGCATATGCATCACAGGCTAATTCTTGATCTTCTCGCATACAGAAATAGGCGTACCAAAGAATCGGATTGAACCAATTTAATAGGAGTAAACTATACATAATCCAATTTACCGCTACGTCATTTCTCTTAATATGAGCTAACTCATGGTAAAAGACATATTGTAATTGTTGTTCATTTAATACTTTCATATGTTTTTTTGATAGTAATACTTTCGGACGAAAGAAACTAAATACGGTTGGACTCGCAATTTTTCCTGCTAGACGTAATGAAACTGCCTTCTTCATTTTCATAGACTGCTTACAGCGATTAAACACTGTAACGACCTGTTCATCTGTAATATCCGGTTGTTTCTTTATGTAAGAATATAAACGTCTATTTGTAATAAACGTTATGACTGCTAATATGATTACCCCAGCTAACCAAACATATAGAGCGATTTTGTATAAAGAAAATGCAGTCTGTTGTTCCGCACCCGCTTTTACTTCAGGTCCACTATTTTTTGTCACAGTTTCTGAATTTGATTCGAATTCCACTTTACGGTCGCTTTCTATGTTCACTATACTCTCAGTAGCCGGCATATTTTTTGGAATAACTTCCGACACACTAGAACTATAAGAAAGTAATGAATAAATGCTATAAGAGCTATCTGGTGACCATGGTAAAAGGAGTCTTATCATTAGTACGATCCACAGCATATATTGCCACCGGGGCGTTAATTTATTTCTAAATAGCACTTTTATACATAGAATAAATCCAACTAATATGCTAGCCATAAGTGACGTTTCTATAAGCCAATCAAAAAAATGAGGAAGGTATACATTTATAAGCGTGTCTATCATTGTTATCTATCCTTCCTCTTGTTCTCCTCAGTCTTCTCATCTAAAATGCGTTTCAGTTCATTAATATCTTCTGAAGATAATTTTTCCTCTTTTAAAAAATTAACAAGTAGTGGCTTAAACGCTGCGCCACAAAAACGCTTTAGCAAAGATTTCGTTTCAACTTGTAAATAATTATCTTGTGATACTAACGGATAATAAGCGTACATACGCCCTTTATCTTGATGGTAAGAAACGGCTTCCTTTTGTACTAACCGATTAATTAATGTCCGGATTGTTTTCGGTTTCCAATCCATTGCATCTTCCAGTTCTTCTATAATTTCATTCGCTGTTTGTGGAGAGTTCGACCAAAGTACTTTCATAATTTCTAATTCTGCTTCAGATATTTTAGGTAATTGATTTGTCATAGTATATTTCACTCCCTTGTATTACATTTGTAATCTATAACTAAGATTACAAATGTAATACTTAATTGTCAACCAAATTTCAGAAAAAAATACTTTCAACTAAACCTTACTTAACAACAAATTTCCCTTTTTTCAAATAATCAAATAAAAAAACCAAGAAAATCTTTACATTTAATAGTAATATAGAAAATAGACAAGTTTATCAAAATAGTGGAGGCTTTTTCAGTCATGATGCGTGCGCTTCGTTTAAATATAAAGCAAGCTTTTTGTAATCGTGTTTCTTTAATTATTATGTTTAGTGGATTCGTTCTTATTTGTATTTATCACTATTATTATGTAATTCGTTATTTAGGAGATCCAGCGAGTGGACCTATTTCAACAGATATGAAATGGATTGGATTTCGCGACAATGAAATGGACGTTTATTTGTTATTAATGCCAGTTATTGCGAGTTTTCCCTTTAGTACAAGTTACAATTCGGATAAGTCAGATGGTTTTAAACCGTTTGTGAGTAAGGGGATTTCTATCTTTACTTATTCAGTAACGAAATATATCGTTACGTTTTTTTGCGGAGGATTTCTTTATACGCTTCCATTCATCTTATCATTATTATTTTGCAAATTAACCATTCCAGACGGAGAACCTACAGCTGGTTCAGGCATCATAAATGATGAGGGAATGTTCGCAAACCTATATTTTGATGCACCTCTCACTTACATTACTGTATATATCGGAATTAATTTTTTATTTGCAGGTTTAATGGCCCTTTTAGGACTTGCTGCATCTGTATGGTCACAAAAGGACTATATGGCAATTCTCTTTCCATTTGCAGTTGCCTCCATTCCGTACGTCCTGCTAAATACAATACTTCCTTCAATAGGCGGAGCACCTTTTCATTTATATGATCCGAAACAACCATTGCAAGGCATGTCACCGTATATTTTAACGATGCAATGTACTTTCTTCCTTCTCGTTAGCTTATTCATGTATATACAAGGAGTAAAACGGGATCGAAAAAAATATAGAAGAAGACTGCAAAAAAGAGATCGGTGTAGAAAAGCGTTTCAAGCAATTTCAGACTAAATGATGATATGAATAAGAGCGTAATTCCCTAATTTAGCTTAGAGAATTACGCTCTTATTCTCATTTACATGTATCAATCTTATATTTTCAATATTCATATAATCATCCCCCCTTTACGGCGTACCTGCCAATCCCCATAAAATAACGACCGCCGCAAAATAAATCGCTTTAATACCTACAACTGAACATAATAAAATAATTGCAAATTTACTTAATTCTCTTCTTGCGCCTATTAAAGTAAAAATCACTGCCAAACTAAATGTTACATAGGACGATGCTGTATGTATTAAGTTATACGTAATGTCCAAATTTTGAGTAAGTCCTGTTATCTCCGCTACAAATTGGAGCATGACAATTGTACTAAAAAATATTGCAAGCTGATTCATTAACTTTCCATTTATTCCTGCTTGCATCTTTAACCTCCTTGTTAAAAAACTGAATTTTTAATCAATTTTAACATGATTTTCACAGAAAAAGAACGCTTAGTATATTAAGCGCTCTTTTTCAACTATTTAAGAAGCTTTCTTCAAATCGATTTGAGCAAGTACTGGGTCGTGGTCACTTACACGTCCATGTTCTTTCATAATGTTTGAGTTTAAGTGTACTGGATCTACAATTGTGTGTGGTGCGATGTTGTTTGTTACTAAAATATGATCTAACACTTGTGCATTTCCTTCATGAATGTACGTGTAGCGGTTCTCTTTCGGCACTGTGTTTAACATATTTTTTAAGTTTGTTCCTTCTAGTGTTTTTAGTGGTTTAGCGAACTCAAAATCGTTCATATCCCCTAACACAACAACTGGTGCATTCGTGTTCTTTTTCTGAATTCCTTGTACGAAGTGATTTACTTCTTGCGCTAATTGAATTCGTTTTTCTTCACTCATTAATACGAGCGGCTGCACTTTTCCAAATGGCGTTGCATCCCCTATTTTTGAGTTTAAGTGATTTGCAACGACAACAACGTTTTGTCCTTGGAACGTAAATTCTGCTGCAAGCGGTTTACGTGTACTTTCAAATAATGGGTTTTCGTCTCCAATACGAACAACATTTTTATCAAGTAACTTCGGTACTGCTGCTAATTTCACACGTGATGGATTGTAGAAGAAACCGACGCGAATATTCGCTCCTGGTGCTCCCCCATCTAGATTATTATGCGGAGCAATTTCTACATACTCATACTTCGGTCCACGAATTTCTAGCACTGCATCAATGATACGTTTTGCGCTTAACGAAGCATCTGTTGTACCGTCATTAATTGTTCCATTATTATCTTGCATTTCCTCTACACCGATAATATCTGGCATTTTTAAATTGTATTTAATTGAATAGGCTAACGCTTTTACTTTTTCATCTGTTGTTTCTTTTTTATTCGCCGAGAAGTTTTCAATGTTATATGTAGCAACTGTTAACTTATCAAGACGAGGTTGAATATTTGCCCCTACTTGCTTAAATCCACCGTCCACTACAGATGGTAATTCTGTTACTGGTGAAATGCGGAACGAACCGTAATCATATCCGACTACCCCTGTTATATCTCCAGTGAAAGTATCTCCTACTTTTGCTACATAATCACGAGGTACCTTTACAGAAAGGCGCTCTGGGTTTAATTGATTTTCATCTAATAAAGGTGTGCCATATTTCGTTACGACTTTATCTCCACCATTTTCTACTGTTACATATAAATTCCCGTTTTTCTGAGGTGCAATAATTTTTGGCGTTGGCATCGTAACGCGCATACCTTCTACACTTTCATAGAAGTCGATTGCATCTTCATTTGGATCGAATAAACCGAATGCATCATTATCGATAATTTGATCAGGAATTTTCACACCATTTTCCCCTAATACAATCGGTGCTGGTAAAGGTTGATCTTTTGCGATTACAGCAACACGGCTCGCCTTAATTTCCGTCGTCGTTAAGTCAGTTTCAAATCGCTCTGCATATCCAGGACCAACATATTCTTCCACTTCTCCATCAACTTGAATAAGATCTCCTACCGCTACATTCGCATCTTTTTTGTATACGTACATACCTTCTGAAGTAGCTGGGTCATTATCTGGCTGATTATCTTCTATATAAAAACCATTTTTATCAAGCGCTGTGACAACGCCTTCCACATTGTATACTTTCTTCCCTTTGTAAGGAGAAATATGTGATTTTCCTTGAATATCATGAATACGAACCTGTTCATTGTTTACGATAATAAATGAAAACGTTGAAATTGCTGAAGAAGTAAACCCTTCTTTCTCTGCAATTGCTTTAATCACACTATTTTCATTCACTACAATTTGTCCGTTATAACGAACACTTTTATTTGTAGGGTTAGAGCCATCTAACGTATAGTAGATTGTTGCTCCTTCTGTATTCGTTGTTAATGTTACCGCTGTGCCCTTCGCAATTTCTCCGCCACCAGGCGAAGCTACTACATCGCTAACACGGTTTTGTCCTTCCCCTTGAAACTTATGAGCTGTTACGGATTTTAAACCTGGGCTACTAAAATATAATTCAAGCGTCCCTGTTAAACTAACTTTCTTCCCGATATTTTCAGGATGATCTTTCACGTTTACTGCTGCTCTCACATCGCCTTTTGGCAACTGAACAGGCATAATTTTGTCTGGATTCGTTTCATTTGGCGAATCCGCAATTGCTACGTTTGTATCATCAAACTTAGCCGGATCTTTCGTGTATTTAGAAGGACTTTGCGTATATCCGACAATATATCCTTCCACCATCCCCTTCATTTTTCCTTGCTGCTTAAATACTTGAATTGCTTTTTCTACTGACATAGAAGTCGTTTCTTCTGCCTGTGCTAAAGTTCCAGTAAATGAAAGCAATAGCAAGAATGATAAAAAGATACTTAACAATTTCTTCACAGCCATTTTCCTCTCCCTATTTCATATTTTCTCAGCATTTCTATCATATCAAATGATTCGTTATATAGAATGATATTTCGACAAATTTTACAAAAAATTTATTTAATTTACAAGCTTTCAAACTACAATACAAAATAATAATTTTACACCTTCTACGAATGCGAACTATAATAGTAGAGAGAGAAAACAGAAAATATCGAAATTTAATTGGCATGTAAAATGGATTCATTTGAATAGGAGTGATTGGATGGAAGTGCAAACAGAAACATACCGCGCAGCTATGAATGGAACATTAGAACGTCATTTTTCAGATATGATTGCCGTTATACCAACTAGAATTACAATTGAGCAGCTAAAACAGCGGCTAGAAACTGTCTCTACTAAAGTTGATGAGTTAAAAATTGTTTATAGTGATGAGACAAGCCTTATTGTTGAGTTACATATGGATGAAACAGTCATACCGTATGAACTGCATATTGATGAAACGAATGATCCTGAAGAATATAAACTGTACAATAGACAAGATTCCACAATCGTAGACCGTACTTTTGAAGATGCAGCTTATGGTACTGAAATTTTCACTCGCACGCTATTTGTAGGTGATGTACTGGACTGCTTTTTCCAGCAAATACAATTTTTATGGAACCTCGCTCCAGACTTATTATTTGTAATTGATTCAAGCGCAGCAATGAAAGTGATATCTAGAAACTATATTGAATATCACGTTGAAAATGAATTATTACCTGACATTCCTGACCTATACGTTATTCATTCTGTTTATGAAGACGATAAAGAAGGCGAGCCTACGCAATATTGGTTTCATACACACGGCCTTTTAAGAGCAGGCGTAACAGAAATAGAATTAATGATTCCAAATCGCATTTCTTCTTATTACGGCATTGGTGATCTCTTTCAAACATTTGCTAATAATGCCGTTGAGAATGGACAAGTCCCTATGAATGAGCCTATCGTTATCGCACATAGTCAGCAAGGTTCTATCCATACAGTAGCTGTTCCGTGGGAAAAAGGATTATCTTATATGGGGCATAAAACGAGTATGGATCAATTGTCTTCCATCGAGGATGAAGAAGTGAAACTACAACCAATAGATGCACAAAACGTATTCTTAGGCGGGATGGATGACCGAGATGAATACCATCAATCTCCATCCGTTCTCTTATTCAAATTTAATACTTCAGAAGAATATATTGAAAGTTTTTTCAAAGAACACGAGGAAGCTACAGGGCTTATGTTCTATAAAACAAATAGTGAAACCGACCGTATGGCTTACAATGCGAAGAATACTTTCGGGTATTTCAGCAATATTTTTCACATTGAACAATCAAATGAAGATTTTCGTTTCCTCGCTAAGTTTGGTGTCTCCTACGAAGAAGGAAAAAGTGAACATATGTGGTTTGAAATGCAAGACATTACGGAAGATTTCATTCAAGGAATACTCATTAATGAACCATATTTTATAAAAGATATGAGTGAAGGAAATAGTTATCATTTAGATTTTGATAACTTAACAGAGTGGGTTATTTATGCGGGAGATGCAGTGATAAAGCCAAATAACTTATATATGTTTATTGGCGAATAAATATTTTATATAACAAGCGAAACGCCTTCAATATGATTGAAGGCGTTTCACTTTATTGTGCGATTAATTCAGTCTCTATTACTTTCTCCAAATGAGATAGTACACGCTTTGCGGCTTTCTCACCTTGATCAATACAGTCCGGAAGACCAGAACCAGCGTAAGAACTACCTGCCAAGTATATACCTGGCAACTCTTTCTCCATAAATGTTGTGAGTTTCTTCATTCGCTCGTTATGGCCTACTGTATATTGGGGCATCGCTTCTTTCCAGCGGCTTACGACTGTAAACTCTGGATCCTCTGTAATATCCATCGTCTTTCGTAAGTCTTCTAGCACAAGCTGAACGAGTTCCTCTTCTGTTTGTTCTACAACCGCTTCATCACCAGGTCGTCCAACGTAACAACGAAGAAGCGTTTTTCCTTCTGGCGTTGTATGTGGCCATTTTTTATGTGTCCACGTGCATGCTGTAATTGTGTAATCACTATTTCTTGATACGACAAATCCTGTACCATCGATATCACGCTGAATGGCTGATTTCGGAAAAGCCATTGCCACATTTGCAACTGATGTAGAAGGAATGTTACGGAAGAAACGGAACTGCTTGTACTGCGCGAACATAGATGGCAATACTTTATGCGGCGTCGCAACTACGACCGCGTCCACTTCTATTTCTTTTCCGTTACTAAGAATAATCGTATAGCCATCACCAAGTTTTGCAACTTTTGCAATGCGAGTTCCCTTTATTATCGTACCTTCATGTATCTTCACTTCGAGAGATTCTACTATAGATTCTAAACCTGTTTTCACTGTTTGGAAGATTCCCTTTTTCGGTTCAGATGTCTCTTTTTTCGGAGCGAGCGTACGCATACCGAGTGAAATACTGCGATGTTTCTGCTCAATTTGATACATTTGTGGGAATGTTGACATTAAGCTCATTTCATCGATATCCCCTGCATAAATACCCGATAGTAATGGTTCGATTAAATTTTCAACCACTTCGTTGCCGAGGCGATGTCTGAAAAAATGCCCGAGTGATTGGTCAGATACTGGCTTTGATCGCGGCATTAACAGATCAAAACCAGCTCTTATCTTACCAATTGGGGAGAACAGCCTGGAAAATAGAAACGGCGTAATTTGCGTTGGAATTCCCATCATTGATCCGCTCGGCATTTTATGTAACCGATTGTTTACGAGGATAAATGATTGACCGGCCTTATTATTTACAAGTTCATCGCCAAGACCTAATTCTTTCGCTAATCTAGCTGCACTTTCTTTTCGTGCTAAGAAAGAATCCGGTCCGCGTTCAATTGTAAATCCATCTTTTCGAACGGTTTGAATTTTCCCGCCAAGTTTACCCGATGCTTCTATAAGTAATGTATCAATCGGCAAGTTCTTGTCACGAATATCTTTTTGTAAGTGATACATTGTTGTTAATCCTGTGATGCCACCGCCGATAATTACAACTTTTTTCCTCAAGCAGGCTCCCCCTCTCTTCTTACATTACAGATTCTTTTTTCTTTAATACAACATCTGTTAAGCAATCAATAAATGCGTCCGATGCATTCGGCATTTCTGGACGATAATATTTCGCGCCAATTTCATCTGTCACAACTTTACACTCAAAGTCATTGTCATATAAAACTTCTAAATGCTCCGCAACAAATCCAACTGGTGCGTATACGAATGAACTGTATCCATACTTTTCATTTAGTTCTCTCGTTAAATCTTGTACATCTGGACCAATCCAAGGATCTGGCGTGTTTCCTGCACTTTGCCAACCTACTGCATAGTTCGCTACTCCAGCACCTCTTGCAATATAATCCGCTGTTTCATTTAATTGATCTGGATATGGATCGCCCATTGCAATAATTTTCTCTGGTAAGCTATGAGCAGATACGATTAATACTGCTTTTTCACGCTCTGCGTCTGACATACCGTTATATATACCTTTCACTGCATCAACCCAGTACTGGATGAATTTCGGTTCTTTATACCAGCTATCAATGCCGTGAATTGTTAAGTTTCCAAGTTTCTCAGCTTCTTCTTGTGCTCGTCCTACATACGATTTCACGCTAAATGTAGAATAGTGCGGCGCAAGAACAAGTGCGATTGCATCTTGTATACCGTCGTTATGCATATCCTTCACTGCATCTTCAATGAAAGGTTCGATATGTTTTAAACCAAGATACATATGGTACTCTACTTCATCTTGTACTTCATTTAAACGCTGTTCTAACTTTTTAGCTTGCTCTAATGTAATAGTAGCTAAAGGAGAAATGCCACCAATTGCACGGTAACGCTCTGTTAAATCTTCTAGCATTTCAGGACTTGGCTTTCTTCCTCTACGAATATGTGTATAGTAACGTTCAATATCTTCTTCTTTATATGGCGTTCCGTATGCCATTACAAGCAAACCAATTTTCTTTTTCATACAGCTATTCTCCTTTACTTCGCTAACTGTTCTTTAGAGTATTCATGAATAAATGTAGTTAATTGTTTTAATGTATCTGGATTTACCTCTGGGAATACACCGTGACCTAAGTTAAAGATATAACCTGGCTCTTTCATCCCTTGATCTAAAATAGCTTTTACATGTTCTTCAATAACAGACCAAGGTGCTAGTAAGAATGAAGGATCCATATTTCCTTGTACCGCCTTATGAACACCGCGTGCACGTGCTTCTTCAATCGGTAAACGCCAGTCTAAACCTACAACATCAAGAGGTAAGTCATGCCATTCATTCACTAAGTGCGCAGCTCCTACGCCGTGCATAATCATTGGAACACCCATCGTACGAACTTCTGCAAAAATACGCTCCATCGCTGGTTTAATAAATATGCGGTAATCTGCTACATTCACTGTGCCAACCCAAGAATCGAAAATTTGAACTGCTTTTGCTCCTGCGTTAATTTGCGCTTTTAAATATGTAATAACCATATCTGCTAGCTTATCCATTAATGCGAACCAAGCTTTCGGCTCTGCATACATGAACGCTTTCGTATTATGATAGTTACGAGACGGACCGCCTTCAATCATATAGCTTGCTAACGTAAATGGAGCTCCTGAAAAACCGATTAACGGTACGTCTAACATTTCAGTCGTTAATAAACGAATCGTATCTAATATGTACGGCACATCATCTTCTGGATTGATTTCCCCTAGTTTTTCTACGTCTTGTAAAGAACGGATTGGATTATCAATAACTGGGCCAATACCTGATTTAATTTCTACATCCACACCAATTGCAGGTAGTGGTGACATAATATCTTTATACAGAATTGCTGCGTCTACGTTATATTGATCAACTGGCAACTTTGTAACGTAAGCACATAGCTCTGGATTGTGTGTAATTTCAAATAAAGAATACTTTTCTTTTATCTTTCTATATTCCGGCTGTGAACGACCTGCTTGACGCATATACCATGCTGGTACATAATCGGTACGTTCCCCCCTACATGCTTTTAAAAATGTCTCATTTATAGTTCTTACCAAGACCCTTGCTCCCTTCCTTGCCAATGCTTTTGCTCTAAATACGTTCTATTCCGATATTTATCTTTTTTTACTATACAGCTTGTAAAAACAAAATGCATAACATTATGTACGTTGTTCATGAAATTGACACAAACATTCGTAAAACCGCTTACTATTTTCACAACATTCTTATTATAGCACAGAGAAAAACTATGGTTTAGCTACTTTTGACTTTTCTCCCTCACGGTTCGTTTGTGTGTTATATGGTACAACGTAAAAACTCGGTTTTGAAAAGATGTTAACAAACTTTTCTTCATATTCTCCAGCACCGTTTACAGTGTCTACATGCGTATGAATACCATTTTCTACTCTATAAATTCGGTACATAATTCTTTCATCTGGAAGTGGTGTCCAGCTTAATTTCACTTTAAATAAACCGAAAGGGCTAAACGCTAATTTCATTTTCACATCTTCAATCTTGCGCAACCGTATTGGAGCACCGATTGTTTCCACACCTTCTGGTTTCATAAACTGCTCTTTCTGTTCTACATTTGCCTTCGTTAAAATTTTCTTAAACAATTTCGTTGCTGACGCACTTTCTCCTTGCAACTGATGCTCTTTATCCGTACGGTCATAACCAATCCAAACTGCACCTACTAAATTTGGCGTATAGCCAACGAACCACATATCTCTCGCTCCATTGTCGTCATTTGGTAAGGAAGTGGTACCCGTTTTCCCAGCTAACGCCCCGTTATATATACCTGCTTTCGCTGTCCCTTCCTTCACAACTCCTTCTAACATTTTCGTCATATACCATGCCGTTTGTTTCGAGAAAATTTTCGTTTCTACTTTTGGCGATTCTCCAATGACTGCGCCGTGTCTATTTAACACCTTTTCTATAACGTGCGGCTCAATAATAGCGCCATTTGCTAAAAATGCACGATACATTTTCACAAGGTCAAATGTTGAAACACCATTTTTCAATCCGCCAAGCGCTGTACTTAAACCAGCATCAGCAATATGAACATTGCCTTTCTCTAAATATTGCTTGCCTTCTTCTACCCCTAACTCATTTAATAAAGAAACTGCCGGTACATTTGCTGACTCTAAAATCGCATCGTACATCGTCATTTCTTTCGTATATTGACGATTGTAATTTCGAGGTTCATAACCTTCAAAAGAAGTTTTTTCATTCGTTAATAAAGAATACGGATTATATTTTTTCGTTTCGAGTGCTGGTGCATAGACAATCAGTGGTTTTAGCACAGATCCCGGCTGTCTTTTTGCAAAAACACGATTAAACCCTCTCGGGACATACTTTCTTCCGCCAATCGCAGCTTTAATTCCGCCCGTACGATTATCCATTAATAAAAAAGCACCTTGCGCCCCCTCTTCTTTACCAGGAAAATTCCTTGCATCTTGAAACTGGTTATACGCTACGTTTTGAATTTTTTCATCCATCGGTACGACAAACGTATATCCTCCTCGGAGTACCTCTTGATGAGACAACCCGTATAAACGAGCTGCTTCATCTATGACCATATCAATATACGGCATATATGCGAGCTCATTCTCATCTAAGTTTTTGTAAAGAGCAATCGTCTTTCCTTGATAACGTACGCTTTCTTCTGCAGTCAAATAACCTTGTTTATGCATAAGTGACAATACGAGATCACGGCGCTCCTTACTTTTCTCTGGAGAGAAATACGGTGAATATCCGTTTGGCGACTTCGGAAGGCCTGCAAGCATTGCCCCCTCTTCTACTGTTAAATCCTCTACATTTTTATTAAAATACAACTTTGCTGCAGCTTGAATACCATAAGCTCCATGACCAAAATAAATATGATTCATATACATTTCAAGAATTTGTTGCTTCGTATATTTTTGCTCTAATTGAAGGGAAATTGCGATTTCCTTTAACTTGCGTGTAAATGTTTTTTCACGAGTTAAAAAGACGTTTTTAGCGAGTTGCTGCGTAATCGTACTACCGCCCTCTACTTTTTCTCCAGCTAATGTATCTTTATAAAGAGCACGGAATATAGACGGGTAATCAATTCCTTGATGCTCATAAAAACGAGAATCTTCCACCGCAATAAACGACTGCTGTACATGCTTTGGAATTTGCTCGACTGGTACGATGTCCCTATTTTCTACATATAATTTCGTAATTTCTTTCCCTTTCTGGTCAACGATACGTGATGAAGAGTGGAAAACGAGCTGCTTTTCATCCATCATATAGCCACCAGCTAACACAATAAGTTTATAGAGTACAATCGCTAATACAATCGTTGCTAACCCACCTAATAAAGTCCACTTTACTTTCTTCATACATCGGCCTTCTTTCCAAATGATGGTACATTTATTATTTGAAAAAGAAGTATCTTTATGTATATAATCTTCGAAGTTTTTTACGAGAGTTGATATAATGGAAACAAACAATTAAGGGGGCATTAAAATGAAGGCTATTATTTCATACGAAACACCTCTAGAACAAGCACATTTCACTGCAAAAAATGATGAGAAGAATATGTTTTATAAAGAAAATACTGAAGAATCTGTAGAAGGATCACTTCAGTATGACGTACTAGACGCTGTTGGCGAATTTAACGGACAACCTGGCTATATCGTTTGTAACAACATTTCTGTAACAGACGAAGGTCGCCCTGTATTTGAAAACCGTTTTAAAAACCGCGCAGGCCTTATCGAAAACGAACCAGGATTCCAAGCGATCCGCGTTCTTCGCCCATTAAGTAACGATACATATGTTATCTTAACGATGTGGGAAACAGAGCAAAACTTTAAAGACTGGACAGAATCACGTTCATTTGAAAATGCTCATAAAAAACGCCCTGCACAAGCAGAGGGACAAGCTCAAGCGCATCCACATGCAGAGCAGCAAAAAAGTATTTTCTCTCGTCCGTCTTTTGTGACTACTTTTGATGTGTTAGTTTAGGTTTCGGCATTCGGCGTTGTCGGTATGTGAAATTATATTAACGATTTTCTGAATATATCTATCGTATCTTTGAATATATCAACGATTTTTCCAATATATCTATCGTATCTTTGAATATATCAACGATTTTTCCAATATATCGACTTATCGACAAATCACGACATAAAAATGGAAACACCATTACACACCGGTGTTTCCTTTTTCTTTATACCAATTATATATACGAAGCGCGTCTTCTTTTCGCATATGTTTCACATTATATCTATGCCCCGCTACTGATACGGCAGCTGTACATAACTCGTCTTTCTTTTGAAAATGCGACTGACTATATCCTACTGCTTGAACATGCCTTCTTCGCATGATCCCTGTATATTTCGCAAGGCCACGGTATACCATGACTAACTGATTTTCTCGTATCATATATCCACCACTTTTATACCGAGCGTATGCAAGTAACGTAAATGTGATAAATAGTGGTATTAGCGTGAACAACGCAATATTTTGTTTAAAATATATACTCGCACCGATGATCGGCAGTGCAAGCACCGTACTTGTAATCCAGCCCATTATTACGTAACGGCGCAATGCATCCTTCGGTAAGTGAACGATTTCCTCTTCCATTTCATACGGCAACTGCAAATACGTAAGTAGCTGCTGGACATCTTTCTTTTTCATAAAAGGATGTAACATCACTTCATTTCCAGCCGATTCTATACTTTGAATGACTTCTACTTCAACAGAGCAATAACCGAAAGGCTGACGGAGAATTCCCTCTTTCACCGTAATCGCTTGAATGCGGTGTAATTTTAACACAAACTCTTTCTTATCAAACAACCCTTGCACGATGCGAATTTCATTTCCTTTTCGCTCAATTTTAAAGTTCGCATATTTTAACGCATAGCCACCTGTTGAAACGACCCACGAAATCGCCATTAAAATCGCAGCCATAACGATTAATTCATATACACCGTTATCCATCACATACGCTTCCACTTTATTAATAAGCCATTCTGGTAGAAATTGATTAAACTCTGAGTAAATAAGAAGAAGTCCAGAAAATACTAACCCGAATCTACCAGATGTAATAGATGCTGCTAAAATTTCTTTCGCTGTTAACTGATAAACCGTCTTACTTCCTTCTTCCTCAGGCACCTCTTCACTCACAATACTTCTTTCTTTATGTAATAAGGCAATGAGTTCCTTCGCTTCCTCTTCTCTAATACCCGCCAACATCACTTCTGGCTCAGTCCCGCCGCCCGCTACTTCTATATTTAATTTCGTCAGTCCAAGCACTTGATAAATAAGGTTAGAAGACGTACTAATATTTTGCACACGTTCTTTATTTAAGTAACTTTCCTTCTTTACAAAAACGCCGTGTTTAATATGTAAAATATTGTTTTCAACCCAGTACACTTTGAAATACCATTTTATAGCTGAGAAAATAGCCATAATAAATAATAAGGCCAAGAGAACAAGATGAAAGATATACCAAGGTTTTACTTGACCATCTGACCGAAATAAAACAAGAAGAATAAAAGGCAACAAAGTCGCAATTCGAATACCTAATAATATCGTAATCGGATGTTGCCTCTTATACATCCTCATCACTCACTTTCGCAAGCTCTCCAATTTGTCTTTTCAGCTGTTCTGCTTCTTCTTTCGTTAAGCCTGGAATACTATGAGAAATTGCTGCTGTTGAAATATGTAATTCTGCTAAATTATATTTTCTCATAATCGGTCCTTGTTCAATCGTTACGTGCTGCACGCGAATCATCGGAATGAGCACGCGTTTTACAACGAACATTCCCTTTTGAATCTCAATCTCATCTTCATTTAATCTGTAACTATAATAGCGTTGACGTAAATTTGGAAACACAAAATAATCAAGTGGGATAAATATAATAGCCCCTGTTACTAACAAGCCAAACAACCACCCCCACCAATTAAAATTGATCATAAAAAAGAAATATGCAATTACGACTGCTAGTATAACCGCCGCCCCAATTAAAGCGTGAATTCGCCACACTTTCAGCATATTAGCATGAATCTCTCTTTCTAACGGCTGCATCTCATCACTCCAATTATATAAATTTATTAATTATATATTAGTTGGTATATACATATTTGTAAAATTATAGTTTTTACATCATATCGATCATTTCTTTAAAATTCCCTTCATTAATCGAATACACTTGAAACTGAATGTAATCTATTTCATTCGTATTAGGGCGGGCATATGGCAAAATGGTAAATTGAGAAGCTGATCTTCCTAACATATCTACAATCATTAGAGAAACGTCAATATACTCGAAGTCTACACGGAATACGACTGCTTCTCCCGTACATTCATAATCTTTAATCGCATCATAAGACTGATTCGCACTAATTAACATCACTTTTAATAGTTGGTTCAAATTTTCTGGTTTAAAATTAATCATATACGCAGCTCCTTTTTTCAATAAAACACTACAAAAATAGTGTAATCTTATACTTTCATAGCTTCACACATCAATTATATTAAAAATAAAGCTAGTTTTTTATAAATTTTTTGATATAATTACTTACGGGAAAAGGGAAGAATTTTGTCTTCCCTTGTGTTTTTATTTGCATCTAGTACTTTTGCTAGATGCTTTTTTTTATGGAAAAAAGGTACCCTCATATACTTTGAGGATACCTTTTTCATCAATTTAGTGCATTTCAATAATTGTACCATCTTCGAATACTTTGAATACGCCAGTAAATCCTGGTCCAGCTGCGCCTTCTATTTTATATGTCGTACGCACTCTAATTTGATAATATTTCTTTCCATTCTCTACTTGCGTGTTCTCTAGTGTGTAATCATAGTCTTCTTTATATTCATTTTTAATATATGCTTTAGCTTTCTCAAAAGTAAATGTATCTTGAGTCTTTCCTGTTTCTACCTTTTTATTATTTTCTGTCGCCACTTTTTGAGTCTTGTCTGCTTCTACTTTTTTATTATTTTCTGTCGCTACTTTTTGAGTCTTGTCTGCTTCTACCTTTTTATCACTCTCTGTCGCTACCTTTTGATTTTTTTCTGCCTCTGTTTTTTGAGTCTTTTCTGTTGCTACCTTTTGGTTCGTTCCTGCATCAGTTTTTTGTGCCTTTGCTGCTGTTTCACTCTTTGTAGTTTTTTCTTCTTCACTAATTTTCATAACTAATCCTACTGCTTTTTTATTATACTCTTCAAGGTTCTTGTTATTTTTTGTTTCTGAAACTAGCTTATTTAATGTCTCTTTCGCTTCTCCATAATTTTTCTTATTTATTAACTCTTCACTTTTCGTCAGTTGCTCGCTATACTTCTTTTTTTGTTCTAAAATGGCTAGTAATGCTGTTCGTTCTTCCTTGGCCTGCTTTATAAGCGTAGTATTTCCATCCTTCATGTTCTCTACTTTTTCAAATGACTGAATTGATTCTTCTATCTTTGTTTCTTCTTTTAACTTTACTGCTTCCATCATGATTTTCGTTTGTTCTGCAAGCACTATTGCATCTGAATCGTCTTTTTTCTCATCCAGCGCTCGTTCAAATGATGATAAAGCATTCTTATATTCTTTATTCGTTAACGCGGTCTTCCCTGCATCTATTTCTTTTTCAAAATCTCCATTACTACATCCTGCTAACATTAAAAATGTAATCCCAATTACCGTTAATAACTTCCTCAATGTTTCTCCCCCTATGTATTCCTAAAACAATAACGTCATATGTATAAAAGTCTGTGTAGTAATTAGACTGAAAGTAAATATGTACTACATTGTGTGTGGGAAAGGAAGTACATTTCATTTACTATCATTATTTAAAACTCCTAAATAGTTGGTAGTTGGTTTTCTTCTTTTAAGACAGAAAGGAATTTTAATAATGTGCGTAAAGCTCTCACCAGGCTCTTTACTACACACACTCTTATACACATAGAAAAACTCTTTTTCAATTTTATATATTCTCAGTTGATTGGATACGAACTCTAATTCGTAACATACCGAAAGACAAAAGAAAACAAACCGTAATATAAGTTACGATTTGTAACTCTTCTGTAATACAAATGTAACATAAGGTTTTTGAATATACAATAGTTTTTTTACATTATTTTCCCCAATCTACATTTTAAGGCGCTAATACAGTGCCAAAACGAGTTTCATCTCCACCTGCTATTGGACTATCATCCTTTGAATACTTTAGGAAATAGACCTCTTTTCTAAAGTACTCAAATTAATTACATAGATAACTCTTTTTTCACCCAAATATTACGAAGACCTTTAACCTTGTACTTTCACATTAAATATATAGCTAACTTTTTTGATATAACCACATTAAGAAAATAGGACGCACTTTGTCTTCCTTTTTGTTTTTATTGGTATCGAGTTCTTGTGCTAGATGCTTTTTTTATGCCAAATAAAATAAAAAATGCACCTCCAATTGTTAGACCGTGTCTAACAATTGGGGTGCACTTCAATACTTGAAGGATACCTTTTCTCTTTTATTATCTCTGCTGTTTTCTACCTAATACGAGTAATCCAAAACTCATCATTACAAGAAATGCTCCCATATATGGTTCCACAGGCATTTTCTTTCCTGTCTTCGGTAATTCTTTTTCAGGTTTTTCTGGATTTGGTGTTCCAGGCTTCTCTGGATTCGTTGTTTCCGTTTTTTCTAGATTTGGTGTTCCAGGCTTCTCTGGATCCGTTGTTTCCGGTTTTTCTGGATTCGTTGTTCCAGGCTTCTCTGGATCCGTTGTTTCAGGCTTTTCTGGATTTGGTGTTCCAGGCTTCTCTGGATCCGTTGTTTCCGGTTTTTCTGGATTTGGTGTTTCAGGCTTTTCTGGATCCGTTGTTTCTGGTTTCTCTGGGCCTGGTGGTGCTAAAGAAGTCAATTTGTTTAATACTTCTAATTGAACTGAACTTATCATTCCCTTTGTAATTTCAAATGGAATTGGATGAGTTAATTTTTCATAACCTTTTGGTGCTTCTACTTCTACAAGTGTGTAGTGACCTACAGATAAGTCTGAGACTTTCGCTTTTCCTTCTTTATCTGTTGTTACTTTCGTTACTACTTTGCCTTTTTCGTCATGAACTTCAAACACTGCCCCTGATAATACATTCTTACTTTCAGCATCCATTTTTGTGATTTCTACATTCCCC